>DASWKF010000047.1:0-45250 GCA_036396795.1 Gammaproteobacteria bacterium | reverse complement strand
AAAAGTATCTTCGAGAGAACCAACACAAACGTTCGGTGGATCGTGACGTGTATGCGCTAAACGCAGTGATGCCCCACATCGGGCGATTACCGCTCGAGCGGATACACAACGATTCGTTGTCAGACTACAAGACAACGCGTTTGAAGATGGGAATGGCGGTGGGCACTATCAACAAGGAGCTCGCCACCGTAAGGAGGGTGCTGAATCTGGCTGCGAGGGTTTGGCGGGATGAGAATGGATTGTCGTGGCTCGCAGCTCCACCGCTGATTCAGATGATGACGGGGCTTGGGAGGAAACCCTATCCGCTGAGTTGGCAGGAGCAATGGGAGCTGTTTCCTCAGTTACCGAAGCATCTGGAGCGGATGGTGCTCTTTAAGGTCAATACCGGCACGCGCCAGAAGGAAGTGTGTGAGCTTCGGTGGGACTGGGAAGTGCGAGTTCCGGAACTCGAAACGACACTCTTCATTATCCCAGAATGGCTTGCGAAGAACGGCGAGGAACGCATCGTGGTATTGAATGAGGTGGCGCGGACCGTCGTAGAACGTCAACGGGGGCAGCACCCAAAGTACGTGTTTACGTACAAGGGACACCCTCTAACGCGGATGACGACGACTTCATGGAAGAAAGCGCGCGCAAGAGCAGGGCTGCCCCACGTCAGAATCCACGATCTCAAGCACACGTTCGGCCACAGGCGGCGGGCGTGCCTTTTGAGGAACGTCAGGACTTGCTAGGCCATCGGTCAGCGCGTATAACGACGCACTATTCGGCGCCGGACATCGTGCGGCTGATCGAAGCGGCGGAGCGAGTGTGCAAACCTGGGCTCCAAACCGTCCTTCGCATTGTAAGTCACGCAAAAGTCACGCAAGAAGAATCGAGACCTCGGCCAGCTCTCCCGAAGCTGTGCTTTATATGATTGATTCTATTGCGTATTTTGCAAATTCGGGGTGTAGCTCAGCCTGGTAGAGCACTGTCTTCGGGAGGCAGGGGCCGGAGGTTCGAATCCTCTCACCCCGACCAGTCATTTTCCCTATAGCTTCATTCAGTTAGCGTCAGTGCACCCGGCCCCTGCTTTTTGCCGGACGCGTTACTGCCGGAATTTTGCCGGACGGTGCCGGATTCCCGCCGGCAACCGGCCGAACTATTCGCAAAACGGTCGTCTGCTGTGGCTCGCAAATCGAGTTCACAGCGGCCAACAGCCGTGCGATATCCGGCGCACTGTAGTGGGTGGTGATTCGGCCCGAGCGATGCCCGAGCAGATCCTGGCGATCCTCGAAACTCACGCCAGCGGCGCGAAGCCGATGACCGAACGTATGCCGAAGATCGTGCACGCGGACCATAGGCAGGCCCGCGCGACGCCGAGCTCTCCGCCATGCGTGATGGTTGAAGCGCTGTAGCGGCTCCCCCGCGTACGTGAACACAAAGCTCTAGTGCTTGGACTTCCCACGGAATCGTAGACACCTCGGGGGCTAACCCAAGTCCTAAACCGTCCACGGAAACGGGGCAAGACCATACTGCAAAAGGCCAATACGATGAGCTTCACGGTCTGATAGCCGATACCGAACTCGTTGCGCAAAGCCATTTCGAAATCGGTCCAATTTATTTCTTCACCCGAGTCTAGCCTCGCTCGCCTTAGGAATATTCGCGATCACATCGCGCATGTTACGCTGAGACTCGACCAGATCGAATGAAGTCTGCATCTTTGCCCAGACGTCGGGCCCGTTGCCAATATAGTGTCCAATCCTTACTGCCATATCCGAAGTAATGGGCTTACGCCCATTCAAGATCCCAGACAACATCTGTCTACTGATCCCGAGATCAGACGCAGCCTTCGTCACGCTAATACCCATATCGTCCAACACATCGCTAAGCACAGCTCCAGGGTGTACAGGCGAATGCAACATTGTTTTCTCCAAGAATCATTTCAAGAATCCATTAGTGGTACTGCTCTAAATCCAGATCAAATACCGCTTCCTTGCGGAACTTGAAGGTAAGCCTCCACGGTCCGTTTACACTAATCGACCAGGTCCCTCTTCTAGCGCCCCTTAGTTGATGGGCATTGTAGGTTGGTGGAAGATCACCAATCTTCGCCATTTCCTCCAAGACAGCTAGCCTAGCGCAAATCCGCTGAGCCAGAAATGCGGGCAGCCCTCGTGTGACGCCGCGTTCCACGAACGCTCTGATGCCTCTGTGCCTAATGGAAGCCCTGTCGATCATGAAGAGATTGTAAACACCTAGTAGACAGAATGTCCACCACTAGTTGACATGCCGCCATCGGGGAGCCATCAGATACCCTTGCTTTCACGACCAACCCGCCGATAAGGGTGGTGACCTGCCCGGTGATTTTCGGACCAGCTGAAACTTGAGAGGATGGCTCCCAGGGGATGAGAGGGAGCCATGAAGAAGAGCCGATTTACCGAAGATCAGATGGTCCGGATTCTGCGCGAGGCCACCGCTGAGTCGGTGCCGAAAGTTGCGAAGCGACACGGCGTGAGCGGGCAGACGATCTACAGCTGGCGCAAGCGCTACGGGACGCTCGACGTCGCGGATGTCCGCCGTCTGCGCGAGCTCGAGGCCGAGAACACGCGGCTGAAGAAGATGCTGGCGGAGCGCGATCCGGAGATCGACGTGATGAAGGAGATCTCGAAAAAAAAGTGGTGAGCACGGCGATGAGACGGCGTCAGGTCGATTATGCGCGGCAGCGAGGGTTTTCACGGCGTCGAGCCTGCCGGCTGCTGTCGGTCGCTCGGTTGAAACTCTGGGAGTAGCTTCCCTCGCTTGCGCAGAATCCATCGGTTAGGTGCCTGATCTGCGCAATACGACGGGCGCAGCCCTTTGCGCCGCTGTTTCCGGGACCTTCGCCGCCCTGTTTTTGCCCTTTACGAGCGCCCGGCTATTCGATCCCGAGCAATTCGACTTCGAACACGAGCGCGGCACCACCGGGAATCGGGCCTTGCCCGGCGTCGCCGTAGGCCGTATCCGACGGGCACACGAGCTTGCTCTTGCCACCGACCATCATCTTCTGCACGCCCTCGGTCCAACACGGAATAACGCCGTTCAGGGGGAACGATATCGGCTCACCCCGTTCCACGGAGCTGTCGAACACGGTGCCATCGCGCAGCGTGCCGTGATAGTGCACGCGGACCGTGTCCGCAGCCGTCGGGCTCGCGCCCGTGCCCACCGTAATCGGAATGTAGATCACGCCCGAAGCGCTTCGCTCTGCGCCTGCCTCCTGCGCCATCTCGGCAAGAAACGCCGTCGATGCTTCCTTCTCTGCCGCCGAACGGGCCGAGGCGCGGGAGCTCGCGAGCGCTTCGATCATCGGACCGTAGACCTCCATATCGACTTTAGGCTCGTTGCCGAGCACGGAGTCTCTGACCCCGGACTCGACGATCGAGAGCTCGTCAGCCGACAATGCGAATGGCCTGATATTGGAGCCGAGCGCGATGCCCAATGCGTACAGCGTCTTTTCCTCATCGGTCTCGAGCGTACCTTGGGCGGTCGCCGCCGTAGCGCATAGGCCGAATGCGATCGCGGCCGCGATTGAAATCTTCTGCATGAGTGCTCCGGTGCGTATTACGTAAGTTGCTCTGTCGGCCTCGCACAGGATTTTACACCGTTCGGGCGTCGGCTCGCTCCCATTTGATGAGCGCTTTCAAACGCGATTTAGCTCAACCGCTATCGCTCCTCTGACACGATGCGCGCCAGCGCCGAGCGCCAGCCGGCTAGCAGCGCTTCCCGCTCGGTCGGCGACAAACGGGGCTCGACGCGGCAATCGCCTTGCCATAAGGCAGCGAACTCTTCCAGGCGCCCATAGATTCCGGCCTCTCGTCCTGCGAGATAGGCCGCTCCGAGGGCGGTCGTCTCCATGACTCGCGGCCGCTCAACCGGGATTCCGAGAACCTCCGTTAGAAATGCAATGAACCAGTCATTCGCCACCATGCCGCCGTCCACCCGCAATGACATAGGCCGTATGCCGTCGGCTGCCATGGCATCGAGCAGATCGCGCGTCTGATAGCAAGCGGACTCCAGCGCGGCGCGAGCGAGCTCCGCCGGTCCCGTGGCGCGCGTGAGCCCGAAGATCGCGCCGCGTGCATCAGGCTCCCAATAGGGTGCGCCCAGTCCGGTAAAAGCCGGCACCAGATAGACGCCGGCATTGGTCGTTAGCCCGCGAGCCAGGCCTTCGGTATCCGCGGCGTGCTCGATGACGCCGAGCCCGTCACGGAGCCACTGCACGGTGGCGCCGGCAGCGAATATCGAGCCCTCCAAAGCGTACGTCGCCTTGTCGTCGAGCTGGTAGGCTACGGTGGTCAGCAGACGATGGCGGGAATCGACAACCTGCTCACCGGTGTTCAGCACGATGAACGCGCCGGTGCCATAGGTGCTCTTGATCGATCCCGGCTCAAAGCAGCATTGGCCGATAGTCGCAGCCTGCTGATCGCCGGCGACGCCGAAGATGGGTAGCGGCCGACCAAAATAGGCCGCGTCAGTTTGACCGTAGTCGGCAGCGCAGTCATGAATGTCCGGCAGAAGTTGCTCGGGTATCCGGAATACCTCGAGCAAGCGCTCGTCCCAGGTACGCGTATGCAGGTTGTAGAGACTGGTCCGGCTCGCGTTGGTCGCATCCGTGGCATGCACGCGGCCATTCGTGAGACGGTAGATGAGGAAGCTATCGACCGTGCCGAAAGCCAAATCGCCCTTCGCGGCGTGGCTGCGCGCGCCGTCCACGTGATCCATAAGCCAGGCGAGCTTGGTTGCCGAGAAATAGGGATCCAGCAACAGGCTCGTGCGCTCGCGCAGCTCGGCCTCGAGCCCGGCCGTTTTGAGCGCTGCGCACGCCGGCGCCGTTCGCCGATCCTGCCAGACGATCGCGTTATAGATTCCTTTTGCAGACCTTCGATCCCAGACCAACGTGGTTTCACGTTGATTGGTGATCCCGATTGCAGCGACTCGATAGCCCTTGGCCTCGGCCGCCTCGAATGCCTTCTGCGCCACGTCCAGGGTCGTGGCCCAGATGACTTCCGGATCGTGCTCGACCCAACCGTCCGCGGGGTAGATCTGCGCGAACTCGCGCTGAGCTGCGCTAACGGGCTTCGCCGCAGCATCGAAGACAATGGCGCGACTACTGGTCGTGCCCTGGTCGATGGCGAGGACGGCATCTCGGTCGGGCATCGGATTAGTGTTTCATTCGTGCTGGGCGCTGTATCGCCTCGACCTCGTCGCCGCCCAGCCAGCGCACCAGGTCCGCCGCCTCGTTGGAATTGAAACGCAACCCAAGCTTCGAGCGGCGCCACAGGATGTCTTCCGCCGTTTGCGCGAACTCGTGGCTTAGCATGTAGTCTACTTCCGCGACATGCAGACCGCAGGCGAAATGCCCGCCGAGCTCTTCGATGCAGCTCGCCGTGCCCAGGACTGTTTCGATGCGTGTGCCGTAAGCGCGCAACATTCTGTGCAGAGTGTGTGTGTCCAGCCAGGCGTACCGGGTGCGCATTTCAGCAGCAAATCGATCGAAGTCCGCCTTGTCGATGTCGCCCCCGGGCAGCGCGGCTGCCGCGGTCCAGTCGAGGCGCGAGCTGCCGAGCGCGGGCTGCAGCTTGTTTACCGCCTTTTCCGAAAGTGCGCGGTAAGTCGTCAGCTTGCCGCCGTAAACTGCCAATACCGCGGGCGACTCGGCCCGGCGTCAATATCCAGCACGTACTCGCGGCTGACTGCGGACGCTGCCTTCCCCGCTTCATCGAGCAACAGTCTGACGCCCGAGTACGTTGAAAGCACATCATCGGCACCGACGGGTTGCCGCAAGTAGCGGTTGACGAAGTTGATCAAGTAGGCCCGTTCCGCTCCGGACATCGTCGCCGGATCTTGCATCGACTCGTGCGGCGCTTCCGTCGTGCCGATTAGCGTGAAGTCCTGCTCATAGGGAATCGCAAAGATGACACGCGAGTCATCGCCCTGGAAGATGTAAGCCTGGTCGCCGGCAACGACTTTGGTGCGCGTCAGGATTCGAGCGCCGCGTTCGGCAGCGTCAACAGCGTTGAGCACGACCAGTCGCGCGTCGTCGGCCCAGCAATCCCGAGTACTCGAAGGCGACGCGCAGGTCGGTCGCCAATGGGGCGCCGGCCGGGTGTGTCCGCAGATCCATACGCCTCGAGCTCGCCAGGCTGTTGCGGTAGTCTAAGTGGTCGTACAGAAAAAGGCCGAGCCGCAACAGCCATGCGGGCCGCATGCCACCGACGTGCGGCAGCACGAAACGTATTGGCCGGACCACGTGCGGCGCGATCTCGAGCAGCACCTTTCGCTCTTTGAGCGATTCCCGTACGAGCCTGAAATCGCCATGCTCGAGACATCGCAGTCCACCGTGAATGAGCTTGGTGCTCGCCGACGAGGTGCCCGAGGCGAGATCGGACTGCTCACACAACGTAACGCGCAATCCACGGCTCGCCGCATCCCGTGCTATACCGGCACCGTTGATGCCGCCGCCGATGATGACGATGTCCTGCAGGTCCGTGGTCGCGCTCAAGGCGGGCTACTGAAACAAAGATCGGCAATCTGCTGATAAGTTTTCAGTAGCGGGCAGTCTCATCTATTTGGCCAGCGGATCAGGACGCACCTGAAAGTGCACCACGAGGGGCATGCTGCCGACACCATTTTCCTTGTGCCAGGGCGTGCGATCTCCGCTCGGGACCCACAGGCCGCGGCCCTTCCAACCGGCTTGTGCGTCGTCTATGCGTCCTTCGAACCCCTTGGTGAAGAAACCCAGCGGATACGGGACGCGCAAGGTGACGAACTCGCCGTCCACCAGCGCGTGCACGCCGTCAAACTGATTTCCCGTAGCGATCGGAACGTTGGCGCCGAGACCGAGGGTATCGTGTTGATCGACCCAGGCGTAGTAGCTCGATTCCACGGTGAAGCCTGGATGATTCGAAAATGCCGGACCCGGTAGCGGATGGAAGGTCCAGCCCTCGGGGCAGTGATCTCCGGTGGCATCAGGGCCGTTCAGCGGCCCCGTGCATTTACGGCGGTCGAACTCTCCCAGATGGCCACTGCCGAGTGCGACCCACACGACGCCGTTGCGATCGATGTCGGCGCCCCGGACGCCGAAGCCCGGCAAAGGCACGTTGTACTTTTCGATCAATGCTGACCACATTTGCATCGATTTCACCGATATTCGATCGGCCGAATCGCAGACTTTTTCCGATTGTATCCGCTTCAATAATCCTATCATGCAGGTGAATGGAGCTTCCGCGCGGGTGGCGCCCCCTCTCCAGAGCATGCTATAGCTTACCGGAGGCCCGAATACCGACTACTGGATGTCTGGAGGCGAAGACATGGAAACGGCGTGTGCAACCCTCGCCCTCACACTTACCGCTCTACCGGCGTTGGCCCAGAACGTGAGCATCACGCCGATCGGCTCTCACCCCGGCGAGCTTTGCGCGAACGATCGAGCGATCGTGTTCGAGGACCCAACAGGCGTACGCCTGCTCTACGACCCGGCCCACAACCTCACCGCCGGCGACGATTCCAGGCTCGGCGACATTCACCTCGTGCTGCTGAGCCACATGCATGGGGATCATCTGGGCGATCGTAGGCTCCGGGCCGTGGGTGCCGGCACCTGCGCAGACTCGGAACGCGTGCCCGCGCCGAACTCCATGACTGCCGAGGCAGTCGTCGCGAAAAACGCCGTGCTCGTAACGACCCGCGCCATGGCCGGGTTCGTGGCCAGCAGGGTTCAGGGCATGGGGAACCGATCCCTGGACGTCTGCCCGCAACCCGTTGCCGCGACCGTTCCTGTCGAGGCGGCCTGCACTTCCAGCATCGACTTGGGCGGCGTGTTCGTCGCGAACACGGCTGATGCAGCGCAGGGCGTGGAGATCACGATTGTGTACGCGTCGCACGTGAACAACGCCCCGCCTGCACTGCTCTCCGAGGCGCGACGTGCGGCGCTCGAAGCCGATGGCGCCGCCCTCGAGTACGGCCCCGCCACCGGATTCGTCGTCAAGTTCACCAACGGGCTCACCGCCTATCTCTCGGGCGACACCGGCATCCATTCCGAGATGAGAACGGTCGTCAACGAATACCACCGCGCCAACCTCGCCGTGCTCAATCTCGGGAACAACCCTGGCATTTACTTCTCCGGGGCACATGTGATCAACGAGCTCGTCCAACCCGTGTCAGTGATCCTCACGCATGTGAACGAGTCTGCGACGGAAGGCGGGAGGCTGCGACCGCAATCTCGCACGGCCGCGCTCATCGAGCAGCTGGAGCCACCGGTTCACCTCGCCATCAGCGGACGCACGATGGAGTTCGATGGGCGGGGACGGTGTGTAGCAGGCTGTTGAGACAAAGAACGAACTTGCGTGCAGGCGCGGCGAAATGCCGCCGCCGATGTCGATAACGAACCCGCCCCCGCTCGCGCTCTACGTGCATCTACCCTGGTGCGTGCACAAGTGCCCGTACTGCGACTTCAATTCGTTCGAGCTTCGCGGCGCTCTCGCCGATGCGGACTACATCGACGCCGTATTGCGCGATCTCGACTTCGAGCTGCCGCTGGTCGCCGGGCGGGTGGTCCTCGGCATCTTCATCGGCGGCGGCACGCCGAGCCTCTTCAGTGGTCCCGCGATCACGCGACTGCTCGACGGCATTCGCGCCCGGCTGCGCCTGCAAGTCGACTGCGAGATCACGCTGGAGGCGAATCCGGGCACTGCCGAAGCGCAGCGATTCGCAGCCTATCGCGCCGCCGGGGTCAACCGCCTCTCGGTCGGCGCGCAGAGCTTTCGGAGCCGCCAGCTCGAAGCGCTCGGCCGCGTCCACGGCGTGAGCGAGATCGGCCACGCAGTTGCGCTCGCGCGCGAGGCCGGCTTCGACAATGTAAACCTGGATCTCATGTACGGCCTGCCGCAGGACGATCTCACGGGCGCAATCGCCGATCTCGAGCAGGCGATCGCCCTCGGGCCCGAGCATCTGTCCTGGTACCAGCTCACGCTCGAGCCGAACACGGCGTTTCATCGGCGCCCGCCCCCGCTGCCGGACGACGAGCTCATCACCGCCATCGAAAAAGCCGGCCGCGAGCTGCTCGCGCGCCATGGTTACACGCGTTATGAAGTCTCGGCCTATGCGCAATCCGGCAGGCGCTGCCGGCACAATCTCAATTACTGGCAGTTCGGCGACTACGTCGGCCTCGGTGCAGGCGCGCACGGCAAGCTCACGCGACCGGACGGCACGATCGAGCGCCGCGCGCGCCTGCGCAATCCGCGGAGCTACCGGGCCAGCGCCGGTCAGGCCGAATGCGTGAGCGTCGATCGGGTCGAACGCGCTGAAGTACTTCGGCTCGAGTTCCTCATGAACGCGCTGCGCCTGACCGAAGGCGTGCCGCACGCCTTGCTGGCCGAGCGGACCGGGCTCACGCTCGAGCCCATGCGCGGGGCCGTCACCGCCGCCATCGAGCAGGGCTGGCTCGCTAGCGAGCCGGAGACGCTCGCAGCAACACCGGCGGGGCTCAATGCGCTCAACAGGGTGTTGGCGCTTTTCGCCTGAGTGGCTGCGCCGCGCCGCGGCGCCTACGTTTGACGCAAAGATGCGGTGGGCGTAGGTTGGCGCGTAGCGGTCTGCCGGGCCCCGCCCTGCGAGAAGCGGCGTAGCGCGACCGACGGCAGATCTATAGAACGATTCGAAATTCGCTGGGGGTATCTCGATATGAAACACCGAAAGCTCACGACCACGGCTGTCGGCATCGCCGTATGCGCCGTAACCCTGGCGGCTTGCGGGCGGGGTGGCGCTGAGGGAGAACAGGCGCAGGTGCCCCGTGCCGGGTTCGCCGCGGTCCCCGGCCTCAAGGGCGGGCAAGATGTGTTCGGGCCGTACGACCCGGTGCCGGGCTGGCCGAAACCGCTGGCCGAAAGCCTTCCCGACCATGAGGGGTGGACCTGGTCGCAGGCCACCGATGTCTTCGTGGAGAGCCCCGACCGCATCCTCGTGGCGCAGAAAGGCGAGCTGCCCGTGCTTCCGCAAAACCTCCAAACGACCTGGCTGCCTGAGATTGGGCCTGGCGTCAAGTACCCGGTCGGCGGCCGCGTGCCCTTGCGCGAATCGTCCAGCGCCACCCCCAGCTACGGCAGGGCAAACGCCGACGGCAGCGACGGCCGCGCGGGTATCGACTGGCGATGGGAGCACGTCATCGTCGTGTTCGATCGCGAAGGCAACATGATTGAAGACTGGTCGCAGTGGGACAGCATCTGGGGCCGGCCGCATGACATCGAGATCAGCCCCTATGACCCGGAAAAGCACGTCTGGATCGTGGACGCGGACGCGCACTTCGTCAGCAAGTTCAGCAATGACGGCAAAGAACGCCTGCTGACGCTCGGCACGCCCGGCGAGCCCGGTAACGACGATAACCACTTCGCCCGGCCGACGTTCATCGCGTTCATGGACGAAAATACCTTCTATCTGGCCGACGGCTACGACAACACGCGCGTGATCAAGTACGACATGGACGGCAACAAGCTCATGGAATGGGGCATGAAAGGCACGCCGCCCAACGAACAGCGTCCCGGCTATTTCAATAGCGTGCACGGCATCGCGGTCAATCCGGTCACACGGCAGGTCTTCGTGAACGACCGCAACAACGGCCGCGTGCAAGTATTCGACGAGAACGGCAACTTCCTGGACCAATGGAGCATGGGTCCGCGCCCGCCGATGAACATTCACGACATCTACATGGGCGATGACGGCGTGCTTTGGGCGGCCGATCAGGGCTCGAGCAAGCTCAACGGCTACACCGCCGACGGCACCTTCATTTATTCATGGGGCACGTTCGGCGACTGCCAGGGCTGCATGTGGGGCGTGCACGGCTTCCACACGGACATGGACGGGAATCTCTACACCTCGGAGGTCAGAACCGGGCGCGTCCAGAAGTACACGCCGCGCGAGGGCGCCAACCCCGCGTTTCTCGTGGGCAAGCCCTGGCCGAGGGTCTGGTAGAAAGGTCACCAGCCGGCGAAGATCGCCGGCTCGACGCGGTTGCCGCCAAGATCGGGCGCAATGCAGGCCGCGAGGTTCGGGGCCAGGATCCTGTGGCCCCGTCCTCCATGTCTTTACGTGCCGCGACCCCAGAGCGCGCAGTAGCGCCGCAACGCGAATTGCAGGTTGGCCTCGTAGCCGGGCCAGCTCGCGTACTTCGGGATCTGCATCGTGCTCTCAGCCGGCTCCCAGCATCGCCCCTGTTGCGCCTCCGCCTTCACTGCGGCCGAAACGTCCCGCAGGAACGTAAGCTGGTCCTGAGCGTCTTGCTTCGTCCCGAGGCGGCTCCCCGCTCCGGGATGACCCGGGATCAAACGGTCCCAGTCCATCGCGAGTATCCGCTCGATGGCCGCTTCCGCTTCGAGGGGATAGAAATCGATCAGGCCGCGACCTGGCACCGTCCCGACCGGGAGCAGATCCACGACGAACACGATCCGCTCCTGCGGCAGACGCATGACCAGCGTGCTGTCGGAGTGATTCAGCCCCACGTAGGTGAGCTCGAGCGTGGTGCCGCCCAGCGTGATGGTCCGCTGGTCGTCGATCGCCTCATCGGGAAGCACCGTGTTCGGATCGTCCAGCGCGGTCAGGCGCTCGACGGCCTTTCGGTGCGCGAGGACACGCGCGCCGGCCGCTTTCAACGGGGCGCCGCCCGCAATGTGGTCGAAGTGGTGGTGGCTGTAAATCAAGTATCTGATCGGCTGGGAGGTCACCTTCCTGATTTCCGCGACATAGGTATCCCCGGCGTCCGGCACGCCGTACCCGGCGGGATCGGTCGCGATCACGCCCTCGTCGGTGACGATGAACATCGACTGGCGGCCACCGTAACGGAAGATGTACACGTTGTCGGTGCCATCTACCAGCGTCGTCTCGATCTGCGGGGTCTGCGTTTGCGCCGCAGGTTGGCCCTGCGGTCCAGGCTGCACCGTGAGCAACAGCGCACAGGTTGCCATGAGCGTCAGTGATGAGCGGTACATAGTCACCTCCGGGGATCATTGCTTTTAGTTGTTCTCAGCGAAACGGGACCTGCTGAGGTATGCAAAAGATCATCGGCGAATTCCTCGACGGGCGTCAAGTAGATTTGGGGTCACGGCTACCGGTCGTCTTCCCGACCGCTTAGATTCGGCAATCCGCTCTGCTATAACAGGTGCTTGGAACCCCAGGAGCTGCTTTGAGGATGCCCGCCTTCGGCCATGAGCCGGCGCAAGGACCACCGAAGTGGAAGTCGAGCAGCCCACCGTGAGTGCGCCTACCGACCTGCAGGACATCGTCGTCATCGGCGGCGGCATCAACGGTGCCGGCATAGCGCGGGATGCAGCGGGCCGCGGCTTTCGTGTGACGCTGTGTGAGCAGTCGGATCTCGCTTCGGGCACATCTTCGGCGAGCACCAAGCTCATCCACGGCGGACTGCGGTATCTCGAGCGCGGCGACTTCAGGCTGGTGCGCGAATCGCTCAAAGAGCGAGAGATCCTGCTGAACATCGCGCCGCACGTTGTACGGCCGATGCGTTTCGTGCTACCGCACGTCGGTGGCATGCGGCCCGTATGGCTGCTGCGTGTCGGCCTTTTCATGTACGACCACTTGGGCGGCAGCAAGCATTTGGCGGGCTCGAGGCGCATCGATCTGCGGACACACGAGGCCAGCGGCGCGCTGGCCACCGGCCTGCGCGCCGCTTTCGAATACTCGGACTGCTGGGCCGACGACGCGCGGCTCGTCGTGCTCAACGCCGTCGACGCTGCCGAGCGCGGCGCTCGAATCCTGACGCGCACCCAAGTCGTCGCAGCCGAGCACGACGGTGAGGCCTGGCGGGTCCGGATCGATCACGCCGGCGATCAGGCGCAGCCGATCAGGGCGCGCGCAGTGGTCAACGCGACCGGCCCTTGGGTTGACACGATAAGAACGCCCCGTACGTCGCAGATGCCGGCGCGGCGAGTGCGGCTCGTCAAGGGCAGTCACCTCGTGACGCGGCGCCTGTTTGCCGGCGACCAGGCCTACGTCTTGCAGGGCGAAGACTCGCGTATCGTCTTCATGATTCCCTATGAGCGAGACTTCACGCTCATCGGCACGACGGAAACGCCGCACGAATCGATGCAAGACGAGGCGACGATGTCGAGCGCCGAGCAGGCTTATCTGATCGACTGCGTCAACCGCTATTTGCGCCAGCCCGTCGTTGCCAGTGACGTGGTGTCGACCTACTCGGGCGTCAGACTCCTGATCGATGAGGCGGGCAAGGCCGCGTCCGCAGTCAGCCGCGAATACGTGCTGGACATCGACGCCGGGCCCCATCGCCCGCCGTGCCTGACGGTTTACGGCGGCAAGCTCACGACCTACCGTGCGCTTGCAGCGAAAGCCGTCAACGAGCTGCAGGCGGCGCTCGGCGGCTCGCGTCCCGGCTGGACCGCGACGGCGCCCCTGCCGGGCGGCGACATCGAAGCGGCGGACTTCGTTCGATTTGCGGCCGAGATGCGCGCCCGCTACGCCTGGCTGGACAGGCGCACTCTGGACAGAATGTTGCGCGCCTACGGCACGCGCATCGAAGCAATCCTGGGGACGGCGAGCGGCGTCAAAGCGCTCGGCGAGCCTATCGCCCACGATCTGTACGCGGCGGAGGTGGACTACCTGTTGAAGAGTGAGTTCGCGCGGACCGCGAAAGACATCCTGTGGCGCCGCTCGAAGCTCGGGCTGCGTTTCAGTCCCGTCGAGGCGGCCGACCTGTCGCGCCGGCTCGGCGGCGACGAGCCCGAGGCCATACGGCACCGAACACGCTGACGCTGCATAGATAGAGGAACACTCATCCGATGCCCGACAGAGCTGCCGTCCTCGCCATCGATCAGGGCACGACCAGCAGCCGTGCGATCGCGTTCGACGCGGCGGCAATGCCCGTCAGCGCTGCCCGGCGGGAGTTCGCGCAAGTTTTCCCCGCCGACGGTTGGGTCGAGCACGATCCGGAGACCATCTGGACCACGACCCTGGATGTGGCGCGGCAGGCATTCGAGGCGGCCGAGGCTCAGGGCTATCGGGTCGCGGCGGTCGGGATCACCAATCAACGCGAAACCACGTTGGTATGGGACCGTCGCACCGGCAAGGGCATCTACAACGCGATCGTCTGGCAGGACCGGCGCACTGCGCCGGCGTGCGCAGCGCTCAAAGCGGCCGGGCTCGAGGCCGAGCTGCGCGAGCGCACGGGCCTGCTGCTGGATCCCTACTTCTCGGCGACCAAGCTCGCCTGGCTGCTGGATCACGTGGACGGCGCACGCAACCGCGCCGCGATGGGCGAGCTGGCCTTCGGCACGGTCGACAGCTTCCTCGTCTATCGCCTCACCAACGGACGCGTGCACGCCACGGATGCGACCAACGCGAGCCGGACGAGCCTCTACAACCTGCGCACCCGTGCCTGGGACGCGCGGCTGCTCGAGATCTTCCGGATACCCGGAGAGCTGTTGCCGGACATTCGGGATTGCGCCGCCGACTACGGCCAAACGGATGCCGCCTATTTCGGCCGGCCGGTGCCCATCTTCGGCGTCGCCGGCGATCAGCAGGCCGCGACCATTGGCCAATGCTGCTTCGAGCCGGGGTCGATCAAGGGCACCTACGGTACCGGCGCGTTCATTATGCTGAACACCGGCGGGCAAATCGTCGCTTCACGCCACCGCCTGCTGACCACGGTGGCCTATCAGCTCGACGGTGAGGCGACGTACGGCTTGGAGGGCTCGATATTCGCTGCCGGCGCTACCGTGCAGTGGCTCCGCGACGGGCTCGGCATCATCGAACGTGCCGCGGATACGGAAGGCCTGGCTCGAGGGCTCACGACCAATGCCGGCGTCTACCTCGTGCCGGCCTTCACGGGACTCGGCGCACCCTATTGGGAGCCCGATGCGCGCGCTGCGATCTTCGGCCTCACCCGCGCCACGGGGCCGGCGGAGCTCGCCCGCGCCGCGCTGGAGTCCGCCTGCTACCAGACGCGCGATCTGCTCGATGCGATGGCGGCCGACGGCGTGAGACCCGTTTCACTGCGGGTGGACGGGGGCATGGTCGCGAACGACTGGTTCATCGCTTTTCTAGCGGACGTTCTCGGCATTCCGGTCGAGCGGCCGCGCGTCATGGAGACGACGGCCCTCGGCGCTGCTTATCTAGCGGGCCGCAAGACCGGAATCTATGGATCTCCGGAGGAGTTCGCTGCCTTGTGGCGAGGCGCCGGCCGCGTCGAGCCTCGATTGTCCGATGCCCAGCGGGATGCGCTACTAGCTGCATGGCATGCAGCTCTAACCCGTGTCCTGGACTAAATCAGCTCTCGACGTCGACGAGCGCCACCTGGTTCACGGCGCTGCAGGCGAGCACGAGATCACCTTCGGGTGTGGCCATCATGTTGCGCACGACGCCGCCGCCCGACGGGATGACCCAGGACTGGAATTCCTCGCTCTCCGTGTCGAAGCGCACGAGGATGTTCGGCCGCGAGTAGGCCTCGGTATACCAGATCACGTTGCCGACAGAGGCAATGCCGTAGGGCCGCGACTTCTCGCCGCCGGGCGAGAGCCACTCCTTGATCTCGCCGGTCGCAGGATCGAAGCGGCCGATGCGGCCGCGCGGATAGTCCGTGTACCAGACCGCGTCGTCGGGCGTGAGCGCGATGCGCCGCGGCCGCGAGTCGGCGCTCGGCAGCTCGTGCTCGACGATCGTGAACGTTTCGGGATCGATTTGGCCGATACGGTTGCCGCGGAAATCGACGTACCAGGGCTCGCCTTTCGAGTTGACCTGGATGCCGTAAGGATAGGTACCCGACGTCGGCGTCGCCTTGACTGTGAGTTCACCCGTCGACGGCACAATGCGCCCGACGTGACCAGACTGCATCGTGAACCAGAGCGTGCCATCCTGATCGAAGATCGGCGTGTGCGGGCCGCGTGTGCCTTCGGGCACGGGATACTCGGTCACATCGCCCGTCGCCGGGTCAAGCTTGCCGACGTGAGCACCCGACACGCCCGTATACCAAATATTGCCATCGGCGTCCTCGACGAGCCCGTGCGGCCCCGAGTTCGGCCGCTCCAGCGGATACTCTTTGATCGCGCCGGTCCGCGGATCCACGCGACCGAGGCGGTTCGCAAACTGGCCCGTCCACCAGATCGAGCCGTCGTGCGCGATCAGCGGGTCATGCGGTCGCGAGCCTAGGGTCGGCGCGAGCCACTCCGTGATGCTGACCTTGACCGGGCCATCGATCACGACCGGGTAGGAATCCGCCTCCTTCGGGAAGTTCGCGGCGAGATAGCTCGTGATCTGATCGTGTTGCTCGCCGGGCAGCATGATCATCGTGCTGATGAGCTTGCTCCAGTCCTCTTTGCTGTTGCCAACAGAGTTCGTGATAAAGCTCAGTTGGTGGCAGGCCGTGCAGATGCCATCGATCAAGGGCTTCGCATCGCCGACCGGCAGATCCACGTCGCGGCGGTCCTGTTGCGCCAGCGCCGCGCTCGTAAAGGTTGCCGCCGCGCAGCACGCAACCGTAGCGATCATCGGAATTCGTCGTTTCATCGTCCCAATCCTCCACAATCTTGGAGCGTCCGGGGGCCCAAAACTCAAGCTTATACCCCATACCATATACTGTATCTCCCGCTCTGGAGCAACGGCCTCCAACTTACGGCGTAGATTCTTGATTTTACTATCGATTGTTCGATGACGACACGGTGATCGTACAAGAGGGTCCTCAGAGGCTCACTGTTGCGGCCACGCATGACAGGTGACGCAGTCGATGGGCGCGTCATGAGCCTCGTGGCAGCTGATGCAACTCGCCATTGCCGTAACACTCGTCGCCATCGACATTTCATCGAATTGCGCCACGTCGCCGTGACAAGCACCACATTGCACTCCAGCGGCGAGGTGTGGTTCATGTGACCAAGTAACTCCCGGAAGAACAGCGTAGACGCGATTCCAAGGGATGATTTCCCCTGAATCCGAATACTCCTTGAGCCGAATTATCGACGGGCGGTCGGTGGCGACACCGAGATGGCAAGACATGCAGGTGCTTGTCGCCGGAAACGTCATCTGAGCTCCGGGCTCTGGACTGGTATGGCAGGTTTCACACGGCAGGCCCAGCGCGAGATGCGTTCTATGGCTATAGGGCAGCGGCTGACTCGGGGCCGGATGTGCGGCGACGTTCTCGAGCACTTCTATCGATGATTGGGCTTGCTGTGCCTGAGCTCCGGGCTCAGATATCGGTGCGAGGATCAAACATCCGGCGATCAGAATCGCCACCGCGCCGGCAAACATACGATACGTAATCATGTCGTCGTTCCTATCTGTTCCGTGCTAGCAGGTCGCACCGGTGATGCAATGCACGCTCATGCACGGCGCGATGATTGCGCGGCCACTTGCTCAATCGACTTACCATCATCCTCGAGAATGAGCGCTGCCGCTGCGCGGCCAGGTACTCCCGTGACCGAACCACCGCCTTCCGTGCATCCGCCTGTCTGATACAGGCCCGGAATGGGCAGCCGATACGGCGCATAGTTATCGAACGTTCGAAGGCGCTGGTGCACGCTCCCGCGCCACATGTGGGGGTTCATCCGCTCTATATCCAAGGGGCTCATCAAGACTCTCGCAAGAACGTGCTCTTTCCTCAAGTTGCTGGTGTGGGCCAGATAGTGCGTTAGCAACTGATCCGCCACCTGTTCCTTGATGGCGTCCCAATGCTCCGGACCCTCCTTCAGTGCGTATGGCATCGTCCCTTCGATCTTCACCGACGCGAACCCGGCCGGCACGCGCGTGGAATCGATATTCGAGGGGTGCACGATTTGCAGCGGGTAGTCATCGATGTTGAGCTCACCTCGCGCGTGGTCGGCATTCAGCACGAAAATGCTCTCGGGACGCTGCATGATGGAGGCCTCGCACGGCGCAATCGTGCCGCCTAGCGCGGAGTCGTATCTCGGAGATTCGGAAAGCGCAAAGTGGAATGCGAACATGGCGTGTTCCGGTTGCCAGATATCCAAGACATCCAAGAACTCGTCGCCCCAGAGCTCGCGAGGCGCCATCTCGACTAGGTGCATGACGTGAATGGTGGACACGACGCCCTTACGTGCGCGGTAGCGGCTTCCATCGTCGCACTCCACACCCACACAGCGGCCACGTTCGATCGTGAGTCTGCCGACGGGCTTGCCGGTCAGAATGACACCGTCGTGCGCCTCGATAAAGCGTCCCAGCGCGATGGACAGCATGCCGGATCCGCCCCTTGGCATTGGCCGGCCGCCCAAGTGGCTGATCATCGCAATGGCATGGTTTCCGGTACCGAGATCGCTGCCCGCAACTCCTCCGAAATGCCCCCCCGCCAGGTTTGCCGCCTGCATCTGCGGGCTTTCCCAGATCTGTCGCGCGGCGTCATAACCGGAGAGCTCGGAGAGGCGCCCCCAGAATCGCCCCTCGCGGGTTTCGCCTCGCCTCGAGCGCGGTGTATTCAGAAACGTCTGTCGCGATGCGGCAAGACGCCTAAACGTCTGCGCATCCATGGGCGACACCTTTTCGATCGTTTCGACGGTTCTGTCGATATCCTCGTGGAACACCGTGAACGCGACGCCATCAAGGAAGGGTGTGTGAACGACAATCTCAGGATCCATGAGCTCATAACCGAAATCACGCAATGGAATCTCGTTGTCGGTGTATGCGGGATTGCGACTGAAGCCGCCGTGGTTCGAGGAGCACAAGTCTTGCTTGAAGCCCGGTAACAGAACTTCGGCGGTTTTCACACCGCCACCGATCATCGTCCTCCCCTCCAAGACGAGCACGCTGCTGCCACCTTTGGCGAGGTATGCAGCGCAAAGCAGACTGTTGTGCCCGGCGCCGGCGATGACATAGTCGAACTGGTCGCTTCCAAGCTGTGCGAAACGTTGCGCCTTGGCTAGCGCTGGCGCTACGGCCAGAGGAGCAAGCGTTGCGGCCGCCTGAATGAATTCGCGCCTGTTCGCTGTATTCATGGTCCCCCCGTGCTTGCTTTGTGTTGCTGCTGGTTCCAACGCATTATAAACCGTGGAATTCAGCATTAAGTTCTTAATAGTGTTTCTGCAGATGACAATTCTAGAATAAAATGCTGTGATTTCCGCAATCGACGATCACGAATGCCTGACCACAACCTGGATAAGACGGACGTCAATATCCTGAAACTGCTCCAGGAAGACGCCAAGCTCAGCAATGTGCAGCTGGCGAAACGGGTACATCTGTCGCCATCGCCCTGCTTGGCGCGTGTCCGCCGGCTGGAGAAGCTGGGCATCATCAGCCGCCATGTCGCGCTGCTGAACCCCCAATCGCTGGGGTTGAGTGTAAGCGTCTTCATTCAGATCACTCTTGAGAAACAAGCGAAGGAAAAATTGGATCAATTTGAGTCCGCTATCCGAAAACGATCCGAAGTGATGGAGTGTTATCTGATGACCGGCGAGTCCGACTACTTGCTCAGGGTTCTGGTACCCGATGTCAAGGCGCTGGAACAGTTCATCATGAACGAGCTCACGCGCATTCCAGGTATCGCCAATATCCGCTCCAGCGTAGCCCTAAAACAAGTGAAGTACGAAACGGCTTTACCGCTCTCCAACGTTCCGCAGCGAGGCAGGATCGCTTGGCGATGACGCCGCGCCAGCTCGGCGGTGCCGTCAGGACCAGCTCAGATCGTGCCGCATGATCGGCGTCGAGCGCACTCGCTTGCCGGTGGCGAAGTAAATCGCGTTGGCGACTGCCGGAGGCGTCGGCGGGCCTCCGGGCTCGCCGCATCCACCCCACCAGCCGTCCTGCGACAACGCGAAGTGCACCTCGACCTCGGGTATCTGCGGCATGCGCATCAAGTTGTAGCTGTCGAAGTTGGTGTTGACGAAGCGGCCCTGCTGGAGATCGAGCCCGCCGTAGAGCGCATGCGAGAGCTCCCAGACGACCGATCCTTCGAGCTGCTCCGCCGCGCCCAGCGGATTGATGATATAGCCGCTGTTCATGACGAGCACGACTTTCTCGATACGCAGCTCGCCGCGCCGGCTGACGGACACGGTCGCGCAGGCGCCGCAGTAGGACGCATGGTCCTCGACGACGGCGATGCCCATGCCTTGGCCGCGCGGCAGATCGGTCGTGAAGCCTCCGACCTCCTTGAGCTTCAGCAGCACGCGCTGCCAAGGCTCCAGGCCCTTCGTCATCTCAATCCGCCACTCCAGCGGGTCCCGGTCGCCCGCCAGCGCCAGCTCGTCGGCAAACTGCTCGATGATGAAGCCGTTCTGGTTCGCGCCCGGAGCGCGGTGCGTTGCCGTAGGAATATGCGCGGCGACGTTGTGGCGCTCGTGGCGGCGGTTCGGCACGAGATACGGCATCGTGCCGATCGCGTAGTCGGCCGTGGCGGGCCCATGACTCTCGGCGCCGTCCTTGGTGAACCAGACCGCGCGCGAGAAGAACGCTTCCGGCAGGCCGTTGTCGCCGAGCGCGGCGGAGAGCCGCGTGTAGACCGGCGGGCGCTGCTTGTCGTTCATGATGTCCTCTTCGCGCGACCAGATGACCTTGACCGGCCGGCCGAGTTGACGGGATATCTCCGCCGCCTGCCGCGTCACGGCCGTGGCGCCGCCGCCGTTACCGCCAAAGGCGCCGCCGATGAACACCGTGTTCACGTAGACGTCGCGCGGGTCGCGGCCGAGCTGGTCGGCTGCGAGCAGCAGCGGCGTCGCCTGATTCTGCGCCGGCGACCACACGTCCACGCGCTCGTCGGTCACGCTGACCGTCGCGTTGATCGGCTCCATGCGCGCGTGGGTCTCGTAGGGCCGGTGGTATTCGCTCGTGACGACACGATCGGATGCGGCGATCATGCCGAGCGCGTCGCTGCCGGTCTCGTTGCTGACGTCGCCCGCGGTCTCCCATAGCGCCCGAGCGGTAGCGGCCTGCGTTGCGTCGCTGACCTCGCCTTCGGGGCCGAAGTCCCATTCGATGGGCATGAGGTCGAGCGCGGTCTTGGCCCGGTACCAGGTGTCGGCGACGACGGCGACGCCGTTTTGCATGTCGGACGCGTCGCTGTTGCCGGGAACCGCTTTGAGCTCGATGGCGGCGATGACGCCCGGGCGGTTGC
This sequence comes from Gammaproteobacteria bacterium, assembly GCA_036396795.1. GTDB lineage: Bacteria > Pseudomonadota > Gammaproteobacteria > Steroidobacterales > Rariloculaceae > JAHEEM01. Next base: position 24,180 of record DASWKF010000047.1, on the reverse strand, counting down.
GGACCCGATCGAAGTCGTAGCTCGCGAGACGCCCCCACGGAACGGGGCAGCTCTTCACCGCCGCATAGACCATTCCGTCGAGCCGCGTGTCGATGGAATAATGCGCGCTGCCGTCGACCTTGACCGCAACGTCGAGCCGCGGCGTCGGTTGGCCCAAAAGCCACCACTGATCCGGATTGCGCTTGATCTCGGGCTCGCTGTCGAGGGCGATCGCGCCGGCCTCCGCAGCAAACTCGGCATAAGGCGCGCTTCTGCTGCCGGCGCTGAGCACGCCCTGCCGGGCCGTCACTTCCGCGCGCGAAACGCCCCAGGCGCGGGCCGCCGCTTCCTTGAGGCGCTCGCGCGCCGAGGCGCCGGCCTGCATGATGTGCGGATGCTGCTGCCGCACGAGCTGCGAGCCGTGGGTGGTCGTGACGATGTACTCCTCGCCGTAGTTGACGTGGCGATTCATGTCGGCGAACACCGTCTGGATGCTCTCCCACGGCACGTCGAGCTCCTCGGCGACCAGCATCGCGACGGAAGTCAGCGCGCCCTGGCCCTGCTCGGTGTGCGGCACGCGGATCGTCACGGTGCCGTCGGCATCGATGGCGAGCCAGGCGTTGATCTCGACGCCGTCCGTCGGCGTCGTCCAGGGCTTCGGCGCGACGACCGCCGCGATGGCGCCGGGCACCTGAAAGCCAATGATCATGCCGCCCGCGGCAGACATCGACTGGATCAACGTTCGACGCGTCAGCATCATCGTATCCATATTCGTCATGTCCGCCCCCGCTAGGATTGCGCGAGCTCGGCCGCGCGGTGGATCGCCTGCCGAATTCGAGAATAGGTGCCGCAGCGGCACAGGTTGCCGGCCATGGCGGCGTCGATCTGGTTGTCGCTCGGGTTGGGGTTTCGCATGAGCAGCGCGGCCGCCGACATGATCTGGCCGGACTGACAGTAGCCGCACTGCGGCACGGTATGCTCGATCCAGGCGCGTTGCAGCACGTGGCTCGCGTCGGGTGACAGACCTTCGATCGTCGTGATCTGACGGCCCACGGCGCTGGCGGCCGGCGTGCTGCAAGCGCGGACGGGCTGGCCGTCGAGGTGCACGGTGCAGGCGCCGCACTGCGCAATGCCGCAACCGAACTTAGTGCCGGTCAGGCCGATATTGTCACGCAACACCCACAGCAGCGGCGTTTCCGGTTCGACATCGACCTCGTGCGTGGTGCCGTTGATCGTCAGCGTGAAGGCCATGGGGATTCCCCTCCTCTGCGATACCTACTTGCGAACCCTGTTTTCGGGCGCTCGAGCCCCCGGGGTCGCCTAACTTCACCGTATGGTCACATAGAGAAACCTATATGTCAGCATTAGACCACGCATCGGACCGATACGTTCGGCCGATCGCACCTAAGACGTTGCGCGCATCTGAGCGGAAGGCGATTTAGTGTAAGCTCCGCCCAGCAGCCGTGGCTAGGAACTTACGGGGTAGCTTTCATGGCAGGGCGAGAGACACGGTTCGAAGACACTTGCGAAATTACGGGGATCAAAAATGACGTCTCTGTAGTCGGCGAGATCCTTACGTTTCGGGAAAGGGGCCTCATCATCGCGACGATTGCGCGTTCGGCGAAGGTTACGCTTCACTGGAATGACCGGGTTCAACTCTATGTCGGCTCCTTGGGGGGCGTAGAGTTTCAGTCGTCAGGTCCGAAATCGCATACGTACCGAACGCGTAGATAATTGCACTTCGGTGGAAGGCAGTAAAAGTCAGTGCGGCAGTGTTTGGTGGCCTCGCGATGCCGCTGGTGGCCCTCGTCGCGGTGCTCTTATATCCATCGATCGCCGAAATGCGTTACCTGACCAATGACCCGGGTGACGACAGCGAGTAAGGGAAACCGCGTCCTGCAAGCTCAATCCTCGCCGAGATCGCCGAGGCGCCCTGATCCCATAGTCGTGGTTCGGAGCAGCGGGCTCCGTCGTCGTGTTCATGATCTGGACCCACTATGCGTCGCTGATATTCCTGTTTGGCGCCGAGATCACGCAGGCCTTAGCCACTTGCCTACGGCGAACAGCAAAGCGGTGACTATGGCGCCCATCCAGACGTCGCGCCAGGGCACCGCGGCATCGGGTAGATACTTGAAAATCAACCCGATGAGCGCTGTGGTCATTCCAAACAGATTGATTGCTTCCCAGATCAGCAGCGTGCCCATCGACGCATGGAGCAAATCATGCAGCGCGGCGCCCTGATCGCCGACGAGCGCGCGCATCTGCGCGATGAGCTCGGTCTGCACGGATTGATCGGCAAAGAAGAAGCCGGCCACGGCGACTACAATCAAGAGCAGGCCCCAAAACGGTCTTGAAATTGCCGCATTCACCCCCAGCTTCTATCGACGAAAACCGAGGAGGCATGGCTCAGCGATGAAGGCGACACCCGAATACCGGCCCGTGGCGTTCAGGGATACGACGACGGGTGACGTGATGATTATCCGCTCGACCGTGGACACGAGGGATACGATAGACGTCGAGGGCCGCACTTTGCCCCTGTACGACTTGGACGTTTCGTCCCACTCCCATCGTGCGTATGTGGGAGGGGCTATCGCACGTCCGGAATCCGGCCAGATTGATAAATTCAGACGCAAGTATAGTTATTAGGCTGATGGAAGCGTCAAGCGACTGGGCCGAGCTCCCCTACCCCCCTTGGCGAGAGACGTGCGGCGCATTGCATCTATTTACTCAGATCGTCGGCAAGTACCGGCTTGCTCGAACACCCTGGCTGAACCATTCCTGGCACGCGACGTTGTATGTCGATGCGCGTGGGCTTACGACCGCCCGCGTTCCGGATGTACCCGGTGGGATAGAGATCCGTTTCGATCTTCTCGATCACGCAGTTATCGGTCAGAGCACCGAAGGACGCACTGCCCGCTTTGACCTCGGGCCAATGTCGGTGGCGGATTTTCGTGCCCGTTTTGTCGATCTCGTTCGTGTACTCGGCGGCACACCGACGTTTCACGGGCGGCCGAACGAGGTGGCCGGTCCAGTTCCGTTCGCCGAAGACAAGGCGCTTCGTCCATACGACGCCGAGGCCGTAACGCGCTTTTTCCACGTGCTCGTCGCGGTGGCCCGCGTATTTGAGCGCTTCCGTACCGCTTATATCGGCAAGGTAAGCCCCGTTCACTTGTTCTGGGGCAGCTTCGATCTCGCCGTTACCCGTTTCTCGGGACGCCGCGCACCGTTACACCCCGGCGGAATTCCAAGCCTGCCCGACGAAGTTACACGCGAAGCGTATAGTCACGAAGTGTCGTCAGCCGGGTTTTGGCCGGGCGGCGGCGGAATCGAGTATCCGGCATTTTATTCATACGCCTACCCGGCGCCACAGCGGTTCGCGGAAGCGCATGTGGAGCCGGCCACGGCCTTCTTCGAGCAAACGCTCGGCGAGTTCTTGTTGCCTTATGATGCTGTCCGGCAGTCCGAGGATCCGGAGGCGACGCTGACAGCCTTCCTCGAGAGCACCTACCGTGCGGCCGCTGTGCTCGGGAACTGGAGTCGAGACTCCTTGGAATGTGCACTGGGGCGACCGCTGTTACCGCGCCCTATCTAGAGCGCAGATACACCGATAAGTTCGCGTGTGTCCCTTGCAACCTTCCTGCCGCTTGCTCTTCGGCCTCTCATCCTCAGCCTCGCATTTCCTCGAGCTCGATGCCACGAGTCTCCGGCACCATCTTGACGACGAACCATATGGATAGAAATGCGCAAAGCGTGTAGAAACCGTACGCACCGGCAAGGCCGATGTCAGACAGCATGATCGGAAAAGTCATCGTGATCGCGAAATTCGAAAGCCATTGCGCTAGACCGCTCACTGCAAGTCCCGAGCCGCGGATCTGATTCGGGAACATCTCACCGAGCATCACCCACATGACCGGTCCCCAGGAGAAGTTGAAAAATACAACGTAGATGTTGGCCGCAACGAGCGCCATCGGACCGTATATACCTTCGAGTGTCAGTGAGCCGGATGGGCCGGTCACGGCGTTGGCAAACGTGTATGTGAGCAATGCAAGGCTAATGGCCATTCCGATGGATCCGGCCAGCAAGATCGGCTTACGGCCGATTCTGTCAATCAACAGAATGGTGGCGGTCACGGCAGCGATGCTGAGACCGCCGCTGAGAATGTTGATCGCTAAGGCATCGCCCTCGATGAAGCCGACCGACTGCCAGAGCACGGCGCCATAGTAGAACACGACATTGATTCCGACGAGCTGCTGCAGCGTAGCGAGACCTAGGCCCACCCAAACTATCCGGCGAATACGTCCACTCGTGCGATCTCTAAGATCGGTCAGGCGCGGCCGATGATGATCTTCGGCGAGAGACGCATCTATTTCCTCCACTTTTTGTATTGCCAGTGCTCGTCCGCTGAGCGTCGTGAGCACTTCGATAGCGATTTCATGTCGGCGAATCAGCACGAGGTAACGCGGACTCTCCGGGATCAGCGCCAAGGCCAGAAGGAAGACCGTCGCCGGTAGGATCTCTACCCAGAACATCCAACGCCATGCTTCGAAGCCGAGCCAGAAGAGAGCTACGGAGGAGCCAGCGGCATCGGCAATCAGGTAGTTGGATAGGAAGGCCATGAAAAGGCCAGAGATGATGGCGACCTGCTGGACCGTGCCGAGCCGCCCCCGATAGCGCGCAGGTGTTACCTCGGAAATGTAAGCCGGCGCCAGGATGCTCGATGCACCCAGGGCTAGCCCGCCGAGCACACGATAAAAGACAAACTCGAGCGAGCTGTCCGCGATGCCGGAGCCCCAGGCACTGACAATGAAGAATACGGCCGCAATGCGCATGATGGAGCGTCGCCCGTATCTGTCGGCCAATCTGCCCGCAAAGAAGGCTCCGACAGCGCAGCCAAGCAACATCGAGGCCACATTAAAGCCGGTGCCGACGCTGTCGGACTCGAACGTCGTCTGCAATCCCTCAACTGTGCCGTTGATGACGCCGGAGTCGTACCCAAACAGGAAGCCGCCGATCGTGGCGATACAGGAGATGAGAATGACGTAAAACGTGCTGCCCTGGCCATCCGACCCGGGCTTCGGTTCGGTGTTCAAAACGTGCAATTCTTTTTTGGCTGGAGCCCTTCGCAGTATAGAACGACGTTGAGCTGCCGTCCCTGTATCTAGTTGGGACAGGCAGTTTCCGGCATTACGGATAGGAGGTTCCTGGTCGCAACAAGGGATGGGGACAGTGGGTGAGTCATCTCGGACATGTCGATCGCGGCATCAATCGTCGTCACGGCTTCGCGGACACAACCTCGGTCAGCGAGCGTCTGCGCCAAGTTATTGAGCGCAATCATATGATTCGGATCTCGCCGTAGGAGATCCCGATACGCGCTTTCGGCCTCAGCCAGATCGCCTCGTGCGTAATGCACGTTACCCAAGCCGAGCAAGGCGAGCGTGCTCGTCGGCCAACGTCGAAGCGCAGTCTGGTACGCTTGCAACGCCGCATCGTGCTGCCTCATCGATTCTAGAGTCGCTACTGTTTTCAGGTAGCGGCTTTCGTCTGCTACGACCGGGAGCTCGTCAGCGCGCAGCACCACCACGCTCCAATAATCCGCTCGCTCCCATGAGCGGATGAATTTGGCCTCGGATATGACGTACCGTTCGACATCACCCGACCGCAGCACGACGCGTCTCTCCTGCGGCAGGTAGCCGACGACCACCGCATAGTGCCACATCGGCGCAATCTTGAAGCCTAAGTTCTGGAGGATGAGGACGGGGCGGCCCGCATGCAGCTCGGCTATCAGTGCAGCCATACTCGGGTCGATTTGATAGGGGATGCGTCCGTATCCACGAACTGCCGCCACCAGCTCGAGCTGCAGGCTGCCCTTGCGCTCGGGTATGTAGACAGCAGATCGCGCTTCATCAATACCGACTTCTACCCCCGATTGTTTCAACACAGTAGCCAGCGCCGCCGGACCGCAAAGATTCTCCGTTTGAGGGAAAAATGGAGTCTCCTCCAACTCGACAGCGTCGAGGGGCGACTCGATAGGATCGCCGGTCAGGAAGTCACTGTTGGTCGCACAGCCACAGACAAGCACCGCCACGGTCGGCAACAGACGCCTACCCCTTGCAGCGCGCGGCATCGTCCCGGTCAGAACGCCGTGAACAGATCGGTTACGTCCAACAGTTCCAGGATCACCAAGACGATCGCCACGATTCCGACGACTCCGACCAAACTACCACCGGCGGGTAATTCATTCAGCTGTTGCTCCAGCAATCGGAGCTCTTCTCCAGTCATCTTCTCGACTCGCGCCGTCGCGTCATCCGGGCTGACGCCAAGATCGATGAGCGTACCCCGAACATCCTCGCGCGCGAGCATGGTGTTGATGTGAGTTATGCGATTTTCTCTGTCATCGAATTCAATTGCCGCCTGGGTGTCGATCACCGCTGCCTGCGACGTTTGCAGGAGGGTGCCCGTGATCAGGCTTACTGACAAAAGAAGAAGTCCGCCCTTCCATGATAAAGAGAACATGTTTGAACCCTCCTTCGCGGCTACACCTAAAGTATACCCAACAGTGGAATTGACTATATAAAAATGTATCCCAGATGCTCAGGAATACAACGTGACCAAGCTCACAGATCCAGCGCCGGCCGGACTCTGGCGCGGTCTCGCCGGCCACACTTTTCCCTCAAGTATTCGGCTGGCGCCCAAGCGTTCGCCCTGCCCAGGGCATCGCTCCGGTGCTGGCCGCTCTCAGCCGACCGGGGACGGTACACTGGTGTAAGCTAGGCTCATGAGATCGTCGACGTCGAATCGCTGGATCGTCTTCCTCTCGTTGAGCTCGCTGGCTGGGGCGCTACTGGCGCAGGTCATCGGTGATGAGGCCATGCAGGACGCGCTTGCGCCGACCGGCACGCTGCGGGCGGTGTTTCTGGCTACGAATCCCATGCAGGCGAGGGTTGATCCCCAAACGCAGGAGGTAACGGGTCCGGCGGCCGATGTCGCTCGGGAGCTCGGGCGCCGGATGGGCGCCTGGGTTTCCATCCAGCCCGTGCCCGGAGTTCCGGCCGTGATAGAGGCCGTGCAGAACGGGTCCGCGGATATCGGATTCCTCGCCTACGACGCGACTCGAGCTGAGCAAGTCGCCTTCACGCAAGCCTACATATTGGGGCACAACAGCTACATCGTGCGCGCGGACTCGCCGATTCGCGCGCTTGCGGACGCCGATCGCGAAGGCGTTCGCATCGGGTCCCGGGAGGGTGTCGCCGTGGACTTGTCCCTCAGTCGTACCCTGGAAAGAGCCGAGCTCGTGCATTTGCCTCGGGCGACCGAGGACGAGGAAGCGGCCCGCATGCTCCTAGCGGACGAAATCGATGCTTACGCTGCAAACACAGAGCGCCTTGCCGTAGTGGCGGCAAACGACTCCCGCATTCGTATCGTCGACGGCAGCTTGATGTTTGCAGAACAATCGATCGTAGTTGCTCAGGGGAATGAGGCCGGCATCGCGCAATTGAACCGTTTCATCGACGAGACGCGCTCCTCCGGCTTTTTGCAGAGTATCGTGGATCGGTACGGCCTTGCCGGTGTGGAGGTCGCGCCGAAAGACACGCGCTAGAGTCCGGCGGTCCGATCCGGACGTTGAGGCTGGAAGGAGAGGGCCGATGGTGGATACAACTAGACGGACCCTGTTGGTGACAGGCGCCGCGGCCGCGGCGGCCGCCGCCGCGCAGCGAGCGTTTGCGCAACAACGTACTGGGCAAGAGGAAGCTGCCATGCCGTTCTACGAAACAGGCGACGTCCGCATCCACTACGAAGAGGCCGGCTCCGGCTTACCGTTGCTGCTGATCCCGGGCGGTGGGCTAAACTCGGTGATCTCCTACTTCGCCACTAGATCGTCATTCGATGCAATAGAGGAGCTCAGCAGCGAGCACCGTTGCATCACGATGGATCTGCGCAATGCCACCGGCGGGCAGTCCACCGGACCGCTCGAGGTCGACCGGCCCTGGGACGCGTACACCGATGACCAACTCGGGCTCATGGATCATTTGGGCATCGATCAGTTCATGGTGATGGGCTTTTGCATCGGCGGCCCGTTCATCTGGAATCTACTGGAGCGCGCCCCCGAGCGTATCGTTGCCGCCGTGCTGGTGCATCCCAGTGGATTCCGTCCCGAGATGCCCGACCTCTTCTACCAAAACAACATGACCGGCTGGGGCCCCGAGCTGAGCGCCCGCCGTCCCGACATCACCATGGAGATGGTCGAGGCTTTTCTGAACAATATGTACCGCGCCAATGCCGACTTCGTCTTCACCGTGACGCGTGATTTCGTGCGCAATTGCGAAACCCCGATACTCATCCTGCCCGACGACATCCCGGCGCATCCCTACGCCGTCGCGATGGAATCCGCGCTGCTCGCGCCGAATTCGGAAGTGAGCCTCTACCCATGGCAGGAGCCCGAAGAACGGATCCCCCTGGCGGTGCGCCACATACGCTCCTTCCTGCGGGCGCATCGGTCTGCAACCGCTTGAGGCCCGATCCGGTAATCAATTGCCGGCTACGGCGCGCTCGGCGAACTGATTGTCGACAAACGCCGTCATATCAACATTGCTGAGATCCGGCATCTGGCGGCGGCCCGGAAAGAGAGCGAGCTAAAGCAACGCGCCCAAGGGGTTGCTTTATGCGACTTGGCGGCCTGTCGAGCGCCTAACGTTTACGCCTGTAAGACCGCCGGCTGACCTACGCGGCGTCTCTCAGTGCGCTACTACCGAGCGGTAGAACCTGATGAGCGCATCCGCAACCTGCGTATCCGCGGAATCGATGCTCATGACATGCGACACGTGGTTGTGACCCTGGAACTGCGCATACATCGGGCAGTCCCGGTACTTGCGACAGAGCTTCGAGTACAGCTCGGCAACGCCCATCTCGATGGATGCAGGGTCGTACTCGGCGCTCCATAGAAAGATCGGGACAGGCTCCCCGGCGTACGTATCGACGAGGCCGAGCGGCTCGCGCTCCGCGGCATTCTCGCCGTAGTACGCGCGGCCATCGTCACTTTGAGCGGCACGGAACCCGCCGGAGCTCAAGATCGCGCCACGTACACGAGGCCCATCGGCGAACTGCGACGCTTCGTGAAAAAGATAGGTCGCGACGTGCGTCGAGCCCGCCGAATTGCCCATGATGAATATGCTGCTCGGATCTCCGCCGTATCGCTCGACGTTCGCTTGCACCCACTCGAGCAGCAGCCGCATGTCTTCAGCGCCAGACGGCCACTGCACCTCCGGGGCCAGCCGATAATTCGCATTGATCCCTACGCCGCCGTTGCGCGCCATGAACTTGGCGATATTGCTATAGATCAGGCCATCCGCTTCCGCGCTCAGCTTGTCGCCGCCCACGAGCCCACCCCCGTGAAAATAGATGAGGACGGGGCCCAACTCGCGTATCTCTTGCTCGGGAGCGTACAGATCGAAGGTCTGCAGCGCATGCCGACCGTAGCTCAAGTCCGCAATGCGTCTGATCCCCTCCGAGTCCGTCCGGCGATGAAGCTCCGTGTAGAGCGCCCGAGTCACCCGACCGACTTCGTCGTTCCACTGCTTGCCGAGCTCAGCCACTCCGGCCCGGGCGACGGCGACCGGATCCGGCGGCGCCACACGGACTCTATTGTCGTTCTCGTCATAGACATAGCGAATCCTTCGGCCGTTCTCGTCCAGAACGACGAGAGACTGTTGAAACATCACGGGTGGCGGAGCTTCCTCGGGAACCGTGCCCTCCAGAACATAGAGGCGCCGGGCGTTCAGATGAACTGCCACAAAGGTGCGAGAGCCGTCAGGGTTGGTTATCTGGAGTTGGTGCCCCGGTACGCCGTCCACTTGAGCGTAGGCATCATATGTAATTTCGCCTTCGGTGGTCCGCCGATAGTTCCAGGCCGCGAAAGCGATTGCGCCTCTCACCTCGATACCGGCTTCCAAGCCGTCGCAATCATGCTCACCCAATTGAGCACATCGCTCGCGATGCACGCGCTCAGCTTGCGTGTAATCTACGACTGTCAGGACGAACCGACTCGGAGACCTTCCAGCCGAGTATCGGCGTGCCGGTAATGTCACGCCGAGCTCCGTCGGGTAGGTCGTGTCCTCTACTATAGGCTCTCCCGGGAAAGCCATGATGAAACGGTCGGTCTCATTGACGTACTCTATCCAACCCTGGGCGTGTACCTGGAGACCAAGCAGGACGAGCACCCACGCGATTATCGACCGCCACATAAGTCCCCCTCGACGCGATCTGGAGCAATCGCTTCAATCGAATTCTCTTTCCGTTCCGTCCGCTAGCGTGATGAAACCGAGCAGGCAGCCGCGAGAACCGTCCTTTAGAGGGTGGCATCTCACGGAAAGAACATCGCCGACCTGAACGCTCTCTTCCATCACGCCGTTTTGGCGTAGAGCCGTGACCCCGGTACCCTCGAGCGCCCATGCGCGAGGCTTGCCGTCGGCATCGAGTACTTGCAGATGTATCCACGTGTGCGGATTCATCCAGTGCACTTCTTGCACCGTCCCTTCGAAGTCGATCCACTCCGTCTCCCAATAGTTGGCGTGAGAGTGGTGAGCTGAGGACCAACCGGCTACCGCGAGTAACACGACTCCTACGATGCTCAGGATCCCTCGTTGCATGTCACTCTCCCAGGCGGATGAATGGCGTCACTCGGATAGAAAACGTCTCGTTGATTCGAGATCGCAGTTGAATGGAGACATGTCGGCATCCGGCGTATAGACAAGCTCCCGAGTGTGAGTCATCGGCGCTGCGATGTAGTCGGGATCTTCGAGCATGAACTCCACAATCATGCCCTTTCGGTCATCCGAGAGGCGGTAGCGTTCGACGACGTGCTTTCGCGGCCCTGAAGGAATACCGTTCTGATAAGGTGAGCGGTGATCGGCGAAGTTGGTCGTATCGACGACCAAAGTCTCCCCTTCCCACCAGCCGATGGAGTGTCCCTCGTGGAAGCGCTCCGCAGCGCCGGGATGCTCTCTGCCGTCCATGTAGACGGTTCGCTCCTCGTCGAAGAACTGGCCCCGGATATAGATGATCTCCTCGGCCTCGTTGAGCTCGATCCCCATCGGGTAGATATCCGTGTAAACGATCATCGCCGGGGTCGGCCGTCCGATGCAGCTCAGCTCGGGATTCTCGGACGAGTTTTCATCGTACGCTGTTTGAGCCGCCTCTCCCGCCTCCGTGAGCGTGAGCAGCGCTCTGGTCAGCCCGTCGATACGGCCAGGATAGCTGACGATCTGCTCGGCGTCGGCCATCCAACGGCCCTCGAGGCTTGAGGCAATCGCCGTCGCCTGTGGCCCCGCCAGGCGCACCTCGCCGGAGCTGTCGAACGACGTGGGAAGCTCGGGGCCACCGTCGCGCTCGATGCTGAGAAACTTCCCGTAGCGCCGTCCGTCTCTCGCAGGATAGGCGCCGACCCTGACTCGGTCGCCGACCTGTAACGAGTCGCGAGCCCACCCCATTCGGGACACCGTGGCCACCGACGCCATCTGCACTGTCCACGCTATCCGTTCGCCCCGCTCGTCCGTGGTCTCCACAGTGAAATAGACGTGCGGATTGCGCCAGCTGAACTCGGTGACGGTACCCTCGATCGTGGCCAGGCTGTCCAGATCCAGCCCCGCGTCGCTGTGGTGTCCTTGCGCCTGGGCGGACAGTATGGCCGTCGCCAGGAGGATTGCTATCGGAGATCTCATGGGAATGACGCCTTCAACGGGGTACGACGAACCGCCGTGTGGTCTCGGGGTCGCATCCGAAACTGGAGATCTCGAGCTCGGGAGAGTAGAGCAGCTCCCTGGAGTGGGTCAGCGGCTCGGCGAGATATTCTGGATCTTCCAGCATGAACTCGACGATGAGCCGGGCGCCGTCGTCGCTGAGCCGGTATCGCTCCACGACGTGCTTCTGTGCGCCCGATGGCACGCCGATCTGGTAAGGCGAACGGTGATCCATGAATAGCCTCGTATCGACCACGAGCACATCGCCTTCCCAGTGACCGATCGAGTGCCCGGTCACAAACCGTTCACCGGTTGCCGGATGGCCTCTCCCATCCACGTAGACCGTTCGTTCCTCGTCGTACAGCTCGGTCCGAATCAGGACGGTTTCTTGTTCCTCATTGAGCTCGATCTGGATCGGGAAGATCGTCGTCGAGACGAGCATTGCCGGGGTAGGCCGTCCTATGCAGGTCGACTCGGGATTCTCCGCGGACAGCTCATCGAAGGATGCTTGAGCGGCCGTCCCCATCTCCGTCAAGACGAGCTGGGCACGGAAGAAGCCGTCGAAGCCGCCAGGGTAGAGCGTCAGCTTCGACCGGTCGGCGATCCAGATCCCTTCGATCGAGTCCGTGCCGGGGTTTTCTCCGATGTCGAAAACGGGATCGACCGTGCCGGAGTCATAGTCGAACGAAGTCGGCAGCCGAGTGCCGTCCGCCTTCTCGGCAACTTCGAGGATCCCATAGGGGCGCCCGTCCACAGCCGCGTGAGTCCAGACGGTGACGCGATCGCCGGCCGACAACGAATCGCGTGACCAGCCCATACGGGTCATCGTCATCGTCGAAGGCATCTGCAGCTCCCATTCGATCTCCTCGCCGCTCGCATCTGCCGTCATGACGTTGAAGTAGACGTGCGGATTACGCCAGTGATACTCGGTCACCGTGCCCTCGAGCTCCACGATCGAAGTCATGTCGACTCCGGCGTCACTGTGGTGACCGAGAGCGGACGGCACGGCCGCAAGGCTCGCAACCAGAATGAACGCAGCGTTCGGCCGCCGACGCGCGGTCGCGAAATTGCAGACGCTTACACGGCTCCCCCGGGTAGATGCCATCTCGGCTCCCCAACCGTTCTTTGGGTCTCATTTTACCGGTTTTGGGACCGTAAATATCTACCGGCAGGTGTCTAGAAAAAATCTACCGCCCTTGACTGTGTTGGCCGACTACCCGAGCATCTCCGCTGGGGCCAATTACCGAAAGTGGCACTTATGCACGCAATCTGGCATGAGCCGGCTCGGATCGTTCTGGCGGTCGCGCTGCTCGCCGCGGGCGCTGCGCAGGCGCAGGTCGAGGTCGATTTCACGGCGTTCACGCGCGTCGACGAGTACGACGCCAAGGCGTATCGGGCGATCTGGGACGAGTACGGGCAGCGCATCGTGGCCGCGCTCGAGACCCGGACCTGCATGCCGTTTCCCGAACCCGCCGTTTCAGCAACGGTAGCCGAGGCGGTCAGCAATTCCGGCGGCCCCGAGCACCCGATGCGCCTGCGCGCGAGCTACATCCGTCCCGTCAAGCAATCCACGCTGGTCCATGAGCTCGGCCACCGCCACCTGTGGCAGCTCGAGGAGAGGCTGGACGACATCGATGGGCACATGACGCTATTCCTGGTTCTGGACCGCGTGTGGGCGGACGTCTGGGGCGAGGAGTTCGCCGGGAACCGCGTGCGGGGGGAATCCGAGTGGGACGAGGACTATGCGGCCGCCTGGGCCTGGGCGCGCTCGCTCGAGCCGGAAGAGCGCGCGCAGCTGTGGAACGAGCTTCTGGTCATGAACGGCTTTCCGAGCAGCTGCGAGGGTCTGCTCGATGCCGCCGGGTGAAGTGGTTCTGACCGAAGACCATGAGCACGCAATCTGCCATATACATCACGACTCGCTGGAGCCTTCGTCTTCACTGGAGATCGCTTGGGCTCATCGGCCTCGATAGTAATCCTTGAAACTCCCGCCACTGCAAGGCGCGATCGGCTCCTGCGCGCGCCACGAGATATTTTTCTATCAGATCCCGGCCGAAACTATAGTTGATGACGTAGCTGCGATAGGTATCGAAGAAGCGGATGCGTTGAGACGCTCGTTCTTCGCTCAGCAATGCGTACTCTCGCAGCCAGACAATCGCCTCGGCTCGCGTCTTATCGCCGTCGAGATAGTCGCGCGCTATGACCACTTCGGCGTACCTCAGATCCTCCAATGCGTCCCGCAGTTCATGATATCGATCGGCCTCCTCGACACCGAGACCAGCGAGCGGAAACAGCACTTCCTTCTCAAAGGCCCCGCGCTCTTGGTCGGAAAAAGCCAGCTCGGTTCCGTAGTTTGCGCTGCCCTCGGAGATCAGCGAAAGAGGTCCGTACAGAGGTGAGAGCGCAAACTCGATCCATCCTCGAGCATCGACGAGCTCCGTCTCCATGAGCACGCCATAGGTATGGTGACCCGGGTAACCTTCGTGACAACCGAGATCGATCGCCCGATCGATGTAGATCGGCAGGTCCGTGTTGATCTGGATGAGACTGTGGCTGCTACCTTGATACCAGTTGTAGCCGCTCCACGGCTGATCCGTCACGTATTCGATCGTGAAGCTCTCGTCAGCCGGCAGCGGCATGTGCTCGAGCGTTCGCCGCCTGCATTCTTCTATGGCGGCATCAAACACGTCTGCGAGGCGTTCTGAAGGAATGATGAAGCGGCTCCGAAACTGGTTGACCCGGTCGCTCAGATCACCTTCTCCCGGAACCAGGCGCTGGATCTCAATGATCAGATCGCTCAGATAGGCTGCATCGACGACAGGCGCTACCGCATCGAACAGCGTCCTGCTCTCATCCTCAAAGGCAAGACGCGATCCGGCGGCCATGTCCATACGCAGCAGCAGGGCCTGCAAGCGCTTCTCCAGCCCGTCTTTTCGAGCGGCGACGATCTCAGGATCCGAACTTATATCGATGGCCTGAAGGGCGGCAAGCTGATTCTCAGCCTCCGCCTTGAGCTCCTCGAGAGTAACAACGCGCGCTTCGGCCTCGTTCGACCACGCGATGGAACCGTAGTACGCATCGACGTAGGAATCATCGTACCTGCGAAAAGCCAGAGCCGTCTTGACGTACTGCTCGGCCACGCCATCCAGCGGAGTCGGGACTTCGGACGGCGTATCCGCGGTGTCCACTTCGGCCCCGCAAGAAGCCAGCAGGCATGCCGCGAGCCGGAACGCAGGCACGCGTCGCACGGAAAAGACCTGCAGAGGTCTTATGACGTCGGCGCCGTCAGCTTGAGCAGAGAGCCGTTTCCGCCGCGCCCTTCACGTCCGTCCTCGAGCAGCCATATCGCTCCATCCGGGCCTTGCTCGACTGCCCGAATACGCCGGCCCATCTCAAACCGCTGCGCTTCACGAGCCGACTCGCCGTTGAACTCTATTCGCACGAGCGACTGCGAGGATAAACCGCCGATAAAGGCGTCTCCCTTCCAATCCGGAAACTCGTCACCGCTGTAGAACATCAAGCTCGACGGAGAAATGACCGGGTTCCAGAATACGGCCGGTGCGGAAAATTCGGGGCGCGTGTCGTGATCAGGAATCGGCGTGCCGTCGTAGTGGTCGCCGTTCGATACGATCGGATAACCATAGTTGGCGCCTCGCCGAACGAGATTGAGCTCGTCTCCGCCCATCGGCCCCATTTCCACATCCCAGAGCCGGCCTGCTTGATCGAACGCGAGCCCCAACAGGTTGCGGTGGCCGAGCGACCAAATCTCGGCCGTCACTCCACTGCGCTCGTAAAAGGGATTGTCGCTCGGAATCGTGCCGTCATCGTTGAGCCGCACGACCTTGCCGAGATTCGAATTCATGTCCTGTGCCGGATCGAATTTCTGGCGCTCTCCGGAGCTGATCCAGAGATAACCGTCTCCAAAAGCAATCCTGTGGCTGTAGTGACCTTGCCCGGTAACTTTCGGTACCTGCCTCCATAGGACCTCGATGTCCTGAAGCTGACCTCCAGCGCCTGCCAGCGTCAACCTGCCACGCGCGACGACCGCGCCGCGCGTATCGTCCCCGCCGGCCTCGATGTAGCTGAAATAGAGCAGGTTGTTTTCCACGAAATCGGGATGCAGAACGATGTCGCCGAAGCCACCCTGCCCTCCGTGATCGACTTCCGGCAGGCCGGTGACTTCACCGATGCCCCCGTCGGCGTCGAGCAGCTTGATCGCCCCGACCATTTCGCTGATGAGCAGCCGCCCATCCGGAAGAAACTCCAGCGCCCACGGCTCCTCAAACTGCCCGATTGTGGTTACCGTGAACTCCTCGGCCTGCGCATACAGCGATCCGCTGGTTGCCAGGCAACCGACCAGCCCGAAGATCGAGCAGGCCAATGCTTTGAATTCTCGAGACATCTTCCACACTCCTAGCCGTAAAAGCGGCGAGGGTCCAAGCTTGGAAACCCCATATCCGCCTTGCCGGCAGCCAATTTTCCGGTTCCCCGGTAGTTTACTACCAGTCGCTGCATTCTCCGCACACTCGCTTGCCCGCGGCGCGTAGCTCGGTCCACGCGAGTTCTGCGTCATCCGCCCGTGCATCGATGAGCTCGAGCACCCGATGAGGCGCACTCAGGTTAAGTAAAGCATCGTTCCTTGCATAGGGCTGACCGCACGGTCCCGGATCTGGCGGATCGCCCGGGAAGCGGGCAGTATATCCGGGCTGCCTTTTGATCCGACGGCAACCTCATTTCCAACATCTATGAGCACTGCTGCTTCAAGACCGCGGGTACTCGTCATCGGCCTCGCCGAGGCCACGCTCGATCTGATCCTCCCCTGGGTCGAAGCCGGATTGCTGCCGACCTTCAAGCGCCTGATGGAAGAAGGTATATACGGACCTTTGAGATCCAGGGTTCCGTTCATTACCCCGCAGATGTGGGGAACGATTTATACAGGCACTTCTGCCGGCCAGCATGGCGCCCTCGATTTTTGGCAACGTAGCGAAGACGGAAAGTTCCGGGAAATAAACGGATCTCATCTGAGGAAAAAACCCGTATGGGAGATGTTGGGTGACGCCGGCTATAGCAGCGGCGTCGTCAATATGCCGTTCACCTATCCTCCCCCAGCCATTAATGGCTACGTGATCTCAGGTGAAGACGCACCCGGTGCCCATCGGTCGATTGCGAATCCGCCCGGCCTGTATGACGAATTGACCGCAACGCTTGGACGATATCGCCTGAAGGATATCTTTCCAGGGGGCAGGAAGAAATCGGACTATCTCACGCTGGTCGAAGAGGATGTAACGAAACAGACCGACGTTTTGGAGTACTTGATAAAAACCCATCCGACCGATCTGTTCTTTACGTTCTACAGCGCGACCGCGATCTGCCAGCATTACTTCTGGTCGGATATGGAATCGAGCGATGCAGACAATCCATATCGACAGATGGTGGAAACAGCTTACCGTACGTTGGACACATCCATCGATCGACTGATGAAGGCGGCCGGTCCCGATGCGCAGGTATATGTCATTTCCGAATGCGGAGCCGGGCCGCTGCAATCGGGCGTGAATCTCAATGCCTGGCTTGCACAGGAAGGGTTTCTCGTCTACCGCTCGAAAGGACGATCCGGTAACGGATCAGCGGCGGAGAAGAGAATGCGTACCGTGGTGGCTGGCGCGCGGACGCGCGCGCAGGGCCTTTTACAGCAATTACCACAGTCGCTGTACTACGTGGCCAACAGGTATCTCCGGAATGCGAAGGCATTGATACAGTCGTACGTAGTGAATTCAGACATCGATTGGAAGAGAACACGAGCTTTCTCCCGTGGCAAGGAAGGCAACATTTTCGTCAACCTGAGAGGACGTGATCCGCGCGGTATCGTCGAGCAGCAAGACTACGACGCGCTGTGCAAGGACATCGCGGAAAAGTTGTACGCGCTAATAGATCCCGCGACCGGAAAGCCGGCTGTCGAACGAGTCTACCTCTCGAATGAGCTGTATCGGGGACCCTTACAGCGCGTCGCCCCGGATGTGACCGTTTTCTGGAGAGACGGCTTGTACTGCCCGCATGAAGGGCGGCGCGAGGATACTTCAATCTTCGTCAAGCGATGGCGCGAATACATGAACTGGCCGACCACCGGTGGGCACAATCTTCTTGGAATACTGTTTGCGAAGGGACCGGGTATTCGCCGTGGGCGAAGGATCGATGGCGCAAGCATTCTGGATCTCGCCCCAACCATGCTTCGCGCGTTCAGACAACCCGTACCGGCATCTCTCGAGGGCAGGGTCGTTCACGAGATATTTGAGCCGACCGAATGAAGTATAGGAGGCTGGGGCACACAGACATACGAGTTTCGGAAATTGGACTGGGTTGTCAATCCTTGGGTGGAGGCCTCTACCATTACTCCAAGAGCGCATCGATAGCGGTAGTCCACAAGGCCCTCGATGAAGGCATCACCTTCTTTGACACGTCGGATCACTATAGCCAGGGACTGAGCGAGCAATGGCTCGGCGAAGCGCTCAAGGGGCGACGGCACCAAGCGGTTCTGGCAACAAAGGCCGGGACGCGTTACACCTCGCTGGGCGATATGGCCGGTCGAGCCCGTCCAGCGTTGAGGACCGTAAGTCCGCTGCTGCAGCCCCTAAAGCTGGCCTTTCACCGAATGCGCGCCACGCAGAAACGGCAAAGCTTTTCTCCCGCCTACCTTCAGCATGCCGTGGAAGCGAGCCTGAAACGACTAGATACCGACTACCTGGACTTGTTCCAATTGCATAAGCCCACGGCAAGTGAGCTGGTCACGGGCAATTGGCAGGAAGCCGTGGACAAGCTCAAGGAACAGGGAAAAATACGCGGCTACGGGATCTCCTGCAGCAACGTTGAGGATGCCCTGCTCTGTCTCGACCGGCGCGGACTCGCATCGATTCAGATCGGCATTAGCCCGCTGGACTTGGAAGCACTTCCGCAACTCCTCGAACAGGCGCGGCAGCGGTCCGTCAGCGTCATCGCGCGCAACCCGCGCGCTCAGGGCTACCTGACGGCGGACTACGGCGACATCATGGCCGAGACGTATGCAAGAAATAACGCGGAAGTCGAGCGAAAAAGACGGCGCGCTGTGCGGCTGTCGTTTCTCATAAGTGAGAGCCGCACACTGACGCAAGCCGCGCTGCAATTTGTGCTCGGCCTGCCGGGCGTTACAACGGCGATCCCGCGCGCAATCAACGTCTCGCAACTATTGGAGAATCTCGGCGCGCTTTCGGCTCAACCACTGACCTCGGAAGAGGTCGATGAGATATTGGCTGCACATCACGAAGACGATCTCGGAGCGCCGTAAGCGATGCGATTCAGAACGCTGGGAACGACGGGACTCGAGGTTTCAGAGCTGGGGCTGGGGTGTCAGTCTCTCGGTGGCGGTTTGTACTACCGCAACGATCGAGAGGCAATCCGTACGTTGCATCGGGCGATTGATCGGGGCGTGAACTTCTTTGATGTCTCGGATCATCATACGCAAGGCGTCGCAGAACGGATTCTAGGTAAAGCGTTCCACGGACGCAGGCGTGAGACGATCATCACGACGAAAGCGGGCTATTACTACACCCCCTTGGGAACCCTGAGCCTCAAGACCAGGCATCTGGTCCGGCCGTTGAGCCCGCTCTTGCGTCCGTTCAAGCGAACGCTCCACATGCTGCGCAGCTCACAGGGACGTTACAACTTCGCCGGCGGCTATATCAAGCAGGCCGTGGAAAGAAGCCTGCGGCGCCTGCAAACGGACTACATCGACCTTTATCAGCTCTATAAGCCGAGTGTCGCCATCATGAAGAGCGCCGAGTTCCTCGACACGCTGGAGACGCTCGAGGATCTGAAGCGGCAGGGAAAGCTTCGGCACTACGGCATTGCCTGCCAGTGGGTGGAAGAAGCCGTTCATTGCCTCACGCTATCCGGGATTTCTACGGTTCAAGTAGCCGTCAATCTGATCGAACCGGAGGCCCTCGACGCGTTGATCCCTCATGCGGTGGAAAGACGAATCGCAGTCATCGCCCGGCACCCCAGGGCCATCGGACTGCTGACCAACGCCGCGAGCGACATCATGGGCGATACGTCGTATTACGATCAGCAGCATGAGGATCGGGAGAAGCAAGCGCAGGCTTTTCGCTTCCTGATCAGGCAAAATAGGACGCTTGCCCAGGCGGCCATTCAATACGCCCTCGGAATCCCGGGCATTGCGACGGTGATTCCTCGCGCCGTCAATCACGAAGAACTCGACGAAAATCTGGGATCACTGAGTGTACCGTCGCTCACTGAGGCCGAGCTGGCGCGCATCGCCGCCCTGCAGTCGGAGGCGGCGGCAGGACGCGATGAATGGAGACGGATTCAGCCGGAAAGCGGAACGTGAACTACCGAATCCTGGGCAAAACCGGTCTGCGTGTCTCCGAGCTGGGGATGGGCTGCTCCGGGATTGGCAGAACCATGCACCGTAGAGATGACGCCGGCGCCGTCAACACACTGAGGAAATCCCTCGAACGGGGGGTGAACTTCTTCGATACCGCACCCGGCTATAGTGCGGGTGAAAGCGAGCGCTTGATCGGCGAGGCTTTCAAGGGGAAACGTGATCAGATCATCATTGCATCCAAGGTCGGAGTCAGCGATACGCTCATCGGTCGCATTGCAAAGCGTCAGAAGCATCTCTTGCGGCCTCTGCGATCGTTGTTCAACCCGCGCAGGACCGTCCTACGACGGCTTTACCAGTCGCAGAGGCGCGTCGACTTTTCCAGGGATTTCGTTGTTGCCAGCTTGGACAGGAGCCTCGCAAGACTGGAGACCGATTACCTGGACATTCTTCTGTTACACCACCCGACCGTAGAGGCGCTCAGACTCCCGGCTTTCAGAGACACATTCATCGATCTCAAGAAGGCCGGCAAGCTGCGTCACTGGGGCGTCTCCGCGGATACGCTCGAGCAGGCGATGATGAGCCTGGAAATTCCCGATATCGAGGTCGTGCAGCTTTCCATCAGCATGCTATCTCGAAAACCACTAGCGGCATTTCTGGCTCATGCCCGAAAAAAGAATGTGGGCGTCGTTTCCAGGAAGGTCCTCGAGCAGGGCGTGTTGACCGGAACGAAGTCACAAACGAAGGCAGACTGGTGGACATACGACAAAGCACACCTGAGCAGGCTAAAGAAATACACGGAACAGCTTCGTTTTCTCGAAACGGACACTCGGACACTAACGCAAACAGCGCTGCTGTTCGTCCGGGGGTTGGAAGAAGTCACAACGAGCGTAGTGGGATACAGCAGCGTCGATCATCTCCACGAGATCGTCGCTGCCTATTCGTTGCCGTTACTGACCGATGAAGAGCGCTCGCGAATATTTTCGCTGCAGTGATCCTACCCGCCGGACGCATGCGAATTCTCACACTAAGCTATGAGTACCCGCCGCTCGGAGGAGGTGGCGCCAAGGTTGTCGACGGCCTCGCGAGGCAACTCGCCAAGCTCGGACACGAAATAGACATATCCACCATGGGCTTTCGAGGCCTGCCGAAGTTCGAAACGGCGGATGGTATCAATGTCTATAGGCATGCATCGATTAGAAAACGCATGGACATCTGCCACATGCATGAGATGGTGCCCTATTTGCTGTTTGCGCTGCCGCGCCTCAAACGAATGGTGGCGGAACGCAAGTACGACATCAATCATACGCACTTCATATTTCCGGATGGCGTTCTCGCGTGGATGCTGAATCGACTCACCGGACTACGGTACGTGATAACTGCCCATGGATCTGACGTCCCGGGTTACAACCCGGATCGATTCCGAGCGCATCACGCCCTACTGTCGCCCTTGTGGCGCCATATCGTTAAGCGTTCAGAGTGCGTAATTTGCCCGAGCGCTCATTTGCAGAGTCTCATTGAGAAAACCGACAACACGGTCAGATCAACGGTCATTCCAAACGGCATGTCCGCGGATCGATTCAGTCCTGATCGTGATAAACAGATGCGCATACTAGTCGTCTCGCGTATGTTCGAAAGAAAGGGCGTTCAATACCTGCTGGAAGCACTGCGAGGCCGAATGCTGGCCTGCGAGATCAACATCGTAGGAGACGGACCTTATCTGGATACACTCAAACGGATGGCCAGGGACACTCCTGCCAATGTTCGGTTTTGGGGCTGGCTCGATAACGAATCGGAGAAGTTGAGAGAACTCTACGAAACGTCGAGAATTTTCGTGTTCACTTCGCAGCAGGAGAATTTTCCCGTAAACCTCTTGGAGGCGATGACCGCCGGGATGGCAATCGTCATTTCCGAAGATCTCGGATCCAGAGAGGTAGTGGGCGACGCCGCACTCATCGTACCGTATAACCAGCCGGCTCAACTCTTCGACACGCTGCAGCAGTTGACGCAAGACCCGGTGCGCTGTGACGAGCTGGGTAGACAGGCCCGCCGACGGCTCGAATCGCGTTTCACCTGGGGAGCGATCGCCGACAGCTATTGCGCGCTGTTTGAGCAAATACTTGGCCGCGGCCAATGACAGATAAAGCGGTGGCCCGACGCCGCTTGCAAACATCTCTCAAATGCCTTCTCAGCGCATCCTTGTTGGCGCTAGTGCTCTGGCGTGTCCCGCTTGATGAGATCGGCAACAACCTGGCGCGAGCACGGCCCGGATGGATAATCAGCGCGTTCGCGCTCTTCTTTGCGATGCGTGTTCCATCAGCATACCGCATGCGCCTGATCACGCAACTACAGCGGATGTCGCTGTCCACTTTCGAAATCTTCAAGATCAGTCTCGTTACGAGTTTCTTCGGCCTGTTTCTCCCGGGGTACATAGCCGGCGGCGCAATTCGTTGGCACATGTTATCCAAGAACAATAAAGGAGTGGAAGCGCTGGCTTCCGTGGCATTCGATCGCGTGAATGACACGATCGTCCTAATGTCTTTCGGCTGTGTAGGCATGCTGGTCGGGTCGGCAGCGTCCGTGCCTCCGGGCGTGCTTTGGATTCTGACCGGGACATTGGCATCGCTGCTCGTCGTATACGCGATGTTGCTGAACGAGTGGACGACTCGCCTGACAATGCGGCTTGCGGAAGCCGTCGGTCTGCACCGGTGGGCGTGGCTACACGGCCTGATCACGCGTCTGATCGATTCAATGCATCGCTTCCGTCAGTTTTCCATGAGAATCCGACTGCAATTGCTCGGATTGTCGCTGCTGAGTCATGCGCTAGGGACTCTGGTATATTTTCTTCTTGCCAATGCTCTCGACTTGGGGCTCACTTACGCAGCCTGCGGTTGGCTGCGTGCGGTTCTCCACCTGTTGTTCCTGTTGCCGTTGACGGTCAGCGGGATTGGCGTGCGTGAAAGTGCATTGATCTTGTTGTTGGCGCCGCTCGGCGTATCGTCGGCTCAGGCCGTTGCCTTTTCGTTTCTGCTGACACTTGGTCTGCTGCTGGTAGCAGGCCTCGGCGGGCTGCTCGCTCCAGGGATGTACATAACACCGAGGAAGGCGTCGGAATGATCGATCCTCGTCCACTCACTCAATCGGCGAAAACCCATCAATGAGGGTGTGTCTCGTTTGTGTGGAGTTATTTGCGTGGGGCAAATATGGAGGGTTCGGCCGGGCAACCCGGATGCTCGGACGGGAACTGGTCAAACAGGGCATCGAGGTCTTCGCGGTAGTGCCGTTGAGATCCGGACAGGGGCCCGAGGAAGACTTGGACGGTATCACCGTCCTCGGGTTTCCACAGTTCCGACCCTGGGAATCACTGCGGCTGTACCGAAAATGCGATGCGGATATCTATCACTCCCAAGAGGCGTCGCTGGGCTCCTACCTGGCCATGCACGCCGTTCCCGACAAGAAGCACTTGATAACTTTCCGTGACCACAAGTTGCTCGGGGACTGGCTAGTCGAGCTGAGGTATCCTTCCCGCGGCCGCCTGCATACGCTACTGGCGTGGATTTACGAGCGCAATCACTTGGTGCGGCGCGCCATAAGGCGAGCAGACAGGCTGGCGGTCAGCGCGCCGCACCTGGCCGATCGGTTGATGCGTCACTATCACCTTCAGCGGGATCCCCTCTTGCTGCCGACTCCCGTGATGGTTCCGCAGCAGCGGCCGAACAAGAGCAGCGATCCGACGATCTGCTTCCTAGCACGCTGGGATAGGCGCAAGCGTCCCGAGCGCTTTCTGTCGCTCGCAAAGGATTTCCCCGGAGTGAGGTTCATCGCCATTGGCAGCGGACAAGATAGCCGATGGGATGCGTCGTTACGCCTGCGCTATGGCCGGCTGCCGAATTTGGAGCTGGTGGGTTTCATCAACCAGTTCGATACGGAGACGCTATCCGGCCTTCTGGACCAGAGCTGGATACTGGTCAACACATCGATCCGCGAAGGCCTACCGACATCATTCCTCGAGGCGATGGCACATCGTTGCGCACTGTTGAGTCGGGTTGACCCCGACAACGTGGCGACGCGTTTCGGCTACCATGTCGAGGATGACGATTT
>DASWKF010000046.1:0-2100 GCA_036396795.1 Gammaproteobacteria bacterium | reverse complement strand
GATCTGGATCTCGTCTTGAATCGAGCCATCGGCATCGTCCGTCCCGGAGGGAGCGTTTCGATCATGGTTTTCGTAAGATCGCGACCGGAGCGCGGCCCGCTGCGCCATTTCTATCCGCTTTATGGATATGCCATACAGCACAGCGGACTTGACCGCGCCGGTGATCTCGATGACGCGAAGCTGCGGCAAAAATGGCGGCGTGGCAAAGCTCTACTGCGATCGCGCCTCGACAACTACCGCGAAGAGCACTACTTGCTGGGGACCTTGGCAATTCTCGCCGGCCGGAAATCGATCCACCAAGACGCGTATCCGGTGCATCTCGAGGTCGCTTGAACCGCTGTTCGTCGGGCCTCGAGTGATCTTTGCGGCGACTTGCATCAATAGGCTTTCGAATCGTTGAACAGTCGCACCACCGTGAGCGCCAGGATCTTGAGATCGAGCGCCAACGACCAGCGGCGCAGATACTCTAGATCGGCCTCTACACGCGCGCGCATCTCTTCGAGGGTTTTCGTCTCGCCGCGGTGGCCGAGCACCTGCGCGAGTCCTGTCATGCCGGGCGCGACCTTGTGCCGGATCATGTAGCCCTTGATCAGACGGCGGTACTCCTCGTTGTGAGCGACGGCGTGCGGTCTCGGGCCAACGAGGCTCATGCGCCCCTGGAGCACGTTGATCAGCTGCGGCAGCTCGTCGAGCGAGTACTTGCGGATGAATCGGCCGAAAGGCGTGATGCGGTCGTCGTCGCGCTGTGCCTGCCGCACGACCGAGCTGTCGTCGGAAGTCGACATGCTGCGGAACTTGTAAACGACGATTTCACGACCGTCGAGGCCGTAGCGGCGCTGCCTGAAGATGATCGAGCCGGGCGTGGTCATGGCGACGCCGACGGCCACGGCGAGCAGGACCGGCGCGCCGAGCAGAATCAGCAGCGAAGCGAGCGTCAGATCGCTGATCCGCTTGACGAGCCCGTTGACGCCGAGGAACGGCGTCTCGCAGAGCGCGAGAACCGGGATCCCGTCGATCGCGTCCACGCGCGATTGGATCAGGTCGAAAACGAAAATGTCGGGAACGAAGTAGATCGAGGCCGTCGTGTCGTGAAGCTCGTCGAGCAGCAGCCGCGTGCGCTCCTCGTGGCGAATCGGCAGGGCGATATAGATGACGTCGACGTTGTGTGCGCGAACATAAGCCGGCAGATCCCCGAGCTTGCCGAGCAGCCTGATGCTGGCGTCGCCGACCGGGCCTACGCGGTCGTGGCTGCGATCCTCGAACCAGCCAACGACCTTGAGACTGTAGTTCGGCTGCTCGGCAATCGCCTTTGCGAGCCGCCGGCTGAGGTCGCTGACGCCGGCAATCACTACCGTGCGCGTTCTCGCGGTGTTTTGAACGAGAAATACATAGGCCCAGTATTGGCATACGGCGATCAGCAGCGGCGTGACGACCGCCCAGCTAAGTAGCACCCGACGCGAGAATACCTCGCCGTATTGCAGCGCGAATCCGATGACGGCAAGGCAGCCGACGACAATGGCCCAAGCCGCGATCGAGCGCTGGAGGAAGTCGCGGAGGTGCCGGGCAAAGGTCGTCGATACCGCGGCCACTTCACGGTAGATGACGAAAGTGACGATGAACGCAAGCACGGCGAGCACCGTATAGGGCTCATCTCCGTCGACGCGCATGATGGCCATCATGCAATAGAGCGCCACCACGGCCGTGCCCGGTGGCACGAGGACGCTCACCATGGCGAGCCAGCCGTTTCCCTGACTACCGACCGATACTTTTCCGAACAGCATTGCGTCCATCTCCGCCGGTGCGGAGGCTCACCACCCGGCGTATTCTTTGTGCTCTACCCTGCGCCGTGCCCGTTCGGCTCGACGCGCCTAAGCCTACTATTGCCCGCCCGGTACCTCAACGATAGCCTTCACGTATTTCGACGTCGAAACGACCGGCCGGGCCCCGGCAGACGGGGCCTCCAGGGGCGGCGCGCTTCCCCGGAGCGGCAGTTCGGACATGATAGTCTATGAACCGTGCTTGTGTACGTCGGAGTGCAGTAATGCGATCGGGATCCGGATCGTGGCGGGCAGCCTTATGTTAAGTGCCCTGGCAGAAAGG
>DASWKF010000045.1:0-6054 GCA_036396795.1 Gammaproteobacteria bacterium | reverse complement strand
GGCCATTCTTCCTTGAGGAACTTCGCGCGCTCGCGTTTCAAGAGAATCTCACGAACGCCCGCTTTGACTATGAGGCCCACGCCTCGGCGCGTCTCGGTGAGCTCACCGAGCTCGCGATAGGCCCTGGCGACGGTCAACGGGTTGACCAAATAGCTGTCTGCCAGCTGACGCACTGATGGTAGCATCTCACCTTCGGGATAGGTGCGGTTGAGGATCCCGGCGATCAGCTCCTCCATGAGCTGCCGGTAGATCGGCCGGTCATCGTCCCAGGTGCGTATCCGCTGCGTCATCGTCGTCGGAGTGCTGAATTCCCTGTAACCGCGCGGCTCGGCGGAACGTCTACATAGCTATTGGCATCTGGCAGGTATTGTATTACAGTGTTACTGTATTGTATAGGCAATACACATGGAAATAACCCGACTCAGATCGAAGGCGCCGGCCCCGGACCCCGACGAGGTGGTGCTTTCGCCGATGGACCGGCGCATCGAGCGGCGCTGGTGGACACCACAGCGCATGGCCATGGTGCTTGGCGGTGCGGCGCTCGTAGCGGCTCTGGGCTACGTTTACGTGCGTTACGGGCTGAGCCGGACCCTGACGGTCGGCTCGGAGCGCCTGACGGTTTCGCGGGTCAGCTACGACACCTTCCACGAATACATTCCGATCACGGGCAACGTCGTGCCGTTGACGACGGTTTACCTCGATGCGGTCGAGGGTGGTCAGGTCACCGAGGTGTTTGTCGAGGAGGGCGTGGTCGTCGAAGCCGGCACCCCGCTGGTGAAGCTCAAGAACACCGGCCTGCAGCTCGAGGTCATCGGTCGCGAGGCGCAACTCACCGAGCAGCTCAATTTCCTGACGAGCACGGAGCTGAATTTCGAGCAGAGCCGGCTGAACCGCCAGCGCGAGCTGTTGGAAATCGAATACCAGCTCGTGCTCACCGAGAGGTATTTTACGCAGCGTCGGCCGCTCGTCGATACCGGAGGAACAACGCAGACCGAGATCGACGACCTCGAGGACAAGCTCGTCTATTACCAAGGCTTGAAAGAAGCAGTGCAGGAGGCGCAAGCCGTAGATGCACGGTTTCAAGGCACGCAGATGAAAAGCCTGCGTGAGGCGCTCGATGCGATGAACGCCAATCTCGATATCGCGCGGCAGAATCTCGACGACCTGACGATCATCGCGCCGATCTCGGGGCAGCTCACCTTGCTCGAAGCGAACGTCGGCGAGTCGAAGGCGCCGGGCGTGCGCATTGGGCAGATCGACCAGGTCAACGCCTTCAAGGTCACGGCCCTGATCGACGAGTTCTACCTGGCGAGAATCATCATCGGCCAGCGCGCGACGGTCGATATCGCGGGCGACGAGTATCTTCTGGAGATTTCGAAGGTCTATCCGGGCGTTCAGAATCGGCAGTTCGAGGTCGATCTCGAGTTTATCGGCGCTGCGCCACAGAGCATCAGGCGCGGGCAGACCCTGCGGATGCGCTTGGAGATCGGGCAGCCGGCGGACACCTTGGTGTTGGCAAACGGTCCGTTTTATGAAGACGCGGGCGGTCAATGGGTCTTCGTGCTGGCGCCGTCGGGCGACTATGCCGAGCGCCGCAACATCCGACTGGGCCGGCGCAACCCCGAGGGGATCGAGGTGCTCGACGGTCTGGACGACGGCGAGTCCGTGATTACCTCGAGCTACAGCAATTTCATGAATTTCGACCGCATTCAGTTTCAGGATTAGGCGCGCCAGCACTTCCGAGGGGGGAAGGGAGATGATCAGACTATCCACTGTCAGCAAGTTCTATCGAACCAAAGAGCTCGAAACCATCGCCCTCGACAATGTCGACCTCGAGATCAACGAGGGCGAGTTCGTGGCCGTTATGGGCCCGTCAGGCTGCGGCAAGTCGACCTTGCTCAATATCGTCGGTCTGATCGACGCGCCCACGAGCGGCGAGTATTTCTTCTGGAGCGATGAGGTCTCGCGTTACAACGAGAAGCGACTTGCGAACCTGCGCAAGGGCAACGTCGGCTTCATCTTCCAAAGCTTTAATCTCATCGACGAGCTCAACGTCTATGAGAACGTCGAGCTGCCGTTGCTGTACCAGAACGTGCCGAAGGCGCAGCGGCGCAATCTCGTTCGCGAGGCGCTCGAGCTCGTCGGCTTGAGCGCGCGGGCCAAGCACCGCCCCGACCAGCTCTCGGGCGGCCAGCAGCAACGCGTCGCCGTCGCACGCGCAGTCGTCAACGATCCCAAGCTGATCCTCGCCGACGAGCCGACCGGGAATCTCGATACGAAGAACGGCGAAGAGGTCATGGGCATGCTCGGGACGCTCAACGAGCAGGGGGCAACCATACTCATGGTGACGCACTCGCCTAGCCACGCCGAGCGCGCGCACCGCATCATCAATCTGCTCGACGGCCGCGTCGTGCCGGCGAATAAGCTAGCGATCTGACGGTTAGCCCGAATGCTCAGGCATTACCTGACGATTTCCCTTAGGGATATTCTGCGTCAGCCATTGTCGACGGCGATCGGCGTGCTCACGCTGTCCATAGGTCTGGTCTGCGTAATGACCGCGTATGCGATCGTGCGCTATTGGCAGCACAGTGACGGGCAGTTCGCGAAGACAGACCGGACCTACATCATTACGGCCGCGCTTGCGATTCCGGAGCAAAATCTCAGCACGGGCACATGGTCTTATACGAACGAGTTCTACGCGAGGTATATCGAAACGGAGTACCCGGAGCTGGAAGCCGTCGCACGCTCGGTCGTTGCGAGTGATGTTTCGATATCGACAAATGACCGTGGAATTCGTGCCACGCGAATGCTCGTCGACCCCGCATTCTCACGGATCTTCGATTTGCCGTTTCTCGCCGGCGATCCGCAAACGGCGCTGAGCAGACCTCTGAGCGTCGTGCTAACCGAAGAAACGGCGAGGAGCCTGTTCGGCGACGAAGATCCGATCGGCAAAGGTGTGAACCTCGCCAACCAAGTGGATGTGACCGTCACGGGTGTCATCGAGGCCATCGCCGAGCCTTCGCATATGCAAGAGATCGATTTCTTCGGAACCTGGGATATCTGGGATCAAATCCGGTTGGCTAGGGCGCGAGCGAACGATCCGGACCTCGAGCAGTTGCCGGAGCCCCAGGAGAACTGGTTCGCGAACTATTGCTGCGCGACTCATGCACTGCTCCCGGAAGACGGGTCGTTGACCGGAGAGCGCTTAGACGAGCAGCTCGCTGACTTTGCGAGCCGGCGACTATCCGCGGAGGAGCTCAGCAGATTCAGCCTTGAGGTTGGTGCCGTGCCGCTCGCGGCACATGGCGTCACGACGCTCGATAGCAACTTGTTCGGTCCGGCCAGCGACTTTCTCTCTATCACGACGATCCTGTTCGTGCTCGGCGCATTGATCTTGGCTATCGCGTGCGTGAACTACGCGAATCTCGCCACGGCCCGCGCCTTCAGACGCGCCCGCGACGTGGCGCTTCGCAAGGTCGTCGGCGCAAGTCGGCTTCAGGTCGCGTTCCAATATTTCTTTGAGTCCGGCGTGCTGGTTTCGGCTGCGCTGTGTATTTCGGTTCTTGGGATGTTGCTGCTGGTTCCAGCCTTGCGGGCGAGCATCGAGATCGATCTCGCTTCGGTCGCGACACTCTCGGCCATGGACTTTTACCTGTTTGTCCTGGTTTTGCTCGTGCTCGTCACATTCGTCTCCGGCGCTTATCCCGCGATCGTCCTCTCGGGCATCAGGCCGGTGGAGGCCCTACGCCTAGGCCGCCTCCGATCGGGTCCGAAGCGCATGTCGACGATTCTGGTCGGCACGCAGTTTCTCGCGGCGAGCTTTCTGCTGATCGTCGTGATCGTGATGTATGCGCAGAACCTCGAGCTGCGTAGCAACGGGCTTGGCGCGATCAGCGAACCGATAGTCCTCATTGACAATGCCATCGGACTAACCGGGGTCAGCGAGGAAACGCTGCAGATGGAGCTTGCGCGGCTTCCACAGGTCCGTGGAGTAACGTCTGCGGGAAACCCGCCTTGGGGAGGTGGCGTCAACATCAACTTGGTGTCTCGATCGCCGGAGTCGACGACGATGGGGCAATCCGTATTCTCCAACGTGGTCGGCTACGACTTTTTCGAGGTATTCGATATTCCGGTCGTCGCGGGCCGCGTATTCGACCGCGAGCACGGTGAAGACATGATGCCGCCCTCCGGCGAACGGGATCCCGATCGGCCGCTCAGCGCGGTGCTCGACCGCGATTTTGCGCGAGAGCTCGGGTTCGAATCCCCGCAAGCCACTATCGACCAGATCGTGTACTGGCCAGAAGGCAGTGGCCCGGGCGCCACGTCTGCTCAGCAGCTTCGAATCATCGGGGTCGTCGAGAACAGGCCGCTGCACTTTTCCGGGTTCGGCGTAAGCGCAAACTATTTCTTGCTGAGCAAGGACTTCGAGATCCAGCTCGTGCGCCTCGATCGCAACGACGTCGCTGGAGCTCTTGAAGCGATCGATGCGATGTGGAGTCGCCTGTCGCCGTCGATGCCGCGCAGCCGGCGTTTTCTCGACGAGGTGTTCGAAGAGACCTACGAGACCTTTGGGCGCATGAATCAGCTCTTCACGACGCTCGCGCTGATGGCGTTCTTCATTTCCCTCGTCGGTCTGCTCGGCATGGCGATCCAAGTCGCGAGCCGCCGGCGTCACGAGATGGGGGTGCGCAAGACACTCGGCGCTAGCGCCCGGGACATCGTGCGCCTGATGCTCAAGGATTTCAGCAGGCCTGTGGTGATCGCCAATCTCATCGCGTGGCCGCTCGCGTTTCTGGCAGCCAATGTGTACCTGAGCTTATTCATGCACAGGATCCCGCTCGGGCCGTTGCCGTTCGTCTTGAGCCTGATCTTGACCTTGCTCGTGGCGTGGGTCACCGTCGGCGGGCAGGCGCTCAAGAGTTCGCGCGTCCGGCCGGCGGAGGTGCTCAACTACGAGTGAGCGCTACTCGTAGGGGTCACCGTTGCGATGCTCGAAGCGTCCTGTTGCAGCGAGTATCCGCATGTCGATGTCCGAATAATACACGTCGTCGCCAGGATTCCTGGCACCGACGACGAGCAGTTTCGCCGTTGCGCTGCCGTTGTTGACGATCTGATGACCGTTGCTCACGCCGGCACGAAATCCGGCACAAGTTCCAGGCGAAAGTCGCGTTTCTCCTTCGTCGGTGATCAACGTTGGGCTACCTTCCAGCACGTAGATGAACTCGTCCTCGCGCGTGTGCCAGTGGCGTTGCGAGGACCAGGCGTCCGGCGGCAGGGTCAGCAGATTCACGCCGAAATGCGTCAGCCCGAAAGCATCGCCGAGTCGGCGATTCGATCTTGCCTGGCAGGGCGCATCGAACGGGCTGGGATAGCGGCTACCACGCATCTCAGCGACGGCTTCGGCGCTGAGCGCGGCTGTTCTTGCGTCGGTCATCAGGACTCCCTTTAGTCAAATGAACCTAGACCCAAACTGGCTGGAGAATTCGTGTGGTGCTATAGTTTTTCGCTAACCATGTTCGACTGCCGATTCGTTTTCGCGTATTGCGCCGCTTTGGCGGCGTGGCCCATAGGCATCACTTTAGCGCAGTCATCGCCGCCCGCGGGCATGGACCCGCTTCCCACGGATCTCTTTACGACCGAGAACTTCTATCTCGACCGGGAGCATTGGACCGACCCGCGTTACGCTCGCTGCAACACGCCGCGCCAGCTCACGGACATGTGGCGCGACGAGCGCGTCGGGGAATGGGGTGACTGCGGCCTCGATCGCGCGACCGAGGACATCGTGAGCCCGTATGCTCATCGCACGGCGGAAGAGCACTACGAGGCACTCAAGGCCGAGGCTGAAGCCGACGGCGGCCCGACCCCGCATACGCGCGAGACCCTGCCGGACTGGGACGGCTGGTACGTCCGCGCGGACAGAGACGAGCAGTGGATCTACGGGCGGAACCTCCAGACCGCCACGATGCTGTCGCTGCTGACGCCGGAATATCGAAAGCGCATGATGCAGATGAATTTTCACGAGGCCGTGAGCAATTCTCCGCAATGGAACGCATC
>DASWKF010000044.1:0-47605 GCA_036396795.1 Gammaproteobacteria bacterium | reverse complement strand
ACGATGTACGCGTGTTGACGGAACGCATATCAGACCTTCTCCGCGTCGCGCTGTCCTCCGGCTTCCTCAGAGAGGTACACCATCGCCGCGCGAGCAAGCTCGGTAGTGCCCTCGCCCGTCGCGGCGCTGATGCCGAACATGCGCCCGCGCCAATCCAAAGCTCGCGCGAGCTCCGTCACATGCCCGGCTCGCGCCTCCGCCGGCAACAGGTCGAGCTTATTGACGACGAGCCAGCGAGGCTGCCGCGCGAGCGCCTCGGAATATTGCTCGAGCTCGTGCTCGATAGAACGAACCGCTTGGTCGGGAGGCGCGCCCTCGAGCTCGGGGCATGCATCGACGACGTGCAACAGCAGGCGCGTGCGTTGGAGGTGCTTTAGAAACTTGTGGCCCAGCCCGGCGCCCTGCGCCGCGCCCTCGATGAGCCCGGGAATATCCGCCATGACGAAGCTCTGCTCGGCGTCGACGCGCACCACCCCGAGGTGCGGCGTCAGCGTCGTGAAGGGGTAGTCCGCGACTTTCGGCCTTGCGGCCGACAAGGCGCGAATCAGCGTCGACTTGCCCGCATTCGGCAGGCCGAGCAAACCGACGTCGGCGAGCAACTTGAGCTCGAGAGCGAGATGGCGGCCCTCGCCCGGCTCGCCGGGCGTCGACTGCCGCGGCGCCCGGTTGGTGCTGCTCTTGAAGTGCGTGTTGCCGAAACCGCCGCGCCCGCCCCGGGCGACGAGCAGCTCCTGGCCCGCGTCGGTGAGGTCGCCTAGGATCTCGTTGGTATCCAAATCCGCGATCACCGTACCCTTTGGCACGTCGATATAGAGATCCTCCCCCGCCGCGCCCGTCATGTTTTGCCCGGCGCCACCGCGGCCTTGCGCGGCACGAAAGCGCCGCCGCACGCGAAAATCGACGAGCGTGTTGATGCCTTCGCGGGCGACCAGATAGACGCTGCCGCCGCGCCCGCCGTCACCTCCGTCAGGACCGCCGCGCGGAATGAACTTCTCGCGCCGAAAGCTCACGCAGCCGTTGCCGCCGGCGCCTGCTTCAACGCGAATGTCGGCTTCGTCGACGAACTTCATCGGGATATTCCGGGGGCGCGCCGCCGCGCCCGCCTACGCAACGGGGTGCCGGGATCGTCGGGTGCAAATCGCCGCCTGACCCCGAGCTCCGGGGCGCGCTCAGTCGGTCGCGATCCTGACGAGCTTGCGGCCCTTGGGGCCTTTCGTCTGAAACACCACGCGGCCGCTCGCCTTGGCGAACAAGGTGTGGTCGCGGCCCAAACCGACGTTCTCACCCGGATGAAACTGGGTCCCGCGCTGGCGCACGAGGATATTGCCGGCGACGACCTGCTCGCCGCCGAAGCGCTTCACTCCGAGGCGCTTGGATTCCGAATCGCGGCCGTTCTTGGAGCTGCCGCCTGCTTTCTTGTGAGCCATGTGCTAACTCTCCGCGCCGGCACCGGCCTCCGCGGCCGGCTCCTTCGCAGCCGACGCCTTGCGCGGGAGGCCCGTGATCGACGTGATCTCAACCTCGGT
The DNA here is from genome assembly GCA_036396795.1 of Gammaproteobacteria bacterium. Lineage (GTDB taxonomy): Bacteria > Pseudomonadota > Gammaproteobacteria > Steroidobacterales > Rariloculaceae > JAHEEM01. The sequence continues at coordinate 46,079 of DASWKF010000044.1, read as the reverse complement.
GAACTGCTGCCGGTGTCCCTTGACGCGCTTGTAGTTTGTGCGACGCTTGAACTTCAGCACCGTGATCTTCTTGGCCTTGCCTTGCACTTTGACCGTGGCCTTGACGGTGCTGCCCGAGACCAGCGGCGAGCCGAGCTTGACGTCGGCTCCTTCGCCGACGAGCAACACCTCGTTGAACTCGACCGCCGCACCTTCCTCGGCATTGAGGCGCTCGACCCGCAGCCGGTCGCCCTTGCTGGCGCGATACTGCTTACCGCCGCTGCGAAACACCGCATACATGGGAGTGCTCCTGGTATTTCAAGGCCAGCAGAGAGATGCTGGAAGAGCGCGGAATTGTAGAGATTTAGCCGATTTGGGTCAACGACTTGAGCCGCAAGATCGTCCTTCGGCAACCGCAACGATGCCGGCCCCGGCGACCCGGCCGGGCGCTCGCCAAGGCAGTATCGATCAGGCATCATTGCCTCAAGATGCAAGCTGCACAACAAGAACCCGTCAGCATCCCGTCCCTGGAGACCCTCAGAAACCCCGTCGCCGAGGACTGGGCCGCCGTCAACCGGCTGATCGTGCGGCGTCTCGGCAGCGACGTCGCCCTCGTCAATCAGGTTGCGCATCACATCGTCCACGGCGGCGGCAAACGGCTCCGGCCGCTGACGGTGCTGCTGTCGGCCAGGGCTTGTGGCTACCAGGGAGACGAGCATGTCGCCGCCGCGGCGATCATCGAGTTCATCCATACCGCGACGCTGCTGCACGACGACGTTGTCGATGAGTCCGGACTTCGTCGCGGCCAGGAAACCGCCAATTCGATATTCGGCAACCAGGCCAGCGTGCTCGTCGGCGATTTCCTCTATTCGCGGTCGTTTCAGATGATGGTAGAGATCGGTGAGCTCAGGATTCTCGACGTTCTCGCCGAGGCAACCAATACGATCGCCGAGGGCGAGGTGCTGCAGCTGATGAACTGCAACAACCCCGATCTCAGCGAGGCCGACTATCTCGAGGTCATCTACCGCAAGACCGCCAAGCTGTTCGAGGCCGGCACCCGCATAGGCGCGATGCTCGCCGGCCTGGACGCACGCGGCGAGCAGGCTCTGGTCTCTTACGGGCGCCACCTCGGCCGCGCCTTCCAGCTCGTCGACGATGCCTTGGATTACGCAGCGACGCGGGAAGAGTTCGGCAAGAACATCGGCGACGACCTCGCCGAAGGCAAGGCGACGCTACCGCTGATCTACGCGATGAAGCGCGGCAGCGCCGCCGAGAGGCACATGATCCGCGAAGCGATCGAAACCGGCGGAACGCAGAACCTGAGATCGATTCAGCTCGCCATCGAAGCCACGGGCGGCCTTCGCTACACCACCGATCGCGCCCATTACGAGGCGCAGCTTGCCGCCGATTCGTTGAGCGCCTTGCCGGATACGACTTATAAGACCGCGCTGGTGGCGCTCACTGAATTCGCCGTGCGGCGGAGATGCTGATGGGAGCGACGCCCTTGGTCGCAGTGGCCGAGCGCCTGCGACGCGCGACCGGCAATGCGCCGACGGCCTCGGTCTTCGACGAAATCGTCGGCAGCATGTCCGACGCTTATGCGATACAGGCGATCAACCGCCAGGACTGGCTCGTGCACGGCCGCTCGCTTGCCGGCTATAAGGTCGCGTTCACCACGGTCGAGTCGCAGAAGGCCTTCGGCGCAGATGAGCCCGTCTACGGGACTCTGTTCAAGGACATGCGCGTCGGCTCCGGAGGAACGATACCCGCGGGCCTGTTGGCCGCGCCCAAAGTCGAGGGTGAGGTCGTGCTCGAGATCGGCAAGCATCTTTCGGGCGACGCGCTGGACGCGGCATCGATTCGCCAGGCCGTCGCGGCCGTCTACCCGGCGCTGGAGATCCCGGATAGCCCGATCGACGGCAGGCTCACGGCGGTCGACATGGCGGCCGCCAACGGGGCCGCGGCCGCGTATGTGCTCGGGCCGCGCGTACCCATAGACGAGGATTTCGATCTGGCGGCCATCGAGCTGACGATGAAGCAGAACGGCAAAGTGGCCGGCTCGGGGGTGAGCTCCATCTGCATGGGAGACCCGCTCAACGTACTCGTCTGGCTCGCGAACACGCTCGCGAGAACGGGCACGCCGATGTACGCGGGACAGATCGTTTTCGCCGGCAGCTTGATCCCAATCATCTCGGCGCAGCCCGGCGACGAGTTTGAGGCGACCTTCAAAGGCCTGGGAACGGTCGCCGTCGGTTTCGGCCGTTGAGACGGCCGAAACCGGGCCGGCCGTCCCGGGTCACCAGAAACCGCAACGGCAATCGAGAGCAGGCGTTACAGACAAGATAGGGGAATGCTATGAAGCTGCGAAGCAAGCTACTTTCACTCGCGGAGCTCGCGGCCGTCGCCGCGCTCGCGTGCACGAGCACGGCGCGCGCGCAACCGATGACCGCTACCGGAGAAGCGGCCGGCGGCACGCCGTACCTCCTCGTACACAAAGCCAATCCCGTCTCCGGGGTCGAATGGGAGATGCACCTCGTTCTGACCAAAGACGAGATTTACGTCCCGATCGGCCTTCGGCGACCCGCCGGCAACGGCCCCTTCCCGATCATCCTGCTCGGCTCGGGCCAGGGCCGGGATGGCGTGACGAAGATCGAAACGTCGATGACCCGCTACGAGGGTGTCATGACTCGCATGCTCGAAAGGGGCTATGCCGCCGCCTTCGTCAGCTACCGCAACGAGGTGCCGGAGCTCTATAACCAGATCGACGCCAGCGGCTTGCTCGTCGACGACGTCAGCGGCACGGCCAGGAGGTTGCAGGCGGTGCCGACGCTGGATTCCGACGACTACATCTCCATAGTCGAGCACGTTCGCTCCCTGCCCTACGTCGGCGCCGTCGGCGGGATCGGCAGCAGCCATAGCGGCGAGATCATTCTCAAGGCCGCCGCCGTCATGGACCTCGCCGCCGCCGTCCCGAGCGAGGCGGCCGCAATCGAGTTCCTCGGGATCGACGCGGCCAAGGCGCCGCGCGACGCCAGCGGAGCGGAGCTGCAGCTACAGGATAAAGAGGTCGTCAGGGCGCTGGCCGACAAGCCACTGGCCATGCGGCGCATCGAGCAGATCGACACGCCGCTGTTGATACTCGGACGTGACGACGATCACCTGCAGGGCATATTCGCGCTCGCATACGAGTGGCTTTCCGAGGCGGGGGCCGACGTGACCTGGGCTACGTTCGATCATCCGGAGCACGGCTATTCGCTGATGGAGAGGACCGCGCCGGGAGCCTTCGAGGCCGACGCAGTAGAGCAGGAAGTGTTTGATCTTTATATGGATTTCTTCGACACACACCTGCGCTAGTCGCAACAGGGCGCAGCGAGAGGCCCCGCCTAGCGTTTCACGTAGCGCCGCAACGCCATGCCGCCCGTCAGGGATCCATAGACGACCCCGTTGACGTCGGCGACGACGCCTTCCATCGAGCCGTCGATATCCGGGTCGTCGATGAATGCGGTCACGCGGCCGTCGACGGCGCTGCCGATACGAATGCCTTCCTGCCACTCGCGGCCCGCAACCTCATACGAGCTCGAATCGGCGACGTAGAGAACGTCGTTTTGATCGATATGAATGCCGCTCGGCCGGCTGAACTGCTTCCATTCCTCGAGGAAGTTACCGTCTTGGTCGAAGATCTGAACGCGGTCGTTGCCGCGATCGCCGACGAACAGCCGTCCGCGAGAGTCGATCGCAATCGCGTGCGGCGTCTCGAACTCGCCCGGGCCCGTGCCCTTGCCACCCCAGATCTTGATGAGGGCACCCTCCGGCGAGAACTTCAGCATGCGGGCATTGCTGTCGCCGCCGTGGCCGTCGCCGACGAAGATATCGCCGTTCGGCGCAACGAACACTGCCGACGGCCGATTGAATTCGTCCGGGCCGTCGCCCGCGACCCCGGCCTTGCCGAGTGTCATCAAGACCTCGCCCTCGGGGCTGAACTTGAACACTTGGTGCCCCTTGCCATTGCGTCTCGTGTCCTCGCCGTCTGGCCCTTCGTCGTCGGTCACCCAGACGTTGCCCTGAGCATCGACGTGAATGCCGTGCGGCCGATTGAACAGGCCGGCGCCAAACTGCCTCACGAGGTTACCCTGGGCGTCGAATTTCAAGATAGGCGCCAGATCCGAGCCGACGCAGTTGTTTCCGCCGCAGCGCTCGAACAGCCAAAGGCTCGTGCCGTCGGGATCGAGCCCCAGCGCCACCGTGCCGCCGATGGTCCTACCCTCCGGGAGCTTGAAGAAGGCCTGATCCATGGCATAGGGATCGGGTCGCGCGTTGACCTCCTCGTTGATCTGGCCAAACGCGCCTCCGCCAATAGCCATACACACGGCGGCACCGAGCGCCGCGACGAATCTAAACAGTCTTGTAACCCACATAACGATACTCCCCCAGTCCACGTTGATCCTCTCCGAGCCCCGCAATGAGCACTTCCCGATACGCCCACCGCAACAATCAGCTTCACCGCATGCCGAGCTTTTTCCCACGGGTCAGGAGCTCTATCGCCTCATTCAACCGGCGTTCCTTGGTCTCCTGACGTTTTGCTGTGGCGATCCAAGCAACGTATTGCCGCTGGTAGGACGGTGCGAGCGCTGCGAAGAACGCCGTCGCTCTCTTGTTGCGCCTCAGCCTTGCGGCCAGCTCCGGAGGCATCGAGAAATCCATCGTCGGGCGAGTCTCAGACCACTTGCCGCCGCGCTTCGCCGCTTGAATCGCACGCCGTCCGGCAGGCGCCATTCGGCCGGCCTTCAGCATGCGCTCGGCGCGCTCTTTGTTGAGCTCGGACCACCGGCTGCCGGACTTGCGCGGAGAGAACCGATGCATATAGCGCTCATCGTCGATAGAGCGCCGCACGCCGTCGATCCAGCCGAAGCAGAGCGCTTCCTCGACCGCGTCGTCGTACGACAAGGTGGGCTTGCGCGTGTGGCGCTTGTAAAAGACGAGCCAAACCTGAGTCTTGTCCGCATGATTTCTGTCGAGCCAAGCGCGCCACGACTGTCTCGATCTAGGAGCTATTTTCATTGGTAGTTTTAATAACTTACAATGTATTTCTCATCTTAATTCTTGGATGCCTTCTGAGCTGCCTCGAAGCGTGCGAGCTGCTCGGGGGTCGCGGCAGGCTGGTGGCGTTGTTTCCATTCGGCATAGGTCATGCCGTAGATTTTCCTCTGCGCGTCCGCGAGATCGACCTCGAGACCACGCTCCTTGGCGGCCTCGACGTACCACTTGCTCAGGCAATTGCGGCAGAAGCCGGCGAGGATCATGAGCTCGATGTTCTGCACGTCCTTGTGAGCGTCGAGGTGCTCGAGCAAGCGGCGCAGCACTGCCGCTTCCAGTTCCGTTTCATGCTCTTTCGTCACGTGCATCCCTCCTCACTGCTTCAGGCCGTCGCCGCGAGGCGCCGCGCCTCGGCAAGCGTCTCGGGCCACAGGGCCTCCAGGCTGAGCCCTCCGAGGCGCCGGTCGAACTTCTCGAGCAGCCGCGCCGCCTGCGCGGCGGAAAAATGGTTGATCCAGTCACCGACGACGCCGCGGCGAACGAAGGCCGGCATGCCGTCCGGCCGAGCGCTCGACCAGCGCTGCTGATCCTTGCTCATGCTCGCAAAGCTCGAGTGCTCGAGCACGGCGGCCAGAACAGCCTCGTCTCGTGCGCAATCCGCCTGCATGAACTGCGCTATCGTGAGCACGGCGGCGCGCGGATCGGCGCTGATGCCCTCGTAGGTCAGCATCAACATGTTGTCATCGTCGCTATGCGCATACCACGACAGAAGATGATCGAAGTAGTCACCGAAGTCCACCTCGCCGGCGATGAAACACTCAAAGTAATCGTCGAAGCTGCCGTCCGCGAAGTCGTAGTGCTTGATGAAGCCGCGCGTATGGTGGAAAAACGATACGGCGCAGTCGAACGGGTTGCGTGTGACGAGCAGATAGCGCGCTGCGGGATGATAAGGTGTCAACGATCGCGGCAAGTGCGTCTTGATGCAACGCGGCTTCGGCATGGCCTCGACGACCCCGCGGCCGACCTCCTCGAGGTGCGGGATCGTATCCGTCAGCACCCTGCCCGCCGGCAGAGGCGCGCCGCGATTGGCGATCAGATGGACGATGTGCTGCACCCAGGTGGTGCCGCACTTCGGATAGGTCGCGATGAATAGATCGCCGGGACCGGCCTCGTACTCGAGCGCCGAGTCGAAAGCCCGCTCGGGAAACCCCGACGGCATCGCGAAGCCGTCATGCCAGACGTAACTGGGCTTACGCCCCATCGGCTATCACCCAAAAAGGAACGATTCGCCGGAGCAGCGGCGCTGCGGCGCCGCCCGCCCCTAGAACCTGAACGTGTGGGTGTATTTTACCGAGACTTGGGATTCCGTCGAATGCAGGCCGCGGAAGGTCCTTTCCGCGTCGAAGCCGTGATTGAGCACGATGTAGAGATCCTGACCCGCACGCGGATTCCAGCGCAAGCGGCTGTTGATGCCGGCGGAGTTGGACTCGTTGTCGTACTGGATCAGGTTGACCCAGGACCAGCGAACGTTGAACGCGACGTTGGCCTCGATCTGAACGAGACGCGCGATGAATTCGCCGGCGGGCAGGGTGACGTCGTTGTACTCGTAGGCGACGGCCATAAAGAAGTGCCGGCCTGGTCGCCATTCGATCTCCGCTTCGATGGAGGTGATGTCACCGTTGTAAAAGTCGCCGGACGAGATCTCGAAGCTCGGCGCAAACACGCGCTCCGATGCGCCGGACGCTTCCACGCCGAACTGGCCGAACTCATAGTCGCCCGCGGGTATGACGATGCCGTCCGCTATTTCGAAATCCTCGAGCAACACCTCCCGGTCGCGGTTGTACTGCGTGCCGAAAGCATCGCCAGAGTTGGTCTCGATCTCGAAAAGCTCCGCAAACAGCGACCGGCTCTCCAAGCCCCCGGAGATGCGATCGAAGTTCTCGAAGTTCATGCCGACGTCGAAAGAGCGGATCCACGGATGATCGTCGGGCCGGTGCGCGTAGCCGACCCCGAGCTCCGTCTGCTCGACGCCTTCGCGGTTGACGAATCCCAGCGCCGGATTGAAGTTCTGTTGAAACCGGTTGTAGAGGAATTCGCCGCTCAAGCCTTCCGAGTTCGGCGCCGCGACGCGCAGCCCGTAGGCCGCGTCATCGCCCTCCAAGCCCTCGGTATCCGACTGCTGGTACCAAAGCTCACCTTCTAGGGCTTGGCCTGACGGTAGCTCGCTATTCCTGTAGCGGAAATCTATGCCTACGAGCGAGTTGTCGAGATTGCTCTGCGGATCGCCGTCGGTCACGATCATGCCGACGCTCGATTCCCGCAGAACGTTGGCGGCGATACGGCCGACGAAGAGATTCTGGCTCTCGACGCCGGCGGACTGATCCTGCTGAATATCGAGCACGCCGACGTTCCAACGGCCGACGCGCCCGGTGAGCTTGGCGCCGGCTTCTATGTCTACCGGCACGCCTTCGTCGCTCAAACCGATGCGCCGCGAGAAAAACGGGATGCCGTTTTCCTCGAGCCCGCCGAAGGAAAAGATATCCACGTCTTGCAGAAAGAAATCCCGCTTCTCGGGGAAAAACAAGTCGAAGCGCGATAGATTGATCTGCCGGTCGTCGACCTCCGTCGCCGAGAAATCGGTATTGAAGGTCAATACGCCCGTTAGCGACGGCGTGAACTTGTAAAAGATATCCAACGCGGGATCGGTCTCGGAATCGGTGACGCCGGATTCGAAATCCTTGGTCTGCGTGGTGACGACCGAGGGCACGATATCGAGCCCCAAACCTTGCTCCAGCCCGGTGAACCCGGAGATCAGGCCCGCCGCTCCGGGATTGACCTGGCGGTTGAACGATACCCAGGCAATCTCCTCCTGCTTGCGCGCGATCGTGCGCTCGACGGTAAAGCCCCAATCCGGGTTGCTCGGATCGAAGTTGAGTGTCTTGAACGGAATCGCGAGCTCCGCAGCCCAGCCCTCTTCGTTGATCTGCGCCTCGGCATACCAGATGCCCTCCCAGTCACGGTTGAGCTCGGTCGGCGTCTCGAAAATCGCGTCGGTGCGGCTGCTGTTGGGATTGACCTGAAAGTTGTAGCCCGTGCGCTTGTTGTTGAATGGGTCGAGATAGATGCCGAAGGAATCATCCGACTGCATGTTCTGCCCCTGCACCATCTGGCGCGCGCGGATCTCACCGGGCTCGGCGTCCCACATGCGCGCCGCGACATAGAGGTTCTCGTCGTCGTAGGTGACGTAGACGACGGTTCTCTCGGTCGGCTCCCCGTGGTCGATGGGATCGTACTGGTGCAGATCGTCGAAGCTCGCGGCATTCGCCCACGTCGCATCGTCGAGAACGCCGTCGACCTGCGGCGGATTGTCGGTGCGCGAGATCGTCAGCACCTTGCCGCCGCCGCCGATCCCCGACACTCGAGGCTGCTGAGCCTCCGCAGGAATAAGTCGCACGGCGATCAAGACAGCGGCGCAGATTCGCGCCGCATGAGTAATGTTTGGACACATAGCTTTCCTGGCCATCGATGACGAGTTCCTTGTTGATTCCTATTTCGCTGCGCGAAAGCCGCTCGTGCGGCGGCTATGACGAGCAGATCTCGATATCGCCGTTCAAGCTGCGCGCGCGAACGGTCGGCGAATCTGCATCCGCCGTGACCTGAAGCTCGCCTCCGCCACGGCGGCGATCGCCCCTGCGCATGTCGGTCTCGACGGCGACGTCGCCGCCGGGCACGGCCGCACCGCTCGACCGCTCGGCAAAGCAGTTTTCGATCCGCCCGCTGAACGTGCTGATGTCGAGATTCAAGTTGCCTTCCTCGCCGACTTCGAGGTCGATATCGCCGTTGATCGTCTCGGCCGCTAGCTGGGCCCGACCGTCGAAGGTCGCGTGGACTTCTATGTCCCCGTTGGTCGTATTCAGGATCATTTGAACCGCATCGAGGATATCCAGCTCGATATCGCCACTGACCGTCGAGGCTTCCAGGAGCCTGAAGGCGCCGGTGACCTCGATCTCGCCGGCGACGGTCGTCAGAGTCGCTTCCTCGACTTCGCCGCGGCCGGACACGCGAACGTCTCCGCCGACGGTCTCGGCCGCGAGGTTACCGGCCCAGGTTTCGGTTTCGATGTCGCCGCTGACGGTGTGCAGCGATTGCGCGCCCATGACTCCCGCTATCAGGATATCCGTGTTGGTACCGTTGACGGTGATGCGGCTGTCCATAGGCACGCTCACGAACAATTCCGTCTCGCCCTGTCCGCTGCGCTGGGATTCCTCGGGCTCCGGTATCACCCTGACGATCGTCTGCTCACCGCTCCGGGTCAGCTCCAGCTCGCGCGCGTCCTCGCCGAGCTGACCGGCCACTTCCACGGCGGCGCGGTCCCAGCCGCGCACCGTGACGTCGCCGACCGCCAGCGAGATCACGAGCTCGCCGGCCGCGGGCGCCTCGACGCTGCGATTCACCGGCTGCGCCTCGGCGCACAAGACGGGCAAGCACGCGCAGCCCAATCCGATAAGCAGCTTGCCGTTCATATCTCCAGACCCTCCGCAACGCCGCTCGTCAGGCGATTCACCTGATCGCGCACCGATGCCGCACGATCCTCGGCGTTCATATGTAGCTCCAGAAGCAGCGGGTTATCGGGATCGAGCGCCAGCGCCGCTTCGATGCTGAGCCAGTCCTGCTCGAGCCCCGAAAGATCCGCCTCCACGACCGCGCGCGTTTTCGGCGGCAGTTGAGCCAACGCCGGCCGCACGCTCTGCACGATCTCCAAGCGCGGCAGTCCGGCCTGCCGGTCCTCGGGAGGAGGCTCGGCCGGCCACGGCAACGGAAGCCAAGTGGCCAGCAGATAGCCTGCCGCCATCGCCGCGGTAGCGCTCGCCCAGTGGCTGCGCCACCCATACGCGCCGCGATGCCACGGCAGGCGCCTGTCGGACGCCAGGCGCGCGGCAATCGCGGGCCAAAGATCTCGCGACGGCGCCGTTTCCCGGGGCAGGCTGTCTACACGCCGCTGCAAAACGTCGCTGTCATGTTCGTGCTGCGAGTTCATCGTCGTCCTCCAATCTCAAATCGCGTTTCAGCTGCTGCCGCGCGCGATGGTAATGAGCCCGTGCCGTTCCGGCGGCAATCTCCATCAGCCCGGCTATCTCGTCGTGGGAATAGCCGTACACCGCCTTGAGCACGAAGATACGCCGAGCCTGCTCGGGCAGCGCCGCGATCGCGGCATCGAGGTCCCGCGCCATACCGGCATCGCCCTCGGCGACGGCCGGCGCAACCTCGTCCGGTGCCGCGACCGGTCCACGCCGCCTTCCCGCCATCAGCACTTCGTTGACGGCGATACGGTGCAGCCAGGTGCCGAAATCGCTGCGGCCCTCGAAGCGCTCGAGCTGCTGCCAGGCTTTGATAAAGGTGTTTTGCACGCAATCCTCGGCATCGCTGACCTGCGCCGTCATGCGCAGGCATAGTCCGTAGATTCGCTTGACGTAAAGGCGGTACAGCTGCTCGAACGCCGTGACGTCGCCCTTCCGGGCGGCTCGGATCCAGTGCTGTGCGCTGAACGACTTCACCAAACTGAGGTTCCTCGGCCGCCCGCGCAACAATGCATCTTCCGGAGCCCGGCTGCCTGGCGGCGGACCCGGCCGGCATGCGGCGGCCACCCGCCCGTCCGGAGTCTTCGCCGCCGGCATGCTGCCGGCTGCAGCGATTCTAACCGCCTTAATTTTCCCTGACCTCTTGCTTTGAGTTCTTACCTTAGATGCGGCCGGCAGGGGTTTCGCTTAACGCCTGCCCCTCCGCCGCTCTTGAATTCACACCGTTTCGCGCCCATAACGGGCGACATTCCCGCAACACGCCCAGCCGGGGAAACGCATGCCCGCGGAAACAGCTGCTCGGAGAATCTCAAGGAAGCTCGCCGGGCTGACGCCCGGGATTCCGGCATCGGACGGCGCCGGCGTGCGCCTGACGCGCATCATCGGCTCGCCGCAGCTCAATATGCTCGATCCGCTGTTGCTGCTGGATTGCTTCGAATCGGACGATCCCGACGACTACATCGCCGGATTTCCGTCACATCCGCATCGTGGCTTCGAGACGGTCACCTACCTGCTCGAGGGCCGCATGCGGCACAAGGACAATGCAGGCCACGAGGGCGTCATCGAGACCGGCGGCGTGCAGTGGATGACGGCCGGTCGCGGCATCGTGCACTCGGAGATGCCCGAGCAGGCGCAGGGGCTGCTGCGCGGCTTTCAGCTCTGGATCAATCTGCCGGCGGCCGAGAAGATGAGCGCGCCCGGCTACCAGGAGTTCACCGCGAGCGAGATTCCCATCGAGCAACGCGAGGACGGCGGCGTCGTGCGTGTGATCGCGGGCCGCACCGACGGCGGCGTCTCCGGCGCCGCGCGGCGGCCGTCGACGGACCCGCTGTATCTCGACGTGGAGCTCCCCGCGGGAACGGTGTTCGGGCAGGGCCTGCCGCAGACTCATGCCGCCGTGCTGTTCGTCATCGACGGCGAGCTTCGGATCGGCGACGAGGCCCGGGCCGTGCCCCGCCGCCATCTCGGCATCCTCGGTCCCGGGGACCGCGTCGTCGTCTCGGCCGGCGATGCCGCGGTACGTTTCCTGCTGATCGCAGGGCGCAGGCTCAACGAGCCGGTGGCACGCCACGGACCGTTCGTCATGAATACCCAGGCCGAGATCATCCAGGCCTTCGACGACTACCGTAGCAATCGCTTCTAAAAGCCGCGCCAGCGTCGCGTCACAACCAGGACGCGACCCGCCTCGGGGCTGGCTGGACCACGGCGCCGCGAACGCGCAGAATCGTCGTCTCTGCCGAAACCCCAGCGACACCGATTGCTCATGACGACCCCGGAACTCCGCCGCATTCTCCACGCGGCCCTGATCTGCATCTTGTGCTTCGCCTGCTCCTCACCGGAGCCTGCGGCGCAATCGACGGGGCCTGCGGAGGAGCTCGACTCAGCGGAGATCGCTATCGTTCCACCGGGCGTACGCCCGTCCGTGATCGGCAGCAACGCCGGCGTGGGCGCGGGGCACCCGCTCACGGCCGCCGCGGCGCTCGAGGTGTTGATGGACGGCGGCAACGCCTTCGATGCCGGCGTCGCCGCCCTGCTCGTCGGCGGCGTGGTCGAGCAAGACCTCTATAGCCTCGGCGGTGAGACGCTCGTGCTCGTGTACCCGCGCGCCGAAGGCCGCGTGACCTCCGTGGTCGGCCAGGGCTGGGCCCCGCGCGGCAGAACGATCGACTGGTACCTCGAGCGCGGTAAGAACTTGAACGGCGAGGGCCTCGATCCTGCGGTCGTGCCCGGCGCCATCCATGGCGCGCTCACGGTGCTCGAGCGCTGGGGCACGATGAGCTTCGAGAGGGTCGCCAGGCGCGCGATCGAATATGCCGAAGACGGTTTTCCGCTGCGGCCGCGCGCGGCCAATACCATCGTGCGGCTGCGCGACTTCATCCGTGCCTGGCCCACCAACCGCCGCGTCTGGCTCAAGCCCGACGGCGGTTATTACGGCGAAGGCGAGACGATCCGCCTGCCCGATCTCGCCAATACGCTGCGCAGGATGGTGCAGGCGGAGCGCGACGCAAGCGAGGCCGGCCGCGAAGCGGGCATCGCCGCGGCTCGCGACCGGTTCTACAAGGGCGATATCGCCGAGGAGATGGTCGCGTTCTTGCAGCGCTACGACCAGCCGTTCGAGCTCGCGGACTTCAGCGAGTTCTACGCGCGAGTCGAGGAACCCACGAGCACCACCTATCGCGGCTATACGATCTACAAGCAGTCCTTCAACAGTCAGGGGCCGATGTTGCTCCAGACTTTGAATATCCTCGAGAATTTCGACCTGCGAGCGATGGGCCACAACAGCGCGGACTACTTGCACACGCTCATCGAAGCGATGAAGCTCGCCTACGCCGACCGCGACAGCTACTACGCCGATCCGGACTTCGTCGACGTTCCGGCCGAGGGCTTGCTGTCCAAGGAGTACGCGGCCGAGCGCGCGGAGCTGATCGACATGGCCGTGGCTTCGCCGGAGCTCAGGGCCGGCAACCCGTTCGCCTACGACAGCCGATCCGAGGCAGAGTGGCCGTATTGGATCGCCGGTCTCGGCGCGCCATCCGGCGAGCAGCTGCTCGCGGGCGTCGACTACCCGAACGCCGACAAGGACACCTCACACGTGGCCATCATCGATCGTCAAGGCAACGTTTTCGATGCGACGCCAAGCGGCGGCTGGATGCGCGGCGCGGTCATCCTCGGCGACACGGGTATCGCGATGAGCATTCGCGGCGAGCAATTCTGGCTCGACCCGACGCGCGCCGCGCAGCTTCGGCCGCGCTCACGGCCGCGCTATACCCTGACGCCGAGCATCGTGCTGCGCGACGGCGAGCCGTTTCTCGCCATCGGCACGCCCGGCGGGGACAACCAGGAGCAAACTATCCTGCAGACGTTCTTGAACATCGTCGAGTTCGAGTCGTTGTGGGCGCCATATCTGAATGAAGCGATCCAGCTGCCGCGCATCCAGACGCTGCATTTTCACGAATCGTTCTGGCCCCACGACACCGGCTTCAATCACGTCAACGCCGAATCGGTGATTCCGCTGCCCGTCCTGCGGGAGCTCGCAAGCCGTGGCCATGAGCTCTATCGAGCGCCCGCGCTCGGCATTCCGTCCTGCGCAACGATCGTGATGGTGGATCAGGCGACGCGCAATCTCGTCGCGGGCGTGGACCCGCGCAACGATTGCCAGGCGATGGCGTATTGATGCGAATCACCTTAGCCGCCTTGGCGTTGCTGCCCTTCGCGCCGGCCGCGCAGCAGCCGGCGCCCGCCACCGACGCGCCGGCCTTGTGGGAGTTTCGGCTGGCGGCTTTCGGCCGCTACGCGCCGAGCTATCCCGCCGCCGATGAGTACAACCCGACGCTGCTGCCGATCCCGATTCCGGTTTACCGCGGCAGTTTTCTGAGCTTCGGTGAGAACCTGGACCAGGTCGCCCGCGGCGAAGTCATGGAAACTTCCCGCTTCAAGCTCGGCATCGATCTCGATTTCACCTTCGGTGAAGACAGCTCCGAGATCGAAGTCCGCCGGGGCATGCCGGATCTCGACCTCATGTTCGAGCTCGGACCAGAGCTTCTGATCAAGCTCGACGATCGCAGGCCCACGCAAGGCGAGTTCCTGCTCGCGCTTCAGCTCAGGCTCGGTATCAGCTTCGACGGCCTGGAGCCCGAATCGCGCGGATTCCTGTTCAACCCGGAGCTCGAGTATCGGCGCGAGCAGGCTTTCGGCGGCGACAACCTGCTGAGCCTGCGCTGGACGCCTACTTGGGCGACGGAAGACTTCATGGACTACTACTACGAGGTCGATCCCGCTTTCGCGACGGCCGCGCGGCCCGCCTACGACGCTGCCTCGGGCTATCTCGGCTCGAAATTCACCGCAGCGCTGACGCGCCCGATCAGCGACAGGCTCATTTTCGGCATCTCGGCGTCGTATTGGGTCCATGACGGCGCCGAGAACGAGCGGAGCCCGTTGTACCAGAGCGATACGGGCGCGAGCATCCAGGCGGCCTTCATTTGGACGCTCGCCGAGAGCGAGCGCCGCGCGAAGCGCTGAGCTGCATGCCCACCGTGGGCGATTGCCCCTAGAACTCGCTCCGCCAGGATAACCCGACGTTATGGCTTCGCGCCGCCTCTGCGTCTATCAGCTCGCAGCTGACCGTAAGGCGTGTGAACGCATTGATTGGCCACGAGCGCCCGAAAGAGATCGAGCCGACGCGATCCCCCCTCGTCCCGGACTGCGCCTTGTAGCTGATCGCCAGTCGATTCTCGACGTCCGTTCGCCCAAAGCCGGCGAGGCTTGCTTGCAGGCCCTTGGAAGTTAGGGCCGGCATGCCTTCGGAGCCCGTTTGCTCGAACGTTGCCCTGGCGCCGAATGTGACAGGCCGCCCAGCCTCGCTCGAGGCGATGTCCTCCGCGACCGCGAGATAAAGCGTGTTGTGCTGAAGGCCGTCGGGCGCCCGCCGAACTCGCCCCTCGATCTCATCGATCAGGGGCAACTCGGAGCGAACACGAAATTTCACTTCCACCGCGGAATCCAGCAGCGCGGAGTTGGTATTCCATTCGGCGAAGTCGAAACGCGTCTCAATGCTCATTTTCGGTGCAATTTCGACGCTCGAGACCACTTGCGGTGCGACGTAGGTCCGCTTGCCGTCAGCCCGTACCGCCAGGTAACTTCGGACCCGAAAGGCGTTCGTGGTAAAATAGAAGCCTGCGCTGCCCTGCGGCTGACCCGTCGGCGCTACGTCGACAAAGGGTTGGAACTCTGCGGCAGCAGCGCCCTCAAAGCCAGCCAATCCGCCGACAGCGCAGCTCACGAGCACGCAGGACGCTGCCAGTTTCACGGAAAAAATACCTCGGCAAGGAACAAGGGAATGATCCAAACCGTAGCGGATGCACCGGGGTGTTACCGCGAACCGAGTCACCGTTCGAGGCATGCGTCGACATAAAGGCCTCGCCGGGCGGCACTGGTACGGTTTTTGCAATTCTCACGATAGGAGTTACTCGGAATTGACGATGTCGTTTGCTTTCGTACGGGGCTGGGCGGCCGCCGCCCTGTTTTTGTGCATGGCTATCGCGGTTGGCCAGGAACGGCCGACGCATCCTTTCGACGCCGCCTGGTTGATCGGTCGAGCCGAGAAGTTGGCCGCCGAGGAGCATGTCGACCGGTCTATCGATCGAGGCAGTCCCCTGCACGCGCTCAGCTACGATCAATATCGCGCGATCGAGTTCCAGCGAGGCGCTTCCATTTGGAACGGAGAAGGTCGCGGCTTCTCGGTCGATCTCTTTCACCCGGGGTTTCTTTTCAATGTACCGGTTCAAATCAATCTGGTCGTCGGCGGAATTTCCCGGCGAGTCCTGTATACGACCGATATCTTCAAGTACGGGCTCGATACGGCGCCGATACACGATGTGCCGGCACCCGGCTACGCGGGCTTTCGGGTCGCAGCCATGCTCAACCGTCCGGCGGTGTTCGACGAATTCCTGGTCTTCCAGGGAGCAAGCTATTTTCGCGCAGTCGGCCGGGACGAACGCTACGGGCTCTCCGCCCGCGGACTTGCCGTCAACACGGCCAAAGCGCCGGGAGAAGAGTTTCCGATGTTTTCGGAGTTCTGGATCGATCGGCCCGAGGTCGGGGCCGAGCAGATCGTCATCCACGCTCTGCTCGATAGCCCCTCCGTCACGGGTGCCTACACCTTCAAAGCCTCTGCCGGCGACCCGACCGTGATCGCCATCGACTGCGTTCTGTTTCCACGCGTAGATACTGCGTCTTATGGCGTCGCACCGTTGACTTCGATGTTCCTGTTCGACGCGACGAACCGCATTCGATTCGATGATTTCCGCACGGCGGTGCACGATTCGGACGGTCTCAGCGTCTTGAGCGGAAACGGAGAGTACGTTTGGCGCCCGTTGGCGAATCCGGTTGCGCTGCAAGTCTCGGCCTTTGCCGCGGCGGACCTTCGAGGCTTCGGCTTGATGCAGCGCCACCACGAGTTTGCCGCCTTCGAAGACATCGAGGCGCGCTACGAGCTGCGCCCATCCCTGTGGATCGAGCCCGTCGGCGAGTGGGGTGAGGGCCATGTCGAGCTGGTGGAGATCCCGAGCGACGAAGAGATTCACGACAATATCGTGGCGTTCTGGCAGCCGGCAGAACCCATGCAAGCGGGCCAACGGTATGAGTTTTCCTATCGGATGTATTGGGGACATGACCCGTCGCCCGCAAAGGATGCACCTGCGCGCATCGTCGAAACGCGCGCGGGCCAAGCGCTGCGCTCGGAATACCGGCAGTTCACGGTCGACTTTTCCGCTGCGGCGATCCCCGAGGACCTCGAGGTCGTCGCCGGCACTTCGACCGGAACGATCGTCGATGCCCGTGGGCTCGTTGTGGAAGCCACGGGAACCTATCGGGTGAACTTCATGTTTGATCCGCAGGGTGCCGACCTCGCCGAGCTGCGGCTGGAATTGCTCTCGGCGGGTAAACGATGGGGCGAAACATGGCTGTATCGCTGGACACGCTGACTCGACACTCGTCGATCGTCCCGCCGCCGGCGCCGTTGGACATGCCGGACCAGGAGCTGAGGGCGCACGGCGGGGCACGCATTCGCAGCCAGACTCTGCAAACCTGGCTCGCGCGTCTCTTGACCTTTGGCGGCGCGTTGGCGTTGACGGCGTATGCGAGTCGCCAAATGCTGCGAATCGTCTCGCTCACCGACGTGACGCCGCTACAGTGGATGTTGGTGATACTTTTTACGCTGTCTTTCGGTTGGATTGCTCTTTCGGCCACCAGCGCGGTAGCCGGCGCGCTCTTCGGCGGCGCAAGGCGCAAGGCGCGACCCGGCGTCGTGCCGAGCGCGCACACCGTATTGTTGATGCCTGTCTGCAACGAGGACCCGTCGCGTGCGTTTGCGGCTCTTCATGCCATGGGCGTTTCTCTGACGGAGCTGGGGTCGAACGAACGTTTCGAGATATTCGTTCTTTCGGATACGAACGATCCTGAAATCTGGGTCAAGGAAACAGCCGCAATTCAACTGCTGCGCGCATCACTCAACGGGAAAATGCGCGTCTGGTACAGACGCCGGCACGACAACGGCGGTAAGAAGGCCGGCAATCTTCGAGAGTTCGTGACCCGCTGGGGTGCACGCTACGAGCACATGATCGTTCTCGACGCGGACAGCATTCTGGCCGCCGAAACGATAAACGCGATGGTCTGCGAGATGGAAGCGGACTCCCGCTGCGGTATCCTGCAGACCTCACCGAAATTGTACGGCGGCAACACGCTGTTCAGCCGCTTACAGCAGTTTGCCAGCGCCGCCTACGGTCCGGTCGTCGCGCGCGGAATTACCGCCTGGCAGGGCGAGGACGGCAACTACTGGGGACACAATGCGATCGTGCGGGTGAAGGCTTTCGCTGCGGCAGCCGGTCTACCCGTGCTGCCCGGGCAGAAACCTTTCGGAGGCGAAATTCTCTCGCATGATTTCGTCGAGGCGGCGCTCGTGCGCCGCGGAGGCTGGTCGGTACGAATGCTGCCGTCACTCGAGGGATCCTGGGAGGACAGCCCGCCGTCGCTGCTCGACGTCGCCTCCCGCGATCGCCGTTGGGCGCAAGGTAATCTGCAGCATCTGCGCATCTTGCCCACGAAAGGCCTGCGGTGGACCAACCGCGTGCACATGTTGATGGGAGTGGTTGGCTATATCGCTTCCCCAATCTGGCTCATGTTGATATTGGTCGGCGTCGCAATCACCGTGCAAGTGGCCACCGTGGAGTTCGAGTATTTCACGGAGAGCATGACCTTGTTCCCACAATGGCCGGTGTTCGATTCCGAGAGAATGATCGCGCTGCTCGTGCTTACGGCGATCGTCCTGTTGCTGCCGAAAGCGCTCGGCCTCCTGTGGAGCATGGGCAACCGGCTGATGCGCAGGAATTTCATTGCCACGCTCCTGAGCGCAATCGTCGAGATCTCGTTGTCTTTGCTGTATGCGCCGATCTTGATGCTCATTCAGACGCAGCAGCTCTGGGAGATCTTGCGAGGCCGGGATTCGGGTTGGACGGTTCAGCGGCGGTCATATCGGGCGGTGCCTTGGAGGACGCTCGTCAAACGTCACGTCTGGCATATGCTCATCGGTGCCGCCTTGGCCGCTACGCTTTCATATGTCTCCATGCCGCTGCTCGCATGGATGTCGCCTACGCTGATCGGCTTGGTATTCGCGATGCCGCTCTCGGCGATGAGCGGAAGTGTCAACCTTGCGCGCTGCCTGCACTTTTTTGGATTACTCAAGACACCTGAAGAATGCTCTTTACCTCCTGTTATCGAAATACGTGATCAATTCGAGCGCAGACTGAGAGCTCAAGTCGAGCCCCTTACGCTGGAAACATTGCTTCGAGACGACACCTCTCGACACCGCCATTTTTCCACGGTGCCTGCTCCCGTTTCGTCACCTCGCGGGCGACCCGACGTGCATAGGATCAGCGTGCAGATGAAGATCGCGGACGGTGAATGCGCCGAGGAGATCATCTCCTGGCTTTCCGACGCGGAACGTATGGTATTGCTGAGTCACGGCGACGTCTTCGATTCATTGACGTCGGCAGCGCCGTACCGCGAAGGGCGTGTCGAGCCGACGAACGAGCTTCGCTGATATCGCGCAACGCCACCCTCTCATGCCGTCGCCCGGCACCCGCGACTTCGCCCGATCGTCAATCGCCTTGCTCGGCTCCGGTAATCAGTCGCGCGCCGCGGCCGTAGGTGATGTATTCCCAGAGCCAGCGAATGGAAACCACGAGCGGGCTCGGCACGCTGACGAGGAAATAGATATGCGCGATGCCCCATATCCACCACGCGAGCCAGCCGCTCATCTTGTAGCGTGGAAACTCGATGACGGCCGAGCTGCGCCCAATCGTTGCGAGATGACCGGCGTGCCTGTAGCGGAAAGCCCGTGCGGCGGGTTTGCCGGCGATTCTATTTGCGATGATGTCCGCGACGAACCGACCCTGCTGCTTGGCTGCCGGCGCAATACCGGGCACGGACGTTCCATCCTCTATCTTCACCGACGCGGCGTCACCGATAACGAAGATGTCGGGATCCCTCTCTATCGACAGATCAGGCTTGACGATCACCCTCCCCGACTTGTCGGCTTTCTCCTTCAACCACTTGCTGGCAGGAGAGGCGACAACGCCGGCGGCCCAGATCACCGTCGCCGAGGCAATCTTCTCGTCACCGATCGTCACCCCGTGGTCGTCGCATTGGGTGACCGGCGAACCCAGACGTATCTCGACACCCAGTTTTTCCAGCGACCGTCGCGCATAGTCCGACAATTCCGCGGATAGGAAAGGGAGCAAGCGCGGTCCGGCCTCGACCAGCGTAATCGTCGCGCTGCGCGGATCGATGCGGCGAAAGTCGGCGGCCAGCGTGTAATGCGCCAGCTCGGCGATCGTGCCGGCGAGCTCGACGCCGGTCGCACCGCCGCCGACGATCACGAAGCGCAGCAAGCGCTGCCTCACCAGATCGTCATCGGTCATCTCCGCGCGCTCGAAAGCGGTGAGAATGCGCCGGCGGATGTGCGTCGCATCGTCGACGCTCTTCAAACCGGGCGCTATCGTCGCCCAGTCGCCATGGCCGAAATACGAATGCGTTGAGCCCGTCGCGACGATGAGATAGTCGAACGGCACGGAGTCCCGCTTCAGAATCACCTCATGCCGATCGACGGCGACGTCCAATACCTCGTCGAGCAACACGGTTGCATTCCTTTGGCGCCGCAAGATGGAACGAATCGGCCAGGCGATATCCGACGGCGCGAGGCCCGCCGTGGCAACCTGATACAGCAGCGGCTGAAACAAGTGGTAGTTGTGCCGGTCGACGATGGTGACCTGGGCCGCAACGCCCGCGAGCCTCTTTGCAGCGAACAGACCGCCGAATCCGGCGCCGAGGATGACGATGCGTCGCATTGCCTTAGCAGTGGGCGTCAAAGTGCGTTCAATGCTCGCGCCCTGACGCTGCACATTCAAAACTGATACGTCATGCCTACGCTGACCACCTGAGTCTCGTAGTAGGTCTCGTAGATCGCGTCGAAAAAGCTGCCCAGATCCGTGGGCAGATCATCCTTTCTCTTCGTCAAAGTACCGGCGCCCAGAGTCAATCCGGAATCTATATTTAATCCCTCCTCCAAGTCCTTCCGATAGACGATGTTGATGATGCCGGCCATTCCCGCAGCGTCGTAAGCCGCTGAGGGATTGTTGATGATCTCGATCGACTCGATGTTCCCCGCGGGTATGCTGTCGAGCCCGGACTGGTTTCCAAAGCCCGTCAGACTCGAATACTTCCCGTCAATGAGAATCGACACCCGGTCGCTGCCGCGGAGCAGCACTCGTCCTTCCTGATCGACCGTGACTCCAGGTAACCCTCGCATGGCGTCGAGCACCGATCCCAAAGATCCGGAAATATTGCTCTCCATGCTGTAGACACGACGATCAACCGTGGCCCCGAGGATCTGTTGTCTTCCGGTGATCACGACTTCTTCCAGATCCCCCTCCAGGGGCTGCAATTCGATGTCACCGAGGTCGTAGATATTGTTCAGTTCCCCGATCAGTACCGTGGTATCAATCCGTTGATATCCCAGAAACTCCGCGTTAAAAACGTATTGCCCTTCCGGCAAGCTCGAAACGATGAACCTGCCGTTCTCATCGGACAAAACTCCCGTCACGGTCCGGCCATCCGGCTCGGCTCGCACCGTCACCGCAGCGAACGGCACCGGCTGCAGTGTCAGCGCGTCAATGAGCCTGCCCGATACGGTCACTTCCGTCTGCGCGTGAGCCGAAATCGCGAGAAGCAGGCACGATGCAAGCGTGCCGATCCGTCTCATGGCTTGTATCTCCATATGTTTCCGCGCCTTACATGCAAATAACGCGGTGAACGGAGCACGCGGTGCTCCGGAGCCGTGCCCCCTAGCGACTTTTTAGCACTTTTTGTTGGACCGAGCGACATCTCCAGTGTTCGGTCCGAGCAGCTCACTTCGGTTGGTCATTGAAGGTCAACTGACGAGCAAAAGTATCGGCGTGTGCGTGCCTCAATCCGAGCAGTCGCAGCTGCCGCGCATCGAACTTGTAGCGTCTAACTTCCCCCAAGGCTTTGTAGATCAGCCGCCTCAGCAACAGGTACGGATTTCGGCTCTTTCTTGACCTGTCACCAATGGTCGAGGATGCCGCATGGTCCGCATGTCTGACAATCGCCGGGCTCAGCGCGAAAATCGGCGTTTCGTGCTCCCAGGTCCTTTGGAGAAATTTATCGACCGGCGCGCTGAGCGTGCCGCTGGCCTTGAGCAACGACGCGGCAGCTTCCAGGCTGATGGCATAAGCCAGCATGCACAAGGGCGGATCGGAGAGATACTTCAGGATGCGATCGTTGAATCTGAGAACATCGTACGAGTCTGGCTGTAAGCGCTTAAACATGGAACGCCTTCGCTCAGACGGCTCCAGCCGGATATAGCCAAAGGTGCTGACCAGCGTCTCGAGCTCGGCAATCACGTCCCGAAACTCCGGGTTGAGCTCGAAGTCATCCTCCAAGACGACAATCGGCTGCGCCATATCCACACATACCCGCCAAAGTGCGACATGACTTGCGTAGCAGCCAAGCTCTCCGGGCAAGGGATCACGGCGCGTATTCAAACGGAACTGCCAACGATCGAAACCATTGACGTATCGGGAAAAACAGCTCCCGTCCACGGCGGCGAAAAACTCGAAGTCGAGCCCGCATTTTTCCAGCTGTCGTGCCGCCGCGACGCGCCGGCTCTTGGCCGTTCTTAGGCTGATTACGAAGGTCTTCACTCGAAAGCTCGCCGGTGGAATTCGTCGTGTGAGACGCCGAGCGGAGCAAATATCCTTCGCGGGGCAAACGAGGCTATACTCGACCAAGACAGCCCGATGCAGGCTCATGAAGATCACGCGTAAGGACATCGACATGCCTCACGACCCTCAGCGACGCGAGGAGCTCCAGGCGAGCTTCGACTACAACGACCGTGACAGGGACGGCCGGATCACACTCGAAGAGTTCAAGACGATGCTCGACGAGCTCGAAGCCGGCGTCGATGACGAAGTGGCCATCATCGGCTTCACGACCGTCGACGCCAACGCCGACGGCGCCATCGAGTTCGTCGAGTTCCTCGATTGGTGGGATCAACAGTAGGCGCTGCGCGTCGATGAGACCTAACCCGGCGCCGAGCTGAGCGACAATCTGGTCACGTCGACGAAGGATTTGCCTGGCCGCAACGTCTGTGTAGCTGGGAGCTGAGAAGCGTCGCCGGAATCCCGATGAGCGTAGTCCATAGTGACCTTGCGGTCGCCAAGCGCCTGCTGCGCGGGGATGAAGCGGCTTTTCGCGAGCTGTTCGACAGGTTTTTCCCCAAGCTCTATCGATTCGCTTTGGCGCGCTTGAACGGCAACGAAGACGACGCGCACGAGGTCGTCCAGGAGACGTTCTGCAAGGCGTTTCAGCGACTCGATTCCTATCGTGGCGAGGCGTCCCTGTACGGCTGGATGTGCCAGATCTGCCGCAACTCGATTATCGATCACGGCAGGCGCAGGCTGCGAGAGCCGCAGCAAGTCTCGCTCATTGAAGATGACAGCAGCATACAGAGTATCTTGGATACGCTTGCAGCGCCGGCAGCGGAAGAGCCCGAATCGCAGCTCCACCGCCGCGACTTGATGCGGCTGATTCAAGCGACGCTGGATTGCCTACCGGGACACTACGGCGACGTGCTCGAATGGAAATATGTCGACGGGCTGTCCGTCAATGAGATTGCCGAGCGACTCGCCGTCGGTCAGAAAGCCGCCGAGTCGGTGTTGACGCGTGCCCGCAACGCCTTCCGTGAGGCGATGCACGCCATTGGCGGCGCAGCCGAGCTTGCGCCCTACTCCGCGGAGAATACCGAAGGGGCATGAGAATGCACGACGATATCAACGAGGACAGAGACATGCGTGAGCGAGCCGCCGCGGAAAACCCGCGCGACCTGGTGGGCGAACTGATCAATGCCGCAGGCCGCAGGCCCGTGCCGCCGGCGGATACCTACCACCAGGTGTTCGCAGCCGCGCACACGAGTTGGCATCAGGCGCTGCGTGCGCGGCAGCGCCGCCGCTGGGTCATCGCGATGGCCGCTGCCGCCGCCGCGGCGGCGGTCGGGCTCACTACGGTGCTCGATTTCGATTCCGTGCCCGCCGTTGCGACCGTGAGCATCGCGGAAGGCGAAGTTTTCGTGCTATCGCCGACGGCTGCCGACTGGCAACCCATGGCCGGTGACGGCGGATCTATCGTCGCCGGCAGTCAGATTCGCAGCGGACCAGGCTCGGGTGCGGCATTGTCGATCTCGGGAAGCTCCTCCTTGCGCATGCATGCGAGCGGCGAGCTCACTCTGGAATCGGCCGGGCGCGTCACGTTGAGAGCCGGCACGATTTATCTCGACTCCGGCCCTGCAACAGGGTCGGCGGGTTTTGAAGTCGTCACGCCCTTCGGCACTGTGCGCGACATCGGCACGCAGTTTGAGGTCGCGAGCTCCGCGCAACGCCTACGCATCCGCATTCGTGAGGGTGCCGTCGAGCTGGAGAATAGCGGACAGGAGGCCGCCGTGCTCGGCTCCGCCGGCGAGCAGATCAGCCTCGACATCGACGGCGAATTGCGCAGAGACGCGTTCTCGCCTTTTGACGCCGAATGGGGGTGGGCCGAGGCCCTCGCCGGCGCGCCGGAGATCGAGGGGTTGTCGCTGCTTCAGTTCTTGAGCTGGGTGGCTCGCGAAACGGGACGCGACCTTCGCTTCGACGCACCGCGGACAGAGACGCGGGCGCGCAGCGTGACGCTGCACGGCCGCGCGCAAGACCTGGCTCCCTTGCAGGCGCTGAATGCGATGCTCGCGACTACCGATTTCCAGTACAGCCTGCTGGAAGACGGCATCATTCTCGTAACCTCGGATGCCGGCGCAGGTCAGTGAAGCATCCCGGCGCCGCCGGCCGACTCAGAAATCCTCAGAGCATCCAGAAGATGCCCGTCACCTCGTCGATTTCCGTCCCCGGCCGTGGTAGATGTACGAGCACGGAGAGACGCGCAGGCGCCCGGGTCTGACGTTTCCGGCTGCTCGCTAGCGGAGAATTCTCGATGGCCTTCAGGGCTTTGATATTGCTCGGGTCGAGCTGGATTCTCGCTGGCCTGACGGCGGATGCGACGGCTGCGCCCGGCCCGTTGGGCTTACAGCGCGGGATGCTGCTCGAGGAGGCGATCACCGAGCTCGAAAACGCCGGGCTCACGGTGTTCTACTCCAGCGACTTGATCAAGCCGTGGTCGCGCGTCAACGTCGAGCCGACCGCCGAGCAGCCGCCGGAGGCGTTGCGGCAGATCCTCGCGCCGCTCGGCCTGACGACGCAGCCGGGCCCGAACGGCGCCGTCCTAGTGATTCGCGACCGCACCGATGCTGCAGCATACACGGCGACGGGCGGACTCGCCGGAGTGGCCCGTGAACGTGGCGACGGCGGACCCCTGGCGGGTGCGGCCGTGTCGCTGCTGCAGAGCAGCCGCAGGACCGTCACCGGGAGCGACGGCCGCTTCGCCTTTCCCGGCCTCGCCGCCGGCAGCTACCGGGTTCTCGTGCGTTATCCGGCCAATGGCTTCGAGACCACCGCAGACGTCGAAGTCAAAGCGCAGCAGACCACGTTCACCTACGTCGACGTGGATGCCACCTCGAGAGCGGCGCTGGAAGAAATCGTGGTTGCCGCAAGCCGATACGAGCTGAGCCGCAGCGGCGGCTTTTCTCTCTCCTCGCTGACCGGCGAGGATCTCGAATACCTGCCCGATTTCGGCGACGACGCGCTGCGCGCAGTCGCCCGATTGCCGGGCACGGCGACCAACGGCGTCAGCGCTCAATCCAACGTCCGCGGCGGCGAAGTCGGCGAGACTCTGGTGCGGTTCGACGGGCTGCGCCTCTACAACCCGTTTCACCTCAAGAGGTTCCAGAGTATCTTCAGCACGGTCGACCCGCGTCTCGTCAGCTCCATCGACGTGTACACGGGCGGCTTTCCTGCGACTTTCGGCGACCGCATGAGCAGCGTCGTCGACATCGTCTCCCTGGACGCGCCCGACGACCGCTACCACGAGTTTGCGCTGAGCTTCTTCAATACGTCCGCGTTGAGCGCGGGCCGCTTCGACGAAGGCAACGGCGATTGGCTCGCATCCGTGCGCCGCAGCAATCTCGACGTGCTGTTCGATTCTCGCTCGAGTCACGCCGGACAGCCGCGATATCTCGACAGCCTCACCAAGCTTTCGTATCGAATCAACGAAACCCTGCGAGTGACGGGGAACTACCTCTATTTTCGAGATGAGATCGAGCTCGCCGATGCCGACGGCAGCCGTGCGGCCTCGGCAACCGACGACGAGCATTACGTCTGGCTGCGACTCGATCATACACCGCGCTCCGGACTGACCGGGGCGACGCTGGTCGCGAGCTCCGAGCTCGAAAGTCATCGCAGCGGGACGGTCGAGGACCCCGGGGTCGGCGCGGGAAACCTCGACGATCGTCGCGATATCGGCATCACCGCGCTGCAATCCGACTGGCAGTGGCAGCACGGCGAATCCATGCTGCTGCAATTCGGCGCCGGCCTCAGCCGGTCCCGGGCGCGCTACGACTATCGCGACGAGGCGGAGTTCGACGCGCTTTTCGCCGTGCCGGGCACGGCAACGGAAACCAGCCGCAGTCGAGCCGTCAGGCTGGCGCCGCGCGGCCACCAGTATGGTGCCTATGCGAGCCTTCGCTACAGCCCCAACCGGCTGCTGGCGACCGACTTCGGGCTGCGCTGGGACAAGCAAACGCTCGACCCCGGGCACAGCGAGTCCTTGAGCCCGCGCCTCGGCGCGCGTTTGCGCCTTGCGCAGCGCACCTTTCTGCGCGCGAGCATAGGGCGATTTTATCAATCGCAGACGATCAACGAGCTGCAAGTCGAGGACGGCATCGAGGAATTCTTCGAGCCGCAGCAAGCCGATCATCTCGTCATCGGCCTCGAGCACGGTTTCGAGGACGGTCTCAGCTTACGAATCGAGGCCTATGAAAAGGAGATGAGCCGGCTTCGGCCGCGGTTCGAGAACCTCCTGGATACGCTGGCGCTGCTGCCTGAGCTCAAGCCGGACCGCATCCGCATCGATCCGACGAGCGCTCGCGCCCGCGGCCTCGAGGTGCTCTTGAGCCGGCAGCTTCAGTATCCGCTCACATGGTGGCTCGGCTACAGCCGTTCCTGGGTCGAGGACCGCATCGGCGACGAGCAGATTCCAAGAAGCTGGGATCAGGCCCATGCGATCAGCGCGGGCCTCAATTGGGATACGCCGCAGTGGAATTTCGGCATCGGACTCATCTATCGGTCCGGATGGCCGACCACGCCCGTAGCCCTCGAAGAGTCCGAGCCGATTCCAATCGTCGGCAGCGGCTCGCTCAACTCCGCGCGCATCGGTGATTTTCAATCCGTGGATATGCGCGTCACGAGAAAATTTGCTTTCGAGCGAAGCGCGCTGTCGGTGTTCCTCGAAATCAACAATCTCTTCGACCGCGACAACCCGTGCTGCATTGAATACGAGATTCTCGACGAAGACGAAGGCGGCGGGCTCGAGCTCAAGACGCTCAACTATCTGCCGAGAATCCCGTCCATCGGTTTCGTCTGGAGTTTCTAGCCGCAACACGAAGGATTTCAAAGGCCTGGTCGTCTCTAGCTGGGAGTTCCTCCATGGAGTCAGCTATGAACGACAAACATTCCATCAAAGACATATTACCGTTCGTCGTCGCGACGTTCCCGAGCGCCATCCTAGCCGTGATCGCCGCACTCGCCGCGGCGGTGCTCGCGACGACGATCCCTGCGCAGGCAAATGCCCAGGAAGCCGGCTGCGCCGCGAGCGCGCGACTGTTGCGCTACGCTTGTGCGGCCGACGTGCGCGACGATTTCTTCACCGCCACGGCGCAGTGCTTGGACACGAGCGCGACCGACGACGCCTGTTTCGAAGCTGCTGAGGAGGAGCTCGACGAAGCCCGCGACGAATGCCATGAAATTTTCGGCGCGCGACTCGAAATTTGTGAAGCACTCGATGATGCGAGCCACGAGCCGGCTTTCGGGCCGGCGTTTGCGGCCGAGTTCGTCAACCCCGCGGACATCGGAGGCGGTGTTGCTCCCAATCCCTATTTTCCGCTCGTCCCCGGCAATCGCTGGGTCTACGAGAGCGAGGACGAGACCGTCACCGTCGAGGTGCTCGAGGAGACCAAGCTCATCGACGGCATTACCTGTGTCACCGTCAACGACGTGGTGACTGAGGACGACATCGTGGTCGAGGATACCGACGACTGGTTTGCCCAGGACGTCGATGGAAACGTGTGGTACTGCGGTGAAATCGCGCTCAACTACGAGCTCTTCGACGGCGACGATCCGGAGCTGCCGGAGCTCGTCGATGTCGAGGGCTCCTGGAAGCATGGGCGGGACGGCGCCGAGGCGGGAATGCTGATTCCGCTCGCGCCCGAGCTCGGCCAGATCATTCGCCAGGAGGTCAAGTACGCCGATGCCGAGGACGCCATCGAGATTTTGAGCATCACGGCAACGGAATCGGCGCCCGGCGGCGCCTGCGTCGAGAACTGCTTGCAGACGCGCGACTTCACGGCGTTGGAGCCTGACGCCGAGGAGCACAAGTATTACGCACCGGGTATCGGCCTGATTGTCGAAGTCGATCCGGACTCGGGCGAGCGCCTCGAGCTCATCGAATTTCAGGGAGTAGGACAATGAACAAATTAATACGAACGAAGATCGCCGCCGCTTCGGCGGCCGCCATGCTCGCCCTCGCCCTGGCGGCATGCACCAACAGCGACAGTCCGCGCACGAGCATCCCGCCGCCGTCGGCCAGCATCGACCTTGAAGGCATTGTATCCGACGGCCCCGTGGCCGGCGGCACGATTTTTATCCTTACGGCACAGCAGACGCTCGAGGCGCTCTCGGCCATCGACACCGGTACCAACCGGCACGCGGCCTTGATGGCAGCGGCCAGTACGGCGGTGCTGCAGCGCGATGTGGCCGATGAGGACCAATTCGCAATCACGGTCTCAGGAAGTCTCGCGGGAGAGGCAATTTTTCTGATCTTCGACAGCACCGGCGCCGAGGATCTCGACTTTGCCGACACGCCGCCGAATCTCGAATCGGTGGCGGTGCTCGGCACCGGCGTTTCGTCCCAGCGGATCAATATCAGCTTGCATACCTCGGTCATCGCTCGGCAGATCCGCGCACAGCTCGACAGCGACGGCAACGGCAGCCCACTGAGCAGCGGCCAGATCCGAGCGCTGGTCCAGGCGGCGCAGATGAGCGCCCTCGATGCGCTCGGCGAGGACTCCGTCGGCCGCGAGCTTTATCAAAACGGTCAAATGCCGCTCGATACGGATGACGATGACCTCATCCACCATGCTTCGGGAGAGCTCGGGCTTCTGATCAGGGCGCTCGCAGCGAGTGCCGGTTTGACCGTCGATGAGGTGCTCACGGCGCTGGCCGCCGACGCGGCCGACGGCAAGATCGACGGCCTGATTCCGGCGCTGATCAATCCTTCTGAAGCCTTGCAAGCGCTCGCTGAATTGGTGCGCGGGCACCATCGTCATGCAGATGACGCGGATCACGAGATGTTTGCGATCGGGCCTTGCTCCTCGAGTGCCGTGGCTCTGCGGCGCGCCTGCACCGCGGACGTGATCGACGACCACTTCGAGGGCAGCGCCGTATGCGCCGACGTCGCCGACGAGGCCGTTCGCGATGCATGCCTCGAAGAAGTCACGATTGCCGACGCGGAAAACGAGGAAGAATGCGGCGATGTCTTCGAGGCGCGGCTCGCGGTTTGCGAAGCCATCGATGACACGGCTCACGAGCCGCCCTTCGGCATGCTGTTCGCCGCCGGCTTCGTCGATCCCACGGCGATCGGCGATACGGTCGAGCCAAATCCCTACTTTCCGCTCGTTCCCGGCAACCAGTGGATCTACGAGAGCGCGGACGAGACGATCACGGTCGAGGTGCTCGCGGAAACCAAGCTCATCGACGGCATCACCTGCGTCACCGTCAACGACGTCGTCACGGAGGACGGCGTGGTCATCGAGGACACCGACGACTGGTACGCCCAGGACACGCACGGCAACGTCTGGTATTGCGGCGAGATCGCGCAGAACTACGAGCTTTTCGAGGGCGACGATCCGGACGTGCCGGAGCTCGTCGATATCGAGGGCTCGTGGAAGCACGGCCGCGACGGCGCCAAGGCCGGCCTGTTGATTCCCTTCGCGCCCGAGCCCGGCGAAACGATCCGCCAGGAAGTCCTATACGGCGAAGCCGAGGACGTGATCGAGGTTCTGAGCGTCACGGCAACCGAGACGGCGCCCGGCGGCGCCTGTACCGGTGACTGCCTCCAAACGCGCGACTTCACGCCGCTGGAGCCCGATGCCGAGGAACAGAAATTCTATGCGCCCGGCATCGGCCTGATCGTCGAGGCCGATTCCGAGTCCGGGGATCGTCTCGAGCTCGTGGAGTTCAATCCGGGCTAACAGTCCAGTCCAGGCGACCGAGTGTTGCCGTTCGGCGACACTGGAAACATCCAAGAGGATGCCGAGAACCATGACAACTCGTGCTACGCGCCAGCGTCAGCGCGTGGCATGTCTCTTGCACCACATAACGGTACTGGCTTTGGTTACCGGTTTGATACCTCTTCTCAGGGAGATGGTGATGCAGAAATTGACATTGTTGTTGCTTGGACTGGGCGCTCTTGCCGCCTGCGACGACCCCGGCCCCTTGGAGCGCGCCGGCGAGGAAGTCGACGAGGCGGTCGAGGATATCGGCGAGGGCGGCGAAACGCTCGGCAATCGGCTCGACGATGCCGCCGATGAGCTTCGCGAAGGTACCGAGGATGCGGCTGAAGAGCTCGAGAACCGCTAGCAGCCGGTTGCAAACGTGGCGGACCGCCGCGGTTCGCGCTGCCCGCGCGGCCGCTGCGGAGCTGTCCCCGGGCTGTCAGGCGACGGTCGATTACCGATTCTCGGCACGGATGCCGTGCATGTCGCGTTGGGAGGAACGATATCGAGATGCGAGCTCCGATGGAGCATTCGTGACCCGTTGGGGTCGAGGCTCATTGTTTACGCCTTAGTCGTCGTCATCCACCTCGTATTGGCCGGTGATCCGCCGCCAGACGTGCGACCAGCTGAGACCGATCGAAAGCAATACGGACAGGCAAACGAGGACGATCCAAGTGATCGCCGAGACTGAGCTCAAGCTCAGCCAGCCGATGTCCACGAAAAGCCACACGATACCGCCCAGTAACGCGACGCCGAGCGCGAGACCCAGCGTCCCCAACGAGCGCTGCGTCGCGATCAGCAGGATGACCCAGCCGATGACCAGCACCATGCCGGCGACGAAGTGCTCAGGCCCCAGCCCGGTTCCGCTGGGCGCGTTCCTGACCCAGTGGAAGTAGGAATAGCCGGTCGGATTGTAGGTCGCGACGACGAGCACGGCGGACGCGATCAGGCGCCAGAGAAAGCTCAACGCACCGAACTCTTTCGGGCCCGATAGTTGCTGTGTCGTTGCTTGAGCCACGGTGTCCCCCGGTCGGTTCTTGGAATACGTATACAGGTATTGTAACCCCCTCCCCGTATCCGCGCCTCGACGACAACAGGCGTTTCATCAAGGGGCAAGGAGTCTGTTACCCTTCCGTGCTGGTAACTGCAGGTATCCCTCATGCGCTCCACGCTCAGCACCCGCCGGCTACGAAGACGGCTCGTATCCCTGTCCTTGCTGTTGGTGGCGACGAACGCGCTGGCCCAGGCGCCCTCCGGTGACGAGGAAGGAATCTTAGGCAGCGCTTCCCTTGGCTATCTGGCGACGTCCGGAAACACCGACAGCACCAACGCGAACGCGGCATTCGAGCTGACCTGGACCTTGGAGACCTGGGCGCACGAATTTAGAGCGCGCGCCGTTAAAGCGCGCAGCGACGAAGTGACTACTGCTCAGTCCTACACTGCCGGTTACCAAGGCCGGCGGGAGACCGGCGACCGCAGTTACTTTTTCGTTGCCGGCGACTGGGAACAGGACGAATTCTCCGCATACGACAACCGCACCTCGGAAGCCATCGGCTATGGCCGGCGATTCATAGACACCGAGCGCCATGAGCTCAACGCCGAAGTCGGTGCCGGTGCGCGCCAGCTCGAACGCATCGACGGCACCAAGGAGGGTGACGCCATTGTCCGCGCAGCACTCGACTACGCCTGGACAATCAACGGCACGACGAGCTTCAGTCATGA
The DNA here is from genome assembly GCA_036396795.1 of Gammaproteobacteria bacterium. Taxonomy (GTDB): domain Bacteria; phylum Pseudomonadota; class Gammaproteobacteria; order Steroidobacterales; family Rariloculaceae; genus JAHEEM01. Next base: position 14,222 of record DASWKF010000044.1, on the reverse strand, counting down.
GTTGACCATCGAGAGCGGCGCGACCAACACGAGCACGGTGTCGTTGTCGGAGCTCAGAGCGCGGCTCTTCGGCATGGTCAACCTCGTGCTCTCCTACCGCGTCCGGCACAACTCCGACGTGCTGCCGGGCACGGAGAAGATCGATCGATTCACGGCGATTTCCGTCGAGTACGAATTTTGATGGAGACGCGGCGCCGACGTCAGCCGCATCGCATCGTAGGTCGTCGTGACCGATCGAAAGACCGCTGACCTGGCTTGACGGGCTGTGAGTATGGCCATACTATTGCGATATGGCCACCACTACCGTTAAGTCCACCTATTCGCTGGACGTCGAATCGGTGCGTCAGCTCGAGGCCATGGCGCGGCGTTGGAAGGTATCGAAATCCGAAGCGTTGCGGCGCGCGATTCGAGCGGCGGCGGAACAACAGCCTTCCGCCGGCCGAGACGCGCTCAATGCACTTGATCGATTACAGGTCTCGCTAAAACTAACAAAGGACGCGGCCACACGCTGGGAAAGCTCAGCCAAGCGCGAACGCCGTGCATCGGCGCGGCGACTCGAGCGCTGAGCTGTCGTGATCCATCTCGATACAAGTTTTCTGATCAGGGCCCTTGTCCCCGGTTCTCCCGAAGACTCCCGTTTGCGGGAGTGGCTTGGCGCCGGTGAACCCTTATGCATGAGCGCAATCGCATGGGCGGAGTTGTTATGCGGCCCTATTGAGACCGTGACGGAGGAGTTGGCAACTGAAGTCATCGCGCACCGCAGAGCTTTCACCGAAGACGACGCCGGTGTGGCAGCACGGTTGTTCAATGAGTCTGGGCGTCGACGTGGAACACTGATCGATTGCATGATCGCAGCCACTGCCTTAGAGGACGACGCAGCAATAGCGACGGCGAATACTGCCGACTTTCGCCGGTTTGCAGGCTCTGGTCTGGTCGTTTTGAACGAAAGTAAACGGGAGGCGTGAGCAATCGCGTCAATCGAGCCGATCACGCGTTCCGCGTACGGATTCTTCCAAGGCGACCGCGGAACGATGCGAATCTCCTCGATCTGGAGCGCAGCGGCCTGTTTCTGAAACCTTTCGCCACGTGCTTAGTTACGAATTCGCACCCCACAGGTTACCGCAAGCGTTTCGCGGCAGCGGTTTCGGAGCATCACGCCACGGCGCGCAGATCGAAATCTGCTTGGATGACATCGTAGGGTGCCGAGATTCCAGTCTCATCGCGTACGAGCAGCCCCACGGCCGACAGCGTGTCGACATCACCGTGCACTCGTTTGTAGTCGCGGCCCAGCCTGTCGGCCAGGACACGGACGGACGGAACCGCCTCTCGACGCACTTCCCGCAGGAGCTCCAACCGCTTCGGCGTAAGCGCGTTTAGCAACCCGGGCAGATCCTCGAAGGTCAGGTGACGCTCGCGGACCTTCTCTCCGTTCTCGAGCCGGCGCCAGGCAGACACGTAACGCCGGCCCATATCCTCCATCGTGCCAACATGTACGTTGACCTTCTTGCTCATGTTCGACTCCTCGCCCTGTGTACGTCCGCCAGAAAATCTTCGATCAACTTCTCGACCGTCGTGAATCGATAGGGCGACTCCTCGCCCTCGTGGTGCCGATGGTCACCCTTCCCCGGCTCGTTGTCATAGCCGACCAATCGTCGCCCGGGATAGCCGTAGAACAGACTGTACTTCAGTCCGTGCTGGCTGCCCGCCACAGGCTGCAGGAGACGCCAGATCTTAGCGCCTCCGGAGTCTGCAGCGCGAGATAGGCGCGAATCTTGTCGTCATTGCTTGCCGTCTGTAGCCGCGCGCCGTCGATTTGACGCGCCTGCAACGCGAGCGCGACGCAGTGCTTGCGGAAATCGATACCTTGCGAGGCGGGATATTCACAGGCACCCTCGAGCCGATGGTGCGTATGCCGCAGCTCGACGCGGTACGGCTCGGTGCCGTGAACGGTAGCCGCGGTTTTTCTGTCGGACGATTCGATCGAGCCGACCCGGTCTTCCTCGAAATAGGCCATCCCCGCTCGTATGTGCGTTCTCCCGCCGATTTCACGAGCAGCGCTTCCGTGATCTTGATCAGACCCGCTCCCTCGTAGGTCTCCTACTCGCGCAGCGGAAGGATGCGCGAACGGAGACGCGCTTCGTCGTTGGTGCGCCCAGCGTAACACCGTCGCATCCGGGGCGCTGCTGTCGCTCACCGAGGATCAGTGGGTAGCCGATAAACCGTGATCCTACCGGCATTCACGTCGTAGTTCGGAAGCGTTCAGGCGAGCGCCTTCAGGCCTTTTTGCTCGACCAGGTTTAAGAGCTTCAACGAAGGACCGTTGGGCTTCTTCTGACCTTGCTCCCATTTCTGCACGGTGGACGGACTAGTGTTTAGGTAGGCTGCGAACACTGCCTGGCTAGCTTTGTTTCGGGTGCGCAGTCGTTTGATCTGGGCTGCGCTCAGGTTCTTGACCGGCGGCAGACACAGCGCGTCGAACTCGCGCATGGTCTTCGTGTCCATGACGCCGGCCTCGTGGAAACCTGTTGCCGTCTCATGCACGGCATCCAAGATCCTCTTCCTAGCCATCGTCGTTCACCTCGATTTCGATCAGCTCCCCGGCTTCGACCGCTCTCTTTAGAGCCACCGCCGGATAGTTTAACAACTCCTTCGCCAGCAGCTTCAATGCCTTGAGCTCGTTGTCACTAACACTAGCGCGTTCGTTCTTTGCAAAACCAAAGATGAAGAATGCCTTGTCGTCTTGCTTGAACGCCACCAGTGTTCGGATGCTGCCACGCTTGCCGCGGCCGGGCAACGCCACTCGCTTCTTGACCACCTAGCCGCCCAAGTGTGCATCGATCAAGCCTTGCTCCATCTCGACCACCGCCGATGTTAGGGGCGTCGTCCCCGAGACCTTCGCCGCTCGCCCACTTGGCGAACGCCTTGGTCTTAAAGGCCTGCATCCACAATGCTCAACATTGGAGCATAACTATAGCACTAAGTACCATATATGACGTCGCCTTTTTTAGCCCCAAAGACAGTGGCCGCAACAGCCCCGACTGTCCGGCGCGGTCGCAAAACCCTGACGTTCATTCCAATCTGTCACGCAAAATTCACGCAAGCCCCCCTAACTATTTGAACGACAACAAACTGAGGTTGGGCGCTCGTTGCGACGATTCCAGCACTGACCACAACCGTCCACCATTGAGTTACGCAAAAATCACGCGCCGGTGCTTAGCCGGCAGGAATCGCGGGAGATTCCTGTGATTACGCTTACTGAGCACCAGATTAAAAGTCCGACGTGCCGTCTCTTCTAAGGCGCTGATCTACCAACAAATTTGTGCTCTTCCAACTTGATCAACTGCCGCGACATCCGGCCAGATAGGCTCTTGGTGAGATAAGGCAAGCTATTTGATCAAACTGAAAGCGTCAGCTCTTTTGTAGCACATTGTCTCAGACTGTGCTACATTGCGTGTATGAAAACCTACATCCACGCCCGTCTCAGCAGGGAGGATCGAGCTGTTCTCGAGGACCTTAAGAAGTCGACCGGACGCTCGGAGTCCGAGTTGGTCCGCGAGGGCCTGCATCTAATTCGGCGCCAGCTCGAACGTGAGCGCAACGCGTTGGAGGTCGCCGGGAAGAGCGTGGGAAAGTTCGTTGGCGGCCCAAAGGATCTCTCCACGAATAAAGAGCATCTGGCAGAGTTCGGCCGTTGAATCGCCCGGGTGTCCTTCTCGACACGGGACCGCTGGTCGCCCTATTGTCGAAAGACGATGCGGACCATGAACGCGCCGAGCGGCTATTCGCAGACTGCTTGCCGCCGCTGCGGTGCCCCGAAGCCGTGCTCGCGGAAGCGTGCTTCCTGATGAGGAAGGTCCATGCCGCCGGTCCGGCCGAAGTACTGGCGCTGGGCCGAAAGGGAGTCTACGAGCTATCGATACGGATCGACGGTCATTGGGCGAATCTCGAGGCACTGCTCAAGAAGTACGCGGACAAGCCGATCTCCCTGGCCGACGCCTGCTTGATTCGAAGCGCGGAAATCCTTGACGAGCCACGAATACTGACATTCGATGCGGACTTTCTCGTCTATAGGTGGTCCCGGAACAGGCGGTTTCAATTGATGGAGTAACTGTAGGTAACGCTGGAGCGGGAAGCATCCAGTAACAAAGCGGACCATTATCACGAAGCGCAGTGTGATCCTGGTGATGCTCCCGCGATCTAAGTCACGTAAAATTCACGCAAACGATTCCTGGCAAAAGGGCACTGACACATCTATCTGATTAGAAAAGGTTTTTTCGGACACCAGAACTCCGCCGTGGTAGAGCACTGTCTTCGGGAAACGACGACTACACCGTAAGATCTTGATATACAAAGTACTGAGGCGGCGCGCCCGTTGCATCGTTCTCAGCACCGCCCGCCACGATCCATAGCTCAGTCACGCAAATCTCACGCACGTGTGTCCAAACGTTGGGCGCGGCTGAACCGATTTGCGAGATCGACCGACCAAGAAACAGGCGTAACCTATTAGGTTGCGTTGATATCACCGGATAGGTTACACTCGGTCGCGTGATCAAGAGCTTTCGCCATAAGGGCCTTGCCGAGCTCTTCGAGACGGGTAGCAAACGCAAGGTCCAGGCGAAGCACGAGAAGCGGCTGCGGATGATCCTGACGATGCTCAACGTCGCGACGCATGCCGGGCAGATGGATGCTCCCGGGCTTCGGCTGCATCCGCTCAAGGGCAAGCCGGTGGGACGTTTTGCCGTCGACGTGGACGAGAATTTTCGCGTGGTCTTCCGGTTCGAGGAAGGGCACGCGGTGGAGGTGGACTATGGTGACTACCACTGAAAAGCCGGCGAGGATGCACAATCCCTCGCATCCGGGCGAGATCCTGCGCGAGCTCTATTTGGAACCGATGGGCGTCACGATTACTCGGGCTGCGGACGCGCTCGGCGTGAGCCGCAAGCACGTCTCGGCGATCGTCAACGCCCGCGTGCCGGTGACGCCGGACATGGCAATGCGCTTGGCCGCAGTGTTTGCGACCGAGCCCGAGCTTTGGGTGAACCTGCAGGCGCAGTACGACCTTTGGGACGTGAGCAGGAAGCGGCGCCCGAAGGTGAAGCCGCTGCGCGCGGCCGCGTAGGCGAGGCTGTGGAACCTACCGTTCCGGTCTCCTGCCCCGCGATTTGCTCGCATCAACGAACGATCGAGGTCGATTCGAGCAGGCAGCACACGCTGTCGTTCAAGAGGGGCAGCTGCCACGCGAATCTCACGCGCTCACTTGGACACGCTCTGCTACCAGCTCGGCGGTTCGGATCAGCGCATCCAGCAACTTCTCCTCGAGGTCGAACTCACCCTGGTACTCCATCAAGTTACGCTTGCGATGAGCCTGATCAAGAACGCGCCACTGTTCGTTGGGCAAACTCAGCGTGTGGCGCAAGCACTGAAAGACAAGGTACCGGTTGTCTGAGCGGTATCCCGCTTGTCGCAGAGCAGCGAGCGACGGAGCGTGTGCTGCGTTGTACGCGAGATCGAATCTGGATTCGATACTCAATAATTCGATCTTGGCGTCACGAAGCCGTACGAGACCGGACCTGATGAGCGCCGCGACTTCTTCTTGCGATGGCGGTTCCGGCTTGAGCTTTCCAAGCTCAACAAGGTTATCGAGCTGCTCATGCGACATCGAGCACGCCCCTCAATAAAATCGTGGGACCATCCAGTACGCGCTTTAGGAACGCATTACGGCTCTTCCGTCGGCTTCGGAATTCCTTTTTTGTGTGTAACGTTGGATTGATGGCCCGACCCAAGAGCTTCTCCGCAGGCTCGATATAGGCATAAAGTTCTTCCAACGTCATATCATCAGCCACGACGAGTAGATCGATGTCACTTTTGGCCGTATCCGCGCGCTTGGCAACCGAACCGTAGATCAAAGCGACAGCGATTCTCTTATCCAGTGGCTCCAGTGCCGCACGGATTGTTTCTTGCAAGCCAACGGTCTTTCGAACGATCGAGCAAAGTTCCTTGTATATGGAAGCACTTGGGTTGGCTCGGTAGTACTTTTGATTGCCGCGCTTTTCCATGGATACGAGACCGCTATGCTCAAGCCTGGAAAGCTCACGCTGGACGGCGCCGCGACCTGCGCCGGCAAGCCCGATTAGCTCGGTAACAAAAAAACTTCGCTTGGGCTGCCCGAATAACAAGCCCAATAGACGCTGTTGGGTGCTGGTAAACAGTGCGTCAGCGAGGGACTGACGTCGTGAAGGGATTGATTCTTTGGCCGCAGCGTCGATACCCATAGTGGGTATCATAATACCCATTATGGGTATTTTTCAACGCCGAATGCTCAGGGAATTCCATCCACCGCTGCAAAGCATATTGCTCTGATCACCCGGCCGCACAATTCGGCCAGCCCGATCCTCCACATCGCCGAACGGGATCAGATCTATCTCTAACGTTCCTCGGTGGAGAAGTTTGTGCTCTGTTCTATAGCTAGGAACAGCTCTGACGCCAGCTACGACGTCAACGGCAACATGACGAGCCGGCTGGGTAAGTCGGTCACCTGGTACTCGTACAACAAGCCGAACCGGATCAACTACGGTACCTCCGACTATGCCGAGTTCTCGTACGGTCCTGACCGGTCGCGATTCCAGCAGGTGGCGGTGACGGGCGGGACGACGGCCACGACCTAGCTGATTAGCAAAAAGTTTTCAGGGCGCGTGAACTCCGCGGTGGTAGAGCACTGTCTTCTGGAAACGATTGCTGTACCGTAACTTATTGATCTAGAAAGTACTTGAGCTGGGCGCCCGTTGTAACAATCCAGTACTGTCCAGCACGAGCCCCAGCCGCGTCACGCAAATCTCACACGGCCTATTCTCGCTCCGGGAGAAGCCTGAGTTCCCGCCGGTGTCGTCGACTCCGTGCTGGCCGGCGACCGACTACATCGGTTCCTTTTCGGCGCACCATCAAGAAAACACCGTTGCCCCGGAAGCCCCATGCATTACGCTGTAATACATGAGCACGATTACCGTCCGCCTCGATAAAAAACTCGACGCAGAGCTTCGCAAGCTTGCCAAGCAGACAGGTCGCCCGAAGAGCGATTTGATCCGCGACGCCCTGCGCCGTCAGATTGCGATGACCCGGTTTGACGAACTGCGGAAATCGGTAGCTCCCTTTGCCGAAGCACGTGGCTGGCTTACGGATGAAGATGTATTCCCGACATTTCGTGAGAATCGTCCTCGATATCAACGTGCTGATTGCGGCGTTCGCGACTCGGGGCCTCTGTGAAGATGTACTACGCACCGTCCTGGCGGAACACGAGCTCGTCGTATCAGAGTTTATCCTTGGCGAGCTCGAGCGAGTCCTGCGCGAGAAGCTGAAGATGCCGTCCCCTCGGGTTCGAGCCGTCACGGACTTCATCCGCCGGACGTCCCTGGTCGTCGAACCCACGGATCCGTCGAACTGGCCCGAGAACGATCCTGATGACCAATGGATCGTCGCCACGGCAATGATCGGCGACGCTCAGTTACTGGTGAGCGGTGATCGCGATCTGCTAAACGCGTCGCAGAAGTTCCAGTTGAGATCCTTAGCCCTCGCGAGTTCTGGGAACGACTCAAGTAGCTGGCGAGTGTTGCACTGTATGAGCAACGGGAGGGTCAGCATGCTCTTCAACTAGAGCATCGCCTGTTTCTATATCTCTAGTCGAAGCCAGAACGCGCGCTAGCGATCGCCGGTCGGGACCGGGGCAAACTTCTGGATCCGTTTGCCATTGTCGACTTCGCCCACAAAGACGTTCCCGCGCGTATCGATGCCGATCGCGTTAGGGAAATGCAGCTGACCGGCGAGGCGCCCGTTCCCGCCGAAGTACCCAAGTGTTTCGCCGCTCTGCCGGTCGACCGTCCAGACGACGTCGTTATGCGCGTCCGCGACGAAGAGATACTTCTGCTGCGGATCCTTGGAAATGATCATCTTGTACATCGTGCCGCAGATGGAGTTGTAGAAGGTTCCGAGAGCGACCGGGGCGGTGGGCCCATCGTTCAGGCCGCCGCAGTTGCCTCGTTGCGCAGGCGAGTTCGGCGACACATAGATGTTCTGCAACCACTCTCCATCGGTGGTAAACACCTGAATCCGATTCTGGCCACGCTCGCCGACGTAGACGCGCCGGTCTCGCGAGATCTCGATGAAATGCAGCGTCGGCGCGAAATTCCTCTCCTCGGGCGGTGGCCCGCCATCCCAAACGTAGCCAGGAATCGGGTCGTTCGTTATCTCGCTCAACGGCATCCCGTGCCCGCCCCAGCCACGCTTGAACGCGCCCGTGGACGCATCGAAGACGGTCACACGCTTCTGGTCGATGATGTAGATCTCGTTGGCCACCTCGTCCAGCTGGAAGCGCCCCTTGTTCACAATGGTGTTCACATCCTGGTTGCTCTCCGGCGTCTGCGACGTCCGGTTGTCGGCTTCGGTTCCGAGTTTCGGCGGCCGATGGCCAAAATCCCAGACGAACTCGCCTTTACGCGTGAACTTGAGGATGCTGTCCTGCGCCGCCTCGCCGGCAATCCAGACGAACCCATTGCTATCGGCAATCACGGTCTGGAGGTACGTCGGCCACAGCGGGTGGTATCCGGGACCGCCCCAGGCGGTCAGTACATTGCCTTCCTGATCGAGCTCGATCACCTCGGGCCCCCGAACGCAGCAGAGCGCTGCCGCCGGGCCGGGTTCGGCCGCCAGCTCGATCGGCAGGGCACCTCTTCCGCGGTTCAGGAACCAGACATGATCCATCTGGTCGACGTAGATGCCCACGACCTGCTGCATGCTCCACCGGTTCGGCAGCGGCTTGGGCCAGAATGGATCGACGCGGTACTGGGGCGCGCCATTCGCGTCAACGGCCTGGCCCGCCACCACTTGCGCCTGCCCAATAGACGCAGCTGCATACCCCACGGTACCGCACAGGCCCACGACGACGGCCAACGCTCTACGCTTGATCATCACAACCTCCTTCCTGAACTCGGGCGTCCGGAGTCGCCGCTCACAAGGGCTGGGCTTCCCCCTGAATCCCGGGATACCGATTAGGTGCATGAGCGCGGCTCCCGTCCCAAGACGGTGTCCGCTTTTTTCCAGTTATCGGCGGCATCTTACGCTCATTTCCGTTCCCTTGGCCGCGCCAGCGAGTCCGGCTGCCACGGGCCGCGCGACTGGCTAGAGCCCTGGCAGCGGGTGCTAACATGCGGCCCCAGCTCGGCTGGCAACCGCTGCTCCCGAGGGTTCGCTTAGAGCTCGCAGTGGACCTCATAGGCCAGAACTAGATAGGGGAAATGCACATAAGCCTTTAACTTCTTTGGATGTTCGGGGTGTAGCTCAGCCTGGTAGAGCACTGTCTTCGGGAAACGATGGCTACACCGTAACGCATTGATCTAGAAAGTGTTGAGGTCGGGCGCCCGTTGCAGCGATTCCAGCACCGACCACAACGACTAATAACCGAGTCACGCAGAATTCACGGACTGGTTGTCGGAACGCCGCGTCGAGGTAGGGGCTGGAGGTTGAAGACCTTTCAACCTGAGCAACGATCTGTTCTGTTCAGCGCAGGCGCTGGGTATTTGTAGAGGCAACCCGAAGAGCTAACATGGCACTTGCAGAGAGGCGCTGCAAGAAGAGTGCTGCCTGCAAATGCCTGCAATGTCCATACTTAGACGATCGTGCTTGAGAGGATGCTGAACCCAGAGCTTGCCGGAGCGGACGTCGATAGCCTGAAGCAAAGCGGGCCGACAAGGGGATTGTGGCGTGCGCTATTGCTCGCCACGGTTGCGGTACCCTGCATGCCAATTGGAGCGCAATCGACCGGCGGCTACACGCCGATGGACCCGATTCCCGCTGTCATCGAAGCGCTGCCGGATCCTTGCGACAACCCGACCACGAGAACGTGGGGACCCGATGACGAGAGAGGGAATCTGAATTACCTGACTGCGAACCGAGTCCGTGAGACTCTGCGCCTGATCCGCCTGGGAAAGGTCTACAATCTGGCACACGTGCTGGAGCCTGGCCAGATGGGCTTCGCGGCCTTTCTCGATTTCAAGTCGAACCTGGGCTCGTGGCCGGGTCGCGGCGCCAGCCATACGATCAGCAATAACGAGGAGACACTCGGTCACAGCACCTTCAATCCGAACCGGGCCGGCGTCCTGCAGTTTGAGATCGGCACGCAACTCGATGGCTTCAACCACTTCACTCAGGGCGGCATTACCTACAACTGTTTCGACACGCGCGACCCACGCTATCACCTGCACGCCGAAGGCGATCCCGGCGAGCTACCCGCCGGGAACCCCGGTGACGACTACGTGTTCCGCGGGCACGACAGGATGGGCATCGAGAATGTCGAGACGATCATCGCGCGGGCTATCTTGATCGATGTCGGCGGGCTCCTGAGAGTAGGCGAAGCTGCAGCAGACCGGGACCCGGAAGATTTTCCGCCGGCGGACTACGGTTTCTCGCCGGAGGAGCTCGAGCAGACCCTGCTGCGCCAAGGCCTTACGATCCACGATATTCAGCCCGGCGACGCGCTGTTGATCCGGACGGCGTGGGCGGGGCGGTTCTGGACATCCAATCCGGCAGACCCTCGCAACCAACGCCTGAAGTACCTCAACAACGGCCAAGACGCCGAGTTTTTACCAGGCGGACCGGGGCTCGATGCGCGCGCGGTTCAGTGGACGCTCAATCGGCGGCCCGTGCTGGTGGCGGCCGACGTCAAGAGCATCGAACTCGCCGATCCGTTCAAGGAGCCGGATCCGTTCCAGAGACCGGGTCACGTCAGTTGGCTCAGCAGCGGCATCTACATGCTCGAGGACGTCGACTTGGAGGAGTGGGCCGCGGACTGCGAACAGGAGCGAACGTCGGCGAGCGCAGAGCGCGCATCGTCAGCCGACGAGTCGTGTTACGTGGCCGCGCTGATCGTTCAGACGATTCCGATCAGAGGCTCGGGCGGCTCGACGGTCGCACCGACCGTGATACGTTGAATTGTCTCCTCGATCGTGAGCCTGGGTTCCCCGGCAAGGCCGCGACCGCCGACCCCTGGCTAGCTCTAACGAACCTAGACGTCGCAAATGGCCCATTATCAGGACAAGCGTCCCAAACCCTCACGCAGAGTCCGGAATTCCGGCGTTTCGAGCGCAGGATCGGAGAATGCGTTCGCCCGTAGCAACATGAGATTATAGTAACTGACGCCTGGATGATTGCTCATTATCTAATAGCCCCAGGCCGCCTCGTCTAAACATCTATGCACAAGATAGCTATGACTATATGGCCTCCACTTTCGACGCACCGCCAAGCTAGGACGCCTATACCAAGGTTGGTGCACGTTTGACGTATAGACCGCCTACGGAAAACTGGCGTTACGCTTTTTGGCAACAATATCACTGATGAGGAAATATACGAGTTTTGTGGTACGTCGCGCGGCGTCTACGTCTATCGACACGCGCGTCCCGCGAATTGGGGAGTCGAGTTCTCGGAAACTGGGGCGACTGACGAGTTCGTTCTACGCAAGAGAGCGTCCTAATTAACGCTAGCGGGTGGAGCAGCCGTAGAAAGGAGAGATCAATGCGTGACTTATTGAACCGTCGAGATTTCCTTGTCACCGGCGCTGCCGGCGTAGCAACTGTATCCGGAACTGTACAACTATTTTCATTTCCCCTAGCTGCTCACAGCCAGGGCAACCGTTCCGTCACCACTCCGAGGGGCACGTACGTGCGTGCAGATGCTGGTGTGGACCTAATGTTCCTCGCAGGCGCGACAGCGCTTGATCTCTATCACCTACATCCGCACGTCGAGCACGAAGTCATCATGCCGGCGGACATCGTCGGCCAGACCCATATGGTGATGCGCAACCTCAAGGAGGTCTTAGATGATCAGGGACTGACCTGGCGCAATGTAGTGAAGGCCAACCGCTACCAGACGGACCTGAGCGAGTCAGAAGCAATCGAGTCAGTAATGGCGGAGTATTTCGGCTATTGGGATTGGTGGCCGGCAATGACGGCGATGAAAGTTAGAAATCTCAGCTCAGAGCCTGCCCGACTGGAAATCGACATAATCGCAGCTATTCCACGTAACGGCTGACTCCAGCGCGCAGCACCGGAACTTAGTAGTCATCTGGAGGGGTCTTCGACATGCCACTAGAAGTCATAAACACAAGAAATGTCTCTGCAACTGCCTTCCCTCCCGGGATCCGCGTGAGCGCCGACATGGGGTTCTTATTTCTGTCGGGGATCACAGCGCGACCTCTTGATCTAGATGCACAAGCAGACTTTGAGTTCCCGACCGACATCGGCGTGCAGACACGCATGATGCTCCAGAACGTGGAAGCCGTCTTAGAGCAGGCAGGCGCTACTTGGCGCGACGTCATCAAGATCACGCGGTTTTATACTGAATCGGGAGGCGGCGAGGTCGTGCGCGAGTTCCTACAAGGCTGGAACCCGTGTACGACGACGTTGGGGGTCGACGAGTTACCGATCTCCGGTGCGAAGATTATGTATGACGTTATCGCCGTAGTCTCCGATGGGTAGGTAGGGGTTGGTCTCGAGGAGAAACTACCATTCCCCTATGAAGACTCCTACTGGCTCCTCGGGGACGGAGGGAGCCATCGAGGTTGAGGATGGCTTTAGCTGAACTGCGAGTCACAATTGGTTCTTCCGCAATCGAGCGCCGCGATCGTTGAACTGGCGCCTAGCCGGCGAAACGTCCTGAAAACGGCTCGAAAGCTGACGGTCGTATTTGATCTCAAGAGACCCCCAACGAAGGCCAGCAACCGGCCAACTCCTGCCGGTCGTTAACGACCGGCGGCCAACGGCCAAAGCGGTCATTCGCGCGTTTCATTCGGCGGTAGCAACGGCAAAACGCCATCGCTGCTGGAGCGTCGCATCCGTGTCTGACTGGAGAAACAATAACTCTCTCGCCGTCGTGCCTATTCCCTCAGTGCGAAGCAGTACAGCAAGCCGTCACCGCCCGAAAGTGTCAATGCATGCGCGCTGCATCCCCTAGAGTCATGCGCCGACGCCCACGCAGGAAAGTCATGATGGCCGACCCGTGCTTTGCCATCGTCGCCGCTGCTCGTCCAGTTGTTGCACGTCATATCTTCACCCGCAGGATAGGCCCTGCCGTCGGGGGTTGAGCCGGTCAGAATGTCATGCCGGTTCGGCACGGCAAACGATCCTGGGATGACGCGGCCACGCTCGTCAAGCGCCGTCTCAGCGGTAATGCGATGGTTGAGGTTGAGGAGGCTTTCCAGATCCGCAGCGACCCGGTAGCCGTTTACGTTGAACCACGGACCCGGACCGATCCTGTCTCGAGCGTTGACGGCGTTAACACCTTGCGTGCTCAGATAGGCGCGCCAGGTCAAATGCCCCTGATCGACGCTCTCTGCCAGGTTTTGGCAGATCTCATCCGCCCCCTCCAGGCCTCCCAGGTCGCCACCGTTGCCGGAGCCCTGACTTGTGACGAAGAAGGACATTGGCCCGGTGGGCGGCTGCGCTTGAGCCAAGACCGCGAAGATCAGACAAAGGAACGCCATGCTCTTAAGCACGAACTTGTTATTAGTATGCACGATTGTTCTCCTCGACTATTACAACCATCACCGAAGAGCGATAGTAGCATTGCCCTATCGTTCGTTGTGATTCTGCGTGGCACGCTTGCGGGTCAAATCCGCAGATTGAGGCTAGGTACTGTCTCCTTGACGGATAGATCATGCTGTGCTAATTGTCTAAAGCGAAATGACCTTTGCACAGCTCGGCGAAACGAGGGCGTGGGAGTTTCTGCGCCTTTCGAAAAATATTTCATTGCTGTCACTTGTGACCGTTTTCACGCCCACGCTGCTCGTCGCTCAGCCAGCCGGCGTACCTGATTTCTCCGGAAACTGGCAGGTCATCCGGCAGTTTTTTTCCTGCGGGGAGTGGAACATCGATCACAACGGGCAGGTACGGCAAGAGTGCACGGCGCCCATCGATCAGATGCCGGTGAATGCCAGAATGCGCGCGTGGCCGGAGTACTTCGACGAGCCTATGTCCGGTATGTGGGACTGTGCGCCGGCGCCGCTGCCGAGCATCCTGAGCCACCCTACGCCGACGAATATCGTACAGAGACCGGACCGGGTACTCATCTCGTATGAGCACGACGACGGTCGCCGAACCATCTGGATGGATGGCCGGCGGCATCCGCCGGCGAATGAATTGTTCTACCACGGCCACTCGATTGGTCATTACGAAGGGGATGTG
>DASWKF010000043.1:0-3610 GCA_036396795.1 Gammaproteobacteria bacterium | reverse complement strand
GCATTCTGAAGCGCGAGGTCTCGGAGGACCTCCAAGCCGCCGGCTAGCGACACTTGTCCCGAGTCGCCGACAAAGAATGTGCGATGACGCCCCCCCGCAAGTGGATGAGCACCCAAGTGCGGCACAACTTGGCTCTTCTATGGCTTGGGGCAGCATCCGAGAATCTGCTTGTCCGAGCCGAAGGAGATCAACTATTTCAACTCCAGAGATTTCAGGATCGGGGCCGCAGAACAGCACGGCAGTTGCTGCCCGGTCGTCAACGAAAGGCATAAGAATTCCATCGATGGTATGCCCGGCATTTCGATCACTGCCCGGCGGATTCTGTTTTGCAGACGACTCAGTGAAGCATTTCGCGAAGACCTCGGGGAACTCGAGACAATGCTGGCGCGCGATCTATCGATGTGGAGATAGTACGCAGGCCTAAGTCCCTTGAGAATCCAACGGAACAACAATTATCGGGATCTCAGGGTGTTACGGCGGAATCGAGGAATCTTTCGGAACGGCTCGGTAAGGCTATTGAAGGCTTAGGCCCACCACGCGTCCTCGACCACCCTCACACTGTGGCCGGGCGGCCGTAAAAGAGGTCCTTGTCCTTGCATGTGTCGACCTTGCCGTCGGTGTATGTCACAACCAGTTCTCCGGAGAGCATGTAGCCCCAGTGCGGCGCGTGGCAGGCGTCGTCCTTGAGGCCCCTCAGAAGCGGCGCGATGTCGGTGCCGGCACCGAGCGAGAAGTATTCGCCTCCCATCTTGCCGAGACCAGTTGCGTCACCGAAGCCGGTCGCTACACGCGCGACCGCGCCGGGGACATTAATCTTGGCGGGAATCTGGTCCTTCGATATGCGCATCACAGGCTCCTTCTCATTGGCCCCACTATGTCGATCGGATCAAAGCGTCTGAACTCTGTCATCGAGGGCCTAACGCAGACGCTGAGATGGCTACCTCGTGGACTCGGCGCGTGGCCTAACGCTCGCGTTGAGCGAAGAGAGTCTGAACATCGCGCTCTGCTACATCTAGCGCCGGATATTCCTGAATATTAGTAAAGGCAAACGGGCACTCCAGCCCTCCCTGGCCTTTCCTAGCAGGTGCCGTGTGGCCGTCAAAAAAGATGACATGAACGACCGCCTTGGGGCGAAAACTGCCGTGTGCTCTGGGCCCAATTCGACATCGTCTCCGCGTCAGCTCTCGGCCGGTTACAGACGTTCCCACTTCGGGGAGGAAAACTCAAGCAGATTCTAGGATAGCCGGTCTCGGGTGAGAATCGAGACTCCGATAACACGCGGTAAAAAACTCGTCCGACTGGCGGAATGCCCAACAAGCTTACCAAGCTGATGGCGTAGATAGCTATCAGCTAACCGACACTGGACGACAGCCGCCCGCTACCTACTTTATGAGAGATCCATCGACCGCGGCGGAACATCGCCGGATCTTTCCCGATTGTCCATCTCGGGAAAGTGAGGGCTGAATTACCGCGCAAGTTTGCTGTTTCCAGGCGCCGCAGCACACCTGCCCGGAACTCCAAAACGGGAATCTCCGCATGAGCTTGGGGACCGTGCGCAGCGTTTCCTTCAGGCAATCGAGGCGCTCGCGCGGCTCGCGTGCCGTGCGAAAGGCCTGCTCGGCCTTCTTGTACTCCGGTGAGAGATTGGTCAGCATCGCGCAAAGAGCGTACAACAATCCGCGGACGCTCTAGCGCGAACAGAAAATGGGCAATCAGAACGGCCGGTGGAGCGAGGCATCGGATGTGATTCCGATGTTCGCCACGCTCGTGTGGAAGATCGAGCTCGAGGCACAGTTGCGCGAAGCCATCGGCGCTCAGGCGCTCGCAGCGCTTGCGGGCATGAGGCGGGACCTGCCGCCGCTTGCGCCCGGCGAAGGCTGGCAGTCGGTCCAATCACTCCACGAACTCAATGACTTCCGGGATCTCGTTTCCTGCGTGCGCCGCGTCGTGCCGAAAGTTCTGCGATTCCTCAGGATCGGCTACGACAAGTACCATATCACCGCGTGCTGGGCGACAGTCCTGGCGAGAGGCGCGGCGCACAAGATGCACCATCACCCCAATAATTTCCTGAGCGGCGTGTACTACGTCCGGGCCCATCCGGGTGCGGACACCATCAACTTCCATGACCCGCGCAATCAGACCGGGATCATCCGGCCACCGGTCGTCGAGCTCACGGCCGAGAATACCGACCAGGTCGTCGTAAGTGTGAAGGACGGAACGATGCTCCTTTTTCCGGCCTACTTGCAGCATTCCGTCGACGCGAGCGCGAGCGAAGAAGAGAGAATCAGCATCAGCTTCAACATCATGTTTTCTTCCTTCACGGAGAATCTGAGCAAGCCGCTGTGGTGAGCGGCGGCAGCGCCCCACACGCGCTCGTGCGCAGTCAAGCGCGCTTCCATCCTCCTGCACTGCCTAACCACCCGCGCCCCAATCCGCACTCCGATCCGCTCCGTCTCATGGCCTCCCAGGTTTGCGGCTCCTGTGTGTACTGTTAACGAGTGCAAAAATAATAAAGCATGGCTAATATGCCAAAAGCTCCTCGAAGGAAGAGAATTAACGTTTAGCAATGGGGGACTCCGATGAAAAAGATCGTCTGTGTGCTCTATGAAGATCCCGTCAACGGGTATCCCAAGACCTATGCGCTTGATGACATTCCAAGAATCGAGCGATATCCAGGCGGACAAACCACTCCCTCACCGAAGTCGATCGATTTCAAGCCAGGTCAGCTGCTGGGCAGCGTGTCCGGCGAGCTCGGCCTGCGCAAGTTTCTCGAGTCCCAAGGTCACACGTTTGTCGTGACTTCAGACAAGGACGGTCCCAAGAGCGTGTTCGAGAAGGAACTGGTCGACGCCGACGTCGTCATTTCGCAACCGTTCTGGCCGGCGTACCTGACGGCCGAGCGGATCGGCAAGGCGCCCAGGCTGAAGCTTGCGGTCACGGCCGGTATCGGCTCGGATCACGTCGACCTGCAGGCGGCGATGGACCGCGGCATTACCGTCGCCGAGGTGACGTATTGCAACAGCATCAGTGTGTCCGAACACGTCGTGATGATGATCCTGGCGCTCGTCCGTAATTATCTGCCCTCCCATCAGTGGGTCGTCGACGGCGGCTGGAATATCGCCGACTGCGTCGCGCGTTCCTACGACCTCGAGGGCATGAATGTCGGCACCGTCGCAGCGGGTCGTATCGGAACAGCCGTGCTTCGACGGCTCAAGCCATTCGACGTCAAGCTCCACTACACCGATCGGCACCGGCTACCAGACGCGGTGGAGAAGGAACTTGCGCTCACGTTTCACCCGAACGCGGAGTCGCTGGTCAAGGTGTGCGACGTGGTCACGATCAATGCGCCGCTGCATCCGGAGACGGAGGGTCTGTTCAACGACGCGCTGATTGCAAAGATGAAGCGTGGCGCCTACATCGTGAACACTGCTCGCGGCAAGATCTGTGATCGCGATGCAGTCG
The DNA here is from genome assembly GCA_036396795.1 of Gammaproteobacteria bacterium. GTDB lineage: Bacteria > Pseudomonadota > Gammaproteobacteria > Steroidobacterales > Rariloculaceae > JAHEEM01. Next base: position 148 of record DASWKF010000043.1, on the reverse strand, counting down.
TTCGTGCGCTCAAGAGTGGACAGCTCGCCGGCTACGCCGGTGACGTCTGGTTTCCGCAGCCCGCGCCGCGCGATCATCCGTGGCGGACCATGCCGTTCGAAGCGATGACCCCGCACACCTCCGGTTCCTCGCTCTCCGCGCAGGCACG
>DASWKF010000042.1:0-12857 GCA_036396795.1 Gammaproteobacteria bacterium | reverse complement strand
AATCCTTTCTCGAATCATATGACTGGGTATGTGCCGGCCTTCCAGCAGCGTCATTCAGCGACTGCTGATGGCGATTCGGCGAACCGATCCCCCACTTCCTCCAAGCTCAGGTGACAAGCGTAACTAGTTTCTCTAAAGTCGAAACATCCATAAAGAACCGATGCCTGGGCCATGTTCTCGAGCGTCTCCACCACCGCAGATGCACGTCCTGTGCCAAACGAGCCGGGGATGCTGGAACCATCCGGCCGCTCGCTCCGCACCAAAGTCGTGGCCGTCGTATTGCTCACGACGTTCGTCGCGCTGGTGGTCTCGACAGCCGCCCTGCTGGCATACGACGTCGAGAACTACCGGACCTTCCTGATCGACAATGCCCGGGCTCAAGCCGAGATTCTGGCGAGAGCCAACGCACCGGCGCTAGCTTTCAATGATTCCGCGGCCGCGCAGTCCAATCTGGCGACCTTGGCATTTCGCAGCAACTTCATCGCGGCTGCGATTTATGACGCCGACGGAGAGCTCTTCGCGACCTATAGCCGGGACGAGGCACCCGTCGAGCTTCCAACGCCGGCGCAAGAATCCTCCCTGCGGACCTTCGACGATCGCCTCGAGTTTTTTTCGCCGATCGTCGAAAGCGGCAACGTGCTCGGCACGGTTTTCCTACGCGCACGTTACGGACTCGGAGACCGGATCCGGGACTATTCTCTAATCCTGGCTACCGTAATGCTGTTGAGCCTGGTCGTGGCCCTGGCTCTATCCCTGCTGCTCGTGGGGAATATCACAAGCCCTGTGCTTGCCGTCGCGGCCGTGGCTCAGCGCGTCATCGACAAGCGTGACTTTACGTTGCGGGCCCGCAGAACGACGAATGACGAGATCGGTGTCCTTGTCGACGCATTCAATGCAATGCTCAGTGAAGTCGACGACCACGCAACCGCATTGAGAGCTTCCAACCGGCGCTTGCGTAAGGAAACCGAGGAACGCCGTTTGGCCGAATCGGCACTCCTTGCCGCGGATCGGCGCAAGGACGAGTTCCTGGCCACGCTGGCACACGAGCTGCGCAACCCTCTCGCTCCAATGGTCAACGCCATCGAGCTGCTGAACGATACCGCAGCGACAAAGCCTCAGGCTGCCCGACAAGCACGGGAGATCGTGTCACGACAGTTGGCCCATCTCATCAGGCTCGTCGAGGATCTCTTGGACGTCTCTCGAATTACCAGCGGCAAGCTCACGATTCGCCGAAAGACGGTTGAGCTTGCCGCCGTAATTTCCGACGTCGGGGAGATCGTCCAGCCGCTGCTCGAGGCCCGGGGCGTCCGTCTGTCGATTAGAGATGAGGAGAGGCCCGTTTATGTGTCGGCCGACCCTGTGCGCCTGGCCCAAGTGCTGTCCAACTTGCTCAACAACGCCATCAAATACAGCCCCAAGGGCGGCTCGATCTCAGTCAGGGTCGAAGTTCACGGCGACGTGGCACGTATCGCCGTTACGGATACCGGAATTGGCATTGCGGCAAAGGCTCTACCACGCATCTTCGACATGTTCTCCCAGGGCGATAGCGAAGTCGAAGGTTCCCAAAGCGGTCTTGGCGTCGGCTTAACGCTGGCAAAATACCTGATAGAGCTACACGAAGGCAGCATTGCGGGCGAAAGCCCCGGTCCAGGGAAAGGCAGCACTTTTGCAATCGAGTTGCCCATCTTGCAAGGACAGGGATTGGAGCAAGAAGATCGATCGGCGGCTTCACGAGCCGAGCCCAAGACACGCCACAAGATTCTCTTGGTCGACGACAACATCGACTTCACGTCCAGCTTGGGGCTGCTGCTTCGAATGCAGGGTCATACCGTCCAAGTCGCCAACGACGGACGTTCTGCGCTAAAGCTTGCTTCTGAATTTCAGCCGGAGTTCGGTTTTCTGGACATAGGGCTGCCGGACATCAGCGGCTACTCGCTCGCAAAGAGACTCCACGAGTTACCGGAGACAGCGGCTATCGTGCTCGTCGCCATCAGTGGATGGGGGCAGCAGAAAGACAGGTTCAAGTCTGCCGACGCTGGATTCTCGCTGCACCTGGTGAAGCCGGTGGGGCTTCAAGAGATCGAGTCGGCGATAGACCGCCTTACGCAGGATGTCGATTCATGAACCGCCGGCACCGGGATGGTCGGCGGCGGTTCCGGCCGCTGTCTACCAGGCGGGGCCAAGCACCGCTCGTTCTCGCAGTGCTGATGCTTTGGACGCGTCCGGGTTTTTCCCAAACCCTGATGAATCTCGCCGATGACCCTGCTTATCTCGCCGATGAGGTGAAGGCTGCGTTCTTGTATCACTTTGGCACGTACGTTGAGTGGCCTGCCGATGAAGCCGACTTCATAACGATCGCGGTTCTGGAGGCGGATGCGCTCTCGAATCTACTGCAACAGTATCTGGTGGACAGAACGATTGGCGATCGCCCCGTGCGGACCAGGGTCATCACGAATATTTCCGAACTTACCGACGAGCAGATCCTGTTCATCGGTTCGTCCGCGAACTCACGTCTCGATGAGCTGCTGATGGCGCTGAACGGGCGCCCGATACTCGTGGTCACGGACGCACCTGAGGGCTTGATGGATGGCGCAGTCATCAATTTCGTCGAGGTAGGCGATCGCGTGCAATTCGAGATATCCCTTGCATCAGCCAGGGAAGCGGGTCTGACGCTGAGCTCGCGACTCTTGACCGCCGCCCTCTACGTCGAACCTGTGGATTAGCTCACCCTGCCGACGGCCGTCGCGGCGCTGCATACTCCGCCGGCTCCCTGTCCCGCAAACCGTTCGATTGGGCGCGGTCCCTGGCACGGCGCTTGCATTGCTTCTTGACCAAGGGCAACGATAGAAGGAGACCGCCGTGTCAACCGGGGATATGTTTCGTAGGCATAGACTGGAGCTAGGCCCTCTGACCAATAGCCTGGGAGCGCTGTACGGTGGCGTTACCGAGACTACGCTTCGTTTCTTATCAGGGAGCTCGAAATGCTCAGCTCAGACAAGCTGCTTGCGGGAGCGCCGGTGAAGGAACCGTCACGAGCGAAGCTGCGGTGATCCCGAATCGGTGTACCGATCCGCCGTGGATAGTCACAGCCCGGAGAAGACTAATGCCGCTGCGGAATCCGCGACGGCGCAAGCCGAACACAGCACGTCAAACGCCAACCTGAGAAAGATTTTCGCTGCAGGATTGACGCTTCTGCTGGCGATCGTCTTCCTCCGAATGATAGCGCCGTTCCTGGTATCCCTGCTGTTTGGCGCGCTATTCAGTCACATGCTGTATCCCGTCTTCACTCGCATTCGAGGGGTCTTCGGCAACGAAGCCATCGCGTCATTTGCGACCACACTAGGTGCGGTGATCGTCTTTGCCGTTCCGTTGACGTTGCTTGTAAGCGCCGTCAGCGGGGAGGCGATCAGACTCACCGAAGTTGCCGAACCTTGGGTGGAAGAGCAGACCAGCGGAAGCGGCGTATTCCTGACTATCCCCAGCTGGATACCTTTCTCCGAGCAACTGCAACCTTACCGCCGAGGTATCGTCGAAAGGGCCGGGGAAGCGCTCGGGCAACTGGGAAACTTCGTCGTCCAAAACATCTCACGGGTCACCCAAGGCACTTTGGCTTTCCTGCTTTATCTTTTCGTAATGCTCTATGCGATCTTCTTCTTCTTGATCAGGGGTCGCTCATTGCTTGAATTACTTTCCGAGCATATCCCGCTGAGCGCGGCAGAGCAGCAAAGCATCGCCGAGAAAGGGATCGCGGTCACCCGTGCCACGCTCAAGAGCATACTCGTGATCGGCGCCGTTCAGGGCATCCTCGGCGGGCTGGCTTTCGCAGTCGTCGGCATCGAGGGCGCCATCTTTTGGGGTTTGGTAATGACATTCGCTTCGGCCATACCGGGGATAGGCGTTGCGTTGGTCTGGGTGCCTGCGGCGGTGATCCTGGCGATTCGCGGGGACCACGCTCTCGCCATAGGACTAACTCTCTGGGGTGCGTTCGTCGTAAGCAGCGTCGATAATATCTTGCGGCCTTATTTGATAGGTCATGAAGCTAGAATGCCCGACCTCCTGGTCCTGGTCAGCACGCTCGGCGGAATTGCGATGTTCGGCGCGACGGGGCTCATCATCGGCCCGGCACTTGCCGGCATTTTCGTGACGAGCCTGAGCATCTTCTTCGCGACGTTCGGAACGGCATCGCAAACCGAACGCGCCGTTCGTCTGATAGGGGTAGCTCGTCCCCCGCCCGAGCATTCCTAGCGAGAAACGCGCCGTCGAACGCGGCCGGTCACCGCAATCTCGCAACTCTCTTATCGAGCGCACCCTCTTCCTGGCACACAACTTGCTTATCTGAGATGCAACGTTTGCAGTGAGACACATTTCAAAGGATTCAACACCTGGAGGTCTACGAAATGACAACCTTGACCGGAACACAAGCCATCATGTCCGCCGATACGCTTAGAGGCGACAAGGTGCGGAACCTGGCTGGCGAAGATCTTGGAAAGATCGAGGACTTCATGCTCGACTTGGATACGGGTCGCGTCCGATACGCGGTTCTTTCCTTCGGTGGCGTGCTCGGGATGGGGAACAAATTCTTCGCCGTCCCCCCGGAAGCCCTGTCGCTCGATGAGGAGAACGAATGTCTGGTCCTGGATTTCGAGAAAGAGCGCCTGAAAGACGCACCCGGTTTCGATAAAGATCATTGGCCGGACTTCGCCGACGCGAAATTTGGCCAGCAGGTATATCAGTACTACGGCCATCAACCCTACTGGAGCTAGACGCTCCACTCGGCAGGACTGCGGTCGCTAGCCGCAGTCCTGCTGCTTAGCCGATCAGACCGAGCGCCATAGCGCTCTGCCTAGTCGTTTGCGTCCTCGGCAGCATCCTCGATCGCGTCGCCCGCAGCCTCGACGTCTCTGCCCACACCCTCGACGGTGTTGCAGCCGCCGAGATGAATACCGAGAAACAGAGCCATGAGCATGATTCGCCAGCTCGACTTTAAAGCAGTCACAACCTTACCTCCGATACCAGGGCTCTCGCCGTCAACCTAGTGGATGCACGAACCATGCCTCATTTCCCGAAGTCGATCTTTGCGTGCCCCGGGCCCTCATCGCTCAGCGTGCTTCCGGTCAGTAGGGCGTTCGCTTCGGCGAGAAAGAACTGGATGCGGTTGACGCCTGCGCGGTCCCAGTATTCTCCGTATATAGGAACTATCTCCAACGCGACCAGAGCCGGATCACCTCGCCCTTTCTCGAACCAGATGCGTTGACCCTCCGTCCAAAGCCTGCGAATCAGATCAGGATCTCTCGTCGCCCTCGATGTTCCTGATATGGATACCGGTAGCCAAGCAGCCGCCGTGCGCCTCCCCGCGGCGGCACAGTGCTTGCATGAGCATTCATGGAAGCGAGCCACAGAAGGAGCCACAGGATGCGAACCAGGTACTTCTCGATAGCCTGCATCGGGACGATGCTGGCCTTAGCCGGCTGTGCCGAGCCAGAAACGCCTTCGGCAGACGGTAACGTCAACGAACCTCCGGAGCCCGGCATCGTCGAACCGTCTTTCAATGAGTTGGACACGAACGGCGACGCGCGAGGCCCTCTCTACTTGGCGTTAGACAGCGATGAGAACGGCCGAATCAGCCCGGAGGAGGCCCGCGCCGTACCGCAATTAGCGCAGAACTTCGAGAGATACGACGCCGACGGCAGCGGCGGTATCGACCAGCAAGAGTATCAGGAGGCGCTCGACGAGGGTTTGACCCCAGACAATCAGAACTGATTGAGCGCAGATTGGCTTTCACTTTACAGTATTGCCTCTACTCCTCGGCAGCGCGCATCGGACGAACTGCTTGCTGGCTGTAACGAACCTTTCTGCCCCACGAGCTCATTCTTCGAGTGAAGTGATACGCGGCCGTCAATATCAATCGCCGCCACCAAACGCGAGTCTGCGCGCCGCCGGAGCTCAGTTGCTCGCATGAGTGCTCGATCAGTCGCTCGAGACTATTTCTCAAGGATTCGTTGAGATCTCTATCGAGAATGAACAAGTTACCCTCGAGATTGAGGCCTAAGCTTATCGGGTCCAAGTTGCTCGATCCGACTGTTGCCCATTGATCGTCAATCACGGCAACTTTCGCATGCAATGGCCGCTCCATATAGAGGTAGATCTTGACGCCGGCCGCCATGAGGTCTTCATAGACGATGGAGCCGGCGGTGACGGCCACCGGCCTGTCGGGTTTGCCTTGCATGATCAGGCAGACCTCTGCGCCCCGCCTCGCCGCTCTTCTCAACTCCCGAATGAAGCGGTAACCGGGAAAGAAGTAGGCGCTGGCCAGGATGATCCTTCGTTTTGCATGCCGAATACCGATTCGGTACATGGTTTCGATATCCGTCGGGTGACCATCATTATCCCGAACGGCAAATATCGCCTGGGCATTCTCCGTAGGGTGAGACATCTCTCTGGGAAACCGCCGCAGCCAGTAGCGCCATCGGCGCCGCTTGATCCTCGCCGGAGCATCCGGTGTGAAACGACAGCAATCGTAGACTTGCCGAACGACGGGGCCCTCCGCCTCTACCGCGTAATCCTGTTTCGACTGCTCTCCAAAGCTGCGGAGATGCACGTCTCCGAAATTGATGCCGCCGACGAATGCGATGCGCCGGTCGATGATCACCGTCTTTCTGTGGAGTCGACACAGCGGGTTCGTCCGAATACGGAATATCCTCGGCCGAGGATCGAAGGAATCGATACTGATATCCGCGCCGGCGAGCTTGGAGAGGAACTCCTCCGAAAACCCGGGAGATCCGTAGCCGTCGACTGTCGCCCGGACACGCACGCCACGTGCTGCGGCATCCACCAAAGCTTGCAGCAACTCTCTACCTATGCCGTCCTCGGACCAGATGAACGTCTCGAGCAAGATCTCTTGCTCGGCTTCACCTATGGCGCGCAACACTCGAGGGAAGAATTCCTCGCCGTTCTCGAGAAGCCGCAATCTATTACCGGATGTCCAACCCTGCATAAATCGACCGTAGCTCTACAGACAAGGCCGCGTGATCCGATAGGTGTGACCACGGCTTGTGGCGCAGCACCGTCGGTCTATGAGCGCGCAGATGGCGTACATAGATTCTATCGAGCCTCAGCATCGGCAAGATCGCCGGGAACGTCTTTGCCGCGCGCCCCGTCGTTTCCCGAAACACTTCCTGCATTCCGATTCTCGACAGCGGTCTATGCGCCTTGCCTCGCCAGTCATTGAAGTCGCCGGCGACAATCAACGGGTTGCCGTGCGGCACTTCGGCGTCAACGAAGCTGCACAACTTTGCGACTTGCCCGGCTCGGTGCCGCTCCCCAAAACCAAGGTGTACGCAGATCGCATGCAAATCCTTCTGCTGCTCCGGCACATCCAGAACCGCATGAAGCATCCCGCGGCGTTCTCCGCCATGGCCGGATATGTCTCTGTTCTGGTGACGCACTATCGGAAGCTTCGAAAGCAGTGCGTTGCCGTGGTGCCCGGCGGGATAGACGGCGTTCTTCCCGTAAGCGAAACTTTTCCAGATCGTATCTGCGAGAAACTCGTATTGGGCTTCCTTGGGCCACCTTTCGTGACGAGTCGATAGCTCGCGATGGTCCCCGAGAACCTCTTGCAAGAAAACGATGTCCGCGGAAACGCTGCGGATCGCATCCCGGAGATCGTGCAGAATGAAGCGTCGGCCAAGAGAAAAGCCTTTATGAACGTTGAGCGTAAGTATCTTGAGCAAGGCGGATCCCAGATCGCGTATCCAGGGCACAAACTGAGAATCGGACATTCGTCGGTACCACGAAAGGCTAGCAGCTACGCCAAGCGATACCCGCGGCTCGAGCTGGCCGTGCCCTGCACGGCCAGCGTGCGAGACTGACGATTCGATGCGCGCAAATCCATTGCAAATCGGTCCACGGACGACCGCCTGGCTGAAACGAGCCTTGACGATCGCCGTGGTGATAGCCGTTTCCGCGTATGTGATAAAGGAAGCTCGCCGCATCGATTGGGCCGAAGTGGCGGAAGCTGCGAGAAGCTACGGCCCTACCGCGCTCACGGCCGCGTTGCTGTTGTCGCTGCCCGGTCAGCTCAGCTGCGCTTGCCTTGATCTGATCGGGCGCCATGCAACACGGCACGAACTTTCGATTCCGCGCGTCATGCTCATTTCCTATACCGGATACTTCTTCTCGCTGAATCTGGGCGCGCTCGTAGGCGGTCTGGCATTTCGTTATCACTTGTACGCACCCTATGGGCTTTCGGCACTTCGTGTTGGCCAGATCATTGCGCTTTCGGTGCTGACGAACTGGTCTGGATACGTGTTGGTTGCGGGCGCCGTGCTCGCGTACCAGCCGCCGGAGCTCCTCGCGAACTGGGGCCCTGGCACAGCGGTCTTGCGCGGCATTGGCTTCCTCCTCATCGGGCTCGCCGCGGCCTATTTCGCCCTCTGCGCCGCTCGCGGGGGTACCCGGCTGCGATGGCGAAACAGCGATCTGCTTTTGCCTACGCTCGGTATCGCGACAGCCCAAGTAGCCCTGTCGATCACGAACTGGGCGAGCATTGGAGCTGTGCTGACCTGGCTGATTCCAGGCGACACCGGTTGGCTCGAGATCATGCCGGTGCTGATGATCAGCGCCATCGCAGGGATCTGGAGTCATGTGCCGGGCGGTCTCGGCGTAACGGAGGTAGTGTTTCTCAATATGCTCGGCCATCGTGTTGCGGTAGGGGAGCTTTTGGCGGCCGTGTTGATCTTCCGCGTGATCTACTATCTGCTTCCATTCCTTATTTCCTTGTGCTGCTACCTCTATCTCCAACCCAGTGCAAGAAAACTACCTGCGCCATGAATCAAGCGGCCGAGATCTAGGCGGGATCAACGTCCGCATCCAGATCAACGTCTCTGAGATTGATAGTGCCCTCGAGCGAATGCGAGAACGCCGCGACAAATGCGTTCCGCAAGAGATTCACAATCGCGACGAGCGTCCCGGCATCGGGATTCTCCAGCTTCCCCGAAAGGGGGATCTGCGTCGCGATCTGATCGGTCGCCTGGTTCTCGAATATCTCTCCGGCAACGTCGACTATCGCCTCCCACGCCTTACGAAGCGGGTTCTCATCGGCCTCCTCGATGCCGAAAATTTTCGCGTCCTTTAGGATGGGCTTTACGTAACCTTCGAACCTGCCATCCGCGGCCGCCAGCTCCATGTACATGGAAAACCTCCCCTGCTCGGCGTCGATCTTGAGGAATCTATCGAGCCATGGATTCACGTCCGTGAGCTCCGTGTCTCGAAGCTCGAGATTGACATCAAAGGTCGGTACCTGCTCGTTCGGGTCGATCTGCCCGGTCAGCTCGAGCGCAGCACTGCTCATGACGTTTCCTCTGAAGTTCAAATCTGCGAATGCGTCACGATCCTCTCTCCGAACGTTGGTCAGATTCTCGAGGATCAGGTGCGCGTCGCTGAGAGTCAGAACCTCATCGGTGTCGATGCCCGGTGCACGAAACGTGACCAGCGCGTTGCCCGCCTCGACACGGTTGAACTGAAACGGAAACAGCTCCTTCACCTTCTCGGTCCAGTTCACGCCCGTTCCGAGCTGCGTATCCTTCTCGGTCCTCGCCTGGATCAGATTCAGAACCAGACCGTCGGCCACGATCTCGCCCACCAGCTCACCCGATATAAGAGCGTCCCACTGCAGCGAGATATCCGCCGCCTCCAAATCAACGAAATGTGCGCCCGTTTCGGCGCCGCGCTTGTCGATGACGAGATTACGAAGCGTGTAGGCGCCGCGAAGCAAAGCGATATCGATCTCCCCGACCCGGCCCGTGTACTCGCCCAACTCAGCCATCTCGGCATTGACATAGGACCTTACGATTTGAGGCAAGGCAAGCCGCATTCCGCCAAGAATCACGGCGATCACAGCCAGCACAATCAGCAGTTTCGTTCTCGGGGTCATCTGAAGATCCGGATCCCGTGCTCGAATAGCAGGCTGCAAGACGCATGCCATACGGGTTCCCCTGCTTCCGAGACGAAAAGGCGGCCGGCGATATTGGCGCTGAAGGGTATGACCTCCATCAAAGGCGTCGCCGCCGCGAGGATCACGCACACGATCGCGATCACCGGCGTGGCCGCGTGCTTGACCGCCCAGCGCAGGCGCGGCTGCGTCCAGCGATCGATGAACCTTGCAGGCCGGCGCTTACGACGGCTCCAGGACCTTCGTCCGCTGTCCGCGCCGCAGCACGATCCGGCCCCATCTGGGCATCCGGTAGGTCAGATGATAGATGAGCATGGGCACCAAGCGCCCCCAGAAACTCCTTGCGGATGAGCCGCTTTTCGGCATCGATTCGCAAGACGTTTCGAGGAGCCGGGAAAGACTTTGAGCCAAGGCGGACGCGAACCCTCGATCGAGCGTGAATACATTCGCTTCCAGATTGAATCCGAGGCTCGTCGGATCCAGATTGCTCGACCCCACCGTCGCCCACACGCCGTCTATCATGGCAACCTTCGCATGCAGCGGCCGCTCCGTGTAGTGATAGATCTCTATCCCCTCCGACAGCAAGTGGCTATAGAGCAAAGACGCTGCGGCGGCCGATATCGGAACGTCCGGATTGCCCTGAAGAATTAGTTTTACCTTCACGCCTCGGCGTGCCGCCGAAACCAAATCGCGAATGAAGCGATAGCTCGGGAAAAAATATGCATTCGCAATAGTGATATCTCGTTTCGCGGCTCGAAAACCAATCCGATACATGGACTCGATGTCGGTGGCGTGCTCCTTGTTGTCGCGCGTGACGAACAGCGCTTGACCGTCTTTGCCCGGCCGATCGATCTCTCGCGGCAGCCGGCGCAACCGACGCCGCCAGCGTCTCAACGGCGATGCCTTCCGACCATTCTCGACGCCGCTGCTGGACCGGTGGATCTGCTCCACTGCCGGCCCTTCGATCTCGACCGCGTAATCCTGCAGCGAGCGATCACCGTAGCTCCAGAGATGATGCTCACAGATGTTGATACCGCCGACGAAGGCAATGCGCCTGTCGATGACGGCAACCTTGTCATGCAGCCTGCAGAACACGTTCGTTCGAACATGCAGAAATGTCGGCTGCGGATCGAAGGACAGCACACTTATGCCCGCGTTGCTCAGATCACGCAAGAACTCTTCGGAAAAACCGGGCGATCCGAACCCATCCACGGTGACGTTCACCTCAACGCCTCGACGCGCAGCCCGAATCAGCGCTCTGGCGAAATCGATACCGACGGCGTCCTCTAACCATATGAACGTCCGGAGCACGACCTCCTTCTCGGCCGAGTCGATCGCCGCGTTCAACCGAGGAAAGAACTCCTCGCCGTTCTCCAGAAGCCTGAGCTTATTGCCGGTTGTCCAATCTCTCATACGCGCTCCATGACACCCTCAGTCTACCCGTTTTGCCGTGGCTGTCGGTGAGTCTCGAGCTTCGGCTCATGCCGACGATCTCCCGCAAGCATTGGAGCTCGCGTACTCGGCTCTGCTAAGGTTTGTAAAAAGCTCCCAAATTCTGCAAATTGCAGCGTTGTTTCTTGCCAACGTCCGCGCTGCCCCGACGCCACGCCAATCGACATCCTTTTGGCACAGCAATTGCACCAATACAACATGACGGATCATGGACGTTCAAGGAGGTTTACGTCATGCGAAGGTTTTATCTTTCTTGCTGCCTGGCGGCAGTGAGCCTGGCCATCGTGGCACCTCACAGCGTCGATGCAGCGGAAAGTCTCGACTACACGTACTTGGACCTGGCCTACGTCGGTCGCGACATCGACGCCTTCGATGACGATGAGGGTGTCATAGAGGACCTCGACGACGGCGGCGGAGTCGCTCTGGAAGGCTCGCTGGCCCTCGGCGATAACTTCTTCATTTTCGGGGGATACTCGGATACGGAATCCGACGTCACGTTCGCAAATGACGAGGTCTTTCCACTGCCGGCCGAAACGGATATCAAGCGACTGGATCTGGGTGTCGGCACGATGGTGGAGATCAACGACCGGCTGGATTTCGTCGGCAGGCTGGGTTACGTCGACATCGACTTCGGCGATTTCGATTTCGGCGCGAGCGAGGACATCGACGCCAATGATCTATTGGACGACAGCTCCGACGGTTATCTCGTCGACATCGGCCTGAGATCGCAATTGCTGACCAATCTGGAAGGCAGCATCGGTGTACGTCACATCGATGTCGAGGAAATCGACAATACGAGTCTTCTCGCATCGCTGCTTTTCGAGCTATCGCCGTCTTGGGATATCGGTGTATCCGTCGATGCCGGTGACGATGTGTCGACCTATATGCTCGGTGTCCGCTTCTCCCCGAGCCCCTAGGAGGACGAAAGCCGGGCCGGCGGCAGCACGCCCGGGCCCGGCGACTCGGGGCTGGTGCCGTCTGGAACGCTGACGGGCTCATGGATATCGTCGACACCAATTGGCTGCAGCAACTCGAGGTCGTCATCAAGGTGATCATTGCCGGCTGTCTTGGCGGTGTCGTCGGCCTCGAGCGTGAGCTCGCGAACCGCCCCGCGGGCTTGCGCACACATGCCATCTTGGCGTCCGCCGCGGCTCTACTGGTAGGCACGGCGGATTTTCTGGTCATGCATTTCGTCGGCGAGACCGCGCCGGCGGTATTGCGCGCCGACCCCATTCGGGTAGTGGAGGCCATCGTAACGGGCGTTAGTTTCTTGGGCGCCGGCACGATCTTCAGAAAGCGCGACGGTGGGACGATCGAGGGCCTGACGACGGCCGCTTCACTGCTGCTCGTCGCCGCCATCGGTATTGTCGTCGCACTCGGGCAAATGCTGCTCGCAGTGCTGGTGACGCTCGTCACCCTCGTGATGCTCCGCAGCGTCGCACGAATGGTCGGAAAG
>DASWKF010000041.1:0-4657 GCA_036396795.1 Gammaproteobacteria bacterium | reverse complement strand
CTCGCAATTCCGCTGGGGAATCTTTCGGTTCCAGGAGGGTCCGATGATCCAGACCCTCGATTGCGCCGACGTTCAGGCCGCGCGATGGCTATCGTCCGGGGCGAGTCTCCCGACCTCCGGAAAGAAGGACGCCACCGCGAGCTCGGGATCGGGCCAGGCCTCCGGCGTGACTCGAGAGCCCAACTCCAGAGACGAGCGCCTCCGGTAGCCCCCCTTCTCCGGTTCTCGAAAGACTTCGAGGACTCGCTCGACGAGGTTCACAACCGGTTGCTCGCGCCGACGGTCGATATCTTGCTTTCCAGAGAGCCTCCGCTCGTCCATACAACTCTCCGAATAGCTCGTCTACCCACGCCAAACTCGCCCTTCGCGCCGGGTCCGAGACGCATGATTTCTCCTATCCTTTACAGGTATGCTCGACGTCATGTCCGATCTGGCGGCGACCGCGAAACCGGTCGGCATCGTTGCGAAAATGGCGCGGCGCGTGGCCGTTGCACTGACAATTTCAATTGGTGTCGCGATGCTGTTGTTGATCCTCTGGAAGAGCCCGAAGTCGGCGCTTTTTCTCCGTACGATCACGCTCGGCTTGGCGGCGACGACGGTTTTCTCACTCTTCGAGGTGTGGCCGCGACGGCTGCCCGGTGGACACGAGCGATGGATTCTGCAGGTCGTGGCTGTCGGTGCCGCCATGCCTCTCACGCTTTTCGTGATGCACCGCCGGGCCACGTCCCCGGGAGCGCCGCCCTTCTTTGAAGACCATGACTGGATGCTCGTCGGATCCGCCGCCCTCCTCGTCGCGCCATGGACGGCGGTCGCCACCGTCGTGCGCCAAAAGGAAGCCTTTGCCCGCAATCAGAAGCTCATGTTCGCACTGGAGCGCAGTGAGCTCGAGCGGCAGGCGCTCGACGCGCGACTACATCTGCTGCAGGCGCAAGTCGCGCCGCATTTCCTCTTCAACACACTCGCGAACGTGCAGGCGCTCGTCGATGCGAGCTCGCCGCACGCGTCGGCCGTGCTCCGGAGCCTCACCGCGTATCTGCGCGCGGCGGTGCCGCTGCTTCACGAGCCTGCCGCAACGATCGAGCGCGAACTGCAGCTCGTTCGACCGTATCTCGAGCTGATGCAAATGCGCATGCCCGACCGCCTCCAGTACGCGATGAACGTCGACCCGGCGGTCCTGCAAGTTCGCTGTCCTCCGACCACACTGTTGACCCTGGTGGAGAATGCCGTGCGACACGGAATAGACCCCAGCGAAGAAGGAGGCCGGATCGACATCGACGTTGCGCGGATTGGTGAACGCTGCGTGGTACGCGTCACCGACACCGGTGTTGGGCTCCATCAGTCGGCGAACGGTCTCGGCACCGGGCTGACGGCGCTGCGCGAGCGGCTGCGGCTGATCTTCGGCGATGCGGCGCACCTGCGCCTGACAGCAAACGGCCCGCGCGGCGCCGCTGTCGAAATCGATATGCCGGCACAAACATGATCGTCCACGCGACAGCGCTGATCGCCGACGATGAACCGCTGCTGCGCGATGCGCTGCGGCGCCAGCTCTCGAATGTGTGGCCTGAGCTGGAGATCGTGGCCGAGGCGCGAAACGGGCGGGAGGCGGTGCGGTCGTTCGATCAGCGTCAGCCCGATATCTGTTTCCTCGACGTCCACATGCCGGGCCTCTCCGGCGTCGATGCCGCGAAACACATCGGCCGCCGCGCGCATCTGGTCTTCGTCACCGCGTACGATCACTACGCCGTGCAGGCCTTCGCGCAGGGCGCACTCGATTACCTGCTCAAGCCGGTCGAGCAGGCGCGGCTCGCGGAAACGGTGAGCCGCCTCAAGGAGCGTCTGCAGTCATCGAGGCCCGCGATCAACACGGAGCAGCTATTGCAACAACTCAGCGCGCAGCTCTCGAAGCTGCAGCGCGGCGGGAAGCGCGAGCCGCTGCGCTGGATTCGGGCACAAGCGGGCAAGACCGTGCGCCTCATCGCGACTGACGACGTCGATTACCTTCGGTCGGACGCGAAGTACACGCTCGTCGCCTGGCACGACGGAGGGAAACCCGCCGAGGCGGTGGTCCGGACGCCGCTGAAGGATCTGCTCGAGCAACTCGATCCGGACCAGTTCGCGCAGGTCCATCGGTCGGTCGTCGTGAATCTCCGTGCGATCAGCCATGTCAAGCGACATGACAATGAAACTGCGGAGATTCACTTGAAGGGTCGCAACGATCTACTGCCTGTGAGCCGCAACTACGTGCATCTCTTCCGCCAGATGTAGCCGCCGTTCGTCCGCACGAATCCGCCCTTCGTCGCAATCCGGTTGTTCGAGCGCGCGCTTTCCGCCAGTCTGGTGGCGCCCATGAAGCAAAACGCCATCCTAACCGTAACGTCTCTGCTCTCGATCCTCTTGCTGACGCTTCACGTTACGGACGACATCGTCCGTGGGATATCGAAGGCCGAGCCCTCAGACATCGCGCTCTTTGTCCTCGTCGTCCTCTTGTACGGAACGCTGGTGCTCGGCGAACGGCGCTCGGGGCACGTCATCATGCTGCTCGTCGGGTTGTTCGCGGCAGGCATGCCTGTCATCCACATGAGAGGGGCGCATTACGGCGAGATCGCGAAGTCCGCCGGCGGCTTCTTCTTCGTCTGGACACTTTGGGCGCTCGGCGGGCTCGGGGGCTTCACCTTCATCCTCTCGGCGCGCGGACTGTGGAACCAGCGGGCCCGCTCCCGGTAAGACCTTATGGAACCGATCACAAATGCTTCGCCTCGCGTCTTTCGCCCGAAGTTCGTGAGCAGGATGGTGGGCGCCGGTTATCTCCTCATGATCGCGTCCGGATTCGACTTGTTCTACGTCCTCGCCAAGCTGTACGTCCGTGGCGACGCTGCCGTCACCGCGGCCAACATCAAGGCGCATGAAGCACTGTTCTTCGCGGGCTTTGCCGGCGCGCTGATCGGGGTCGCGTCCAGCCTTGTGGTAACGGCTCTCTTCTACCGCCTGTACGAACCGGTCAACCGGACCCTGTCTCTCTGCGCGGCGTTGTTCGGCTTTACCGGATGCGTCATCCAAGGCATCGCCCTGATCTTTCACCTGATGCCCGTACTCGTTTTGGCCGATCAGCCCTACCTAAGAGCCTTCACGCTGGACCAGCGGCAGGCGCTGGCGCTCGTCCTTCTGGTTTCGTATGGGCAGGCCTACAACATCGGCCTGGTGTTCTTCGGCTTCTACCTGCTCCAGCTGGCCTATCTGACGTTCCGTTCGACATTCCTGCCCCGATGGCTGGGAGTGCTCGTCGCGCTCGGCGCGGGCTGGCTTGTGTTCCTGTATCCGCCGCTCGCTCGCGTCACCTCCCGCTACACCGCGTTGGCCAGCATCGGAGAAGTGCTTCTGGTGCTGTGGCTCGCCGTGAAGGGCGTGGACGAAGAACGCTGGCACGAGCAGGCCGGCTCGAACCTGCGTGCCTACGGTCAGTCGGCGTAAGCACGTTACCTGTGGTGCGGAATTCTCGGACCCTCCACTGTCAGAGTGCGGACGTCGTCCCATCGCGCGCGAACCCGCAAAATCTCGGCCAGAGGAGCGAAGGTCCAGACGATCTCACGAGGACGCGGGCTCCTGCGGTATCCCTTCTTGTGAAAGGTCAAATCTGTGCCGGAGAGGTACAGGTGTCGTTCCAAGCTCTCGCCGTTCGCGTCGATGAGGTCGACGTCTCCGAAATTCATAGTCGTGACGGCCCACGAGAAATCCCAAATGTCGATGCCGAAGCGGACCTCGACCTCGAAGCCGTCCTGGTCGTTTCCAGTCATGGTGACTTCGATGAAGAAGACGTCGTCGACCACTTCACGAACGGTCGTGCCCGGCTGGGGCGTGAGGCGCACGCGCCGGATCGACGTCGGAATCGGAATCTCCACCTCTCCCTCCAGGATCTCGATCCGGCGTCCGGCGCGGTTCCACTCGCGTTCGGTCACGGGGATGGACAGGATGCCGAGCCGGGCGCTGAAGTCCGCCTCCGGCGGGATGAACGAGCCGCGGGACAGACGTCCCTCGACGAGCCGGAATGCCTGTCCTTCGATCCAATACCATGCCGCGGGAGACGAAACGCTGACCACGATGGTGACTTCGTCGTCGTCCCAGTCATCCGGCTCCGCCTCGATGATGAGTCCGCCACTCGCGAAAGCGTGGTTTCGGGCTAGCGCCGGGTCGCCGATGGCTCCCGCTCCGACATGATAGCCGGCGGTCGTGCCGAATCCGGTTTGGTTGCAGAAACTCGCAAACGCCTCGGCAGCGGACGCTTGCTCGGCATCGATGGAGACGCGGCGGGCGAGTATCTCGTCACTGAGGGATCGCAGAGACCGCGGGTCCGGCGCGACTTCGTAAACGCGCTGGAGCTCGGCCAGAGCGTCACTCAGAGATTGGTCCTCGATGTGAACCGGTTGGCGGGGAGGATTCAGGATGTTGCCGCGTAACGATTCGAGAATCCCCTCCTCCTCTTCCGTCATCCTCCGGTGGAGCGGAGCTGCCCGCACCCGGCGAATCGCGGCGCGAACCATCGTCTCGGGCTCCGACACCCAGCGAGCGGGGTCGCCATACTCGCCGTAGCCGGTGAGGTCGAAGCTCCGCGTCGAACTCTGCTCGACTCGTCGCGCCAATCGCTCGAGTGCGCCCAGAAAGG
>DASWKF010000040.1:0-2894 GCA_036396795.1 Gammaproteobacteria bacterium | reverse complement strand
AGGACGATCGGAAGATCGGTGAGCGGGGCGAGGTGGCGGAGGAAGGCGCGGGTGGCCTGGGCGCGAGGCCCCTCCGTGCCGTTCATGTTGACCGGCAGGCCGAGGATCAATCCTCCGACCCTTTCGCGACCGCAAAGGGCAAGCAGCGCCGCGGCGTCCGCACCGAATTTCGTCCGGCGGATCGTGTGAAGCGGCGTCGCGATCCGCAGCCCCGGGTCGGAGAGCGCGATACCGATGGTCTTGGCGCCGAGGTCGAGCCCCGCAAGGCGCATCCCGGGAGCGAGGCGCCCCGGCAGCTCGCCGATCGGGATTTCCGGTGCGGGAGAAGCCATTTACCGCGCCCTAACAGCGAATCGCGCTGTTGTCGTCGCGATTCGGCATGAGCTAAGCACTGCGGCATGGGCAAACGAGTGATTCCACCGAAGGACGGCGAGGGCAGCCCCGGCGGCGAGATCGTGCCGGTCAATCTCCGGACCGCGCTCGAGGAGCGGTATCTCGCCTACGCGCTCTCCACCATCATGAACCGCGCGCTGCCCGACGTTCGCGACGGGCTGAAGCCGGTGCACCGGCGCATCCTTTACGCGATGCGCGAAATGCACCTGAACCCGACCGGCGGCTACAAGAAATCGGCCAAGGTCGTCGGCGAGGTGATGGGCAATTTTCACCCGCACGGAGACCAGGCGATCTACGACGCGCTGGTGCGGCTCGCGCAGGATTTCGCCGTTCGCTACCCGCTGGTCGACGGGCAGGGGAATTTCGGCAATGTCGACGGCGATAACCCGGCCGCCATGCGCTACACCGAGGCGCGGATGACTGCGGTCGCCGAGCTCCTGCTCCGCGGCATCGACGACGACGCTGTCGACTTCCGCCCGACCTATGACGGGGAAGGGCAGGAGCCGACGGTGCTGCCGGGCGCCTTCCCCAACCTCCTCGCGAATGGCTCCGCCGGCATCGCGGTCGGCATGGCGACCAACATCCCGCCGCACAACGCGGCCGAGCTTTGCGACGCCGCGCTGCATCTCATCAAGCATCCGAACGCGACGCTGGCGAAGCTGACGGAGTTCGTGCCGGGCCCGGATTTTCCGACCGGCGGGATCATCGTGTCCCCGCCCGAGACGCTTTCCGAGGCTTACCGGACAGGGCGCGGCGGCATACGTGTCCGGGCTCGCTGGGAGAAGGAGGATCTCGGCCGCGGCACATGGTCGGCCATTGTCACGGAAATCCCCTACCAGGTGCAGAAGAGCCGCCTGATCGAGGCGATCGCCGGACTTATCGAGGCGCGCAAGCTGCCGCTCGTGGGCGACGTTCGCGACGAGAGCGCTGAGGACGTGCGCATCGTCATCGAGCCGAAGAGCCGCACGGTCGATCCGGCGCTGATGATGGAATCGCTCTTCCGCTCGACGGAGCTTGAGTCGCGCTTCTCGCTCAACATGAACGTGCTTTCGCATGGCCGGGTGCCGAACGTTCTTTCGCTTCGCGACGTGCTCCTGCAATGGCTTGCGCACCGCAAGGAGGTGCTGATCCGGCGCTCGAATTTCCGCCTCGGCAAGATCGCCGAGCGGCTGGAAGTGCTCGGCGGCTACCTGATCGCCTATCTCAACCTCGACGCGGTCATCCGCATCATCCGCGAGGAGGACGAGCCGAAGGCCGTCATGATGAGGCGCTTCAAGCTGACCGACAACCAGGCCGAGGCGATCCTCAATATGCGGCTGCGCGCGCTGCGCAGGCTCGAGGAGATCGAGATCCGCAAGGAGTTCGACGCGCTGAAGGCCGAGCAGTCGGATTTGAAAAACCTGCTGAAGTCGGACGAACGCCAGTGGAAGTGCTTAGCCTTTGAGATTTCGGAGGTGAAGAAGACCTTCGGTCCGAACACAAAGCTTGGCAGGCGGCGGACCGGCTTCGCGGACGCGCCCGAGATTCATGTCGACGATATCCAGGAGGCGATGATCGAGCGCGAGCCGGTCACCGTGGTCCTGTCGGAGAAGGGGTGGATCCGCACCATGCGCGGGCATGTCGCCGACCTCTCGGCGCTGACCTTCAAGGAGGGCGACCGGTTGCAGCGCGCCTTCCACGCCTCGACGATGGACAAGGTGATGGTTCTCTCCACCGGCGGCAGGGTTTTCACGCTCGAAGCCTCGAAACTGCCCGGCGGGCGCGGCCATGGCGAACCCGTCCGGCTCCTGCTCGACATGGACAAGGACCAGGACGTCGCCGCCATCTTCCCCTATGACGCCGAACGGCGGCTGCTGATCGCGAGTGCGGCCGGGTACGGGTTCGTGGTCAGGGAGAGCGAGCTTCCGGCGAACACGCGCAAGGGCAAGCAGGTGCTGAATGTCGCCGGGAAGGACGAGGCGAAGATATGCGTGCCGGTGGAGGGCGAGTTCGTCGCCTGCGTCGGCACGAACCGCAAGATGATCATTTTTCCGCTCGCGCAGCTTCCCGAGATGACGCGCGGCAAGGGGGTCCGGCTGCAGCGCTACAAGGACGGAGAGCTGTCCGACGCGCGCGTCTTCGCGAAGGAGTCTGGCTTGAGCTGGACCGATGGGGCAGGGCGGCTCCACACCCGCACGGTCAAGGAGCTGAAAGATTGGATCGGCGACCGCGCGCAGGCCGGCCGCCTCGCGCCGCCGGGCTTTCCGAAGTCGAACAGGTTCGGGGAGGGGGGCTAAGAGCGATGTTGACGTCCAGCCGCGACATCAAGAGGGCGTTGGCCTTGCCCGTGCGATCTATAAGCAGGCTGGTTGGCGACCGGATTAGATCGATGTCCCACTATGTTGCGATCGTCGAAGACGCGGGTCCGGACAAGGCTGTCGGAGTGTGGTTTCCGGACATGCCTGGCTGCTTTTCGGCGGGTGATACGCTCGACGAGGCAATCAAGAATGCCGGGGAAGCGA
>DASWKF010000039.1:0-144971 GCA_036396795.1 Gammaproteobacteria bacterium | reverse complement strand
GGGGGGAGTGGATGAGCACGTCAATGCTGTGGCGCTCGGTCGCCACCTCGGCCTCACCGTGGGTCATCTGGGTGCGTCTCGCGGTCGGCCTGGTCTTTTTCCCGGAGGGTATCCAGAAGCTGGTGTTCCCGGAGATCCTGGGCAGCGGGCGCTTTGCCGGGATCGGGATCCCGTGGCCGGATGTGATGGGACCCTTCGTCGGTTGGGTCGAGCTTCTCTGCGGGTTGCTGATTTTGCTCGGACTTTTCACGCGGCTCGCAGCCGTGCCGCTGATCGTCACGATGATCGTCGCAATCGTCTCGACGAAGATACCGATATGGCTCGGCCAAGACTGGTTGATCTTCAATGTCAGGGAGCTGTCCCGCTACGGCTTCTGGAGCTTCCTGCACGAGACGCGCACCGACTGGGCGATGCTGACGGGCTCGCTCTATCTTCTTGGCGTGGGCGGCGGCCGGTGGTCGCTGGACAAGCTGCTGTATCGGCGGACGGCGCCGCCCCAGCTGGCTGGATGAGGAGCTTACCGAGACGATTCAGAGGAGCAACGCGATGAACGTTAGAACCGCGCTCAATTGTCTGCTTATGGCCGTGGCGTATTTGGCGCTCGTCGCCGTGCCTGCCCAGGACGCGCCGCGGAACGGCGCCGAGCCGCGCCTTCCGCAGGGAATTCGAGGGCTCGAGGAAGGTCAGGCGGCGCCGCCGAGCGCGAATTGGCTGCTCGATGCGAAAGACGATCGGGAGCGATTCCGCCGTATCCAGATTTATGCCGGCGGCACGCACGAGCAGATGTGGCAGATAGGATACCGCTACGAGCAGGTCTACCAGGCGATCCTCGATGAGAACTGGGAGCTCGGCCTGCACCATTGGGGCAAGCTGCGTGACGTCTTGAACGTCGCCCTGATGAAGCGTCCCAATCGCACCCCCAACGCGGAAGCGTTGTTTCTCGACAGCATCTGGGAGCAGTTACGGAATGCACTTCAGAGCGGCGAAGCCGCCTCTATTCGCGAGGCTTTCCTCATGGAGCGTGAGACCTGCATGGCATGTCACGTCGCCGAGCAAATGCCGTTTCTGAACGACACGCCTGTCTTCCGCGACACGGCGAGCTTCCCGTCGGAGTGATTCCGTCCGCGGAGCCTCGTCGATTTTGGCCTCGATTCGAGCTGACGAGCGTGGTGCGGCATTGAGCGAGAGCGCGGCTCATCCACAACGCCTTCGGCGAGAGCTTGGAACTCTCGGCGCGGTCATGATGGGTCTCGGTTCAATGATCGGGACTCTGAGCGCGATGCTCGGCGTGCTGTTGAACCTGATCCTCGGCTTGTCACGCGTCGTGCTGGCCATGGCACGCCGTGGTGACATGCCCGGGGTGCTCGGCCGCCTGAACGCGAGCGGCACGACGCCGTACTGGGCGGTCGTCGCGATGGCCATGGTCATCGCGGGCCTGGTGGCGATCGGCAACGTGCGGACGACGTGGTCGTTCAGCGCCTTCGCCGTGCTGATCTACTACTCGCTCACGAACCTGGCGGCGTGGCGCATGGCGCCGCTCGAGCGGCTCTATCCGCGTTGGATAGCGGGGCTCGGATTGATCGCCTGCCTCGGTCTCGCGTTTTGGGTCGAGCGGCGCGTCTGGCTCGCGGGCTTGGGCTTGATCCTGATCGGGCTCGTGTGGCACGCGATCAGGCGAGCCGCGAACGGCGGCCGGGCCGCCGTCTAGATACTGAAACCGCTCGAGCTCGGTCAACTTGGGCGGCGTGGACGCACCCAAAACCAGCTCGCGACGACTACCGCGCCGAACGCCGTGTAGCAGACGACGAAAACCCACGGGGGCACGCGGTAGTACAGCAAGGTCTCGAGCCAGTGCGCGACGAAAGAACCGGCATAGGCGGCCTCGCCGGCTCGAGAGCGCAGCGTCGTTTCCAATGTCGTGAGGGGGCATATCACCCCGAACCAAGACTGAAGCACGACCACGCCGATCGCGACAAGATGCGCCACGCGAAACCATGGATTCCTGACCCACGACCACGCGCGCGCTTTGCCGACGAGGATAAGCACAAGCCCGACCACGACGAAGCCGACGAAGAGCGCATGGAGGAGCAGGATCGCGTCGGCAGCCAGGAGGAAAAGCGTCGGGGAATCCATGTGTTGCAGCGCCGGCCGTTACGCTCCGAGACGCGCTGAAGTGCCTTTCGAAAGGACACTGAACTGCAATCTAGCGCCAATCCTCTTTCGCGAGCGCCTGCTCGGTTCTCCGGTAGCCGAGCTCGATGAGCTCGGCCGCGCGGTGGAACTCGAAGAACGTGCAGATATTGCGCGGAATTTCGATGACGAGCTTGGGCGAGTAGGCGGCGAGCTTCATGCGGGCTATCGTGGTCTGCATCGTGTCCATCGAGCGCAGCGCCAGCTCGACGGCGCTGAAATGACGCGGCTCTGCCCTCGCGGTCCTCGGAACGACGTCATCGATGAACTTCGCGACCCTGGCGCGCAGTTGCGGTAGCAACCGGTCCGAGTCTGCCGCTGCCGGCTCCGCGGTCTCCAACTTCTCGGCGCGGCCGTTGAGATCGACCGCGATCGTCCACGCCGTGTCGTCGTTGAGCGTCGGGGCGATCGGCACGGGATTGATCAAACCGCCATCGACGAGCACCAGCCCGTCGCGCTCCACCGGGGCGAACAGCAGCGGTATCGCCATCGAGGCCCGGATCGCCTCGAACAGAGGTCCGCGGTTCAACCAGACCTCGCGCTTGTCGTTGATCTCGGTGGCCACGGCCGTGAATCCGATGTGCAGACTCTCAATGGTGTGCTCACCCACCATATCGCGGAGCACTGCGACGATCCGCTCGCCGCCGAAGAGGGCGCCGCGGCGGAAAGACCAATCGAGCAGCAGCACCACGTCGCGCTTCTGCAGCGCGCGCACCCAATCGGCGTAGACGTCGAGCTTCCCCGCGGCATAGATGCCGCCGACCAGCGCTCCGATGGAGCAGCCCGCGATGTAGCTGATCTGGAATCCGCGCGCCTCCAGGCACTGGATCACGCCGATGTGCGCCAGGCCCCTGGCGCCGCCGCTGCCGAGAACGAGAGAGATTCGCTGCTTCCCCATGGGCCTGATTGTGAGGTTATCGGATCGTTTCCGCCAAGTATCTTCGGGTCCGCATGCGATACTCCGCCGCATGCGCCTGGTCGACCAACTGCTGCGCTTGTCCGCGACGGATCTCGCGAATCACCTGAGCTGTGCCCATCTGAGTCAGCTCAGCCGCGCCGTCGCGGAGGGACGCGCGAGCAAGCCGAGGTGGCACGATCCGATCGCAGCGATCCTTCGCGAGCGCGGCATGGAGCACGAAGCCGCGTATCTGGCCCACCTTCGCGAGACCGAGGGCATCGACGTCGTTGTGATTCCGGATGACGTCGATGCGGACCCCATCGGAAGAACGCGTGAGGTCATGCGTGCCGGAGCGCCGCTCATCTATCAGGCGCCGCTTGGCGATGAGCGCTGGTTCGGACGCGCGGATTTTCTCCGCCGGGTCGAAACGCCGAGCGCGCTCGGCGCATGGTCGTACGAGGTCGTCGATGCGAAGCTCGCGACGGAAACGCGGGCCGGGACGATCCTCCAGCTGTGCGTCTACACGGAGCTCGTCGCGGAGATTCAGGGCGCGTGGCCGGACTACGCCTACGTCGTCGCGCCGCATCACGGCTTCGCTCCGGAGCCCCACCGCCTCGCCGACTACGCAGCATATTACCGGCTCGTCAGGCGCAGGCTCGAGGAAGCGCTCATGTGCCTGGATACGCCCACTTATCCCGAGCCCGTGATGCACTGCGAGATCTGCGCCTGGTGGCAACCCTGCAACGCGCGCCGCCGGGCCGACGACCATCTAGGCTTCGTCGCCGGGATAAGCCGGCTGCAGATCAAGGAGCTCCGACGCATCGACGTCGCCACCCTCGAGCGTCTCGGCGATCTGCGCGAGGTGCCGAAGCCGGCCCGCGGCTCGCGCGACGCGCTGACGCGCGTGCGCGATCAGGCTGCGATCCAGCTCAAGGCGAGGCGGCAAGAGACGCCGCAATACGAGATCCTCGAGCCCGTCGATTCGGCGCACGGTCTTGCGATGCTGCCCGCGCCTTGCGAGCACGACCTGTTTCTCGACCTCGAGGGCGACCGGCTCGCCGCGGCGGGCGGGCGCGACTACCTGTTCGGCTACGTCTCGTCCGGAGGCGGTTACGTGCCCGTATGGGCAACGACGGCCGTGGAAGAGCGAGAGGCTTTCGAGCGGCTCGTCGATCTGATGCTCGCCGCGCATCGAGAGCATCCGGAGATACACGTCTATCACTTCGGCGCTTACGAGCCGAGCGTGTTCAAGCGCTTGTCGGGCCGTTACGCGACGCGTGAGGCCGAGCTTGATGTGCTGTTGCGCGCCGAGCTCTTCGTCGATCTGCATACGATCGTCAAGCACGCGCTCAAGGCCAGCGTCGAGAGCTACTCGATCAAGGAGCTCGAGCAGTTCTATGGATTCGCCCGCCGGCAGGACATGCGCGAGGCGACCGCGAGCCGGCGCGCGATCGAATGGGCGATCGAGTTCAAGGAGCCCGTACGCGGCGTGGCGGATCTCGCGCCGCACGTCGACGCGGTCGAGCGCTACAACCGCGAGGATTGCATCTCCGCGGAGAAGCTGCACGCCTGGCTCGAGACCTTACGCGCCGAAGTCGAGCAGCGCGGCTTCGAGCTGCCGCGACCCGAGCCCAAGTCGGGTGAGGCGAGCGAGCAGATCGAGGAAACCGCAGAAGAGACGCGGCGCTTCATGGCCAGGCTGCTCGACGGCGTTCCGCTCGACGCCGACGAGCGCAGCGAGGAGCAGCACGCGCGCTGGCTGCTCGCGCATCTTCTCGAGTGGCATCGGCGTGAGGAGAAGGCCGCCTGGTGGGAGTATTTCAGGCTCCGCGATCTGCCGCTCGACGAGTACTTCGACGAGCGCTCGGCGCTCGCGGAGCTCAGGTTCGTCGCCACGGTCGGCGGCACGGCGAAGCGGCCGATACATCGTTATGCATTTCCGGCCCAGGATCACGACATCCGCCGCGGCGACGAGGTGTGTATTCCGGACGGCAGCCAGATCGGCGTGCTCGACGATCTCGATCTGCGTGCATTGACCGTCGATGTCCAGCACTCGGGAAAACGTGCCGAGGAGCGTCCCGAGCGCGTCTTCGTTCGGCGCAACGTGCCGATGGGATCGAAGCCTGCGGCGCTGCTCGCGCTCGGGCGCTGGGTCGTCGAGCATGGCATCGACGCGCCGGGCCCGCATCGCGCGGCGCGCGACCTGATGTTGCGGCGCGCGCCGCGCCTGCGCGCGGACGCGGAGACGACCGACGGGCCGGCAGCCGCCGCGGCGCCCGATGACGAGGTTACGACGGCCTGCCGGCTCGGCCGTGAGCTCGATCACGGCGTGCTGCCGATCCAGGGACCTCCCGGCACGGGCAAGACGTTCACCGGCTCGCACATGATCGTCGACCTGATTCGCACCGGAAGGAAAGTCGGCGTGACCGCCGTGAGTCACGAAGTGATTCGCAATCTGCTCGGCAGTTGCATCGACGTGGCGCGCAAGCAGGGCATCGAAGATTTCAAGTGTCTGCACAAGGGCAAGGCGACGGAATCCTCGCCCGAGGCGCTGCACGCGTTCGACGACTACAAGCGGATTCACGCGCTGTTCGATGACGGCCAGTACCGGTTGCTCGGCGGCACGTCGTGGCTCTGGGCGCGGCCCGACTTCGCCGAGAGCGTCGATGTGCTCTTCATCGACGAAGCCGGGCAGATGTCGCTCGCCGACGTGCTCGCGGTCGCCGGCGGCGCGCGAAGCCTCGTGCTGCTCGGCGATCCGCAGCAGCTCGAGCAACCGCAGCAGGCGAGCCATCCGCCCGGCACCGAAGTCTCGGCGCTCGAGCACATCCTCGGCGGCCGAAAGACAATCGCGGAGAAGGCGGGCTTGTTCCTGCAGCACACGCGACGCCTGCACCCGGACATTTGTGCGTTCACGGCCGAGGTGTTCTACGACGATCGTCTGAGCGCGTTTGCGGGGCTCGAGCGCCAGGCCGTCGTCGGCGCGTCGCGCTTTCCCGAGGCCGGACTCGTCTACGTGCCCGTCGAGCACGAGGGCCGTCAATCGCGCTCGCAAGAGGAGGTGGAAACGATCGAGGAGATCGTCGCTGAGCTGACGACCGGCACGGTGCAATGGCGCGACCACACGGGTCTGAAGCGGCCGCTCACGCGCGCGGACCTCATGGTCGTCGCGCCGTACAATGCGCAGGTCACGGCGCTTGCGGCTGCGCTGCCGGAGGTCCGAGTCGGCACGGTCGACAAGTTTCAGGGGCAGCAGGCGCCCGTCGTGATCGCGTCGCTGACGACGTCCTCGCCGGACGAGGCGCCGCGCGGGATGAGCTTCCTCTACAGCGCCAACCGCCTCAACGTCGCGACCTCGCGCGCCAAGGGCTTGTGTATTCTCGTCGGCAACCCGAAGCTGTTCGAACCGGATTGCCGAACGCCCGAGCAGATGCGGCTCGCGAACGCGTTCTGCCGGTATCTCGAGATGGCGAGCACTGTGAAAATCTAGGCCGATGAAGCTTTACTGCGGCACCAGCGGGTTCTCCTTCAAGGAATGGAAAGGGCCGTTCTATCCTGAGAAGCTGCCCGCGGACCAGATGCTCGGGTTCTACGCCGAGCGCCTGCCGACGGTCGAGATCAACAACACCTTCTACCGCATGCCGAGGCCGAGCGTGCTCGAGGGCTGGGCCGCGAAGGTGCCCGAGACCTTTCGGTTCGCGATCAAGGCGCCGCGCCGGATCACGCACGTGAAGCAGCTCAACGATTGCGGCGAGGAGGCCGGGTACCTGTTCGAGACGCTGGAGGTGCTCGGCCCGCGCCTCGGCGTGGTGCTGCTGCAGTTGCCGCCGCACGCGCGCGTCAGCGTCGAGAAGCTCGCCGCGTTTCTAAAACTCGTGCCCGCGGGCGTCCCGGTCGCGTTCGAGTTCCGCCACGCCTCGTGGCGGGACGATGCCGTGCATGCTGCGCTCGCGAAGCGTGGCGCGGCCTGGGTCACGGCCGACAACGACGGCGTCGAGTCGCCCGAGCTGCCGAGGACCGCGGCGCACACGTACCTGCGCTTGCGCGCCTCGGCATACACCGACGAGTCGTTGCAGGCGTGGAAAGCGCGCTGCGCGGATTTCGAGCGCGCGTTCGTGTTCTTCAAGCACGAGGACGGCGGTGCCGGCCCGGCCTACGCGCAGCGGATGTTGAAACTGTAGCGCGTGTCGCGCTCAAAAGCGTTGCATGTAACACGGTAAAGGTCTACATTGTTACATGTAACATTCACGGGAGAGCGACCGTGGCTCGATCAGGCGTATCGCGTCGGGTACAGAAGCATCGCGCGGCGCTCCGCGCGGCGGGTCTGCGGCCGATACAAATCTGGGTCCCCGACGTACGTTCCCGGTCCTTTGCATCCAAGGCGCACCGGCAATCGCTTGCCGTGGCGAAGAGCCGTCACGCCCGGGAGGACCAGGAGTTTATCGATGCTGTCTCCGACTGGACCTCAACGTGAGGCGAGGCGAGATCTGGGCGGTCGCCGGCGGAGGTGGCTACGCGGGAAAGCCCCGCCCCGCCGTCATTCTCCAGGACGACCGCTTTGACGCTACGGCATCAATCACCGTCTGCGCGTTTACGACCGATCCCACGCCGGCTGCATTGTTTCGTCTGGTCGTAAAGCCCAGTGATCGAAACGGCCTCAACGTCTCTTGCCGCCTCATGGTCGACAAGATCACCACGGTTCCGAAAAGCAAGATCGGCGATCAGATCGGCCGTCTCGACGATGAGGACATCGTTCGCCTGAATCGTGCAGTGCTGGTATTTCTGGGTTTTGCCGGCTCCGGCCCGGAGAACTGACCTCTCACACGATAAATTCCCGCGGTCTCCCGCACCTCCGCGGAGGGCTTCCGGGTATGAACGATCGCGGCCAACCGCGCTTCGATGGACCTGTCAAACACGTCGCCCGCAGCCGCCGCATCGTCCAGCACGTCCTCCAAGCGATAACCTCCGCGCGGGATCACTCGTCCATCGGCGCGCTGAAAATAGATCGCGCCTTCGTGATCGCGGCGGATGCGGAACGCGCCCTCATGCAGCAGCCGGTGGTGGGATGAGCACAGCAGCGTCGTATTATCGAGACTCGTATCGCCGCCCTCGGCCCAGTGGCGGATGTGATGGGCGTCCACGAAGCGCGTGTGGTGACAGCCCGGAAAGGTGCAACCGCGGTCGCGCGACCACAGCGCTCGCTTGAGAGGCGCCGAAACCGCGCGCCGCTTGCGGCCGACATCGAGCGGCGTGCCGCAGTCGTCTTCCGCGACGGTGACGAGGCTGCCGTCGCACGTGAGACGTCTGAGCGTCTCGATAGGGAGATCCGAACGCCCCCGCCCTCCGCGGAGGGCTGATTCGTCGACATGCACGATCACCTGATAGTGATCCGCGGCCGCCGTCGGCGCAGCCGCGCTCCCGGCGCCCCCGGCGAGATACGACTTCGCGACCGCGACGAGCGCATCGGCCTGCTGCGCCTGCCAGCCGTTCGCCTCGAGCTCAGGGCCGTTCGCCGCCTCGCCCGCTTCGATCGCGCGGTCGAGCGCCCGGGTGATGACTTCGCCGTCCTCGATCGGCACCTCGACGCTGATCGTCAGCGTGCCCCGCCCCGGATTCCGGTACACCGACAGCGACCGGCGTTCCCAGGCGCGCTGCGCCGCTTCGGCGGATTCGGGCGCAACGTTGCGAATCTGCCGGCAACGCTCCTCGACCTGCGCGGCAGTCGCCTCGAGCGCATACGCGAGGAGCGCGTCCTCGTCGTGCAACTGTGCCGCCCGCGTCAGCGCGCGGACTTTGGAGTACGACAGGCGTCCGCTCGCGAAGGCCGCGGAGATCGCGGGTAAGCCGCGTAGCGCGTGTGCCGTGCGCACTTTTTCACGGGCCGCGGACAGCGACAGGCCGCAGCGCCACGCGAGCCATTCCGCGCAGTTGTGAAAGCTCCACTTCGCCCAGCCAAAACGATCGTCGAACTCGCGCACGAGAATCAGCAGCTGATAGCTCTCGGCGTTGATGTGCCTATCGAGACGGCAAATCGCCTCATCGAGCTCGTCGATGGATCGCGGGAGCAGCCCAGCGGGCTTCGGCAGGGATTGGGGGACCGGATCCGGCATGGGTGAGGGCGTGGCCATCGGAGCCTCCCGTGAATGGCGATTGTGGATACTGGTATTGTATACAGCTATACGCCATTTTGCACGTTTAATTTCAATAGGTTGAGGTCAGATTCACCCGGGCGCCAAAGGAGTTTAGATGCATCCCGCAAAACAAGACGGTGGCCAGGGCGCGGCCGGTTTACTCGTAGCGAATCATCTGTGCCGGCCTCACGCGTGCAGTCCTGATGGCCTGACCTGCAACAGCAATCCAGGCGATCAACAGAGCAATGGCAATGCTCGAGATAAACGGCAGCATCGTTAACGAGATACGTTGAATGAACATGTTGAGATAGGCCTGTGCCGCGAGATAGGCAATTGGCCAGGCAAGCAAGTTACCAATCAGCACGGGTTTTGAGAAATCTTTGAGCAGCATCGCCAGGACCTGATTTGTGCTCGCGCCAAGTGTTTTGCGTATACCGATCTCACGCACACGGCGGCTTGCAATCTGAATCGCCATAGCGAATAAACCTACCGTAGATATCAGAAACGCGAACAGCGCCAGGCCGGAGGAAACCTGGTTCAGACGACCGAAATTCTCGTAGATTTCCTCGAACGCCTCGTCCAGAAAGCGCCGATTGATCGATACATTTGGCGCCAGGCTGCGCCAGAGGTCATCGATTGCAGCCAGTGTGCCCTGAATATCGTTCGTGGAGAGCCGCAGGATCTGCCAGGGGTTGTTAACGCTAATTGCATAAATACCAGAGCTCGCCCCGCCGCCGAGCAAATGCAACGGAGCGTTATTGACGACGCCGATGACCTCCAAAGGCTGCGCTGCAGTCCGGCCGTACGCGCCCATCAAGCGCTCGGGAATGTATACGGTTTGACCTACGGCCTCTTCCGCCGACACAAAGCCGAACCCTTCGGCGGCAGCGATGTCGAGCACCACGTTGATCGGCCTACTTGGGTCGAGCCCGAGACTCCATGATGCGGAGTCATCGCGATGCTCCCGATCGAATGCGCGACCGGCAATGATCTCGACTCCGAGCGTTGAGAAGAAATCCATACCGACGGTGTTTAGCGTCGTACGATGAACGACCGCATACTCGCCCGGAGCCCGCGCTAAGTCGATCGGCGGTATGTATCCGATCCATGGCGCCGACTCTGCCGCCGTCGCAGCCGTCACCCCGGGAATGGCGAGCAATCGCTCTTGCAATTCGTCCGGCGTGATGCCCGTCATGCGTTCGTCCGCCTCGAGCATCAGGATCGGCTCTATCGTCGCGCCCAGGCCCGTGCGTCGCAATTCGCCGTTCTGTGCGTAGACGACGAGAAACGCGATCAACAGAAAGCTAGCGAGGAAGAACTGCAGTCCGACCAGGCTCGTCGATAGGAAGCGCGGTCCGAGTCGCATCTTACCGACACCCAGTGCTCGCACGGGCCGGACCCGCGAAAGCACGAAAGCGGGGTAAGCGCCGGAAATGACCGTGACCGACACGATCAGACCGACTAAGAACAACCAGAAGCCTGTGCTCGAGAACATTGAGATACGCAGATCGATGCCAACAGCTGCCTGCATGACCGGCACGATCAGGAGAACGGCAAGAATCCCGATCAAGAGTGCGGCCGTCGTATGTATCCCTGCCTCGAAGAGATACTGACCCATGACCTGACGACGTCGCGCACCGACAACCTTGCGCATGCCGACTTCTTTGGTGCGCCCCGCTGCGCGAGCCGTCGCAAGATTCGCGTAATTCACGCAGGCGACGGCAAGCACCATCCCGCCGAGCAGCAACAGCAGGCCTGGAATCGTCACGCCGCCGCCGACCTGAAACAGCCTCGCGTTCATATTCGCGAGCATGATGTCGGAGATCGGTATCACACCCAGCTCCAGGTTAGTGGCTTCTCGGTTCCGATCTGGAAGATGGCGCTCAGTGAACGCGTGGAGCCGTTCGCGCAAGACCTCGGCAGTAAACAAACCGTCCTCTGGCAACAGCGCATAGGTAACAGAACGGGCGAACCCCCAATTCTCGGACTGGTCCACCAAGTTCGTGTACGTCGCTGCGATCGCTTCGATGACATCCCGAGACGCCAACAGCTCGAACCGAAGGGTGGCTGCGATTGAGCGGCCGAGATGCGAGGGCTCAGGGATTGGCTCGATAACCCCAGTAACGGTCGCATCGATGACATTACCGATTACCAAGTTTCGCCCGATTGGATCTTCTATGCCAAACAGACGTTCCGCGGTTTCCTCCGTGAGGACGATACTGCGAGGGCGACGTAGAGGATTCTCTCCGTCACGTGCGACATAAGTCATATCGAATATGTCGAGGAATTCTGGATCCACCCAGACGCCGAACGCCCGCGCCGCGCGCTCACCGGTCGAGACCATGACCGTATCGTTCATGACGCCTGCGCGCGCCACAACCTCGATCTCAGGGAAGTCGGCCGTGAGATATTGCGCGATGGATGCGCTTGTCCGCGGTATCACGCCGGTTACGAACGACCCGTCGCCGACCGTGATATCCGAGGTAATGACGACGGTACGATTGGCATTCTCAAAGTGCTGCTCGCTATGGTCCCAGTAAGCGACAGCGGCATAGGCGGTAACGAAGCATGCAAGGCCAAGCGCCAGGGTTGAAACATTGACGGCGGTCAACAACGGCGCCCGCCGAATGTCGCGCACTGCAACCGTCAGGTAGTGGGAAATCACGACGGGTCCCCTGCGGAAGGCGATTAGCTTATCGCTATTCTAGCGTCCGTCGGCCATGTGGCTCGCTCTCTAGCGCTAGTCGTTCCGCATCAGCCGTCGAAAGCTGCTCAGGTGGCGCAGCGCGCCGCGCGCGTCGCCCTGCGTTTCGAGCAGGCGCGAGAGGTTGTAGTGCGCGTCGGCGTAGCCATCGTCGACCGCGAGCGCGGCGCGATACGCCTCGGCGGCGGCGGCGGTCTTGCCCTGGTCTTCGAGCGCGACGCCGAGATTGAAGGCGGCGATCGCGTTGCGCGGGTTCTGCTCGAGCGCCGCACGGTATAGCGCCTCGGCTTCGCCGAGACGCCCGGCCGCGTGCAGCAGGCGGCCGAGATTGATACGCGCGCCGGCGAGCTGCGGGTCGCGATGCAGCACGGTCTCGTAAGCCTTGCGTGCGTCGTCGCCGCGGCCGGCGAGCTCCAGGTCGAGCGCCGTCTGGTAGAGCCCCTCCGCGGTCTCGTTTTGCCGCTCGAGCTCGGCGCTCGATGTGCGCGGCAGCTGCGGCGCCACCTGGGCCGATACAGCTTGCACGTCGAATTCCAGCGCGCACTGCCCCGATTCGGGCTCCCATGAGGCGAGCCGGTCCTTGACGATGACGCGCCCGCCGGTGACCAGGATCCGCACGGCGGACAACGGCCGCCCCGCCGGCAATCGTTCGCGCAGCAGGCCCAAGGCCCGAGTCACGCGGCTCACGGTCACGCCGGCCTCGAGCAGCTTGGCCGCGGCGCGCAGCACCGCGAGATCCTGAAAGGAATAACGCCAGCGGCCGCGGTCGTCTTTGCCCGGCGTCACCAGCCCGGCGCGGGACCAGCCGCGCACGCGGGCCTCGGGGAGCCCCGTCAGCTCGGCGACTTCTCGGGTGGAGTATGCGCGCACCTCAGGCGGTCAGCCCGTGCGCTTCTTTCGGGCGGTCTTCTTGGCGGCGGTTTTTTCGGTGCGCTGCGCAGGCTTGCGTTTGTCGGTTGCGTTGAGGCTCGCCTTGAGCGCTTCCATGATGTCGATGATCTTGTGCTCGGGCTTCTCGGTCGGCGCGACGGAGATGTCCTCGCCTTCGACCTTGCGCTGAATCAGCGCCATCATCTGCTCGCGCACCTCGTCGCGATAGCTCGTCGGATCGAAGCTGTCGCTCGCGCTCTGCTCGATGAGCTGCTTGGCGAGCTCGAGCTCGGCTTTCTTGACCTCGACCTCTTCGATAGGCACCTCGCTGAACGCGCGCACCTCGTCGGCATAGTGGAGCTGCTCGAGCAGCAAGCCGTTCCCCTTGGGCCGCACGAGCACGAGGTGCTGGCGGCCGCGCGCGGCGTAGCGTCCGATTGCGATGCGTCCGGTCGCGCGCAGCGCCCCGGCGAGCAGGTGATAAGCCCGCGCGCCGCCCTTGTCCGGGCCGAGGTAATAGGCCTTCTCGAAATAGATGCGGTCGACCGTGCCGTCGGGCAGGAACTGATCGATGTCGATCATATAGGTGGCCGCGACGTCGAGCGCCTTGAGCTCCTCGGGCGTGAACAGCACATACTGTCCCTTGGCGAACTCGTAGCCCTTGACGATCTCTTCTTTCGGCACGACCTCGCCGCTGTTCGACGAGATGAGCTGCTGCTTCACGCGGGCGCCGTCGCGCCGGTCGATCTGGTTGAAGCGCACCGTGGCCGCCGACTCGGCCGCCGAATAGAGCTTGACCGGTATCGAAACCAGCCCGAAGGCAATCGTGGCGGATCCGAGGGGTCGCGCAGGCATTGCCGGATCATATATCCTGAATTGCATGGCCGCAACGAAAAACAACCATAAATTAGCCACTTACCGAGAAAAGCGCAGGGCCGGCTCAACTCCCGAGCCGTTCGGCGCCGCGACCGCCCCCGGCTCGCGCTTCGTCGTGCAGCTGCATGCGGCGCGGGCTCGCCACTACGACTTCCGCCTCGAGCACGAGGGCGTGCTCGTCTCCTGGGCCGTGCCCAAGGGCCCGTCACCGGACCCGGCCGACAAGCGTTTGGCCGTGCACGTCGAAGATCACCCCGTCGACTACATCCACTTCGAGGGTCTGATACCCGAGGGCAACTACGGTGCCGGCGCGGTCGTCGTCTGGGACCGCGGCCGCTGGGAGCCGGTCAAGGATTTCAACGAAGGTCTAAAAGCCGGCAAGCTGCTCTTCGATCTCCACGGCTACAAGCTGCGTGGGCGATGGACGCTCGTCAAGACCAAGCGCGGGCCGAAAGACTGGTTGCTGATCAAGGAGCGCGACAGCTATGTGCGCGAAGGCGAGGCGGCCGTGTTGCCGGAGGACTCGGTGCTTTCGGGACGCACGGTCGAGCAGCTCGCCGCGGGCGAGGACCCGGGCACCGCCATCGCCGAGCGTTGCCGCAAGCTGGGCGCTGCGCACTCTCGCGCCGCTTTCGCCGACGTGCAGCCGATGCTCGCGACGCCCGGTGAGCCGTTCAGTCACCCCGGCTGGGTATTCGAGATCAAATACGACGGTTACCGTCTGCTCGCCGGCAAGGAGCACGGCGAGGTCAAGCTGATCTCGCGCAACAGCAACGATTTCACGGGCGTATTTCCCGAGATCGCCGAAGTGCTGGAGGCGCTGCCTTACGACGACTTTCTGCTCGACGGCGAGGTGGTGGTGCACGATTCGCAGGGTCTGCCAAGCTTCGCGGGTCTGCAACAGCGCGGCCGGCTCACGCGCGCCATGGACATCGGCCGCGCGGCCGTGCAGTGGCCTGCGACGCTGTACGCCTTCGATCTGTTGCTGTTCGGCGAATACGATCTGCGGCGTCTGCCGCTGACCGAGCGCAAGCGGCTGCTCGCTGAGCTCTTGCCGACCGCCGGGCCGATCCGCCTGTCCGAGCACATCGAAGGCTCGGGCGAGGCGATGTTCGAGCAGCTCAAGGCGATGAACCTCGAGGGCATCGTCGGCAAGCGCGCCGACTCGATCTACGTCGGCCGACGCTCTCCCGACTGGGTCAAGGTCGGCGCGCGCTCGAGCGACGACTTCGCCGTGGTCGGCTACACGCCGCCGAAAGGCCGCCGTGCCGGCTTCGGCGCGCTGCTGCTGGCGCAGCGCGGCGCCGACGGTTGGGTCTATGCGGGCCGCGTCGGCGGCGGCTTCGGCGAGCGGGAGCTCGGGAAGCTCGCTGAGCGCCTCGCGGCGGCCAAGGATGGCCAGCCGCCGCGCGACCCGGAGCAGCAAGCGGGCGCGAAGTGGATCGAGCCCGAGCTCGTCGTTGAGGTGCAGTTCAAGCACAGAAGCCCGAAGGGCCGGCTGCGCCAGCCGACCTTCGTGCGCCTGCGCGACGACAAGCAGCCCGAGGACTGCTGGCTGCCCGGCGAGGAAAAACCGTTGCCCGAGAAGCCGGAGCCGAAGGCAAGGGCGGCCGCCGTCGCCGTCAACGTCACCAACGCCGACAAGGTGTTCTGGCCCGACCAAGGCCTGACCAAGGGCGATCTCGTCGCCTACTACCGCGCCGTCGCGCCGTGGCTTTTGCCGTATCTCGCTGACCGGCCGCTCGTTCTCACGCGTTATCCCGACGGCATTGACGGCAAGTCCTTCTATCAAAAAGACGCGCCCGTATACGCGCCGGACTGGATCAGGCTCGAGACGCTGTGGAGCGAAGGCTCCGAGCGCGATATCCGCTACTTCGTGATCGAGAACGAGGAGGGCCTCGCTTACATCGCCAACATGGCGGCGATACCGTTGCACATCTGGTCGAGCCGCGTGCAATCGCTGCAGCACCCGGACTGGTGCATTCTCGACCTCGATCCGAAGGGCGCGCCGTTCAAGGACGTGGTCAAGGTGGCACGCGCGATTCACACGCTTTGCGAGCGGGTCGAGCTGCCGAATCTCGTCAAGACCAGCGGCTCGACGGGCCTGCACGTGCTGATACCGCTCGGTGCCCGTTACACGCACGAGCAGAGCCGCGCGATGGCGGAGTTGCTCGCCAACTGCGTCGTCAAGCAACTGCCCGAGATCGCGACGGTCGAGCGCCATCTCGACGCGCGCGACGGCAAGGTCTACGTCGACTATCTGCAGAACGGCCACGGACGATTGCTCGTCGCGCCTTATAGCGTCAGGCCCGTGGCGCGCGCCACGGTGTCGATGCCGCTCACCTGGGCTCAGGTGAGCTCGCGGCTCGACATGTTCAAGTACGACCTGCGCGCCGTGCCGGGGCTGCTCGCGAAGCAGAAAGCCGATCCCTTCGAGGCGCTGTTCACTGGGGCAGCGGATCTGAGCAAGAGCCTCGCGCTGCTCGCGGACGCAGTCTAGTGTCGCATGTCATCGAGCATGCCTCGTCGGGCCGGGCCAAGTGCCGCGGCTGCGACACCAAAATCGACCAGGACGAGCTGCGCTTCGGCGAACGGCAGCCGAACGCTTTCGGCGAAGGCGAGATGACGTTGTGGTTTCATCTACCTTGCGCCGCGTACAAGCGCCCGGAGCCGTTCCTCGCGCTGCTCGGCGGCGACGAGTCCAAGGACATCCCCGAGGATGCTCTCGGTGTCGCGCGGTCGCTCGAGGCAGCGGCCGAGCTCGGCATCGAGCACCGTCGCGTGCCGCGAATCGACAAGGTCGACAGAGCGCCGACGGGCCGCGCGCGCTGCCGCAGCTGCCGCGAGCTCATCGACAAGGACAGCTGGCGCATCGCGCTGGTGTTCTTCGAGGAGCACCGCTTCCAGCCGTCGGGCTTCATCCACGCCGGCTGCGCCCGGGAATATTTCGGCACGACCGACGTCATCGAACGAATCCGTCATTTCAACGCGACGCTCGGTCCCGCGGAGCTCGACGCTATCCAGGCCGCACTCGAGATGTAACGACCCTCCCCGTCGTTGCGTCACGGCAACATACCGTGGCGTGCTAGTATTCCGAAGCGCAGCTGGGTCCGGAATCAAAGGACCGTGAACGGCGCCATGAAAATTGCCGGCCGTGGAGCTATGGTCGGCCGGATGACAGCAAGGGAGGCGCAACTGGCGAGCAGGTCGACGGAGACACGGCGCACCGTGGTCACGCGCCTGCGCGAACGCGTGCGTTACGGGCTCCTCACCCAGGAGGTCCTCGCTTGCCTCACCAAGGCCGGTCTGTTGTTCTACCCTTATTTTTTGGTAGACGAGAGCCCGGCCGGCGGGGAGCCGAAGCAGGTTTCGGTGCCGGGCGGCATCACCTTTTCCGAACTCAAGCGTGATCAAGCCGCGGTCATCGCGGATTTGCCCTGCCGGCCGCGCCGCGTCGCGGAGGTGGAGGGACTCATGCAGCGCGCGAGGTGCTTCGGTGTTTTCGATGGAGACGCGCTCGTCGGTTACAGCTGGGTCAGTTTTTCAACCATCTCGACACCGAAAAGCGGCGATATGCTGTTCGAGCTCAGCGAGCACGGCGCTTACCTGTTCGACATGTACATCGCCCGCTCTCACCGAGGCCGGCGCCTGGCGCCGTGGCTGCGGCTGCGTTTGCTCGAATCGCTGCTGGCACTCGGTTACGACGAAATCTATAGTCTCTCGCTCTCATTGAACCGCTCGACGCGGCTGTTTAAGGCGCGGGTCGGTGCCGCCGAGATCGAGCACCGGCTGGCGCTCGGCGTGAAGCGCGTTTTCGGGGTCGATCTCAGGCTGCGCTCGCTGGTGAAAGGCCCGTTGCCGACGCCACGGTGCCTCAGGCTTCGCGGCTGGGTTCGGGGTTCCTGAGATGCGCGTGTTGATGCTGAACTACGAGTATCCCCCGCTCGGCGGAGGTGCGGCCAGCGCGACATACCACACGGCGAAGGATCTCGCGCGGCTCGGCTGGGAAGTCGTCGTGCTCACCTCGGGCGCTCCGAACCTGCCGGAGATCGAGCATTGCGACGGCGTAGAGCTGCACCGGGTGCGTAGCTTCCGGCACTGCATACACGATGCAGGTGTTCTTGGTGCCGCTTCGTATCTATTTTTCGCGAGGCTGCGGTTGCAGCGGTTGCTGAAGGAGCGTGAATTCGATCTCGCGCATTTCTATTTTGCCCTGCCGACGGGAATGCTGTCGGCTTACTGGCGCGCTCGCACGGGGAAGCCCTATATCGTTTCGCTGCGAGGATCGGATGTCCCTAACTACGACAACAACAGCCGGTTGCTGCGCATGCTTCATCGACTGTTGCTGCGGACGAATGCCCGCATCCTGCGGAACGCTCACGCGGTCGTCGCCAACAGTGAGGCCCTGAGAGCCCTGGCACTGGAGTCGTTCCCCGAGCAGCGAATCGACGTCATAACCAACGGCGTCTGCTTGAGCGAGTTCCGTCCGCCGATTCGTCGCGAGCCTCGCTCGACGGTCTCGGCGATTTGCGTAGCACGACTGATCAAACGCAAAGGCGCAGAGGATGCGATGCGCGCAATGAAATTGATGAAGAATCAGTCGCTGCGGCTCGACTTGGTGGGGCTTGGCCCTCGCGAGTCGAAGATGCGTGCGCTCGCAGACGAGCTCGGCATCGCGGACCGCGTCGTGTTTCGGGGGCACCTGAAGGGTGAGGATCTCGCGCGCGCCTATCAGGAAGCCGACATCTTTCTGCTGCCGTCGTTGTCGGAATCGTTCAGCATGGCATTGCTCGAGGGCATGGCAAGCGGCCTGCCGGTCGTGGCCACGAAGG
This sequence comes from Gammaproteobacteria bacterium, assembly GCA_036396795.1. GTDB lineage: Bacteria > Pseudomonadota > Gammaproteobacteria > Steroidobacterales > Rariloculaceae > JAHEEM01. The sequence goes on along the minus strand of DASWKF010000039.1, from coordinate 126,470 downwards.
TCGGTGGTATCCCGGAGCTCGTGGAGGACGGTGCAAACGGCTTCCTCGTGCCTTGCGGTGATCCCGAACGGCTGGCCGCCGCGCTCGATCGGCTGGTCGAGTCGCGAGAGCTTCGTGCCCGGCTCGGCAGCAACAACCGCCATAAGATAGAGCAGGCGTACGACTGGCCGGTGATCGTCGGGCGATATGTCGACGAGTTTTACACGCTCGAACGGAGCACAAGTTGCGATACGGGTTAACCCGGTCGCGTTCTCGCAGCGATGTGACCTAAGCGTGCCGTCGAAGTACCGCCGGTTGATCTCGCTGATGCGCAACGAGTGGCGCAGCCCCGAGGCACTCGCGGCGATGCAAAACGCGAAGCTGCGACGGCTCGTCGACCACGCGTACACGAACGTGCCATTCTATCGGCGGCTTTTCCGCGAGGCGGGCGCCGTGCCCGCGGATATACGCAACGCCGCCGATCTCGTCCGCTTGCCGGTCATCGACAAGTCAATGCTGCGCGTACGCCCCGTCGAGGACATCGTCGACCGGCGCATGCGTCCGGAGCAGCTCATCGAAAGATACACGTCCGGCTCGACCGGCGCGCCGTTTCGGTTCTTCGTCGACGCGGCGTTCGACGCCCAGTGCAAGGCGCAGTATCTGCGGCCCTATTTGACGAACGGTCGCGGCCTCTTCGATCGCGTGCTGCGCTTTAGCTCGCACGGTCCCGTACCGGACACCTGGTTTCAGAAACTGGGCCTGCTGCGCGAGATCAAGGTCGCCTGCGACCGTCCGCCCGACGCCTTGTTGACGTCTTTCGTCGAAACCGCGGCGGACATCGTGGAAGGCTATCCTTCCACGCTGCTGGCTCTAAGCAGTGCCATCGAGCGTACGAATCCCGAGTTCAAGAAGCCGAAGCTCGTCTTCAGTGACTCGGAGCTTCTCACGGAGGCCGTGCGGACGAGCATCCAGGCGAACATAGGCGCACCCGTCCTCGACGTCTTTGGGACGTTCGAGACCGACAACATAGCCTACGAGTGCAACAAACGATCCGGCTATCATGTCGCGATCGATTGCGTCGTTGCGGAGATCGTCGCCGCAGACAAGCCGGTCGAGCCCGGCGAGCGCGGCGAGCTCGTTTGCACCGTCCTCGACAACTACGCGATGCCTTTCATTCGCTACAAGCTCGGAGACATCGCGACCGCTTTACCCACGCCCTGTAAGTGCGGGCGCGGCCTGCCGCTCATGAACGTGGCGTGGGGCCGGACCCGTGACTGTGTCGTTCGAGGCGATGGAACGATGGAGGCGCCAATCGAGTTCACGGCCGGCATTGATCGAATCATCGAGTTCGCGTTTCAGTACCAAATCGCGCAGACCGGCTACGACTCGTTCCGCATAGCATTGGTGCCCCGGCGTTCGCTCGAAGCGCGTGATCGAGCGCTCATCGAGACGCTCGTCCGGAAGCGCTACCCCGGCGCGACCGTTACGATCGCTGAGGTCGATGAGATTCCAAGAGAAGCTTCCGGGAAGAGCCGGATATTTGTTTGTGAGCTCTAGCAGTGGTCGCGAACGAACGCTCGATCTTGAGGAACACCCTTTTCGCGGCAGCCGGCCGCGGTGGCGGAGACCTCTGCACGTTCTTGTTTGTGATCGCCCTTGCGCGGGTCTATGGCAGCGATGCGCTCGGTCAGTTGTCCCTGGGCATGGCCGTCGGGGCCGTGCTCGCGTTGTTCGTGACCCTCGGGATCAACACCTTGCTGGTGCGCGAGATCGCGAAGCGACCGGGCGAAGCGGCGCACTTCGTCGGCGTCGTCGCCGGCTTTCAGCTCGCGGTTGCGGCCGCGGCGCTCGTGGTGCTCGTGACGCTCGCGGCGTTGCTGGCCGCCGACGAGGCTGGGCGGCAGATTCTGTTGATCATGGGCCTTTACCAGCTCGTGTACGCGCTCAGCCAGATCTTCAGCAGCTACTTCAGGGCGCGCGAGCAGACCCAGTATGCGGCGCTGCTCGAAGCCGGGCACAAAGCCGGCATCCTCGGGCTCGGCCTCATTGCGCTCGCGATCTTCCCGCAACCGCAGACGGTGTTGCTCGTGTATCCGCTGGCTGCTCTGGGTGCGTATGCGGCCGGCTATCTGCTCATGAGGGGTCATCAGGCCGCTCCGCGACTGCGGCTCGATCTGAGCTTGTCATACGAGTGGTTCGTTGCGTCGCTGCCGTTGTTTGCCTTGAATGCCATAGCCGTCCTGGAGCTTCGGGCCGGCTTCATCTATCTGGGTTCCGTTGCCGATGCCGGCGTCGTCGGCCTTTACGCGGCTGCGGATCGGCTAGCTGTCGCAGCCAGCTTGGGGATTTCGATGTTTGCAAGCGCGATCCTGCCAGTCATGTCGCGGCTGAGCGCCTCGCGTATCGAGCTCGATGCCCTGCTCGGCCGCTGCCTGCGGATGGCGGTGCTGTTTTCGGCGCCGGTCGCTACGATCATCGTGCTGCTGCGTGAACCGATCATCATGCTGGTGTTCGGTGAGGCGTTTTTGCCGTCCGCCACGCCGCTGGGCGTGCTCGTCGCCGCGATGGTGCCTGCCTCGATAAGCTCTGTGATCGTGATGCTGCTGACCGCGCGCGGCCTGCTGGGGGCGCTGCTCAAGATCCGGCTCGCCGCGCTGACTCTGTTCGTCGGCGCAATGGTCTTGTCGGTCCCGGCGGTAGGTTTCGTCGGGCTCGCCTGGTCGGTGCTCGTGGCGAAGGTCTTCGCCTGCATGATCTTTTTGATCTACATGCATCGCTGTGGTCACACTCCACGGCTCCGGCTGATTGTGCGCGGCCCGCTCGCGGCCTGTGCCGGTATGATTGCCGCTTACTGGTTCGCCGACGCGCTTGCGCCTGCCGCGCGTATCGCCGGCACGCTCGCCGCCGGGCTCGCCGCCCTGATCCTGTTCCGCGGAGTCGGAGCGCACGATCTCGCCTATTTTCGCCGCATTGTCGGCAGGGGCGAATGAGCGGGCTGACGATCGAGCGCGTCGATCGCATCGCCGAGGTCGATCGCGCGGCCTGGGCCCGTGTGACCGCAAACGACGTCTACGCGCAACAGGGTTGGCTTCGCGTCATCGAGGACACCGTTGCCGAAGCCTCCCGCCCCATCTATTTCTTGGCTTTCGAGAACGGTGATCTCCAAGGTGCCGCGATCTGCTACCGGTTCGACCGAGGAGATTTACCGTCGTCCTTGGAGCGGCAGCTCTTCGGGCGCCTGGCCGTCGGCGCTCGCAGGCTCGGCGGCTCGTTGAGCCCGGCACTCTACTGCGGTCCATTGATCGGGCAGGGGCGTTACCTGCTCTGGCGCCGCGATCTACCCGCTAATGTCGTCGACACGCTGCTCGGTGCGTTGCTCGAAGAAATCTGCCTGTTCGCGTCCGCCGAACGGCTGCTCTTGGCCGTAGGCAAATTGCCGGCCCATGAAACGCCGCTGATCAAAGCCCTCACAGGCCGCCGGTTCATCCGCACGTTAAACTGGCCCGTGAGCTACATCGATCTCGAATGGCCGGATTTCGACGCGTACGTCGCGCATCTCGGCGGCGGTTCGAGCATGGCGACCAAGGTGCGCCGAGAGGTCGCGGGCCCCGCCAAGTCGGGCCTCAAGCTCGAGCCCGGAGCGGAGTTACCTCACCGTGGCGCAGAGATCTACGAGCTGATCAGAGCCAATCTTGATGCCCACTCTCGCATTTCGATCGATATCGCTCCGGAGTTCCTGCAGCAGCTCAAGGCGTGGCATGCCGGGCAGTCCGTCGTGAGCGTGGCGACGAGCTCCGACGGCGCGCTCATGGGGGCCGCCTTGCTGCTGACGGCCGGCGAGCGGGCGGCAGGGCCGCTCATCGGTCTGAACGACGACGAGCGCAATCGTAAGGCGTTCACTTATTTCAATCTCGCCTTCTATACACCGGTCAAGTATTGCCTCGATCATGGAATCAAGCGGCTCGAGCTGGGTGCCGGCCTCTACGGCATGAAACGTCGGCGCGGCTGCCGCGAGCTCGAGATCGCGTTGTTCATCAAGCCACGCACGATCCTGGATCGCCTGTTCTGGAGGCTTGCTTGTGCGTTGCACCGGACCTGGGTGATCGCGAAGCTGCGCGGTCAAGGCGTGCGAATCGAGGATATACGAGGACCTGAAGCGGACAGCGGAGCCGAGCGGTCCCAAAGCCTACCTGACCGCGGCCGCGGGTCGGTGTGACAAGCGCTGGGGCTCAGAGGCATCATAGAAGCCATGAGCGGTGAAAGCTTTAAGGCTCGCGTGACGGTGACCTCGAGCCTTGGGTCGTTTTTTGGGCAACCATCGGTCCTCGATTGAAACCACGGGAGCTTGCCGTCATGCGTTCGATCCTCCTCGCCTCGGCTGCGATGCTGGTCGCGAGCTGCGGCGAAACCTCTCAAACCCAGGCCACGGCGGGTGACGATGCCACGCTCGCGAACGAAGCGGCCGCTATCGCGGTCGATGGCGACTGGCTCGGCGCGCTCGAGCGAAACGATGCGGACGCAACGGACGCGCTGCTCGCCGAAGAGTTCCAGTGGATCGACACGGAGGGGCGCCTGCGGGCTCGCACCGAGGCGATCGACGACATCGCTGCGCTCCGTAACGGTCTGCTCGGCGGGAGCAGCGCACAGAGCTACCACTACGGCCATGTCGAGGTCATCACGAGCGAGCGTCCGGGCGAGCGCTGGATGCGGGTTTGGACGCTCGAGCCCGAAGGCTGGCGCGCGTTCGCGGTGATCGGCACCGCCCTGGTCACGGGCTCGACGCCGTTCGCTGCGAGCGGCAATGTCGCCACCGGTGACTGCGAGAACCCCTGTCGTTCGATGCCTTTTACGCCGACGACCGAAAACGAAAAGACCATCGCCGATCTATTCATTCAATTGAAGCTGGATGAGTGGCAACCGAATCCCGAGCGCTGGGCGCCGTACGTGCTCGACGACGTCTACTACACGACTGCTACCGCTCAGCTCAGCAAAGCGGCGCGCGTCGAGCACCTCACAGCGCTTCGCGAGGCCGGCGCACGGAGCGCGCCCGGCGACCCGGTGGTGTCGATGCGCATTTTCGACTTCGGCGATTCGGCGGTCATGCTTGCGCGCCATGACCCGTATCGCGGCGGCCAACCTTACTTGAGCGTGCGCGTCTGGGTGTTTCGCGACGGCCGCTGGCAACTCGCCAACACGCAGCAGACGGTAATCGCCGACGCGCCGGCGGCAGCGCCGGTCGCTGGCGCACGGCCTCTATAGTCTCGTAACTGTCCGTGAAAGCTGGAAGCGCGTATTTCGCGCTCGTATTCGGCATTGGCTTCATTCTCGGAACTATTCGTGTTCTCGTCGTCGCGCCGCGGCTCGGCGATCTCGTTGCGGTGCTGATCGAGTTGCCGATCATCTTGACCGCGGCTTGGATCATCTGCGATCGCGTTTCGGCGCGGTTTCTCGTCCCGGATCGTTGGCGGTCCCGCTTCGTCATGGGAGGAATCGCTTTCGCTTTGCTCATGGTTGCCGAGCTCGGTTTATCGGTCTTACTTTTCGGCAACTCGATCGGCGAGCATCTGGGTGCTTACAGGTCGTCGCACGGAGCGCTCGGTTTGACCGGTCAGTTGATCTTTGCGCTGTTTCCGCTCGTGCAACTCAGTCGCGGAGGGTGAGTGGGCGCGTTGAGGTCTGCCTGGCACTCTACTGTCGCCGGGCATCGACCTTGTCGGCTACCAGAAATATCTGTAGCTTAGTATGAATTCTCGGGTTTTTTGGCGAGGAGCCGCCCGTCGATAGTCGTGGGAAGACCGGGGGAACGATGCCATGGCCGCACAACAGGGGCAGGTGTTCTTGGACGAGCTCGAGATCGACGAGGCGGAGGTCGATCGCCGCAAGGAGTTCTTGGAGTTCGGCCCAGCGGACGAGGAAGCGCTCGAGACGCTCAATGAGCTCGCCCGTAAATACGCCGATCCGGTGATCGAAGATCTGTACCGACATTTCCTTGCTTTCGACGAAACCAAAGCGTTCTTTCGCGATCCGCGCGTGCTCACGCGCGTCAAAGGCCTGCAGAAGGAGTACTTTCTGCGGCTGACGCAGGGCGACTACGGCGCCGACTACGTCGCCAACCGCCTGCGGATCGGCACCGTCCACGAGAGCATCAATCTCGCGCCGAAGTGGTATCTCGGGGGCTACAATTTCTATCTGCGCGCGGTCGCGAGCCGCGTCTTCGAGGCTTTCGGCAAGACCCCGGAGAAAGCCCTGAGCGTGTTCCAGTCGCTGATGAAGCTCGTGTTCATGGACATCGGGCTCGCGGTCGACACGTACATCTTTGCCCGCGAAAGCACGATGCGCAAGCAACAGGAAGCCATCCAGGAGCTGTCGACGCCGGTGCTGCAAATTCGCGAACGGCTGCTGCTGCTGCCCATCATCGGCATCATCGATTCACAGCGCGCGAGGCTCATCACGGAGAGTCTGTTGCAGGCGATTCGCGCCAACCGCGCCAAGGTCGTCGTGATGGATATCACCGGCGTCGGCACCATCGATTCCAAGGTCGCCAATCATCTCATTCAGACCGTCTCGGCGGCGAAGCTCATGGGCGCGTCGGTGATCGTGACGGGCCTGTCAGCGGAGGTTGCGCAGGCGCTCGTGTCGCTCGGGATCGCTCTCGAAAAGCTCAATACCGTCGGAGATTTGCAGGGAGGAATCGAGGAAGCCGAGCGCCTTCTCGGTTATCGCGTATCGCGCCTGCCCGCACCCGCGAGTGATACCCGTTCCGCGTAGAAAGAACCGCCGTGCGGGTTCCAATTCTGAAACAGGGCGACGTTCTGATCGCTTCGATTCAGGCGGCGCTCAGCGATCAGGAACTGCTCAATTTTCGCGAAGCGCTCGCCGAGCAGGTCGGAGCCTACAGAGCGCGCGGCGTCGTCATCGACGTCACCGCGCTCGACGTGCTGGATTCGTTCGCGACACGCACGCTGCGCGACGTCGCCCATGCGGCGAGGCTGCGCGGCGCCAAAACCGTTGTCGTCGGTATCCAGCCGGAGGTCGCCTTTGCGATGGTCCAGCTCGGCCTGGCGCTCGAAAGCGTTCCCACGGCGCTGGATCTCGAGGAGGGCATGGCCCTCTTGACCAGTGGGAGAACGGGAGACGGCGGCGATGCCGGATGACGTTCGTGTCTCCATCAATAGCGAATCGGATGTCGTGACCGCCCGCCAAGCCGGACGTCAGCTCGCCGCGGCGGCAGGATTCTCCAGCACCGACCAGACGCTCATAGCAACGGCGATCTCGGAGATTGCGCGCAACATCATCGTCTATGCTCATCGAGGCGAAATGATCGTGTCTCAGCTCCAACGGCAGAGCCGGCGGGGCATTCGGGTCGTGGGGCGCGATCAGGGCCCGGGTATCGAGAACACCGAGCTCGCGCTGAGCGACGGCTATTCGACGGCGAACAGCCTCGGCATGGGCTTGCCGGGCGCCAGACGGTTGATGGACGAATTCAATCTGAGCTCCTCGCTGGGCATTGGGACTACAGTGACTATGATCAAGTGGGCTCGATGAGCGCAGCAGACGGCCGAATCGAGGGAATGGAGTGGGGCGCCGCGATTTCGTCGCTGGATGCGGGCGGGTGCGGTGACGCCCATTTCGTCGCACCGCTTTCGGATGGCGCGCTAGTGGCCGCGATCGATGGGCTTGGGCACGGAGTCGAAGCGGCTGCGGCTGCCCGGCTGGCCACTCAGTGTCTGGCGCGGAACGCGGCAGAGCCCGTCGCTCTGCTGATACAGCGGTGCCACGAAGCCCTTCACGGCACGCGTGGCGCCGCAATGACCATCGCATCGTGGCATTTTGAGGATTCGTCGATGAACTGGGCCGGGATCGGCAACGTCGAGGCCGTGCTGTTGCGCGCCGATCGCGAGGCGCAACCGGACCGGGAAAGCATCACGTTGCGCGGTGGCGTGGTCGGCTACCGTTTGCCATCCGTCCGAGTATCCAGCGTCACCTTGTTCCGTGGCGACACCTTGATCATGGCAACGGACGGCATTGCCAGCGAGTTCATCTCGGACGTCGCCCGTGAAGCGAGCCCTCGTGAGGTAGCCGAGAACGTTCATCGTGACTATGCGCGTGGAACCGACGACGCGCTGGTGCTCGTCGTCAGATACCTCGGAGGCTCATCGTGAGCGTGCTCCGGCGGCCTCCGTCGATTCGGTTGTCGATCCGAGAGGAGTTGGATGTCGTGATAGCACGTGCGAAGGTGCGTGAGCTTGCGGCGTGTGAGGGCTGCGCGGACGGTGCCGCCGATGCACTCGCCACGGCGACGTCCGAGGTGGCTCGGAACATCATCGTTCACGCCCGCTTCGGAGAGCTGTGCCTCGATGTCGTTCAGGAACCGCATGGGCGTGCGATCGTCATCGTTGCACGCGACACGGGTCCCGGTATTGCCGACCTCGAGCAAGCCATGCAGGATGGTTACACCACCGCCCGCGGACTCGGTTTGGGCCTCTCGAGCGCGCGCCGTTTGGTCGACGACTTCGATGTGATTTCGGCGCCTGACCGCGGTACGACAGTGACGTTGAAAAAATGGGTGCCGCGAACGACCAACTAGACGTCCGCACACAGCTGGCGCGGGACTACACCGAGGCGCTGCGTGCGCACATTTCCGGAGCCGGCGAGGCCGGGCTGACGCGGGCCTACGAGCTCGGGCGCAGAGCCGTCACCGAAGGGATAGGCGTACTGGATCTCGCGACGGTGCACCACGAAGCGTTGCTCGAGATCGGTGCAGCCGGCCAGGAATGCCCTGTGAATCTATCCGGCCAGTTTTTCGCGGAAAGCATCTCGCCGTTCGAGATGACCCTGCGGCTCGACCGCGAGCTGCGCAAGGCCAAGGAAGCCGCGGAGGCCGCCAATCGAGAGCTCGAGTCCTTCAGCTATTCAGTGGCGCACGATCTGCGCGCGCCGTTGCGCGGCATCGAAGGTTTCAGCAGCATGCTGGCCGAGGATTGCCGCGAACGGCTCAGCGAGGACGGCCACCGATATCTGGCGCACATTCGTGACGCCGTTCAGCAAATGCGCGGGCTCGTCGAAGGATTGCTCGAGTTGGCGCGCGTTGCGCGCGGCGAGATTGGCGACGAGCGCGTGGATCTTTCGGCGCTGGTGGGGCACGTTGCAAAACGCCTTCAGGGCGCCGAGCCGAGCCGGCAGGTGGAATTCGCCATTCAAGAGCGTGTGATTGCGTTCGGCGACGCGCAATTGTTGCGCGCCGTTCTCGAGAACCTGCTCGGCAACGCATGGAAGTTCACGAGCAAACGCGAGCAGGCGCGCATCGAGTTCGGCCAACGCCGCGAGGGAGACGAAACCGTCTATTTCATGCGGGATAACGGCGCCGGATTCGACATGGCGTACGTCGAGAAGCTTTTCGGCGTTTTCCAGCGGTTGCACGGCGCCGAAGAGTTCCAGGGCACCGGAATCGGACTCGCCACCGTGCAGCGCATCGTGCGTCGTCACGGCGGCCGTGTCTGGGCCGAAGGCGCCGTGGGCGAGGGCGCGACGTTCTATTTCACGCTCGGTGAGAGCGTACGGGGACCGGCTCCAGCGTAAATCGCCGCTCCTCGAGCGTGAAGGCGGTCACGATGACCCACACACCGATCAGCGCGCCGACGAGCGGGAGAAAGATCAGGCGCTCCAAGCGGGCTCGCGGTGCGCGGTCAGACATACGAGGAGGAGGCTCCGTGCAGCGTGGGGCGGCGGGGTTTCGGTGACCAGCACATTTCCAATACCCCCGCGTTGAGCGGAACCACTACGATTATGTGATTATCCAAGATGCTGGACGAACGGCCGTGAGCTTGGTCACAATCTTTAGGTAAACTCGCCGGGATGCGCGCGACGCGAAGATGGCCCATCGACGAGCCCAGGCCGCGGCGCCGTCTGTTGCGCCGGGCCACCGTGCTCCTGGGCATTTCCCTGTTGCTGAGCTGGGCACCGGTGCTGGCGCTGCGCTGGCTGCCGCCGCCGACGACCGCGTTCATGCTGCTCGATGTAGCCCCGCGCGACGAGCTCGGCTACGAATGGACCGATTGGCCGCTGATCGCCTCGAGCGTGCCGATCGGCGTCATGGCATCCGAGGACCAGAAGTTTCCGTCGCATTTCGGCTTCGACGTCGGGTCGATTCAGGCTGCGCTCGATGACGGGCGGCGCGGCGAGTCCCTGCGCGGCGCATCGACGATCACTCAGCAGGTCGCCAAGAATCTGTTTCTGTGGCCTGGAAGAAGCTTCGTGCGCAAGGGCATCGAGGCGTATTTCGCCGTGCTGATCGAGGCGACCTTGCCCAAGCGGCGGATCTTGGAGATCTACGTCAACATTGCCGAGTTCGGGCCCGGTATCTACGGCATTGGTGCGGCGAGCCGGCATTTCTTCGCCAAGCCGCCTGCGGAGATCGGCGATGCAGAGGCCGCATTGCTCGCGGCCGTGCTACCGAATCCGAAAGGCCTGCACGCCGATCGGCCGTCGGACTACCTGCGCGAGCGCCAGCGCTGGATCCTCGGTCAGATGCAGCGGCTAAAGCGCGAGCAGGTGCTCACGGCGCTCTGAGCATTTTCGGCCGCCGCCGAATCGATCCACGGGCCTGATCGAGAATGCGCCGCCATCTCACGATCCCTCGCGGCTGACGGCTTGGTCCTTTGCCAGCGCGACGGTGTTGCGTCCCGCGGCCTTGGCTTGGTACATCGCCGCGTCGGCGTCCGAGATCAAGCGCTCGCCGACGATCGCGAGATCTGCGGAATCCGTCCCCGGCAGATACTCGGCGACGCCGATCGACACGGTGATCGGCAGCGGCGTATCGAGCACGTCCTTGCCGAAAGGCTCGGCCGATACGGCCTTGCATATGCGCTCCGCGAGCAGGCGGCCGCTGTCGAGCTCCGTGTGGGGCAGAAGAACGACGAACTCCTCGCCGCCGTAGCGTGCCGACACGTCGCTGTTGCGCACCTGGCCGCCGATGCGTCGCGCCACTTCCCGCAACACTTTGTCGCCGATCGCATGGCCGAAACCGTCGTTGATGCGCTTGAAGTGATCGATGTCGATCATCAGGCAGATGAGCGTGGTTCGCTCGCGCCGGCTCCTGGCCAGCTCTTCGAGCAGCCGGGTCTCGAGATAGCGACGGTTGTGCCAGCCGGTCAGCAGGTCCGTGGATCCGGTCCGAACGAGCTTGGCCTGGTTGATGGCGTTCTCGAGACAGAAGGCTGCGATGACACCGAGATGGACGAGAAAATCGGTCGCATGCTCCTTGGTGAAGCGGCTCGCCTCGGTGCTGCCGAAGTGCAGGCTGCCGACGACGCGAGCGTGCCGCACGAGCGGCAACAGCGCGACGCTCGCCAGGCTGAATGTCCGGCCGAACAGGCGTTGGTGATCGCCGGCGATGAACGCGCCGAGCCAGGGCCGCTTCTGCGCGCGGAGCTGAGGGACGACCTCGCCGATCGCATCCACGAACAGCACTCGCGCGAGCTCTTTGGGCTCCGTGCCCTGATCGCTGAGCAAATGACGAATTTCGTGATGCGGATCGGCGAGCGCGACGCTCGCGGCCTGCAGCCGGTAGCTCTTGCGCAGCCCGTCCGTCAGCTGCATCAGCAGCGTCGGCAGATCCTTGGCGTCGAGCAGCGCCATCTCGCGCTGCTGCGATCGTTTCCAGGTCTCCTCGTTCTTCCTCGCCTCGTCCTTGAGCCTGGCGATGTGCGAGCGAAGCTCGTCCAGTTCGCGGTCGCGCTCCATCAATCCCGCCTCCGAATAACCGCGGTGCGACCCCTAAACAAAAGGAGCGACGCCCAGGAGAATCACCATGATCCCGCCTACGGCCAATTTCGCAATTGTGCCCCAGAATCGCCCAATTGCGGCACCGCGGCCGGCCCCGACGCTATGAATCAGCGGCCTGCCGGCCCAGAGGTCGCCGAGCAAAGAGCCTGCGAAGGCTCCGAGGCATGCGCCTATGAGCGTGCCGAGGACCGGCAGCGGCAACCCCGTGCCCATCACCGCCCCGACGATGCCGCCGACGATCGCAAGCGCGGAGCCGCGTTTCGAGCCCCCGGCCTGGCGGGATCCCGCGGCACCCAAGACGAATTCCAGTATCTCGCCGAGCGCCGCGAGACCCACGCTCGTGTAGAGCAGCGCCGGGCTGAACATCGGCTCGCCCGGCGTCCACCATTCGAGAAGCGCGGCTGCCAGAACCATCAGCCAGGTTCCGGGCAGATTGAACAGGATGCCGAACCAGAAGAACAGATTGAATATCGTCAGGACGACGGCGTACAAATAGATCAAAGGCAGCCTACCTTCGGGAAACGGCTCTAACGGTGTCGTCCGGCCGGCTAGTAGCTGCTTCCGCTCGACCCCGACGCCGCTGCGGCAACGCCGAGCCCAACGACGATCCAGATGACGGCCTGGTTGGTCGACTGTCTTTCGAGCTGCGTCATCTGCGCGTAGGTGAATTGATCCGCTTCGCCGCTCAAGCCGCTTTCCGTCACCTGAGTCACGCGAAACACCTGTCGGTCCCCGTTCTGCGTGGTGACGCGGACGGTATCGCCGACGCTCACCGCTGCTTGAACGGCGGAAGGTGTCGGAGAAAGTTGTTGGTATGCACATGCAGTCAACAACTGGCCGCACGCCAATACCGTGAGCAGGTACGTTCGAGAGTGCTTGAACATCTCATTCCCCCGTTTGACGAGTCGCTTTTTCTTGGGCTCGCAATTACACGCCACATGCCAAGCCTACGCCTGAAGTTACCGTGTGGGAAAGGGGCATGACTTTCACTAAGATGCGCTGCATGACTTCTTCGGCCGGCCGGCTCGACAGGCCCATCGATCCGGCACGCGACCACGTTTCCGAAGCGGACGCCGTTGCCGTCGAGCTCGTGGAATACGGCGACTACGAATGCCCGCATTGCCGCGCGGCGCACAACGGCGTCAGGAACACCCGTGAGCGTCTGGGCGGGCGCTTGCGCTACGTTTTCCGGCATCTGCCGAACGCCAAGCTGCACCCGCGCGCCGAGCTCGCTGCCGAGGCTGCCGAAGCCGCCGCGGCGCAGGGCAAGTTTTGGGAAATGCACGACGCGCTGTTTACCGAGCAACGCCCCTTGGACCGCAATGTGCTGCTCGAGATTGCGGCGAGTCTCGGACTCGACATCGAGCGCTTCGTGGCCGACATCGACGATCATCGCTTTGCCGAACGGGTCCAGGAGGATCTGGAGAGCGCGATTCTAAGCGGCGCGCACGGCACACCGACGTTTTTCGTCAACGGGCGACGCTATGACGGCGCGTGGGACGAGGACGCGCTGCGCGAGGCGATCGACGAGCCGTTCGGGTTTCGCGTCCGCCGTCTGTCGCAAGACTTTGTCGCTCTGCCCGCCTCGGGCGGCGCGATGCTGCTGGCGGGCACGCTCATCGCGATGCTTTGGGCGAACTCGCCCTGGGCGCACTTCTACGAGGAGCTCTGGGAAACCGAGCTGTCGCTGCGCCTGGGATCGAGCGCCATGGTCTTGCCGCTGCGAGAGTGGATCAACCAGGGCCTGATGGCGATCTTTTTCTTCGTCATCGGGCTCGAGGTCAAGAGGGAGCTGGCCGTCGGTGAGCTTGCATCGAGGCGCCGCGCCGCGCTGCCGGTCGGCGCGGCGCTCGGGGGCCTGATCGTGCCGGCGGCGATCTATGCGCTCGCGAACGGCGGTGGCCCGGCAGCGCACGGTTGGGGCATACCGATGTCGACCGACACCGCCTTCGCTCTGGGGCTGCTGGCGCTGCTCGGCTCGCGCATTCCCTTCTCACTGAAGATCTTCGTCGCCGCGCTCGCGATCGCCGACGACGTCGGCGCGATTCTCGTGATCACCGTGTTCTACGCAGCGGATCTGTCGTCGGCGGCGCTCGCCATAGCGGCTTGTCTTTACTTCGCTGCCTGCGCGCTCAACCGTGCCCGGGTCTATCGCGCGTTGCCTTACGCGTTACTCGGCATCTGCCTCTGGGTCGCCGTGTTGTACTCCGGCATTCATGCAACGATCGCGGGCGTGCTCTTGGCGATGGTCATACCGACGCGCAGCCCGCCGGCGACGTCGGGATTGCTCGACCAGAGCATCGGCGCTTTTCGGAGCCTCGAGGCGCCCTTGCAGGCCCGTCGCCAGGACGAAAGCCACTATCAAACGGTGGTGCGCACGCTTGAGACCGTCGTCGAGCGATTGCTTTCGCCCGCGCAGCGGCTGGAGCGCGACCTCCAGCCCTGGTCTTCGTACTTCGTTCTGCCCCTGCTCGCGCTGGCGAACGCGGGGATACCTCTGCGGCTGAGCCCGGAAGTCCTCTTGAGCCCGATGAGCCTGGGGATAGCCGCCGGACTGATCGTCGGCAAGCCGCTCGGCATCGTTCTGGCTTCCTGGGCCGTCGTCAAAGCGGGCATCGGCGACCTCCCGCCCGACATCGACTGGCGGACCCTGACCGGGGCCGCGTGCCTCTGCGGCGTCGGTTTCACGATGTCGATCTTTATCGCGACCGCCGCGTTCGCGGATCCCGAAATGCTGATGTCCGCCAAGCTCAGTGTGATTGCCGCATCGGTGATCGCCGGAACGCTCGGCTGGGTATTGTTGCGGCGCGCAATCCCTGCGGGGTCTTGAGAAACGCAAGCGGCCGCGCCGATCTACTTCATGTCGAACAGCAGGATCTCCGAATCGGACGTGGCGCGGACGGCTATGCGGTCTTCCTCGAAAATCGCCGCGCCGTCACCCGGATACAGCTGCTCGTCGTTCAAGGTGGCCGAGCCGCCCGCCAGTTGCAGCCAGGCCTTGCGGCCCGGATCGATCCGATGCTCGAGCTGCTCTCCGTCTCGCAGCAGCGAGGAGTAGAGGTCGACGTCCCGGTGGATGATCACCGATCCGTCGCGGCCGTCGTGAGACGCGATTAATCTCAAGCGTCCGCGTTTCTCCTCGTCCGGAAACGCATTCTCGCCGTAGCTCGGCGTCAGACCCATGTGCTCGGGAATGATCCATATTTGCAGAAAATGCAGAACGTCGGATCTGGAGTGATTGAATTCGCTGTGCTCCACCCCCGTGCCCGCCGACATGCGTTGCACGCTGCCGGGACGTATCACCGACCCGGTACCGAGGCTGTCCTTGTGCTCGAGCGCGCCTTCGAGAACGTAAGAGATGATCTCCATGTCTCGATGGCTGTGCGTTCCGAAGCCGTGCCCGGGCTGGACGCGGTCTTCGTTGATCACGCGCAGCGGGCCGAAGCCCATGAAGGCCGGATCGTAGTAGTCGGCGAACGAGAACGTATGGCGGCTGTCGAGCCAGCCGAGATTGGCGCGGCCTCGCTGCTCCGAGAGTCTCACCTGAATCATCGAAATCTCCTGCCATGCTCAGTGCGCCTGCGGCTGTGAAGCCGCAGCGGCTTCACAGCCGCAGCATCGGCAAAGGACTCCAGGGATGCGTGCACAGACGCTTGAAGGAGAGCTGCGCGAGCCGCGCGTGAAAGCCCGCGTCCGGCCAGGTCGCGAAGATCTCGCTCAATAGTTTCCGCGGCAGCCCGACTCTCAAGACGCCTCTCGAGATATCCACCCAATCCGCGCGGCGAAACTTCTCGACGAGCCACAACGGCCGATCCCGGTAGCGCGAGAGCTTGTGATGCTCCTGGATCATCGCCGCGATCTCGTCCGACCACTCGCCCTTGCCTGAGCGATCGACGTGAGCGCGAGCCAGAGCGACCGAGGGCCCCAGATAGTCGAACGTCTCTTCGCTCCAGATGCCGAGGTCGTGAAACGCGGCGGCGACGGCTATCTTCTGAAGGTGCTCCGTGCCGCCGCCGTTCAGGGCCACACACAGATTGGCCACGCGGTAGGCGTGATTTCTGTATGCCGCGAAATCGTCTCCGAGCTCGGCCGAATGGGCCTCGAGCACGGCGTCGAGCGTCCCGATCTCCTCGATCAGCATCGACGTTCGTGCTGCTCAAAGGCGCGCGTCGATCCACTCCTTGATATCTTCCATTACGATTTCTTTGTCGACGTCGTTGAGGAGGTCGTGCGCGTGCTCCTCGTAGAGCTTCAGCGTCTTGTCTTTGGAGCCGGCTTTGTCGTAGAAGAGCCGGCTGCCGCTCGACTTCGTGACCTTGTCGTGGACGCCGTGAAGGATCAGCACGGGCAACGTGATCTTCGGAAACTCTTTCTTCAGCCGCTCGTCGGCGCGGACCATCTCGGCGACGGTCTTCGTCGGCTGGACCTCGTTCGCGATGAGAGGGTCGCTCAGCATCGCCTCGATGACTTCGGGATCGCGGGAGAAATCCTCGGTCTTGAGGTGCAGCACGTGAGCGTGCGGTGCGACATGGCTCAAGCCCTTGAGGACCGCGAGCGCGAAATCCGGTGCCGGTACCTGGAATGCGAAGCTCTCGCAGATCAATCCGGCGAGCTCGGCTTGGTGCTCGAGCGTGTAGACGCAGGAGATGACGCCGCCGGCGCTGTGGCCCAGGAGAAATATGGGCAGCCCCGGCTCGCGTGATTTCGCAAGCGCCATGATCCCCGCCACGTCGCTGAGGTACTCGTTGAAACTCTCGACGTAGAAACGCTCGCCGTCCGATTGACCGCGGCCGCGCAAGTCCAGCGCATACACTGCGAGGCCGCTCGCCGCCAGCTCCTCGCCCACCCACAAGTAATGGCCGCTGTGGGAATTGAAACCGTGAACGATGGTTACCACACCGCGAACCGCTACGTCCGGACGCCACGAGCGAACGAAAATCTTGAGGCCGCCGATCCCGTCGATATCTTCTTCGCTCATCGTGATTGCTGTCGCCTTCGCCATCGCTGTGCTCATGCCTTTCTCCTTGTTTGATAAACGCAGCCACCGCCCGGGAACGCGAGAAGCCGATAGCAATATATCAGCGCCCACGGTGTTACAGTTGAATATTTCTAACGTGACTTGCGCCGTGGCGAAAACTAGAAGCGCTGCGAGAGGCTCAAGCTCGCCCAGGTGAATCCCCGCGCGCCGCGGCCCGTTTCGAGCTCCTCGGTCTGATGCCGGATGGTGTAGCTGACGCTGAAGTTGTTCGGCAGCAGTGCGGTGACGCCGATCCAGCCTTCGAGCAGCAGATGATTGAGCTCGGAGGACGCATAGGTGACGTCGCTGTCGCGGAACTGCCCTTGCAGGAAGCTGTTGTAGAGGCGGGCCCGCAGCTTGACGCCCGCGGAGAATTCCCATTCCACGCGGTCGACTTGGGCGGATCCGATCCGGGGTGTCATCGTCGGATGGCCGGCATAGTCCGCCGATTCGGCGAACGCGCTCCACCACGGCGTGCTGCCCGTGCCCCAGCGGGCGCCGAGCTCGACGTTGGCTTCGGTGATATAGCCGACGCTCGCCCCCCATCCGAGGCGCAGCGCATAGGAGCGGCCGGCTCGAGAGGACGAGGCCAGCAGGTCGTATCTCGAAAGCGAGTAGCGGAACGTCGGCTCGCCGCCGTCCGAGATTTGATGGTCGTAGCCCATGGGCTTTTCCGCGCCGACGATATCGTGCACGCTGCGGTGCAGCTGCTCGACCATTGGAAGGCCGAGGAAGCCGACGATCAACGAGGATTGATAGGCCGTGGGGCTCGCGGGGTCGTATATCAGGCGCGTGCTGCCGACATAGGTGAGATTGGCGTACGGGCGATCGTCGAACAGCGGCTCGGGATCGGCAATCTCGTGGGGCGTGAAAATCAACAGGCCGATCTCGAGCGCATGAGTCTCCTCATCGGCGTCGCTGAATAACGCATCGAAACGCGTCTTGCCGTCGATCCATCCCAAGGCTTCGGACAAGGACACCGGGTGATGCCTGGCGCTGTCGCCAACGAGCGTGAAGGCGGCGCCGGCCGTGTAGTCACGGTCCTTGTCGCTGAACACCAACAGGTCGTTGTCGATGTGCACGTTCCAGCGCCGCTGCTCATCGACGAACAGCCCGGGATGGAAATCGTCTTGCGCGGCGTCGACCGAAGTGCCGCCGGTGTCGGCCGCAGCGGGGCTCTGGGTTGCCGCCAGCAGCAGTGCCAAGGTCCAAAGCGGTAAAGTCGTTGATCTCGTAAACATTGTTATAAAACCATCGTTGTACAACTGCGCAAAAAAACTCTCAGGTAGTTGCGGAAGCGCTCACCTCAAAGGCCTGCAAAAAACGTGCTCGTATGCAAATGATCGTTGTATAAAAACCCAAATTTTTTTAGCCGCTCAGGCGGCAAGCGCTCCTATGACTCTGTCGACCAGCTTTCGCCGATCGTCCGGCGCGGGATGGAGCTTCGAATAAAGCCCCAGGCCTTGCAGAAAGCACACCAGGGCCTGAGCCGTCGTCTGCTTGTCGCCCGTAAACTCACCGTCCTGCGACGCATCTTCGAGATTCTTCTCGAGCTCTACCTCGAGCCGGGAGAAATACGCATTCGCGAACTCGCGGCAGCGTCCGCCGATCGCGCCCGACTCCTCGGACAAGCTGTTCGACAGCAGGCAGCTGTTGCCGGCTTCCGTCTCGACCACGTGCTCGAAGAACTTGCGGATGCCCCCGAGGCCGCGCTGGCTTCTCAAGACCGCAAGCCGCTCGCGCATGTACTTGAGCCGATAGTTCTCGAGCGCCGCGAGGTAGATGCCCTGCTTGTCGCCGAACAGGTTGTACATCGTGCGGGTGTTGAGCCCGGTCGCCTTGACGAGATCACTGATCGACGCGCCCTCATAGCCTTTCTCCCAGAAGGTCTGCATGACACCCTCGAGGACACGCTCGCGGTCGTATTGGATTGGCCTGGGCACGGAAGTCATTTTACATCGACCATTGTATAACTGCAAATTCACCCTGAGATCCTCATTCCGATAGTCTAGGACCTCAACCAAGCTCGAGGTCAAGGCCGTTCTAGCCGCGGCCCGCATCCTCCCAGCCCCCGCCGAGCGCCTTGAACAGCGCGACCAGGTCCGTCGCCGCCCGGGCGTGGATCCTCGCGTAGGCGTCCTCGGCATTGCGCAACACGCGCTCGGCGTCCAGAAGCTCGAGCAGCGAGATGTCGCCGGCGCGGTAGCGCGTCGTCGCGTGGCCGTAGCTCGTGCGTGCCGCCGCGACCGCGGTGTCCTGACGCTCGAGCGCGTCGAGCCCCAGGTCGTAACGGGTGAGCGCGAGCTCGGCATCGGTCAATGCCTGCTTCACGGCTTGCTCGTACTCGAGCGCCGCCAGCTCGACGCGTGCCTCGGCGGCATCGACTTGCGCGCGCACGCGGCCGCCGTCAAAGACCCGCCAGGAGATCAACGGCACCACCGACCAGGTTTGACTGTCCGACTCGAACAGCTCGCCGGGCTCGAGCGACTGAAAGCCGCCGCCGGCACCGATCGAGATCTTCGGGAACAGCTCCGCGGTCGCGACGCCGACCTCGGCCGTCGCCGCCGCGAGCGCGCGCTCGGCGGCGCGCACGTCGGGGCGCCGCCGCAACAGATCCGCACGCTCGCCGACGGGATAGGGTGCCAGCGCCGCGTATTCGGGCGCTTGATCGACGAGTGCGAGCCCGGCCTCGGGCAGATCGCCGAGCAAGATGCCGATCGACAGCGCGGCCGTTCGCACTTGCGCTTCGAGCGGCGGCAAGCCGGCCTCGACGGCGGCCAGCTCGGCCTCGGTTTGCACCACGGCGGCCTCGGGCACCTGGCCCGCCTCGAATTGCATCCGCACGAGCTCGGCCGAGCTCCGTGTCGCCGCGACCGCCGCCCGGCGCGCCTGAAGCTCGTGCTGCGTGCCGCGCAGCGCGAGATAACTTCTGGCCGTTTCCGCAGCGACCGTCATTTGCGCGCCGCGCTGCCGCTCGACGGCAGCCTCGACACGGGCATCCGCGGCCTCGACGGTGCGCCGCGTGCGGCCGAAGAGATCGAGCTCCCAAAGCGCATCGAAGCCCGGCTCGTAGATCGTCTGATCGCGCTCGAGCCCCGGAATCTGGCCGATCGGCAGCGGGCCGTTCTCGCTCTGACGGCGGCGCGTGACGCTCGCCGAGGTCTCGACCAGCGGATAGCGGCCGCCGGCCGCCGCGGCGCGCAACGCGCGCGCTTCGGCCACGCGCGCCGTCGCCTGGCGAACGTCGAGATTCTGCTCGAGCGCTTGGGCGACGAGGCGATCGAGCACGGCGTCGTCGAAGCGCCGCCACCAGCGGCTCAAGTCGAGCTCGGCCTCGGTCGTCGCCGCCGCTTCGGCCCAACCGCCGCCGGTATCGATCGCGGGTGTCTCGTATTCGGGGCCGACGGCGCAGGCCGCGGCGAGCACCGCTGCCGTCAGAATGCTTGCGATTGTCCTAACGTGTTGCATCGCGATGTCTCCGGCTATTGCAAGTTGCGTTTCACGATCACGACGGCCGAGCTCAGCGTCACCAGCGCAATGAGCAGCATCGGCCACATATTGGCGAGAAGATCGGTGCTCGGCAGAGCTTTTAGAAAACTGCCGCGCACGATCACCAGGTAATACTTGAGCGGGCTCGCCTGGGCGATGAGCTGCAGCCAATCGGGCATGTTCTCGACGGGGGTGGCGAAGCCCGAGATCAGCACCAGCGGCACGCCGATCGAGAACGTGCCGAGGATGGCCTGCTGCTGGGTGCGGCAGATCGACGACAGCATCAAGCCGATGCCGACCATCGAAAGAATGAACAGCATCAGCCCGCCGAGCAGCCACACGCCCGAGCCGGTGAACGGAATGCGAAACAGCAGCACGCCGGCCAGGATCATGACCGTGCCGAGCACGCTGCCGATGATCAGCGCCGGCACGGTCTTGCCGATCACGATCTCGAGCGGCGTCGCCGGCGACACCAGCAATTGATCGAAGGTGCCGAGCTCGCGCTCGCGTGCGATCGAAAGCGACGTCACCAGCAGCGAGATCAGCATCGCCAGTATCCCCGAGAGGCTCGGGACGACGAACCAGCGGTAGATCAGGTTCGGATTGAACCAGTGGCGCAGCTCGGTGCGAGGCGCCGCGCTTCCCGAGCCGCGCCGCGCAAGCTCGGCGCCCGTGTCGGCGGCGATCGCGCTCAAGTAGCCGAGCGTGATCTGCGCCGCGTTGGCGCGCCGGCCGTCGAGCACGACTTGCGCGACCGCCGGGCGTCCGGCGGCGAGCTCGCGGGAGAAGTCGGCGGGGAAATGCAGCGCCGCCAGCGCTTCGCGGCGATCGATCGCCGCCGCGAGCGCGTGCGCGTCGTCGACGAAGCTGAGCTCGTTGACGAAGCCCGCACCTTGGAGGCGTTGGATGAGCTCGTGCGAGCCGCGCCCGGCATCCTCGTCGAGCACAACGAGGTCGACGTTGTTGACGTCGAGCGTGACGGCATAAGAAAAAATGAGCAGTTGCATCAGCGGCGGCCCGACGAGCGTCAGGCGGCTCTTCGGGTCGCGCAGGTAGCTCAAGAGCTCCTTGACGATCTGCGCCGGCAATCGGGTGCTCATGGGTCGAGGCTCTTGTGCGTCTTGCGCGCCGTGATCGCGAAGAACACCGCGCCGATCGCGAGCATCGCGAGCATGCTGGGCACGAACTGCGTCCAGACGTCGCCGGCGAGGAACACCGTCTGCAGCGAGGACACGAAATAACGCGCCGCGACGAGGTAGGTCAATGCGCGGATCGCGACCGGCATGCTGTCGATCTCGAACAAGAAACCCGACAGCAGCAGCGCCGGCAGAAAGCCCGACAACAGCGCCACCTGCGCGGCGACGAACTGGTTCTTCGCGACGGCGGAGATCAGGAGCCCTTGTCCCAAAGCCGGCACGAGAAACGTGCAGCTCAGGATCAGCAGCGCGAGCCACGAGCCGCGCAACGGCACGTCGAAAAGCCCGACGGCGAGCAGCGCGCAGCCGAGCGTCGCAATGAGCCCGAGACCGAAGTAGGGCAGGAGCTTGCCGAGCAGGATCTCGAAGATGCCGGCCGGCGTCGACATCAGCGCTTCCATGGTGCCGCGCTCCCATTCGCGCGCGACCACCATCGCGGTGAGCAGCACGCCGATCATCGTCATGACGATCGCGATCGCGCCGGGCACGAGGAAGCGCCGGCTCTCGATCTCGGGGTTGAACCAGAAACGCGGCTCGAGCCCGAGCGGCGCGGCCGAGCTGCCGCCGCGGTCCGCGAGCCACAGAGCGACGACGCCGTCCGCGTAGTTGGCGACGAAGCTCGCCGTGTTCGGCTCCGAGCCGTCGGTGATGATCTGCACGATCGCCGAGCCGTCACCGGCCGCGAGGCGCCGATCGAAGTCCTGCGGAATCACGACGAAGCCTCTGATCTCGCCGGCGACGAGCTGTGCCGCGACCGTGCGCCGGTCGCGCGCCGGCGTGACCTCGAGGTAGCGCGTCGCAGCGTATGCCGCCGCGAGCGACTGCGCATCGGCGCTATCGGTTTCGAGCACTAGCCCCAAGCGCACCGCGCGCACGTCGAGCGACACCGCGAACGCGAACAGAAACAACAGCACCACGGGCAGCAGAAACGCGATCAATATCGCCGCAGGATCGCGCACGACCTGCAGGCTCTCCTTGCGCACGAGAGCGGTAAGGCGGCGCGCGCTGAAGCCGGTCGCCGTTATGCCGCTGCGTGCGGGTTCGCTCATGCCGCCTCCCGCGCCTGCACGTCGGCCGCCTCGACCAAGGCGACGAAAGCGTCCTCCATCGTCGGATCGGGGTTGGCCTCGCTCGCCGCGCGGGCCTTGAGCGCATCCGGCGAGTCGAGCGCGATCACCCGCGACCGGTACATGAGCGCGACCCGGTCGCAATACTCGGCCTCGTCCATGAAGTGCGTCGTCACCAGCACGGTCACGCCCTTGCGAACCAGGCCGTTGATGTGCGTCCAGAACTCGCGCCGCGTGATCGGATCGACGCCCGAGGTCGGCTCGTCGAGAAACAGCACGGGCGGGCGGTGCATGAGCGCGCAGGCAAGCGCGAGGCGCTGCTTGAAGCCGAGCGGCAGGCTGTCGGGCGAGGCGTCGAGGTAACGCCGAAGCTCGAAGGTCTCGATCATCTCGGCGATGCGCTCGCGGCGCTCGGCGCCCTTGAGCCCGTAGACGCCGGAGAAGAACTCGAGGTTCTGCCGCACCGACAAGAGCCCGTACAGCGAAAATTTCTGCGCCATGTAGCCGAGCGCGAGCTTGGCGCGGCTCGGCGCATGGCGCAGATCGAAGCCCGCGACCTGGGCTTCACCCGAGGTCGCCTTCAGCAGGCCGCAAAGCATCTTGAAGGTCGTCGATTTGCCGGCGCCGTTCGGCCCGAGCAAGCCGAAGATCTCGCCCTGGCGGACGTCGAAGCTGACGTTCTCGGCGGCCGCGAACGCGCCGAAGTGCTTGCTGAGGTTTTTGGCGCTGACGGCGACGTCGGCGTCGAGCACGGCCTGCGGCATGCGCTCGGCGATCGCCGAGCGTCCGCCCGGGCCGCCGCCGAGCAGGTCGATGAACGCGTCCTCGAAGCGCGGCGCGACCGGTGCAAGCCGGCCGCCGTGCGCGCGCGCGACGGCATCGAGCGCGTCGGTATCCGCACCGGCGCGCAGCACCGCGCGCACCGACTCGCCCTGAATCACGCCGTCGCGGACGTCGGCTAGATCGAGCGTCTCGGCGAGCACCGCGCGGCGGTCGCGGGCGATGCCGCGCACGAGAAAGCTGCGCCCGGCGAGGCGCTCGGTGAGCTCGCGCGGCGGCCCGGCATACTCGAGCTTGCCGTCGTTGAGCAGCAGCACCACGGCGCAACGCTCCGCCTCGTCGAGGTAGGCCGTCGACCAGACCACGGCCATGCCCTCACCGGTCAGCTCCTCGACCATCTGCCAGAGCTCCTTGCGGCTGACCGGATCGACGCCGACGCTGGGCTCGTCGAGCAGCAGCACCTCGGGTCTCGCCATCAGCGCGCAGGCGAGCCCGAGCTTCTGCTTCATGCCGCCCGAGAGCTTGCCGGCGGGACGCGACTTGAACGGCTCGAGACGCGTGAAGTGCAGCAGGCGCTCGAACGTCTGATCGAGACCGTGCTCGTCGATCGCGCGCAGCTCGGCGTAGAGCCGCAAGTTCTCGATCACCGACAGGTCCTCGTAGAGACCGAAGCGTTGCGGCATGTAGCCCGTCAGCGAGTGCACGCGCTCGGCGTCCTCGACGACGTCGTGACCGGCGATGCGGATCGTGCCTTCGCTCGGCGTCATCAGCGCGGCCAGCATGCGCAGCAGCGTGGTCTTACCGGCGCCGTCCGGCCCGACGAGCCCGGTCAGGCGGCCGGCTTCGATCGTCGCGTCGATGCCGGCGAGCGCCGCGACCTCACCGAAGCGCTTGACGACGCCGCAGATCTCGACGATCGGGGCCGATACGGATGGTTGCTGCTGCACGGCGCGACCCGATCAATCGGCTCCGGCCGAGGTCAGCGGCACGTGCACGGTGACGGGCATGCCCTGGCGCAAGCCTTCGTCGCCGTTCGCAACGACGATGCGCAATCGATACACGAGATCGGTGCGCAGATCCGTGGTCTGCACGGTCTTGGGCGTGAACTCGGCGCGCGGCGAGATGAAGCCGATCTGGCCTTCGTAGGCGCGATCCGACGAATCGGTCGTCACGGTCACCGGCGTTCCGGGCGCGAGCTTGCCCAAATCGGGCTCGGCGACATAAGCGCGCACGTACACCGGATCGCGCAGCGACAGCGAATAAACCGCTGCGCCTTGCGCGAGCATGCTGCCGGGTTCGCGCACGCGCGCGATCAAGGTGCCCGTGCTCGGCGCGGTGAGCTCGGCATCGTCGAGCTGCGTTTGTGCCTGGTCGCGCTGCGCAATCGCGGCCGCGACGTCGGCCTGCGCCGCGGCGATGTCTTCGGCGCGGAAACCTTCCTCCGCCAAGGCCAGCGCCTCGCGCGCCGAGGCGAGCCTGGCCGCGGTCTCGTCGCGGCGGGCGCGCGCGGCTTCGACGGTTCTGTCGCTCGCGGCGCCGGACGCGTTGAGGCCGGTTTGGCGCTCGAGGTCGCGCTCGGCATTGTCGGACAGCGCTTGCGCTTCGCGCACGGCGGCGCGGGCGCGCTCGACTTCCTGCGGCCGGTTGCCGCTCTTGAGCTTGTCGAGATTGGCTTGCGCCTGCGCCACGCGGGCCTCGGCGACCGCGAGCGCCTCGCGATACGGTTCCGGATCGAGGCGCGCGACGCGCTGGCCGGCCTCGACGCTGTCGCCTTCGTCGAAATGCATCTCGAGCAGCCGTCCGGGCACGCGAAACGCGAGCTCGACCTCGCGAATGTCGACATTGCCGTAGAGCGTCAGCTCGGAGGCGTTTTGCTCGGCGCGGAATCTGGACCAGAGCGTGGCGCCCGCCGCGACGGCGATGAGCAACACGACAACGACGGCTATCCTTGTTCTTGCGTTCATCGGGAATCCTTCTGCGTGAGGATCGCAGTCACGTTGCGGTGAATCGTTTGCCGAATCGCGTTCGCCTCGTCGGGCCCGGTCGTCTGCCATTCCATCTGGCGCATGACCGCCGCGCGCGCGGCGCGGAACACCAGCACCTGGCCGACGATGGTCAGTGCCGTCAGCCGCGTCTCGACGGAGGCCGGGTCGGTGCCGCGAATGCGCGCGACCAGGGCCCGGATCACGCCGAGCACGCGGCTCATGAAGCGCGTGTAGAGGAGGTCGAAGCCTTCGGACGGATTCTGCTGCTCGCGCAGAATCAGGCTCGCCCAGGCGGCGGACTCATCGCTCGTCAGCAGCGCGACGAAGCCGTCGGTCAGGCGGTGCAGCGACGCGAGGCGCGCGGACACGGCAGCCGCGTCGCCCGCTTGCTCCGTCGCGAGCTCGGCTTCGATCGCCGCGACGATCGGTCCGACGCGCTGCTGCATGATCCCGGCGATATGCTCGAAGACCGCGAGGTACAGCCCCGACTTGCCGCCGAAGTGGTAGGAGATCAGAGCCTGATTGACTTTCGCCGCGTCCGCGATGGCGCGCGTGCTCGCGCCGTCGAAGCCGCTGCGGCCGAAGATATCGATGGCCGCCCGAATCAAGGTCTCGCGAGTCGAGTCGCTGTGACGGGCAGTGATAGGCGTGTCGATGTTCATGCGGTCAGTTTAATCGTTCGATTAAATTAGTCAATCGATTAATTAACAACCGCGCCCTCCGTGCGAGACAGAGGCAATCCAAGCATTGCACCGGTGTACGCGGGTCGGCGGCTGCCGGCGGTCGCTAAGTCGCGGCCCGCAATTCCAAACCGTTGCCGTCGGGATCGGTGAGATACAGCGAAAGCCCGTCGCCGCCGGCGCCGAAGCGCTCACCGGAGCTGCCGGGCTCGACGCCGTGCGCGCGCAGATGCGCCTCGATCTTCTCGAGGTCGAAATCACGCACCTGCAAACAGATGTGATCGACGTTGCGGTTCTCGGCCCCCGGCGGCCCGCCGCCGATCTTGCCCAGCGGGCCGTCGACGGCGATGAGGTCGATGAGGCTCGCGCCGGCACGCAGATGCACGAGCTTCACCGGCTCGTTGTGCTTGGCGACGGTCATGCCGAGCACCTCGGTGTAGAAGCGGACCGCGCGATCGAGATCCGCGACGCGCAACACGATGTGATCGATGCCGGTGACGCGGATCATTCGCGGCAGCCTAGATCGATCACTCCGCGGATTCAGCCGCGGGCCAGGGCTTGCGCTTCGCGAGCTTTTTTGGCGCCTGCGGCCGCACGACACAGAAGGCCATGCCCGCCGGATCCTCGAGCACCCACCAGGTCCGAATCTTGTACTTGCGCCGCGCGCCCTTGGCCTCGAGCCGCGTCGCTTCGGACTCCACCGAATCGCTTTCGATATCGAGGTGCACGCCGGGGTCCTTGTCGACGCGTTGCACCAGCACCGCGAGCCCGTCGGCGGCGCTCTTGAGCGTGGTGTAGCGCTGGTTCTTACGCGGCGCCCTCGGCGGATCCGCGCCGAGCGCATGCGCCCAGAACGCAACGCAGTCCTCGTAATGCTCCGGCAACACGTCGATCACGAACGCGGTCAGCCGGCTCTTGTGGCCTTTCTTAGTCGCCATGGTGCCTCCTGTTATCGTTGCTTGATCTTGACGCGGCAATCGAATGAGATCAACGAGGGTGCTCGATGTCGAAATACGCAGGCGCCGTTCGATTAGTCGGTGAATGCTCAATTCGGAATCTGATTACCCAACAAGGAGAAGGACATGCGATTCATGGTTTTGGTCAAGGCAAGCGAGGAGTCGGAGGCTGGGATCCTTCCGGACGAGGATCTCCTGGCGGCGATGGCGAAGTACAACGAGGAGCTGGTGAACGCCGGCGTCATGCAGGCGGGCGAGGGGCTCCAGGCCAGCTCGAAGGGCGCGCGCGTGCGCTTCGACGGCAACAAGCGCACGGTCATCGACGGCCCGTTCGCGGAGACTAAGGAGCTCGTCGCCGGTTATTGGATCTGGCAGTGCGGGTCGTTGCGGGAAGCCGTCGACTGGCTCAAGAAAGCACCGTTCGACGACGGCGCGGAGGTCGAGATCCGGCAGATCTTCGAGCTGGAAGATTTCGTCCAGGGCGAGGCCATCGAGCACCATCGCAAGCTTCAGGAGCGGATCGCGAAATGACCGGATCGGTCGTTTCGGCGGTGCGGGTCTCGCACGGAAGCCCGGTATCCGGCTTCCGTGCGATGACCGTATCCAATCAGTTACTGACCAGATTGAACCGCTGCACCCTGCGCCCGTAGTTGGTCTCGGCGACGTAGAGGTTGCCCGAGGAGTCGGTGGCGATCGTGTGACCGTGAATGAAGTTCCCGAGCAGATGCCCCGCCCGGCCGAAAGTCGACAGCGTCTCGCCGCTTTCGTGATCCAGAACGTGTACCTTTTCCTCGGCGCCGTTCATGACGTACAGATACCCCTGCGCTTCGTCGGGAGAGAAGGTCACCCACCAGGCGGTGCCGCGAACGACGGGCTCGGGCTCGACGAAATCGTCGGTGCGCGGAATGTGAATGTCTCTGATGTGGTTGCCCATCTTGTCGAATACCTGGACGCGGCTGCCCTGACGATCGCAGACGTAGAGCAGGCCTTCGTTGCTCATTTCGATGCAGTGCACGACATTCGCGAAGGTGCCCGGTGTGGCGGCGGCGCGCTCTGCGGCCGTCGCGTGACTACCCCACTGGCGCAGATAGTTGCCCTCGCTGTCGAACACGACCACGCGCTTGTTGCCGTAGCCGTCCGAGACGTAGATGTCGCCTGTGTCGGGATCGACGACGGCGCCGGAGGGACGGTTGAGCCGCTCGCGGCTCTGATTGGTGAAGGGCGCATCCACGCTACCGTCGGTCGTGTCGAAAACACCCTTGGTGCCGATTTGGAGGATCAGCTCGCCTTCGTGGCTGTAGCCCTGAACGATGGCGTCCTCGTTACCGGCGACCCAGAGGTTGTCGTCCTCATCGAAGCTGCAGCCGTGCACGTCCGCCGGCACGACGTCGAGGTCGCCCCAGGAGTTGACGACTTTCCCCGCCCGGTCGAACATCACGAACGTCGGCGTGGGGACGTTCGTTTGCTTCTCTTCGTCGGTAATATTGCTTCGATCGACGATCGCGATGTGGTCGTGAGAATCCACGCAGACGCCGCCGATCTGCGCGAAGATCCAATTTTCCGGAAGCGGCTGCGGCCAGGTCGGGTCGATTTCGAACTTCGGTTGAGCTTGGGCCCCCAGGGCCCAGGCGGCTAGGAGCAGTGCCAGCTTTGTAGCGTTGCGCATTATTTTTCCCCCAAGCTACTGCGGCTTCGTATGCCGCTATTGCATCGGTGTCGGTGACGGTCTAGCCCGCATTCTACTCGATCCAGCGGGCCAGGCGCAGCGCTTCCCAGACGATCGTGCCGATAGACAGCAATAGGCCCAGAACCGGCACGGCGAGCGGGATCGCGAACGCCGGGCGCGCCGGATCGCGCTGCTTGATGCGCCACAGCGACGCGTTGACCAGCGCGAAGATGCCCAGCGCGATGAAGCTCGTCGCCCGCGCGAGACCGCCGAGCGAGAACGCCAGCGCCAGCACCAGCAGCGCGAGCCCGACGGCCGCGGTTCCGACGGCCGGTGTCCGCGTTCGCGGGTGCACGTAGGCGAACCCGCGCCAGAGCAGGTTCTGCGAGGCGAGGCCGTAGAGCACCCGGCTCGCCATGATGATCTGCACCAGCGCGCCGTTGAGCACCGCGAGCAGACTGATGCCGGCGATGATCTCGGGCGGCAGGCCGCGCGACTCGACGATGACCGCCAAAGGCGCCGTGCTTCCGGCAAGCTCCGCGACGGGCACGGCCAGGATCGCGACCGTGGCGACCGCGAAATAGAGCACAGTCGAGATCACCAGCGCGAGCACGATGCCGCGCGGCAACGTGCGCTCGGGCTCTTTGACCTCCTCGGCGATGTTGACCATGTCCTCGAAGCCGATGAAGGCGTAGAAGGCGAGAAACGCGCCCGACAGCACGCCGAGGAGGCCGGCGAGGTTGGGCGAGGGCAGCAGCGTCGGCCAGCGGCTCGGCAGCTCGCCGAGCGCATCGCGCGCGACAAAGAGCACGAAGATGAGCCCGCCGACCTCGACCACGGTGACGGCGGCGGCCGCTAGCAGCGATTCGCCGATGCCCCAAACGGCGATGGCGCTGAGCACGAGGACCGTCAGCACGATGACCGGCGCCTCTGGCACGCTGACGAACACTTCGAGGTAGCCGACGAAGCCGCGCAGCATCGTTGCGGCGGACACGGTGCCCACGACGATCACGGCGAGACCCACGAGCACCGCCAGCCGCGCGCTGCCGAAGGCGGCCTGGGCGTAAGCCGCTTCGCCCGCGCTTTGCGGAATGCGGCCGGAAAGCTCGGCGAACGAGAACGCCGTGAGGCCCGCGAGCACGGCGGCGAGCACGAACGCGGCCGGAGCCGCCGTGCCCGCCACGGCCGCGATCTCGCCGATCAGCACGTAGATGCCCGCGCCGAGTATCGTGCCGAGGCCGTAGAGCGTCAGCAGCGGCAGCCCGATGGAGCGCCTGAGCGCTGCGGGCGGGGTCGGTATAGCGGGTTCCGTCATGACCTCGGTGCTCTCCGCACGGCGGACTCGTGAGTGCCACGGCAGGAGTATTCTATGCGTACCGAGGCCGGTGACCCATGTTGCCCATCGAAACGATTCAATGCCCCTACTGCGGCGAGGCCATCGATATCGTCATTGACGACTCGGTCGAGCGTCAGCAGTATGTCGAGGACTGCTGGGTCTGCTGCCGGCCCATCAACATCGAGGTCCTCGTCGATCCGGATAGCGGCACCAGCGTGAGCTGCTGGAGCGAGAACGAAGCCGGGCGGTGATCGCGGGACCGGGCTCGGCGGCGGCAAGGAACGCATCGAGGCCGGTCTAGCACATGGAATGGATAACGTCTCCCGAGGCTTGGCTGGCGCTCGCGACCCTGACGGCGCTCGAGATCGTGCTCGGCGTCGACAACATCGTCTTCATCAGCGTGCTCGTCGGCCGGCTGCCCGAAGCCGAGCGGCAGCGCGCGCGGGTGCTCGGGCTTGCGTTCGCGATGCTCACGCGCATCGGGCTGTTGTTGATGATCACCTGGATCATGCGCTTGCAGGCGTCGCTGTTCACGCTGCTCGGCGTGGATTTCTCGGGCCGTGACCTGATTCTGATCGGCGGCGGGCTGTTCCTGCTCGCCAAAGCGACGCTCGAGATCCATGAGAGCCTCGAAGGCGCCGGGGACGAGCATCATGCCGGGGCCGTGCACGCGGGCTTCGCGGCGGTGATCGTGCAGATCGGCATCATCGACATCGTCTTCTCGCTCGACTCCGTGATCACCGCCGTCGGCATGGCCGAGGACGTCGCCGTCATGATCATCGCGATCGTCATCGCCGTCGGCGTGATGATGTTCTCCGCGGGCGCGATCGGCCGTTTCGTCGACGCGCACCCGACGGTGAAAATGCTCGCCTTGAGCTTCCTCGTGCTCATCGGCGTGGCGCTGATCGCCGAGGGCATCGAGCTGCATATTCCGAAGGGCTACATCTACTTCGCGATGGCGTTCTCGGTCACCGTGGAGATGCTCAACCTGCGCGTGCGCAGGCGGCGCCGCGACCCGCTGCGGCTGCACAAGCGCATCTCCGAGCCATAGCGCGCGGGCTCTAAAGGCCGAGCGCGAGCGTCTGCGCGTCGGCGGCGATCGGGCGGATCTCGACGCAGCCGCGACGCGCTCCCGGGATTTTCCCGGCGATCTCGATCGCTTCGTCCAGGTCCTTCGCCTCGATGAGGTAGTAGCCGCCGAGCTGCTCCTTGGTCTCGGCGAACGGGCCGTCGGTAACCAGAGTCCTGCCGTTGCGCACGCGGATCGTGGTTGCGGTCGCCGCGGGCAACAGCCGGTTCGCGCCCACGTACTGGCCGTTCTTCCTGAGGGTTTGCGTGAACTCGGCGTATTCCTGGTAGTGCCGTTCGGCGTCCGCCTCCGGCATCTGCTCCATCACGACCTCGGCGCAGATCAAGCACATATATTTCATGACGCTCCTTTCAATTTCTCAATGGTTTGCATTGGTAGCGCCAGGCGCATCGAGTCCGGCAGGCGCACGAAGCCATTCCCCTCATAGAAGGAGACGGCGCGCTCATTGATGGCATCCACGACCAGCATCGACGAGCCTACCGTGGACGCGGTCGCGTACGCACGTCGCACCGCGTCGGCGAGAAGCACGGCGCCCAAGCGCTCGCCCTGCCGCGCATCTGAGACCGCGAGGCGTCCGACGAGCGTGGCGCTGACGAGCGGATAGCGCGGGATGTGCTTGCGCGCTGCCGCCGGGACGTCGCCTTGCGGCAGACCCGTGGCGCAGAGAGTGTAGTAGCCCAGCACGATATTCGGCGCGTCGGGCTCTATCAGAACGAATACGCCGTTCGCCTTGCGCCGGACGTCCTGGCTCGCCTGCGTGCGAAGATAGCGGTCGAGACTATCGATCCCGCACGAGAAGCCGTCCCGGTCGCGATGCGGCGCAAGTGCCTCGATCCGCAAATCCGGCCGAGGCCGCGCCGTGCTCAGGGCGCGACCCGGCGCTTGTGCTCAGCCAGAGCGCGCACCAGCCGCTCGCTGGGCTCGGGTGGATTGACCAGGGCGTCGAAGAACGCCTTGCGGTCGCGATCCGACAGCATCAGCGTTTCGTGCTCGGCGATCGTCCGGCGCGCCGTGTCGGCGAGCGCGGTCACGCAGAAGTCGCTGACCTTACGCCGCGACAGATGGGCGGCCCGCTCGATGAGGTCTTTCGTCTCTTCGTCCACCCGGAATCCAAGTCGTTCGACACGCTTGGGCGGCTCCCTTTCGGTCTTGATCTGTTTACGCGGCATCGGCCTTGCTCCGGCGTGGTATCCGTATTATCCACAATGTACGTCATATAGACTAACAATACAACACTCGGCCGCCGGTGGAGCTTAGTCATCGTCGAGGGATTGCTTCAGGAAATCGACGAACACACGCAGCTTCGAGGGCATACGCACGCGGCTCGGATAGTAGATGAAGAAGCCCGGGAACGGTGCGCACCAGTCTTCGAGCACGCGCACCAGCGTGCCCGAAGCAAGCTCAGCGCGCACGCAATCCTCGAACACGGCGGCGAGCCCGAGCCCTTGGCGAGCCGCGGCGACCATCATGTCGATGTCGTTGGTGATGAAGCGGCCGTCGATATCGATCTCGAGCGCCTGCCCGTCGCGCTCGAACTCCCAGCGGTAGATCGCGCCACTGGTCGGATAACGGAAGCGCAGGCAGGCGTGCGCGTGCAGCTCCGTCGGCGTGTGCGGCGCGGGACGGTTGCGCAGGTATTCGGGCGATCCGATAACGGCGAGGCGCTGCGGCCGGCTGATCCGCACGGCGACCATGTCCTGCGCGAGGCGCTCGCCCAAGCGAATGCCGGCATCGAAACCGCGCGCCACGAGGTCCGTGAGCTCGTCGTTGATCGTGAGCTCGAGCAGCACGTCGGGATACGCACGCGTGAACTTACCCAGCAGCGGCGCGAGCAGTGTCGCCGCCGGAATGCGCGGCAGGGTCACGCGTAGATGGCCGGTTGGGCGGTCGCGCAGCTCGCCGAGATCGTCGAAAGCTTCGCCGATTAACTCGAGCGCCGGACCGACGCGCTCGAGAAACCGCCGGCCGGCCTCGCTCAGGCCGACGTTGCGCGTGGTGCGATTGAGCAGGCGGATGCCGAGCTTCGATTCCAGACCCCGCACGGTCTGCGAGATCGCCGACGGCGAAACGCCGAGATCAGCGGCGGCGCGCGTGAAGCTGCCGTGATGGGCGACCCGGGCGAACGCCGCCACGGCGGGCAGGTGATCCGGCGAGGCGACAGACCTCCTGATCCCGAGTGCCGGTGTTCATTATTGGCGAAAACGCCGGGTTTGGGAATTTATGTACGACGCCAGAGTACAGATACAGATTAGACCCCCATGCCCAGAGATCGAGAGATACGGTCCAAGATGACCCGTCGATCCCGCGCATCCGAGCCGCGCGCCGCCCGAGTGCGATCTGTCGATCTGACGGCCGCTCCTCCGCCCCCGGCCACCGCGCCGCGACGGGCACGTCTTGGCTTGAGGCCGCGCGCTGCCCGCGCCCGCCGGCATTTCAGGCTCAGTCGCGAAGATTTCAACGCCGGAACGACGAGGGACCGGGCCCGCTCGACCCTCATGACGCCCTCGACCGAGCCGCCCACAAGCCATCACCGCCTCGCCGGCCCGCGCCCCGGGCTCGCCGGCTCACATAAGGCCTCTTATAGGCACTATCCGCCAGGCGACGTCCTGGTGGCGATGGCTTCCGGAGTCGCCCGGTGAATGCGATTTAAGGTAGTTGCTCCAACCGGCCAGCGTTTCGAG
The DNA here is from genome assembly GCA_036396795.1 of Gammaproteobacteria bacterium. Classification (GTDB taxonomy): domain Bacteria; phylum Pseudomonadota; class Gammaproteobacteria; order Steroidobacterales; family Rariloculaceae; genus JAHEEM01. The sequence continues at coordinate 92,764 of DASWKF010000039.1, read as the reverse complement.
CAGAGAGTTCGAAGTTTGTCCTCCCGGGCGCGCCAACTTCCAGTGTTGCCGCTGGTAGAGGCCGGCCCACTACGCGCCAGGCGGCCGGTAGGCGACCGCCCGCGCGCGGCCGAGGGCGTCCAAGGTCTCCTCGACTGTGAGCAGCGGCGTCGTCTCGATTTTCGACAACGCGCCGCCGCCGCCGATTGCGATCGCGACTGCGGCCATCGAGACGTTGTCAGGCGCCTCCCAGAGGTTGTAGCCGTCGCACGCGCCGAACGCGTACCAGAAGCCGTATAGCTTTCCGCCGACTGACTCGATGTACTTGCGTGCAGCCTCACGGCGGTCTTCGGGGTTTTCGATCATTCGAGCCCAGGTTTCCGGCGTATAGCTGAAGCGTGTCAAATATAGAGCCATGAGTAACTCCTTTGCGAAGTCCGGCACCACTCCCAATTCGGGGGCGAATAATGATACTCCGCGCCGACGTTTATCTAGCACCGGACCATCACCTGCCAGTGCCCAGATTCATTCCCTATGGCGCGCCAATTCCATCAAAGCTATCTCTCGCTAAGCACAAAACGAATATCCGTTCTCGATCTTTTCAATGCCTTAGGGCCGCCGACGTGTCAAAAAGGGAGGTCGTTGTGCCCTCCTGGAACGCGCGCTCACAGGTCCTGAGTTCGGATAAGAATCGAGCCGTCAGGCTCTAGGTGGCCGTCAAGGTATTTGCGCCGCGCTTCATGCTCAATGCGCTCGCGGTGTGCGCGGAAGACCTTGATGGGGTCCTTATCATCGCCGTCAAAGTGGTCTTCAAGCGCTTCGCGGCTGATCGCGCAGCGGATCGTCCGGTCGCCGTCGTGCCCCTCGAACACCGCAACATCGCGCACCGAATCGTAGCGCACCAGCTTGTCGGAAAAGACCAGCGTCCTGTCGTCGAGCATGCCGAGCACTCCGAGGATGCTGGTGACCGAAGAGAGCTGAATGTCTTTCTCGCCGTTCTCGAACCGCGAGACCGTCGGCGTACTGACGCGGGCGAGCTCTCCAAGGCGTTGTTGCGTCAGCTTCTGGCTTTTTCGCCTTTGCTTTGCTTCTTCGACAATAGCTGGCCAGTTGAGGCGAAACTTCCGTTCCATCGTTTCTCCATAGTCTGCTGCAGTTTTTTCTTGAGCGGCTCCGAGTCGGTCGCGGATTTCTCGATTGCGGCGAGTGCCTGCGGCAAGCGCTTTCCGAGTTGCTCGACCGCGCTGACTAGCCCATCGGCGTTGACGCCGAAGCCTTCCGACATTGCGACAATGTGCTTGGGATGCAGCCGGCCGAGCCCCAAGTTTTTCGCTCCCGCGATCTGCAAAGCGATCGTTTGATACTCGGGATAAACGGAGCCCGCGACGAGGTCGTAGGCCGGCGTCAGCCGCAACCCGTCGCGCGCATGAAACATCGCGAAGTTCTTGAAATGCGCATCGGTATTTCCGGTTAGCAGGCAGGCAAGAATGCGGCGCAGCAGGCGGTCTGCTTCGGCAGGGATACAGGACGGCGTGTGCAGGACGAACTGCCCGAGATCCTCGTAAGCTCCCTCGTACTTATCGTCACCGGAATACTTGCCGAGGAGCTGGTTGAACTCCTCGAAGTGAATGCGCTTGCTGCTCGAGGTGCGGTCGAACCGCGGAATGATGAGCGCATCCTCCTTGATGGCAGCCAGGTGGACTATCTCCGTGTCGACGATGTCTTCGCCCGGCAGGAGAGCGCGCACTGCCTGCGTCGTCAGGTACTCGAGCTCGAGCAGCCCGGCAAGATTGCCCGAGGGCAGCTTGGCGATGTGCGTGCTGAGTTCGTCAGGCCCAACCGGGCGGAATGCATTCCCGTCCTTGACGACGAGCAGCTTGCGCTGGACGCCGGAGAGCGACGCCCGGCCAAGCAGGGCGGCAATCGTCGCTTCATCCGCGTGGTCGACAGCCTGCCGCTCGGCTGGCTCCGGGTCTTCGACCGATACCGCCCCGGCGAGGTCGTGACCGAACCCGAGCAGGAGCGCGAACCGATTGTCGGAATCGATGCCGAGCGCCCGTGCCTGGGCGTTGCGGAACCACCCTTCCGCGACTAGGTTGTCGAAGAATGGGTGCAGGCCGCGTTCGGCAGTGTAGGGCTCGCGCCGCAAGGGCAGCGTATGGGCGATGGCCGCGGGCCTTTCGCTTTCGAGGTAAGAGGCGTCGTAGGTGAAAACACAGCGCCCACCCGGTTCCTCCTGTAACCGGCCGGCGTATACGTCTTTCAGGTAGACTTTGCCCCAAAGCGCTTTCGCCATCTAAATCTCGTTTTATATCTCTGACTGAGTTCGTATGAATATAAAACATATTTTACTATTTATCGACGAATCCGCAAGAAGATAAATTATCTTTTATTTCTCGCTCTTGCTTGGGCAGGTGCTGCCGGCAGGGGCGAGCCCCACAGGCTAAATCTCCGGCTCGAAACCCCTTCCCCGCCTCGGGCCGCGCTCGAACGGGTTCTTCAGGTATTCAGTCCATTCGGCCTGTGTCTCAAAGACGCGCTCGGCCAAAGAGTTCGAAGTTTGTCCTTCCGGGCTCGCCATCTTCCAGTGGTGTCTCGTCCGTTCCACCAAGGTCCTACTCGAATGCGAGTGGCCGATCACCAGAACCAGCAGCGATCGAGTGAAAGTTCAGCGTCGGCGCTCAAGCGTACGCGCGCCACCGGTGCGCGTACGCAACCCTCCAATCTCGGTCTCCTGCCATAGCGCGACCGCGCCACAGACCAAAAGAGATTCGACATTTCCTGTGGAAATGTCGTGATATTCGACAGAAATGAATGGATTTCGACGACAAGCCCTGTTAGTGTATTTTTCGACAAACTAGGAATTAACGATCGGTTTTCGACATTGGCAAGGAATTTTCGACCATGGAGATGGATTTGCCACTAATCACCGCCTTTCAGGACCTTGCCGTACCCGGGGAGTCCCGGCTGGCCGGATGGGCGGCTCTTGTCCAGACCCTCGCAATCGGTGCGCCCGTCCGCAGGCCGAGCTGCGTCTCGGGCCGGCACGTGCGCGGCAGTCGCCGCGAGGAGGGTGGTTGGCAGGTCTTCGACAAGAGGTACTGGCCGGGCGAGGATCTCGCAGACCACCTGAGCTTCGCCATCCGGCACGAGGATTTCGATCCGCTCATTCTCAAGCGGACTTTTGATGCCGTCGACCCCGCCGAGATCGAAAAGCTCGTGCAGGCGGCGCCGACAGGTGCGCCCGCCCGCCGACTCTGGTTCCTGTATGAATCGATGACCGGACGGACGCTTGATCTACCCGACGCATCGAATGTCGCCGCCGTCGATCTGCTCGACGCAGATGCCTACTTTACAGCGACGCCCGTGCTTTCGCGGCGGCACCGGGTTCGGGACAACCTGCTCGGCTCGGGTCGGTACTGCCCGGTCATTCGCAAGACGGACGCGCTGCGCGGCTATGTCGACCTTGCACTAGCAGAGAAGGCGCGAGAGACTATCGGTCGCACGGGCGGCCATCTCGTCACGCGCGCGGCCAGCTTCCTGCTCCTCGCAGACAGCCGCGCGAGTTTTGAGATCGAGGGGGAACGAGCGCCCCGCAACCGGCTCGAGCGTTGGGGGCGAGCCGTGCTCCAGGCCGGACGCAACGAGCTCACGCTCGATGAGATTGTCCGCCTGCACCACGTCCTGATCGAAGATATGCGCTTCATCAAGCCGGGCGTGCGGCCTGACGGCATCTTCTTGGGCGAGCACGACCACAACGGCGATCCGCTACCGGAATTCATCGGGGCGAGGCCAGAGGATCTGGCCGGACTCCTGAAGGGCCTATTGGATGCCAACAAGCGGATGGCAGAGTCTGAACTCGATGCGGTCTTGCAGGCTGCGGCGACGGCGTTTGGATTTGTCTATATCCATCCCTTGCAGGACGGAAACGGACGTTTGCATCGCTGCCTGATCCACCATGTCCTGGCCGAGCGCAAGTTCACACCGCCCGGGATTGTGTTTCCGGTCTCATCGGTCATGTTGGACCGGATCGAAGATTACCGCACAACGCTGCAGGATCATTCCGGTCCCCTCATGCCGTATATCGACTGGCGTGCAACTCCGAGCCGCAATGTCGAAGTGTTAAATGACACGGCTGATCTGTATCGCTATTTCGACTGCACGCGCGCAGCCGAATTTCTTTACGCCTGCGTGCTGAGAACCGTCGAAGAGGATCTGCCGCGCGAAATCGACTACTTGCGCCGCCACGACGATGCCATGCGCGGGATCATGAATACCGTGGAGATGCCTGACCGTTTTGCCGGAAATCTCATCGTATTCATACGTCAGAACCACGGGTTATTGCCGAAAAGGCGGCGCGAAAAAGAATTCAAGGCGCTGACAGACCAGGAAGTGACGACGCTCGAAGATATCGTCCGTGAAACCTTTGCGGGCTTTGAGTACGTCAAAGCAGAAGAAGCGTGAGTTCGCCGCACCAGAATCAAATCAACCGCCTGTCAAAGGAACTGGCAGGCCTGCGCGCTCAGTCAGTATTGACGCCGCGTTCGAGCCCTGCTGCTATCGAACAGCTCGAAACGAGCGGCGAAATGCGCATACTTCCGATCTGGCACAAGGTCTCGAAAGGACGAAGTGGGGCGCTACAGTGCCCCGTTGGCCGACAAAGTTGCCCTCAATACCTCACTCAAGAGCGCTGCCGAGATCGCTGATGAGCTGGTGACTTTGCTCCATTAGGGAACTGGGGCGCAGTCATCGCGATAGTTCTTTCGAACTTTCTTTGTAGATGGCTACCTTACCTGGCCAGATGAGTCCTGGAAGCAGGCGGCCCGTTCAAGGCAAACGTTCCACACAGCCAGGGGGCGCCGTGCCGTTTCCCCGATGCACCGCGCCGCCGGTGTCGGGCCCGTGGCACAATTCGGCATGCGCCTGCTGATCACGAACGCACGTTGCTCCCAAGCCTATTTCATTCTTCGGGCGCTGCGGCCGTTCGCCGACTGGGTCACGGTGACGATGTCCGGCCCTCCCGCGATGGGCTTCTGGCCAACTTGCCATGCGGCCTATTCCCGGCTCGTGGACCGCCGCTGCCGCGTGCCTCACCCGGAAGCGGACTGGCAGGCCGGAAGAATTCAGCCGACCAATACGGCCCGGGAGCAGGCGTTCGTGGACGAGATGCTGCGCATCTGCGAGCGGGATCGAATCGACACGATCTTTCCTTCGAACGATCCCTGGGTCTACGTGCTCGCCAAGAACAAGCCGCTGTTCGCTTCCCACGGAGTCCTGATACCCGTGCCGGACTACGACGCCGTCATCAAGCCGCTCGACAAGTACGACACGGTGCGATGCGCGCGGGAGGTCGGCTTCCCGGTGCCGGCGAGCTGTCTGTACGAGAACGCAGAGAGCCTGGAAGCGTTTCTTGTCGAGACGACGTCTCCGTGGATGATCAGGCCGCGCTTCACGAACGGCAGCCGCGGCATGCGGATAGAGACGAGCGCGACCAAGCTCGCTGCGGCCGCCGAGGCAGTCGCGCAGCGCTACGGCGCGCCGATGATTCAGGAATACGTGCCGGGCAACCGGATACAGAACTTCTATATCGTCCTCGATAAAGCGGGCCGGCCCGTGTCCGTTTTCACGCCCAAGGTGTTGCGAACCTACGGAAGGATCGTGCGCAACACGGCCGGCTCCGCGGTCTCGCAAGCTCACGCGCCGTACTCCGCCGAGGCCGTTCGTCTGCTCGCCCATCTCGGCTGGTGGGGCGGCGCGACCGTTCAGACCAAGACGGACGCGCGCGACGGGCAACCGAAGCTCATGGAGGTCAATCCCCGCCTGGGCCAATATCTCTGGACGCGAACCGAGCTCGGCATCAACGAGCCGCTGCTCTGCCTCCGGATCGCGCGGGGCGAATCGCCCGAGCCCATCGTGCCCGGAGAAGATTACCCGCTTGACAGCCTGCTCCTGGAGCCGATAGCTGACGTCACGAATTTCCTCGCGGGGCTGGTCGAGGGCGCGGTGTTCGGATACCGCAGGCACGTGCTGCGCAAGGCGAGCCTCGATCCCGACAGCGCGCCGCCGGGGATCGGCGCCCGCCTGCGCGCCTACCGGAGAGAGTACTTCGGCGCCCGACGCCGCGTGTTTCACCCGTCTTTTCGCTACCTGCTTGAGGATCCGCGGCCTTGCCTGCTTTGGGCCTCGAAAAAGATCGAGTCGGCGACGAGGATGCTCGTCAAAGGGCTCGCCCGCCATTGATCGGCGCCGTCGCTCCTCGCCGGGGCTGGAATCTTTCCTATTTGCCGATGCAGAAGCTCTCGAAGATCCCCCCGAGCAGGTCGTCGCTCGTGAACTCTCCGGTGATCTCGCCGAGCGCCTGCTGCGCGCCGCCTCGACCCGCGCACGCACGCGCTCGAGGGCGTCGACGTGGCGCGGGATCGACTGTGGGAAACTCAGAACCGGCTCGAGGAATGGTGCGGGGTTCCGGAGCGTTGTCGGAAGTTCTTTTCCACACTCAGCGTGACGTATGGCCAGAGTATTCAGCTACTTAGGCTCAAACGTGGGCCGGCCTAAGCAGCCGGAAGTCGGGAGTTCGAATCTCTCCGGGCGCGCCATCTTGCTTTTGAATTGTTTGAGGTTCGCTAAGACCTTGAAAGGTAAGGCGAGGTTCGGAGTTCTAAATCCTTCGTTCCGGACATAGGCGAGCCGGTCGGCGAACGCGAGTTTCAGTACGGCTTTCTTGTGCTCAAGGCGAGCCCAGAGATTGCAAGGGTTTGCCAGGAAGTCGAGCGAAGTTCTAAGTGTCTCGTCGAAGCCGCGCAGCGGACGGCCACAATTGGCGATCCTTTCGTTGAGCTCGATCTTCCGCTCTTCGAGCCGGCGGACCGGTTCTCGTAAGCCGTGATGACAGAGGGCAACTGCGCCTGCGCGATCCGGTCCAGAAACTGCTCAACGTCTGCGCCGGGATGAGCGATCCGCTTCCGGCCAGCCGGTGGGCGGCATCGAGCACGGCCCTCTGTTCTGGCGTTGTGATTGGCACCGTCCGGGGTCGTCCTCCCTTGGTCCACGAGCCCTTGAGCACGTGAGCCAGCACGAACTCCGGAAACTGCTGCAACAGCGCGTCCAGGCGATCCTGAACGCCCAGGCGGTAGTAGTAGAGATCGTCGATCACGGCGTCGAAACGCTCGATGGCGGCCGCGCCGGCTCCACTGAGCGTGAGGCCCGGGCATCGGTGCTGTGAGCTTGCGTCATGCCGCTACCTTTACGTTGGTCTCGGGCGAATTCTGTTCCTCTGTCTTCATCCGCGCATCTCCTCGAGCTCGAGTCCGCGCGTCTCGTGCACCATCGCGACGACGAACGCGATCGACAGCACTGCGCAGAGCGTATAGAAGCCGTAGGCGCCGGCGAGTCCGATGCCGGAAAGCATGATCGGGAACGTCATCGTGATCGCGAAATTCGCGAGCCATTGCGCGAGACCGCTGACGGCGAGCCCGGAGCCGCGGATTTGGTTCGGGAACATCTCGCCGAGCATGACCCACATGACCGGGCCCCACGAGAAGTTGAAGAACACGACGTAGACGTTCGCGGCGATCAGCGCGAGCGGCCCGTAGCCGCCCTCGAGCGCGAGCCCGCCCGTCGGGCCCGTCGTCGCCGTCGTGAACGTGTAGGTCAGCAACGCGAGGCTCAGCGCCATGCCGATCGAGCCCACGAGCAGGATCGGCTTGCGGCCGATGCGGTCGATCAACAGGATCGTGATCGCAACGGCGCCGATGCTGAGCGCGCCGCTCAGAATGTTGATCGCGAGCGCATCGCCTTCGGTGAAGCCGACCGATTGCCAGAGCACGGCGCCGTAGTAGAACACGACGTTGATGCCGACGAGCTGCTGCAGCGTCGCGAGACCCAGACCGACCCAGACGATTCGGCGCAGCCCGCCGGTGGTCCGGTCGCGTAGATCCGCGAAGCGCGGCCGGTGCCGGTCCTCGGCGAGCGACGCATCGATCTCCTCGACCTTGCGGATCGCGACCGCGCGCCCGCCGAGCGACGTGAGCACCTCGATCGCGAGCTCGCGGCGGCGCACGAGCACGAGGTAGCGCGGACTCTCCGGGATCAGCGCGAGCGCGACCAGGAAGATCGTCGCCGGCAATACCTCGACCCAGAACATCCACCGCCAGGCCTCGTAGCCGAGCCAGAATGTCGCGACCGAGGACCCGGCCGTGATCGCGATCAGGTAGTTCGACAGAAACGCCATGAAGAGCCCCGAGATGATCGCGACCTGCTGGACCGTGGCGAGCCTGCCGCGATAGCGCGCCGGCGTGACCTCGGAAATGTAAGCGGGGGTCAGGATGCTCGAGGCGCCGAGCGCGAGCCCGCCGAGCACGCGGTAGAACACGAACTCGGCCGACGTATCGGCGATGCCGGAGCCCAAGGCGCTGACGATGAAGAACACGGCCGCGACGCGCAGGATGAACCGCCGTCCGTGCCGGTCGGCGAGCCGGCCGGCGAAGAACGCGCCAGCCGCGCAGCCGAGCAGCATCGAGGCGACGTTGAAGCCCGTGCCGACGCTGTCGGAGTCGAATGTCGTCTGCAGGCCTTCGACCGTGCCGTTGATGACGCCGGAGTCGTAGCCGAACAGGAAACCGCCGATCGTCGCGATGCACGAGATCAGAATGACGTAAAACGTTCTGCGGGTCTCGTCCGCTCGAGGCTGCTCAGTGGTGCTCACAAGGGCGCTGCTCTTTCTTGGCTGGAGTTCTCGCGCCGGTCAGACGAGCTCCCGACCGCGGCCGTCTGCCGAACGCGATGAGCGTAAGCGATTTTGCGCGATGTTGCCGCATCGGCAAGTCCGTCGTCGGCCCTCGCTTGACTCGGCTGCCGCGCGGTAGCAGGCTGGGTCAGCGTAACCACAAGAAGAATCCCATGTCGGAACGAGAACCCAAAGTCGATTCGACTCGGCGCGCCCTGCTGGCGACGGGTGCCGCCGCGGCAGCCGTCGCCGCGGCCCCGCGCGCGTTCGCGCAGCAGGGGAGCCGGTCGGGAGGGAAGCCAATGCCGTTTTACGAGAGAGGCGACGTTCGCATCCGTTATCAGGTCAACGGCTCAGGGTTTCCGCTGTTGCTGATCGCTGGCGGCGGGCTCAACTCGGTCATGGCCAATCTGACCGAGCGCTCGCCGTTCAATCCGATCGCCGAGTTCGGCAACGAGTTCCGCTGCGTGTCGATGGACCTGCGCAATGCGATCGAAGGTGAGTCGACGGGCCCGCTCGAGGTCGACCGGCCGTGGGATTCGCATACCGACGATCACGTCGGCCTGATGGATCACCTCGGCATCGACAGGTTCATGGTGCTGGGTTTTTGCATCGGCGGCCCGTTCATCTGGAATATCCTCGAGCGCGCGCCCGATCGCGTCGTCGCGGCCGTGCTCGCGCAGCCGAGTGGCTTCCGTCCGGAGCTGCCCGATTATTTCTACGAGGGCAACATGAACGGCTGGGGGCCGGCGCTCGTCGAGCGGCGGCCCGACGTCACGATCGAGATGGTCGATCGCTTCCTGACGAGCATGTACCGGACGAACGCGGATTTCGTGTTCACGGTTTCGCGCGATTTCGTGCGCCGGTGTCAGACGCCCGTGCTGATTCTGCCCGACGACATCCCGGCGCATCCGTATGAGGTCGCGATGGAGGCGGCGATGCTCGCGCCGCAGGCCGAGGTCAGCCTGTTCCCGTGGAAGGAGCCGCCGGAGCGGATCCCGCTGGCCGTGCGCCAGATCCGCTCGTTCCTGCGCGCGCACCGGCCCGCGAACGGCTGACGTGCCCGCCGCAAGGCGGGCGTTACATCGTCTTGTGGACGACCGGCAGCGGCGCGTAGCCCGCCAACGTGAATTTCTGCACGCGCCGGTTCGCGGGCGTCAGCGGCGTGACCTCGGCCGTGTAGAGGTTGCCCTGCGAGTCGACCGACAGATGATGCAGCGTGCCGAACTGTCCCGGATCCGAGCCCCACGAGCCGAACGAATCGAGATACGCGAGCGTCCTGCGATCGAACACCATGATCTGCGCCTGGCTGCGGTTCGCGACATAGAGATAGCGTTGCTCGGCATCGGATGAGAATGCGAGACCCGCGGCGGTCTGGCCGTTGCCGCAATCCGGCGCGTGGCATTCGCGGCCGATGAAAAGCTGCTCGACGTAGTTGCCTTCGATCGTAAAGATCTGCACGCGCCGGCCACCGCGGTCGGCGACGTAGACGAGATCGTCGGCCGAGACCCTGACGGCGTGCACGGGCGGCATGAACTGCGCTGCACCGTCGGGACCGAGCGGCTCGCCGGAGCCGAGCGCGGGATCGTCCTCGGGCGGATTGCCGAACGCGCCCCATAGGCGCTTGAACGCGCCGGTGTCGGCGTCGAACACGATGACGCGCCGATTGCCGTAGCCGTCGGCGACGAAGAGCTCGTTCGTCCGCGCGTGCACGAACATGTCCGCGGGCCGCCAGAGGTTCGCGGTGTCGGCGTTGCTCTTCGGCAAGCCGCCCTTGCCGATCTGCATGACGAACTCGCCGGCGCGCGTGAACTTCAGGATCTGGTCCTCGTCGCCGTTGCCGCCGACCCAGACGAAGCCCTGCGGATCGACGTGGATGCCGTGCTCGGTCTCCGGCCAGTCGTAGCCGGCCGCGGGCCCGCCCCAGCCCTGGACGAAGTTGCCGTCGGCGTCGAACTCGAGCACCGGCGGCGCCGCGCGCGCTCTCTCGTCGTCGCCGAGCGTGCCGGGGCGCTGCAGCACCCAGAGATGATCCTGATCGTCGATCCACGTGCTCGACACGATCGCCATGACCCACCGGCTCGGCAGCCTCGGCCAGGCCCCCTCGGCGCGGAACTGCGGAATCTCGCTCACGGTTGCGCTCGCGCGCATGCCGGCGCCGTCCGCGCCGCCGCGGCTGCACGCGATTGTGACGATGATGAGCAGCGACAGGACCGTGATGTTCTGAAGTAATCTCGTCATGACGTCGACCCCCCGTGTGGAATTGTGGGTTCGCAAAGCGGCCCGCAGCGCTAGCGCACAGCGGCTCGCGTCGAGACCGCTGGATAGTCCATCGTGAAGCCGTTGCGGCCGTTCGTGACCGTGAAGCTCCCGTCGGCGCGTGCGGAGAACTTGATGTAGTGGCCTGCGTGCCCGTCGGCGCCGTCGAGGTTGGCGATGAAGTCCTCCGGCGAGTTGTCGAGCGTGGCTGCGAACTCCGTCGAGTAATGGATCTGCCAGACGTCCTCGAGGCGCGGCGAGCCGCGCAGCGTCGCGAACGTGTCAACGTGGCCGCCCTTGACCGCGGCGTTGTTCATGACGGCGACGCGCGGGCGGACCGCATGCACCATCACGGGATTCGAGCCCCACTCTGCGGCGTGTCCCGAGGTATGGTAGACGTCGGCCGTGCCGAGCAGGTTGTCCGGGCAGACGAGCCGCTGCTCGTCGTTCCAGATCAGATCGCCGAGCTCGAGGAACGCAAAGTCGCCGTAACGGACGACGATCGACACGACCTCGTCGTTCTCGACGGCGCGCAGATCGGTTTTCGGCACGTGGTTGCGGCACAGCGGATTCGGCTCGCCGCCGCCCGGCAGAGGGGAGGCGAGCTGCTCGCCCGACGAAGCGACGACGTGCACGTCGACGGCACCGAACGAGAGCGTCTCGCCGGGCACCGCACGCCGCGCCTTCGAGATGCTGCGCAGTGCGAGATAGCGCTCGAACGACGCGCGCTGCTGCGGCTGCAGCTCCGTCGTATACGGGCCGTGATCGATGAGCTGGCGGTAGTTGCGCACCGGCAGCTCGGGCAGGCGCCAGGCGCCGCCGACGTGATCGCCGTGATAGTGCGAGACGATCACGTAGTCGAGCACCGGAATGCGCTCCTGCTCGATGACGGCGTGAATCCGGTCGAAGGTATCCTCGCGACCCGTGTCGAACAGCATCGCCTCGCCGGTCGGGGCGATGTAGAGCACGGCCTCGCCGCCTTCGGTGTCGAACACGTAGATGTCGAGCGTGTCGCGCGATTGTGAAAGGGCGGCGGAAGCCGTAGCTAGGAGTATGGGTGCGACGAGGCGAACGAATGGAGTGCGCATGCATTCTCCTATTGAAATACTCGAGCGTTGGCGTCTCGAGCAACGATGTGCTCGGGCCGGAATTCCGGGCGTCCTCGGTTTCTCACTGGTCTTCACACCGACCATATGCGGTCATGTAGTCGCGCTCAAAACAGGCAATCAGATGGTCGACGATGTCCAGATTCGGAGGCCAAGAGACGTCCATGGGTTTTCCGTCGGCATCGAAGACCGGGAAATTGTCCGGTTTGGGCATGCGCGCCAACGTCTCGCGTGCATCCGTTAATGCGGCGAAGTCGCGTCTCAAGAACGCGATCGTGGCATCCACGTAAGGGTTCCAGCCGTAGGGATCATTCCCGGTGACGCGGGACTCCATGAACAGCCGGATAGCACGCTCAACGTCCCCGGCTGCCGCGCGGAGCTGTCCTTCGTGCCAGTACAGGATCGCTGACGTCAGCCCACGATCCTCTCGGTAGTCCCGAGAGAGGTCGGCGGCAACCTCGAGACAGGCCTCACGAGCGGCCAGCGTGCGCCAGCCGCCGGACATGTCCTGGTCGAAGTCCCGTTCGCTGAGGCTCATCAGCGTGGGCCGATCGTACGCACACTCGTCCGTAAAGATTGTCGTGCTCGTCTCCTGCGCAGCGACTGCCGATGCGCAAAGTACCATGCAGCAGGCAACAGACCCGGTCAATCCGCATAACCGCGCTCGGCGCGCATTCATGAGCGTTCAGGTCGATCAGTCACTAATGATCCTCGTCACCTATCGAGACGGCGACCGCATGGGTCGCGAGCCGGCTCCCCGGGTGCAGCTCCCGACATGGTGGAATGATACCGAAACCGCGACTCATGCGACGCATTCTCGGGATCGCGTACCGGCGCGATGTGCCGTGCATGGTCCATTCCTGCGGGGTTCTGCGGCCGGTCTGCAGGCTTCTGGTCTGCGGGCCGCACAGAAGCGCGCCCGGGAGCAAGATTTCCGGCACGATAGGAGTAGAATCGAACGCACGCAAGACCCGGGAAGATCGGGCAGCTCGACGGCGTATCGAGCGGTGACTCGGCAGAGAACCGAGAAGGGGGGAGAGCTGATGCACGTTTGTCCAAGCGCGGAGAGAAGGACGCTGCTCGGGGGCATAGCGGTCGTTGCTTCGTTTGTCGTGGCGCCCGGCATTGCGACGGCACATCACTCGCGCGTGGAGTACATCGGCGGCGAGATACTCGAGCTCGAGGGCGAGGTCGTCAGCGTCGTCTGGCGCAATCCGCACATCATGATCACGGTCCGGGCGCCGGATGCCGACGGCACGCCGGTCGATTGGGTGCTCGAGGACCCGGGCGCGTCGAACGCGCGCCAGGAGGGCGTCGTCGACGGCTATGTCGCGGCCGGCGACCGCGTGCGTGCCGCCGGTAACCGCTCCGATCGCCGCGAGCACTGGCTCAGGCTCGCGAACGTGCTCGGGCCGAGCGGCACCGAGCTCGCGTTCACGGGCGCAGGCCCGTGCTGGTCCGACGAGTACCTCGGTGCCGGCCGGGGGCACGACCCCGAGGCCGTGGCCGAGACGGCGCCGCCCGACGGTATCTTCCGCGTCTGGGTCTACACGGACGCGACGCCGTATGTCGTCACCGAGCTGCCGCCGCGCGGCCCTTCGAGTTTCTCCGGCAAGGCGAGGACGTCCTGATCAAGGCGCAGAACTACAACCGCACGCGCGTGATTCACATGAACGTCGACGCGGTGCCCGCCGGTGTCGAGCCGACCCCGCTGGGCCACTCGCGCGGCCGCTGGGACGGCGACACGCTCGTCTACGACATCCGCGCCTACGATCCGGCGACGTTCGCGGCGCCGATCGACAAGCCGCGCGTGATCGTCTGGCATTGGGAGCCCGGGCTGACCGTCGGGACCGATAGCTGCGTGCCGTACTACGAGTAGCGTAACCGGTACCGTGCGACACCGAGTGGCGATGAGACCGAAGACCGTTCTCGCGATGACCGTCCAGACGCGCTCGAGCGTGACGGGCTGCCGATCTCCTACGAGCGTCTGCCGCCTCCCGAAACGCAGGCCAGTGCGACGACGATCGAGGGCGTCTGGATGGTCGATCGCGAGAGCCTCGGGCCCGATTATCCCGGCGGTCTCGATCAGCTCATGAACCGCGACCTCGAGCTCACCGAGAAGGGCCGCGCCGCGAAGGCGGCGTTCGATCAGAATTCGCTCGAGAATCCCGAGCTCTTGTGCGCGACCAAGCCGACGCCCGGCGGCATCGTGTACACGGACATCTATCCGCTCGAGATCGAGCTCGTCGAGGATCGAGAGCTTGTCATGTACGGTCGCAGTACTTCGACCAGGAGCGAACCGTCTATATGGACGGGGGCGGCCACCCGCCGGCCGACGAGCGCACGCACGAAGGGCATTCGATCGGCTGGTGGGAGAACGACGTGCTCGTCGTGGACACGACGAATTTCGCCGACGACCGCTCGCCTTACCAGAACGGCGTGCCCTCCGGCGCACGCAAGCACGTCGTCGAGCGCTATCGGCTGCGCGAAGGCGGCAGCCGGATGACGACGCAGTTCACGCTCGAGGATCCCGAGTACATCGTCGGGTCGATGACTCACACGCGGGATCTGCGCTACTCGCCTCACATCGAGATGGCGCCGTTCAACTGCGATCTGGAGGCGACGCGACGATACCTGCCGAAAGCGCCGCTCTTGAGGATGGAGACGCCGTAGCCGCAAGCAAGGCGGCGGCGCGACGCCGGTGCCAGGAATGTCTATAGAAATATCCAACGAAGGGGGAGCAAGCATGCATAAGCGTACAGTTGGAGGTCTTGCCGCATCCGTGGCGGGTCTCATGGCCGTTCTTCCAGCCCCGGCCGCGGCCCAAGCGACCGACTCGCAGTACCAGCTGCCCGAAGGCGAGCCGAAGGTATTCGTGCAGGGCACGTGTGCGGCCTGCCATCGCCTCGACTACATTCCGAACGCGCGAGGCTACAGCGAGGACGGTTGGCGAGAGCTCATCGGCACGATGATCACGCTGGCCGAGCCGCTGCGCGAGTCGGTCGTCGAGTATCTCGCGACGAACTTCCCGAAGAAGCCCGGCACCGATCCGAAGATCATCTTCGGTCCCGCCAAAGTCACGATCACCGAGTGGATCGCGCCGACCCTGGGCTCGCGCCCGCACGATCCAGCGCCGGCTGCCGACGGCTCGATCTGGTGGGCCGGCCAGTTCGCGAACCGCATCGGCCACGTCGACACGAAGACGGGCGCGATGCGCGAGTTTCCGCTCGAGATCCCGAACTCGGGGCCCCATGGCCTCATCGAGGACGGCGCGGGCAACGTCTGGTTCACCGGCAACTATCAGGCCTATCTCGGCAAGCTCGATCCGCGCACGGGCGATGTGACCGACTATGCGATGCCGGAGGGCGTCGAGCGGCCGCACACGCCGATCGTCGACGCCGGGGGCACGGTCTGGTTCACGGCGATGTCGGGCCACGTCGGCCGGCTGGACCCCGCGACCGAGCAGATCAAGATCTCGGCGGCGCCGAGCGAGCGCGCGTTTCCGTACGGCATTCACGTCAACTCGCACGGCGTGCCCTGGTATGTCGACTTCTGGGGCAACCGGCTCGGCAGCGTCGACCCGGACACGGGCGCGATCACCGAGTACGAGCTGCCGCATGCCGACTCGCGGCCGCGGCGTATCGCGCTCACGCCCGACGATGCGGTCTGGTACACGGATTATCCGCGCGGCTATCTCGGCCGCTACGATCCGCAGACGGGCGAGTATCGCGAATGGCTGTCGCCGAGCGGCGAGAGCTCGCAACCCTACGGCATTGCGACGATCGGCGACGTCGTCTGGTACGTCGAGACTTATCCTAGGCCGAACGCGCTCGTGCGTTTCGATACGAAGACCGAGACCTTTCAGAGCTGGCCGATCCCGTCGGGCGGCGGCGTCGTCCGGCACATGCAGGCGACCGCCGACGGCAGGCTGGTGCTCGCGTGCAGCGGCGTCAACCGCGTTGCGCTCGTCGAGATCGGGAGGTGACCGGACAGCCGTCTGCAAGGAGCGCATAGCGTTGGTGTCGCCTAAATACTTCGCCAAATCCGGGTTTTCGAGCAGCTCTGGTCGCACTGATCGAAGTTCACGCGCAGATTACGGTATTCGCCACTAGGCGAAGCTCTAGTATTTCCACCCAGTCTCGGAAAGGACGATATATCGATCGGCACCTCCTTTAGGCGCGTTCTGAATTCATTGAACGAGAATAGCTTTTCGTTGTTTTCCTCGAACGGGTCCAGGATCTCCCTTCTGTGAAACAGCATGACCTGTTGTTCGAAGCAATGAAAAAGTGCTGCGGCGAAGAAGTTCAGTATTCCTTGGCGAATTCCGGTCAACGGCACGTAGTGGGAAACACCGGCTTGCTCGGCTTCATCGGCGAAATCAGAAAAGTCCTCGTCGCCAGTCCCAGGCATTGCCATAAACGCATCCCATGCATCTTTCGAAACCTTTTCAGCTTCCTGCTCTAGTCCAGCAAAGCTCGGCAGAATTCGGTTTTCCAGGACGTCAGTGAGCGCCGGAAGCTCAGGTTGAAATTGCGTTCTGAAATAGCGCCGCCAAAAATGGGCGTTTAGACTCATCTTTCCTCGCGAAGACATTGAGGCTCAAGTATCTTCCAGCTTGTCGAGCATATATGCTGCAACGCAGCCAGCGACCCGGACGGCTGCTTGCACTTCTGGATCGCGAAGCCCCGATACCCAGGGGCGCCCGTGGCCAGTACCTTCCTTGTTTCTCAAACGATTGACGGCGCATGCCGACTCATACAGAGCGCGTTCCATAGGTTTATGGGCGAGCTCACCTGCGGCAGTTTTCTCTGCAGGCGTAGCAAGACCAATAGCGATGAACGCCTGTCCAAGCAAAGTCGGAAAATTGACCCTATCTGGATATTGCCCGTATTTGGCCACGAGCACATGCGCTGCCGTAGCCTCTAGGAGATCTTTGCTCGTCCCGGCGAGCAGGGCGGCATCTTCTGCGCCCCGTCTCGCTCGGTTCGCATAAGCTTTCAAAGCAGCAGTGAGCTCTCGACCATGCAAGACGTCGAGGTTCTTTGGGCGCAGGTCACCATCCGACGCCAGTGCGTAACCTTCGGATCCGAAGGCCTCAATCGCATTCGTTATCGCGGCTTGCCCCACGAAGTTTGGGGATCCAGGCCGAAATCCTCCGGACCCACGAATCTTCGAGATTATTGAGACTTCACTAATACAGTGACAATATCGATGCTTTGCACTAAACTCACTGCAATCGCGAGGGAAGCGGAGTGCGGAGCGATGGCGGCAAGTGCGAAGCGGGATTTCGTTGCGATGGAGGAGCGCCGGCGCGAAGGCGCTCGGCTGCTGCGCAACGGGGTGAGCCAAGCGGAGGTAGCACGATTGACCGAGGTCAGTCGGCAGTCGGTGAGCCGGTGGGCCAGCGCCCTTGAAGAGGCAGGGCTGCGGGGACTACGCCGTGCAGGACGTGCTGGACGCAAGCCCCGGCTCGATGAGCGACAGCTCGAGCAGCTGGTGCGGTTATTGAAGGCGGGACCGGAGGTGGCCGGATTTCCGACGGGTTTATGGACGTTGCCGCGGGTCGCGCAGTTGATCGAAAAGCGCTTCGGTGTCGCGTACGCAACGACCCGAGTCTGGCAGCTGCTGCGCCAGCTCGGCTTCACGCCCCAACGGTCGACGGGTCGTGCACGCGAGCGCGACGAGGCGCGCATCGAGGCGTGGAAGCGCAAGCGCTGGCCCCAGGTAAAAAAAACGCCGCCCGAGAAAGACGATTGATCGTGTTCGTCGACGAGTCCGGACTCTCCGAGCGTCCTCACCGCGTTCGCACTTGGGCGCCGCGGGGTCAGACACCGGTGCTGCAGTACCACTTCAACTGGAAATTGCTGAGTGTCATCGCGGGATTGAGTTGGCGGAACTTCTACTTCCGGCTCTATCCCGGCACCATCAAGAGCGACCAGATCGTCGAGTTTCTCGGTCATTTGCGCCGCCAATTCCGGCAGAAGCCGTTGATCGTGTGGGACGGCCTGCAGGCACATCGCAGCCGCAAAGTCCGCCAGTATGTCGCGGCCCGTCACGGTGAGCTCGGAATCGAATTTCTGCCGCCTTACGCGCCGGAGCTCAATCCCGTTGAGCAGATCTGGAACTACGGCAAGAACCGCGAGCTGGCCAACTTCTGCGCCAGCGATCTGCCGGAGTTGCGCACCTGTGCATGCCGCAGCTTCCGCCGCATGCAGCGACGTCCGGCATTGATCGCGGCTTTCTGGAAGCAGACCGAATTGGCTTTGTGATGCCACTGTATTAGTGAAGGCTCAATAGTGATTCGATGAGGTTGCCGGCAGCATCTGGATCGTTGTCTACAGCCCAAGAGAGAATGGCGCGGACTCTTTTGGCTTTTCCCACTGTTTGGCCCTGTGCCTTGGGATCGGCAGAGGACAATCCGACACGGCCGACATAGAAATCGATATCCGAGTGACTGGGCTCGCGGTAGCGCTCCGCTTGTGAGTCATCAACAAGCTTGCTTACCGCCGCGATAATCAAATCCGTAACTGGAACGGCCATAAGCAGCCTCTTAGTAGTCGTCGATGTTACTCATCTTAGAATCGCTGGAAATCCATTGCGCCATGCCAGTTGAGGTCAGGGTGAATGCGCAGGAGAGGAGCGATTCTGTGCGCATTTGCGCGTCACCGGCTCGTCTATATACTCTCCATCGCTAGCCACGCTCGGGATTAGCCGCAGAAATTGGCATTCACTGAGAAAGTCAGCTAGGAATGAAACAATAGTCCCGAATTCGATTCAATAGCTGTGCCACGACGAACCCCATACACGCGCGTAGAGAAAACAGGCCAGTTACGTGCGGAACATGTCCAAGGCATGGGCGATGTTCCGCTCAAGGTATTCGAATGTCTGAACCATGAATGCACGAACTTCTTGCTGGTTCGAGCAGACGAAATTGGTGGTGAGCTCTCAATTGTGTGTCCCGCCTGCGGTTTCGTGCTGGAGGATGGCGGAGCTACGAGGTTCTATAGCTATCGCCTTATCAGGCGAGATCCAGAGAGCGGAGAAACTATTGAAGTCATAGAGGAAGGCGACTTTGATGTGGATCATCGGCAATACGTCGAAAATGCTCCAATGTACAAATACTGCATCATCTGCAATGCCGCGAAGCCGCTAGCCGCGTTTGATCGACATGGCGCGCGTCAAACTGGTCGACAAGGAGAATGCCGCCAGTGCAAAACATCCTATAACTCCATCAAGAACCAAACTCGAACGAGCGATCAGCACCGTGAAGCGGCGCAGAAACGCCGCCTATATGTGGACGTTTCCGGCGCGACCGGAAAGATCAACAGCAAGGAGATCTTTCGTCGTTTCGACGGAAAGTGCTTCCAGTGTGAAAAGCAGCTGGTTGACGAAAATGGCGCTCCGATCGCTGGAACTTACCAACTCGATCACACGCTGCCTGCATATTATCTTTGGCCATTAACGACAGACAACGGAACGCTGTTATGCAGCGAGCACAATAATGAGAAGTCGGGAAAGTGGCCGGCGGAGTATTACAATGATGAGCGATTACGAAGATTGCAGACCTTAACGGGTCTCGACTACGAACTATTGAAGGCTGAGCCGACAATCAACCCCGCCGCCATTGAACATCTACAAGATTCCGGGAATGTTCAAGCTCTATTGACCAAGTACGCAGCGTACATGGATGAGGTAGTGAAACTCCGCAATCGCATATTGAAGCATGCGGGAGTCGATATCTTTTCCGTTGTTGAGGGAATAATCGCGGAGCGATGGGTAGAGGAAGCGGACGCGCAGCTGAAGGCGGGCAATATCTAATAGAGCAACAGATATTGATGGTCAGTCACCGTGCCTTTGTCTCGAATTCCGTGAGATTCGCAATGGGCCACGGACTCGTCGAACAATTCTGATTTTGCGAACCATTTAAGGGCAAGCCGCTGCAGCTCTACGCCCATGTTGCACTTCTTGCTCTTTCCGAGATGCATTAACAGGACTCCGCCATTTGCTAGCCGTTCTTTGGATTGCCGAAAGATTGGTTCGTAGCATGTAAGGGAACGCTTCTGTTGCTCTTCGAGAAATCGTCGTTGCCCCGAGCGAAAATCATACTCTGCCCAACCTGCAAACCATAAGCGAATCCAATTCGCCAAGAAAAATCGCGTCGAATCGAAAAATGGAGGGGAAGTTATTACGGCGTCAAGATCGTAGATGTGACTCGGCCACCAGCTCGTTGCGTCATGTTCGTATACACAACCATTCTGAAAGTGCTCTGGCAAATGCTCGGCTAACACACGCCCGGTCTTTTCCCGAAGCTTTTCGATAAATGGCTTATAAACCGTCTCTCCAGAGGGCGCGTAGGGCGTCACTGGGTGAGAGCGTCTGCTGAGAGCATACGGGCGGTTACCGTGGAGAATATGCATTGCGCAAGCTAGCAGCATCGCATCGCTGGCGCTCCACGGATGTTGGCCTGCAAACCATGATCTCGCAGCCAAGATCTGTTGCAGCGTTTCGGGATGATAGTAGTCGGCTAAGGGACGATTGAACTTGGGTTGCCATATTGCTGAATAGTCGGAATGACGATTCGCGGATATGTGCGCTTCCAGCACATCCAACCGTTCAGCGATTTCGTCGGAGTTCGGCACAGAAACCTTCGCCCTCGAGATCGCGAGTGCAGCGGGGCTGAGGTCGAAGCCGTAGGCGGCTTTCCCTGCGAGAGCTGCTTCAAACGGAATCGTGCCGACGCCGGCGAAAGGATCCAAGACAGACCCGCCAGTAG
The DNA here is from genome assembly GCA_036396795.1 of Gammaproteobacteria bacterium. Taxonomy (GTDB): domain Bacteria; phylum Pseudomonadota; class Gammaproteobacteria; order Steroidobacterales; family Rariloculaceae; genus JAHEEM01. Next base: position 71,922 of record DASWKF010000039.1, on the reverse strand, counting down.
GTACGAACGCTTCAGTTAGAAACTTCGCGATGGCCGGCTTTAGCTTTCCCTGGAAACTGCAAATCGAGTGCCAGGAATGTCCCCAATTTCTTTTACAGAACGGTTGCGCGGTATGGGGAAGCTTCGATTGAAAAGTCTCCCAGGCCCTTCGGTCAGGCGTCTCAGGCCGGCTCCCTTTGCTTGGAGTTCCTCGAGCCTCTGCGACGATGCACACTTGATGTACACGTCGGCCCTGCCTTGCCATCCTCTGGCGGATAAGAATCTCCTCCAATACGTCACAGCCATTTCGAGTTAGGATATCGGCGATCAATTTGTCTGTCGGAACGCGAACTCCCGAATAGATTGAATCGCCAATATCGATAAAGACTTTAGCGCCTCGCTTCGTGTGAGACAGAGTCGCTTTTATGGCCTGTTCGAGGTCAAATGCATACCAGCGAACCATCAACGGAATCCGGCGGTCGTACGAGCTGGCTTCCAGTTGGCCGACACATTCGGCTATGCATTCCGGCACATCTTGGGGTGGATGCGACGTACCTCGCACCCCACGGACGTCATTTATGCCCGCCGTAATGGTTTGATCTCGTAGCCTTGCCAAATCGTGAGAGGAATTGAGTACTCTCAGGAACCAGAGCTCAACCTTCGTATTGCGGAAATAGTTCGTTCCGTTTAGATAAGGAGGTGATGTGATTACTAAGTCAGCCTCTATCGAAGGTATTCTCGATAACGAGCGCGCATCTTCGGCAAGCAACTGGGATGCACATTCCATCTGATCAAATGATTCAAGTCCTTGTTCGATTTGCTCCAGGGTTTTGGCGATATGTTCAAGCAAATCAGAAGATATCTTTTTCCTTTCGTCCGGGCGTTTCTTTCGTAAGTCTCCTGCGCGCTGCATATTGGATGCTGGCACTATGGACGCCAGCACGGCAATGTCGAGAACGTTCGAAAGCGCCGCATCTTCCGTCCTCAAGTTCTCAATCACAGTCTTTATGCGCAAGACTTGATCGAGAGTAGGTAAAGGGAAAACCGACGATTGGCCAAAGACCGGCTCGCAGGAAGCCTTCAACAAGTCGTGCCGTTGTGCTGCAGCCGTATCACGGCGCAACGTAGGTCGGAATGCCGCGATACGCTCGCGCAACCTTGATCGGTCATCGTAAGGAAGTGAACGAAGCCACTCTTTGAGAGAGACGATACGCTGGAGGAGGGGATTGAGCTCGCAGTAGTAAGAGACTCTCTTGCCGGGACGGTCATACGCGAACGTCAGTGGCGCGGTGCCACAGCCGCCGAATGGGTCGAGCAATACTTTCGCATCGGGCGCGTAGCGATCCGTAAGGTCTCGCACAAACGCCGGAGAGAACGCCTCGAGATACGGAAACAAATCGTGGAAGAAATCGCCCTTCCCGCCGCGATAGGTTCCGATTGTGGGGCTGCGCAATATGCTCAGTTGGCCAGGATCGATGGGGAGCCGTTCCGAGAGAATCGAAATGGCTTGGGCATTGATGCTGCGTCGGGCGGTCTGTGCGGAGGTAGCTAGCTCCGCATAGTTGCAGCCAAGAGCGCTACGCAACTCGCTGCTCGAGCGCTGAACTAGCGATTCGGCGAGTTCTGGGGTCTCGGCGTCAACTCGTAGTCGCAGAACTTTCCGTCTACCGTCCGGTTCCTCTGCCGCTGGAAAGTGAATCGACGTGCCCATCCGAGCAGAAGTCTAGAACAATGTAGTCAAAAAGACTATAAGCTTCTTTTCCCGTCAGAAGTCAGGTCCTCAAACCTTGGCAGTCTGGCTTCCTCGTGGAGCCCAAGGCCTTAAACCCAGAATAGCCATCCGTTTACGGGTTTGCTTCCGTTGGCGGCTCTGGCAGCTGCTGTAAGGCAGTTATACACGGCCCCGCGACCGGAGCCACCGACTTGGGTACGAGAAACATTCGAATCGCTGTAGACGCCAGTCGATGCGCACATTCGACGACGACTAGAACAGACAGAGATGAGGGACGCCAATGACGACTATCTCTAAGCGAATTCTCATTTACGTTGGACTGGCACTGGTTTTCTACGGCATCGCTATTGGACTGGGCGTGGCGCCTGCGGCAATGCTATTTGTAGCCGGGGTGTTCTTTTCGAGGGACTCCTCTGGATGGAAGCCCGGAGAGCTTGGCGGCGGCGCACGCACGGGCGTGTTGACGTGTAAATTGAGCGCAATCACCGTTCTATATGCCGGACGCCGAAAGCCGTCGTCGGCTTAACAGTTTACTGTTCACGCCACTTCACTTTGCCGGAGATCGCATTTCTGATTGCTCTGAATGTCATTGATACGGCGGGCATCGGGTCGTCCCAGGCAAAATACGCACAGCTGCGCACACGCATGAGTGACGCCAACCATTGTCCCAGTCCAAGTTGACGTCTGCGCCGGTATTCCAGAAACGCTCTGATATCCGCCAACAGGTTGATCCACTTGACGCCCTGCTTGTACGTGGTGGCCGGCCGCACGGATTTGCGCAGTATTTCCTGATAGGCGATGTAGGGGAGGTCTATGCCCGAATCAATGGCCAGGCTTGCCTGACCGGCACTGCGTACGTTGATCTCGATCAGCTTGAACTTGCCGTCTTTCGCGTCCCGCTTGAACTCCGTGTTGGTCAGGCCCTGGTATCCGATGGACTGGAACAGCTTGACCCCCAAGTTGACGATTTCATCTTCTCTGACTCCCACGGAGTAGCAACCGGAACCGAAGTTAACCGGCCACTGGCGCAGCTTCCTCCTCACGAAGCCGGCAAGAAGTCGGGAATCGCGATCAAAGTAGGCGTACAAGGCGTAAAGCTGGTCCTCGCCACCTTCCACCAATTCCTGAGCCACCCACTCTAGGCCGCTTTCAGCGATTATCGGGCCAAGCTTGGCAAGCTCCTGTCGAGAGTTGGCTATGAGCACCTTGCCGACGTTCCTGATATCCGCCCGCTCTCGGTACTCCGTCCACAGGTGTGAGTACTCCGGTTTGACGATGCAGGGAAAATCTATTCTTGATGCAATTTCGTCCAGGTCGTGGACCGGGCTGAAGGTTTGCGGAATGGGCACACCGGCTTCTTGAGCAAGCTGATACTGAAATCTCTTACTTGCTAATTTTTCTAGGGTGCTCTCGTCAGGAAGGACGATTTCGTAATAGGCCGCCAGTGCGGCCCTGTGCCGGGACAAGAACAGCACATAGTCGTCAGCGCAGGCTATCATTGCGCCCCTAACGGGCAAGCGCCGTCCTACCCGTCGCAGCATTTCCAAAAGCGCTGCCTCGCCACCGTCGTGCCAAGGCTGAATGAACGTATTTCCGTAGCGCGATCGTGTTTCCGGGCGCCTGCTCTTGCCGACGGACAGCACCGGAATCCCCCTGCGGCCTAGGCTGCGAACGAATGCCAAACCGTTGGCCCAGTCACCCCCTAGAATGACTGCGGGCGGTTTGCCGGCTGTCGCTTTCCGCAGGAACTGCTCTTTCCATTTCACGCCGGCGGATGGGGCTTCCCGTGACACCGGAGGATAGTACGTGAACACACCGTTGCGGAAAACGACCTTTGCTTCATCTTCTGTTCAGCCAAACGTGGACATACTGGCTGAGTCGAAATAAGGTGGTTGCTGGCTGACCACAGCAGCGGAGCTCGAACATGACGGCATGGAAAGCGAATCCGTGGATCCCGGCTCTCGGCAGCATGCTCCTGTGTGTGGCTGTCATGCCGGCAGGCACGCTCGGAGCCCAGGAGAGGGATCTCAGCGGCGAGTGGGTCATCGACCCGGACGAAAGCGACGAGCCGGCCGATGTCCTCGAGACGCTTACGCGGGGTAGATCCGGCGGGAGCGGGGTCGGCATTGGCATCGGTATCTTTGGAATCCCCGTAGGCGAGGTCGCGCGGACCGGTGGGGGCGGAAGCGAGCCGGAGGAGGTGGTGCGGCGCGACCTCCGCAAGCTTCGCCGGCATCTCATCAACACTGTCGATGAGCTCGACATCGAGCAATCGCCGGACACCTTGCGCGTTGACTACGACGACTTGGGCACATCTATCTATCGCACCGGCGAGACGCTGGAAGGAGGCGAGGAAACTTCGCTTGCGGAATGGCGTAGAGACGTTTACACCGTGGAGCGTCACATGGCCGATGATCTGCAGGCTACCGAGGAGCTCTATCTGGACCGCAGGGACCCGGACCGGCTTCACTGGAAGGTCTCTATCGAGCTCTCCTCGGGCAAGGCCGTCCAGATCGACCGCATTTACGATCGCGCGCCGCAACCTTGACAACTGCAAGGTCACGGATCACCGGAGCATGATCAAGCGCTTACCATTGTTGCTATTGAGCGTTGCGATGGCGTCGTCGGTGTACGCGGGCGCAGCCACCGCGTCGGAGATCTATCGATGGGTAGGCGACGATGGTGTCGTGCACTACAGCGATACCAGGCCCCAAGACGAAGCAGCGGTTACAACGCTGCAGATCGAGGAGACGAATCCAAAGGACTACGACCCGGCTACCAATCCGTATTCCGTTCTTAACCAGGCACAACGAATCAGCCGTTCCTGGAGGGCGCTCGACGCTCGGCAAGAGCGAGAAGAAGAGCGAGAGGAATCGAATGATGGCCGATATCTTGCGCCGCCTGAATACGATCCCTATCTGTACTATGGACCGATTGCGTATTTTCCATCGGCGCCGATAAGGACGGGTCCACGCAATAGGCCCCGGGCTGCACGGCAGCAGCTGCGTGCGCTCGAAGAGCTGAGTCTGGTCGGCCGGAGACCGCACAGCATCAACTCAGGCGCTCACCGCGCCCGCGTTTCGACAAGCGCGAGCCTACCGATCGTTGCGCCGGAACGCGTGACGCGCCCGTAGCGGACAACCTGCTGGTTGCGCCGCTCGCCTACATCCGAGCAACGACCTTCAAGAACACGGTTCGCCCGAACTCGCTGCGTGTCAGCGGATCGCTGAACTCCGCATGCGAGTCGTCGAGCACGTTCTCGCTCATGACCGAAAGCTCGATGTCCGGGCGCAGACGCCACGCGAGGCGAACATCCACCGCGGTATACGATGGCACCGCGGGCAACGGCAACGATGCGATACCGCGCACGGTCACATCGAGCTCCCAGCGCTCCGCCAGCGTGTGCATCGAGCGCAAGTGCCAGCTGTGGTCCGGATCGTTGCCCTCGGCAGCCACGCCGCCGTTCAAGCCGTCGCTGCCCGGCTTGAGCTCGAGGTCCTTGTTCAGCGTCGTGAATCCAACGCTCAGGCGCCAGCTGTCCGTCGCCTGATAGCTGCCCCACATTTCGAAGCCGTTCGTGCTGCCGTCCATCTCGTTGGCAAACTCGAGGAAGTCGCCGGTTGGCGCGATCTCGAGCGTGCGCAGATGGTCGTACTCCGTGTGAAACGCGGTTAGCGCATACGTGAGCCGCGCAAGCGGCTGGCCGCGCACACCTACCTCATAGACCTGCGCCACCTCGGAGCGAAACCCGGCTCCGCCTTGAAGGAGAAACGGCGGTCCGTCGGCCGGAAAGTAGAACTCGCGATCGATACGCGAGGGTGCGCGCACGGTGCGAGAACCTGCGGCCCACAGCAGATGGTCATCGGTGAACCGAAACGCCACACGCGCGCTCGGCAGGAATTCGCTGCCCGTGTAGTCGTTGCGTTCTATCCGTGCGCCGAACGTAAGGCGCACGTCGTCGCGCAGCACGATCTCGTCTTGCGCGAACAGGCTGCCCCACGTGCGACCCGTGTCCGCCGGCAAGAAGGCAACGAAGTCGTCGTTGATGATGCGGTCCTTGCCGTAGCGATAGTCCGCACCCCATGTGACGGTATGCGGCCCGATCGGTGCCAGTAAGTGTTGGAACTGCACGTCGAGCACGTCGAGCGTGTCGTCGAGCGTGCCGGGAGCATCCCGCTCCGTGCGGTCGTAGTAAGCGAGCAGCGTCAGATTCGAATCGTCGTCGAGGCGGTGCTCCCAACGGGTGAGCACATTCATGCCCGCGATCGAGATGGGATTCAGGCGGCTGATGCCGTTGAGCGTGAACATGCCGGGCGCAGGCTGCCCTTTGTCGCCGCCGTAGACATCGCCCTGCACGGTGAATTGATCGGTGGCCCTCTCCCAGTCGGCGCGAAACCCCACTTGCCCTATGTGCCCCTCGTCGTCGACGGCCGCGCCGTTCTCCAACGACGTCTGATCGCGGTCGAAATAACGGCCGTACACGCGGAAGCCGCCGTTGGCGCCCAGTCGTCCGCCGTAGCGGGCGGATGCGAGCCGCTCGGCGTTGCCGCCGCCGACGGCAACCAACGTCGACTGTGTGTCCCTGGCCGAGCGCGTGATGATGTTTATGACGCCGTTGACGGCGTTCGTGCCCCACAGTGTGCCGCCGGGCCCGCTGATCACCTCGATGCGTTCGACGTCTTCGAGAAGCACCTCCTGCGCATCCCAGAACACGCCCGAGAACAGCGGGCTGTAGACGGTTCGGCCGTCGATCAACGTAAGGACCTTGTTGCCCGCGGGATTGTTGAAGCCGCGCGCGCTGATCGAATACTCACTGGCGCTGGTGCGCGCGACGACGAGATTCGGAGCCAGCCTCAGTGCCTCGGGCAGGCTCGTCACGCCGGTGCGGCGAATGTCGTCTCCCGTGATCACGAACACCGAGGCGGCAGCATCGGACAGCGGTTCCGCGCGCCCCGAGACGGAAGTCACCCGGATGTTGCCGAGCTCTTCGAGGCTCAAGTCGATGAGCTGTAGCCCTTGGGAGTTGGCTACCGTAGCCTGCGCGACGACGAGCACGCCGGCAGTCATGCTGCATCCCAGTCGTCTTGCACGCCACGTCCAGTCCATCGGTGCCGTTGTCACGCAATCCCTCGCTGGTCGTCGGACGGAAGGCCTCCACCACGCACATCGAGCCTGGGCTCACCGGAGTTCACACGCGGGCAGGCCATGGCATCCGGAATGTACCTCGTTTGCCTAAGTGGAGCCAGTCCAGACCGGGTAGACTGCTTGGATGCACCTCTCCGAGCTCGCGAGCGCGTCTCAAAAGGTTGCCGCCACCCGCAGCCGTCTCGAGAAGCGCGCCGCTATCGCCGAGTGTCTACGTCGTGCCGACAAGGACGAGGTGTCGCTGGTGGTCAGCTATCTTGCCGGCAACCTCCCGCAGGGCCGAATCGGCTTGGGCTACGGGGCCATTCGAGGTTTCGATGCCGGTCAGCGCGCAGCATCACCACTGTTGACTTTGAATGACGTCGATGCGGCCTTTAACCGCATAGCAGCCACGCGCGGAAAAGGCTCTCAAGCGGCACGGCAGGAGGAGCTCGCCGAGCTTTTCGCTCGTGCCACGATGGACGAACGCGATTTTCTCATCCGCCTGATTCTCGGCGAGCTGCGTCAAGGCGCGCTCGAAGGCGTGCTGGTCGAGGCGATCGCAGATGCCGCGGCGATCGACGTCGCGGAGGTCCGCAGAGCCGTGATGCTCGCCGGCGAGCTGCCCAAGGTCGCGGAGGTCGCGCTCACCGAAGGGCGTGCCGGTCTCGCGCGCTTTCGGCTGACGCCGCTGTCGCCGGTCCAGCCGATGCTCGCGCAGCCGGCGGCGGATATCGATGCTGCGATCGAGTCGCTCGGCGAAGCCGCGCTCGAGTACAAGCTCGACGGCGCGCGTGTGCAGATCCATAAGGTCAAATCGGAAACCAGGATTTTCACGCGCAACCTGAACGACGTGACGGCGAGCCTCCCCGACATCGTCAGTGCCGTTCAATCGTGCCCGGCACGCGAGATGATCCTCGACGGCGAGGTCATCGCGCTTCACGCCGACGACCGTCCGCGGCCGTTCCAGGTGACGATGTCGCGCTTCGGCCGCAAGAGCAACGTCGTGGCGATGACCGAAAAGCTGCCGCTCACGCTGTATCTCTTCGACTGCCTCTATCACGACGGTGACGAGCTGATCGACCGGCCCGGCGTCGAGCGCTTCGCGCGTCTCTCGACGGCCACGAGACCCGAATTGCTCGTGCCGCGGATCGTCACGGCCGACCGCGACACGGCGGCCGCCTTCTTCGACGAAGCGCTCGAGAAAGGCCACGAAGGCGTCATGGCGAAGTCGCTGACGGCGCCGTATCAGGCCGGCAGCCGCGGCGGCGACTGGCTCAAGGTGAAGCCCGCGCACACGCTCGATCTGGTCGTGCTCGCGGTGGAGTGGGGCAGCGGGCGGCGCAGCGGCTGGCTCAGCAACCTGCATTTAGGGGCACGCGATCCCGAGACCGGAGGCTTCGTGATGCTCGGCAAGACCTTCAAGGGGCTCACGGACGAGTTGCTCGAATGGCAGACGAGGAAGCTGCTGGAGCTCGAGACCGGCCGCGAGGGTCACGTGGTGCACGTGAAGCCTGAGCTCGTGGTCGAGATCGCGGTGAGTCAGATCCAGAGGAGCCCGCAGTACCCGGCCGGGATGGCGCTGCGGTTTGCGCGCGTGAAGCACTATCGGGAAGATAAGCGGGCCGAGGAGGCGGATACCGTCGCCACGGTTCGCATGCTCTTCGAGCAACGGTAAGGAAAATCATGAGACAAGTCGTGGTGCTGCACGGCTGGAGCGACGACTCCGAGTCCTTCAAGCCCCTGATCGCGTTTCTGAAGCGCAACGGCTACGAGGTGACGCCGCTGTTTCTCGGCGACTACATCTCGATGCGCGACGAGGTGCGCATCGAGGACGTCGCGCGGCGCATGGAGGAGGTCGTCCGCGAGAAGATGGCGAAGCCCGCGGATGCGCGGGACCGGCTCGACAAGACCTTCGATTTGATCGTGCACAGCACCGGCGGGCTGCTCGCGCGCCGCTGGATCGCGGAGTACTGCAAGGACGGCGCCTGCCCGGTGCGCAATTTCCTGATGCTGGCGCCGGCGAACTTCGGCTCGGTGCTGGCGCACAAGGGCCGCTCGATGATCGGGCGGCTGTTCAAAGGCGGGCTCAAGACCGGTTTCCAGGTCGGCGAGGAGATGCTCTACGCGCTCGAGCTCGGCTCGTCGTTTCAATGGGAGCTCGCGCAACGCGATCTGTTCGTGCCGGCGGGCGACGGCAATACCGAAGTCTTCTACGGCGCGGACAAGACGCGGCCGTTCGTGATCACCGGCACTCACGCCTACAAGGGCCTCGGCCGCGACCTCATCAACGAGAACGGCTCCGACGGCACCGTGCGCGTCGCCGCGGCGAACTTGAACGCGCACGGCATCACGGTGGATTTCACCGCGAGCCTCACCGAGCCGCGCATCGAGCCCTGGGGGCGCCGCGGCGGAGCCGAGCTCGAGTTCCCGATCGCGGTGCTGCCGGACCGCGACCACGGCAACGTCATCGACCCGGACGCGGACGGCCACGCGAACGATCCCGAGTATCAGGCGCGGCTCGCCGAGCTGATCGTCGATGCGCTCGGCACGCAGACGGCGGCGCAGTATCAGGCCAAGGTGGAATCCTGGAACGCCGTGACCAGGGACACGCGGACCCTGGCGGGGCTCTGCGACGGTGCCGGCAAGCGCAGGCAGGAGATATTCGGGCGCAGCCCGCCGGATTCGAGCTACTTTCACGAGCACTATCAGATCGTCGTGCGCGCGGAGGATCAGTTCGGCGCGCCGATCCTCGACTACTTCATCGAGTTCTTCCCGACGCCGGAGGATGTGCACCGCTTCACGCAGTTCCGCAAGGCCTCGCACTTCTTCCACGATAAGGTGCTCGAGCATACGCACGTGCATCGGCGAAACGCGGCCCACCGCTGCTTCTTCGTCGACCGCTACGACCTCATGCGCGAGGGCGGCTTCTATTCGATGATCCCCAAGGACAGCCCCGCCGGGCTCGCCTTCACGGCGACCGCGGCCGATCCAGGGCCGCACGTGTCCCACTTCGCCCACGGCGTGCCTTCGAAGCGCGGCGTCGTCGAGCTTCACGGCACCGACAAGGCGGACCGCTGGCTCAAGCGCCATTGCACGCATTTCATCCGCATGATCGTGCCGCGCGTCGGCGCCAAGGAGCTCTTCAAGCTGACGCGCGCCTGAGGGAGCCGGGACGACTCGGCCGCGGGTCCGGCAACTTTCCGCGGACGAGCTCAGCGCTTTTGCGTGACCAAGGAATAGCTCGTGCTTCGCCCGCCGCCGGGTTCTTTTCGCAGCGCCCCGCGCTCGACGAGGTCCACGATGTCGCGCTGGGCCGTGTCCTGGGAGCAGTTGGCGAGCTTGGCCCATTTCGAGGAGCTGAGCTTGCCTTCGAAGCCGTCCAGCAAGCGGTTGAGGACCCTGATCTGGCGCTCGTTGAGCGGCTCCTTCGCAAAGCGCTCCCAGAAGCGTGCCTTATCGAGCACCGCCGACAATGTGCCGTGTGCGCCTTCGATCGCGCGCAGCAGACATCCGAGGAACCATGCTTGCCACGGAGTGATATCGAGGTCCGCCTTTTGCGCGCGTTCCAGCGTGTCGTAATAGTCGCTCCGCTCGGCGCGTATTTGAGCGGACAGGCTGTAGAAGCGCTGGCCGGTCCTCTCGGAGCGGGCAAGCGCCATGTCGGCGATCGCGCGTGCCATGCGGCCGTTGCCGTCGTCGAACGGATGGATCGTCACAAACCATAGATGCGCGAGCCCCGCGACCAGCACAGGGTCGGTATCGCCGGGATCATTGAACCAGCTCAGGAATCGTTGCGCTTCATCCGGCAGGCGCTTTGCCGGCGGCGCTTCGTAGTGGACCTTCTCGCGGCCCATCGGGCCCGAGACGACTTGCATCGGGCCGCGCGCATCATCGCGCCATTCGCCGACCCGGATTTTCTTCATGCCGCTGCGCCCTGTCGGGAACAGCGATGCGTGCCACGCGAATAGCCGCTCCACGGTGAGCGGTTCTTTGTAGTTGCCGGTGGCATCGAGCATCATCTCGACGACGCCTTCGACATGGCGGTCGGCCGGAGCGAGCGCCCCGACATCCATGCCGAGACGTCTCGCGATGGAGGAACGGACTTGCGCGCGCTCGAGCTTCTCGCCCTCGATCTCGCTCGAGTTGACCACGTCTTCGGTCAGCGTGTGCAGATGTGCCTCGCTGCGCAGGTCGAAACCGAGGCCCTCCATCTGGCCGAGCAACCGGCCCTGCTCACGAGAGACGTGCCCGAGCAGCGTCGCCAGGGCGCGATCGTCCCAGCGCAGCTCAGGCCACGTTTCACTTTCCCAGATGTAAGCCATGTAATCTCCGCATCATCTGCGGATATTATGGGCAGCATTCTCCGCATGGGCAAGCATAATCTCCGCGCTACATGCGGATATTATCGGCGTGATTCTCCGCGGGGCGGCTCCCGCGGCGGTGCCGCCGCGGTCGATTTCGACCGCAGTCCTGCGACTATACTGTGAGGCTCCACCGGCGGATTCCCCATAGATTACAGGCGCATGACCGACGATCTCTCCCGTTACCACCGCCAGATGCTGCTGCCCGGCTTCGGCCAGGCCGGCCAGCGCAAGCTGCTCGAATCCACCGCGCTGGTGCTCGGCTGCGGCGCGCTCGGCAGCCTGATCGTCGATCTCCTGGCGCGCGCGGGTGTCGGCCATCTCGCGATCGTCGATCGCGATTTGATCGAGCTCACCAACCTGCAGCGCCAGGTGCTGTTCGACGAGCAGGACGTCGCCGATGCGATCCCCAAAGCCGAGGCCGCCAAGCGCCGCATCGCACGGGTGAACTCGCAAGTGAAGGTCACGGCGATCGTCGACGACCTGAACCACGGCAACATCGAACGTTACGCCGTCGAGGCGGACATCCTCGTCGACGGCCTCGACAACTTCGAGACGCGCTATCTCGCCAACGATTTCGCGGTGAAGCACGGCGTCCCCTACATTTACGGTGGCGCGGTCGGCACGGTCGGCGCGGCGTTTGCGATCCTGCCGCACAGCGTCGAAGGCAACGCGCCGTGGGAGACAGGCGAGGGCAGCGCGACGCCCTGCCTGCGCTGCCTCTTCGAGGAGCCGCCGCCGCCCGGCATGAACCCGACCTGCGACACGGCCGGCGTGATGGCGCCCGCGGTCGCCTCGATCGCGAGCTTCCAGGTGGCCGAGACGCTCAAGGTGCTCACGGGCAACCTCGAGCGCGTCTGCCCGACGCTGCTCAACATCGATCTCTGGAACAACACCATGCTGCAGCTCAAGGTCGCGAGCGCCTATGAGCACGGCGATTGCCCGTGCTGCAAGCAGCATCGCTTCGAGTATCTCGAGGGCCGGCTCGGCTCCGGCACGACCACGCTTTGCGGCCGCGAGGCGGTGCAGCTCACGCACAAGCAGAACGCCGCGACGATCGATCTCGAGGAGATCGGCGCGCGCCTGAGCCGCCACGGCAAGGTCGCGGCGAGCCCGTACATGCTCCGCGCGAGCATCACCGACAACGGCAAGCCGTATACCTTGAGCCTGTTTGCGGACGGCCGCGCGATCGTCCACGGCACCGCCGAGGCGAGCGTGGCGCGCAGCGTTTACGCCAAATACGTCGGCGTCTGAGGAAATGTCGATCCCGGGCGCCGCCGTTCGACTACTCGATGAGCGCCGGGGGGTGTCCGTGCGCCCGCAGGAAACGAACTAAGACTCAAAGGAGAAGCAACGTGACAGGCATTCGAGTTCTCGTCGGCACCAAGAAAGGCGCCTTCATCCTCACCGCCGACGGCAAGCGCGACAAATGGTCCGTGGCCGGGCCGCACTTCGCCGGTTGGGAGATCTACCACATGAACGGCTCGCCGGCGGACCCCGACCGCATCTTCGCGTCTCAAACCAGCAGCTGGTTCGGCCAGATCATTCAGCGCTCGAGCGACGGTGGCAACACCTGGGAGCAGCCGGGCTCGAACGGCGCGCCGGCGTCGGATCCGACGGACGGCCCGCCGATGCCGAAAGGCGAGAGCAACAAGTTCGCCTACGACACGTCGGAGAAGACCGGCAAGCCGCTGACGACGCACCAGTGGTACGACGGCACGCAGAACCCCTGGGAGTTCGCGCGCGTCTGGCATCTGGAGCCCTCGCTCGACGATCCCGACACCTGCTACGCCGGCGTCGAGGACGCGGCGCTGTTTCGCACCACCGACGGCGGCAAATGCTGGCACGAGCTTGCGGGCCTGCGCGGCCACGGCTCGGGCCCGAGCTGGATGCCGGGCGCCGGCGGCATGTGCCTGCACACGATCCTGCTCGACCCCAAGGATCCGAAGAGAATCTTCGTCGCGATCTCGGCGGCGGGCTCGTTTCGCACCGACGACGGCGGTAAGACCTGGAAGCCGATCAACAAGGGGCTCAAGTCGCAGTACATCCCGGACCCGGAGGCCGAGATCGGCCACTGCGTGCACCGCATCGCCTTCCATCCGTCGAACCCGCAGACCTTGTTCATGCAGAAACACTGGGACGTGATGCGCAGCGACGACGGCGGTGCGAGCTGGCACGAGATCAGCGGCGACCTGCCGACCGATTTCGGCTTTCCGATCGCCGTCAACGCCAACGAGCCGGAGACGATCTACGTCGTGCCGATCAAGAGCGACTCGGAGCACTATCCGCCCGAGGGCAAGCTTCGCGTCTACCGCAGCAAGACCGGCGGCAACGAGTGGCAGCCGCTGACCAACGGCCTGCCGCAGCAGGACTGCTACGTCAACGTGCTGCGCGACGCGATGGCCGTCGACGCGCTCGATCCTTGCGGCATCTACTTCGGCACCACCGGCGGGCAGGTGTACGCCTCCGCCGACGGCGGCGACCGCTGGATGCCGATCGTGCGCGATCTGCCGAGCGTGCTGTCGGTCGAAGTGCAGACGCTCTAGGCTCCGATGATCCGCGTCGAGCTGCCGTACCATTTGCGTCACCTCGCCGGCGTAACCGGCGAGGTGACGCTCGCCGTGAACGGCTCGGTGACTCGAGAGGCGATTCTCGATGCGCTCGAGGCGCGCTATCCGATGCTCCGCGGCACGATCCGCGATCACGTCACCCGCAAGCGCCGGCCGCTGGTACGGTTCTTCGTCTTGAACGAGGACGTGACGCACGAGCCGCCGGACGCGGCGCTGCCGGAGGCGATCGCGTCCGGGGCCGAGCCGTTTCGCATCATCGGCGCGATCGCCGGGGGGTAGGCGGGCGGCGTATCGAGCCGCGACAACCTGGCCGCCGTGGGAGTGGTGGTCTTGCGGTGTGGCGGAGATCGTCGGCGCGCTGGATCTCATCGTCGAAATACCGTCGCCGGGGACGATGGAACGGGACCACGGCCAGAAGAAGACGCTCTATACGCGAAGCGGGGTGCGCGAATACTGGATCGTCGATCCCGCGCTTGAGTCCGTCGAAATGTGAACTACGAATGGGCGCGCGACAGACTCGACCGGCAGATCATTCGGCGGGACGCCCTATGGCCGTCCCGAGGACATGGAGATCGGCACACTGCCCAACGGCAACGAGATTCTCTATATCGCCGTAACGTCCGAGCACGCGCTGATCTCGATCGAAGATCTCGGCGGCGGCAAGGCCGTGGTGCGCCTGTTCGCCAACCGCGAGACGCCGAAGAACCTCGGCTTCCTGCCGACGACGGGGGAGATCGATTCGCCCGACAACGTCGTGAAGGACGCGCTCGGCAACATCTACACCGTCGAGGATCAGCCGAACAGCAACGACGTCGGCGGCGACGTCTGGTTCGGTCGAGACACCGACAACGACGGTGTGGCCGAGTCGCTCGATCACTTCATGAGCCTTCAGGTCCAGGGCTCCGAATCCACGGGCATGATCTTTCACCCGACGGATCCGACGCGCTTCCTGTTGGTGGTCATGCATCCGACGAGCACGGATCTGGAACAGGTGCCTGACGGCTTCGGCGACGCGGTCTGGGAGTTCGACGTCAAGAACGTCGTTCCGCCGACCTGCGACGAGGATCACCAGTGGCCGCTCTACAGCTGGCGCTCGAACGACTGGGTCCAGACCTGCTCGAGCGATTTCGATTTCACCTTCGTGAAGCAATTGGAGCGCGCCGGCCGTCCGAAGCACCGTTTCGGCTTCGGCTCGCCCTGGGGCGGGCACCGCTTCGGGGGTTCCCCGTGGAGCGGCGGTTGGAGCGGCGGTAGCTGATAACAGCGCGAAAGGCCGCCGCCGTTTGCGGGCTGGTGCGCCGATGACGAAACGAAGCCCCGAGCGCAGCCAATGCGCCCGGGGCTTCTCGCTATCGACGACGAGAAAGCCTGAGTCGCCAAACGCGCTCCTAAGCGCGTGAGATAAACAAAGCCCTGGCGACAGCAAGCTATTGAATCAATAACGATCGTGCCGGACAGCGGCTTTGCGGTCGGCAATGTAGTGTGAGAGAGTCGAGCCTCCGGCCATAAGCCGTGAGCGCGACGGATCTGCGCTCGGCGCATTTTCAGCCGAAAAGGGCCCGAACGGGGTTAGGGACGATGACTGACGACGGGACACGCCTCCGGAGCGTGGCACTGGCGGTCTGCGCCTGTGGCGTCGCGTGCTCTGCGGCGCGCGGTCAACCCGCGCCCGCGGCGATGTCCCTGCTCGAAGGCCAGACGCTCGCGTCATCGCACGGCGCCACCGAGACGTTCAGCTACGGCTTCGACGCGCTCGAGGCGCAAACGTATTTGCTGGTGGTCGAGCAGCGCGGCTTCGACCTGATCGTGACGGTCCAGGCGCCCGACGCTACGACCCGGTCATTCAACTCGCCGCTGTTGCGCGACGAGCCCGAGACCATTCTGTTGGAAGGCACGGTAGCCGGTGCTCATATCGTGACCGTGCGCACGGAAGAGCACACGGGCGCCGTCGGCGGCCATGCAATTCGCCTGCTGCGGCTCGCCCCCGGCGCCGACGACGCCGGGGCCTGGCGGCTCATGAGCACCGGCGCCGCCGCGAACTTCGAGTCGGGCGAAGCCGGCTGGGCCGCCGCCGCCGCGGCCTACGAGGCGGCGGCCGAGCGCTGGCAGGCGCTCGGGCGTGATCGAGAGCAAGCGCAGGCGTTATTCGCGCTGGCCACGCTCGATTACTGGCAACTCTACAATTGGCAGCGCTCGGCGGAGCTCGCCGCCGCCGCCGCCCGCGTGTACGACAGCCTCGGAGAGGCGGCGCTGCGCGCGAACGCATTGCACTTGCAAGGCGCGGCCCTCGTGGAAAGCGCGCTGGAGACGACGCAATCTTCCGTAGCCGCCGATGCGCCGATGGCCGATGCATTGTTTCAAGAGGCGTTCGGGCTCTTCGAGCAGGCACGACGCATCCACGAGCCGCTCGGCAACGTCTACGACCTCGGCCTGATCATCAATAACTTCGGCTATACGCATTACAACCGCGGCGAGTTCGAGCAGGCGAGGGCGTACTGGGAGCAGGCGGCGGCCCTGATGCGCAGCGTCGATGAATGGACCGGTGAGCTCAATCCGCTCTCGAATCTCGCAATACTCGACGCCGAAGACGGTCAGGTGGCCGGCGCGATCGCCGCCTTCGAGCGCGTCCTCGGCATTCTGCCCGACGGGACGCAGCGCTATCGCGCCGACACCTTGGACAACCTCGGCATCAGCCAGCTGATGCTCGGCAACGCCGAGCAGTCCCTGCAAGCATTCTCTTCAGCGCTGGCGATCCAGCGCGAGATCGAGGACCTGCAGGGCAGCGGACGGTCGCTGCGCGGTATCGGCAGGACCTACTACGCGCTCGGCGAGCTCGAGCTCGCCAAAACCTATTTGCAGCAGGCGCTGCCGGTGGCACGCGAGACCAACGACGGGCGAAATCAGGAAGGGATTTTCCGCGACCTCGGCAACATCGCCTATCTGGAGCAGGACTACGCCGCCGCGCTCGAGCTGCACCGCCAGGCGCTCGACATCGTGAACTCGGCGTCCGACAGAGCCTACCTCGAGCTGCTGGTGGCGAAAGACCTCATTGCGCTCGGCCGTCACGAAGAGGCGAACGCGATCGCCGCGCAGGCACAGGCGGCGGCCGAGCAATCCGGCGCGCAGTTGCTGCTCGCGGAGGCCCTGCACCAGGCCGGCCGCGCGCAACTGGCCACGGCCGATGCGGCGCAGGCCATCGTGCAGCTCGAGCGCGCGGCCGGGATTTACGAACGCCTCAACCTGCAGGGACCGCACGCGGAAACGCTGCAGAGCCTCGCGATCGCGGCGGGCGGCCAGGGACGGCTGCAACGAGCGGTGGATTACGGCGAGGCGTCGTTGGACCGGCTCGAGCAATTGCGGCTGCGCGTCGCGACTCCGGAGCTGCGCGCATTCTTCTCGTCGGTCCGGCGGGACTACTACGAGAATCAGATTGCGCGCCTGATGGCGCTGCAGGCGAGCGCCGGTGCCGAGGATCATTCCCGCGCCGCGCTCGAGATCAGCGAGCGCGCCAGGGCGAGAATGATCGCGGACCTGCTTCAGGAAGCCTCGATCGATGTCACCCGCAGCGTCGATGCAGGGCTCGGGCAACGGCAAACGGATTTGTACGCGCAGCTCGCCGAGCGCGGCCGCGAAAGGGACGACCTGCTCGAGCAGGCGTCCGGCGAGACCGGCGACGAGCAAGGAATGACCGCCGTGCTGGCCGACATCGCCTCGATCGAGAACGAGCTCAATCTGTTGGAGATCGAGCTGCGCAGCGCCAGCCCCGAGTTTGCGAGCCTGAATCCGCCCGAGCCGCTTACGGCCTCGCAGATGCAGGCCCTGCTCGATCGCGACTCGGTGCTGCTGCAGTACGCGTTCACCGCCCAGGCGAGCTACGTCTGGGCCGTGAGCCGGGATACGCTGGCGACGGTCGAGCTGGCCGACCGGGACACGATCGAGTCGGCCGCGCGGCGCGTGGTCAACCGGCTGGAGAGCTATGCGCCGACCCGCGCCGCCGCAGAAGCGCTGGACGAGGAGTTGCGCGCCCTGGCCGAGCTCCTGCTCGCGCCCGTTGCCGGGCATCTCGATAAGCCGCGGGTCGTATTGTCCTTGGACGGCGCGTTGCAGTACGTGCCCTTCGCGGCGCTGCCGCTGCCGCGCGACGACGGCACCGAGGCGCGGCTCTTGGAAAGCCATGAGGTCGTCCGCGTGCCGTCGATGTCGGCGCTAGCGGCGCTGGCGCTCCGCGACGAGGCGCGAAGCGCGACGAAGACGCTGGCCGTTTTCGCCGACCCCGTGCTCGACGCCGCCGATCCGCGGCTCGCGGGCGGGTCGACGCGGGCGGCTGCCGAGACGGCGCTCGCCGGGCTCGCCGCACGAGGCTCGACCGGCCCGGCGCTGCGGCGCCTGCCGGCCACCGGCTACGAAGCCGAGGCCATCGCCGCGCTGGTCGCGGACGATCAACGGCTCATCGCCAAGGGCTTCGACGCCAGCCGCAGCGCGGTGCTGCAAACCGAGCTCAGCCAGTATCAGTACATCCATTTCGCGACGCACGGCCTCGTGGACTCCCGCCATCCGGCGTTGTCGGCGCTGGCGATGTCGCAATTCGACGAGCGCGGCGCGCCGCAGGACGGGTTCCTGAGACTGCACGACATCTACGGCTTGGATCTTGCGGCCGATCTCGTCGTGTTGAGCGCCTGCGAGACGGCGCTCGGTCGCGAGGTGCGCGGCGAGGGGCTGCTCGGCCTGGGTCAGGGCTTCATGTACGCCGGCGCGCGCGGCCTCATCGCCAGTCTCTGGCAGGTGCCGGACCGGGCGACGGCCGAGCTCATGGCCCAATTCTATGCATACATGCTCAACGACCGGCTCCCGCCCGCGGAAGCCCTGCGCAAAGCGCAGCTCGCGAGCGCCGCCGAAAGGCGCTGGAGCGATCCGTATTTTTGGGGTGGTTTTGTACTCTTAGGAGATTGGCGATGAATACGTTTCTTTGGCGCCCGCTGGCGATGCTCGTTCCGGCCGTGCTGATGACGGCCTGCGCGGTGCGGCCGGTGGCCGACCCGCGAAATCCCGGCATGCCGCGTGACGTTCCGGTGACACTGAGGGTGTGCATCGTGGATGGCGACGGCGCGCACCTGTCGGTCGGCGACCAGGTTGAATTCAGCACCGACCGGATCGGCGGGCTTCGCATTCGCCACGTTCCGGGGCAGGGCAACCAGAGCGGCGCATGGAACGGCGGCGACGACGTCACCGTCAGGACCGCCGTGCTGGTCGAGCTCGTCGAGCCGCAAGCCGGCAAGATCAACACGCAGCGCTTCGTGCCCGTGGGGCGGTTTCCGGTGCGCGTGACCGGTGGCGGCGACGAGCACGTCCGCTTCGACTTTCTCGTCAGCAAGACGATCGTGCCCACGCGCAACCATCCGTTCAGCGAGTGCAACGCCGACGTCGGTGACGATGAGGTGTTGATCCGCGGTGTGGAGGACGACAGTGAGCGCCACGGCGGGACGGCCATCTTGCGCTAGGCGCGCCGGCAGCCTGGGCTCGGCCGGAGGCGCTCCGTGAGCTTCGACCTCTGGCCGGTCGTTGCCGGGCTTGCGGTGAGCCTCGCCTCGGGCGCCCTCGGCTCGAGCGACGCGGCGGCGTCGCCCGAGCCCAGGAGCCGCCACGTCCCGGACGATCCCCTGTTCGCACGGCAGTGGCCGCTCGACAACACCGGGCAAGGCGGCGGCGTGACCGACGCGGACGTCGATGCACCCGAGGCTTGGGCGTACACGCGCGGCTCGCCCGAGGTCGTGATCGCGGTGCTTGACGACGGCGTCGAGCTCGACCACCCCGATCTCGCGGCCAACGTCTCGCGGGCGGGCCGTGACTTCACGACGCTGCCGCCCGGGACCGACCCGAGCCCCAAGACAAGCGCGGACCGGCACGGCACTGCCGTCGCCGGCGTGATCGCGGCGCGCGGCGACAACGCGCTCGGCGTGACGGGAATCTGCCCGCAATGCACGATCCTGCCGATTCGAGTGCATGGGTCGTCGAACCTCGGCACGGCGGCGGCGTTTCGTTATGCGGTCGAGCAGGGCGCCGACATCATCACCAACAGCTGGGGCTACACGCGTGAGGCGCCGATCGCGGCGGGTGACGCCGTGCGCGACGCTATCGAGGAAGCCGCGAGCAGCGGCCGCGCCGGCCGCGGCACGCTGGTGGTGTTCGGCATGACCAACGCCAGCGTCGACAATTGCAGCGGGCCGACGCTCGACATTTCCTCCCTCGAAAGCGTTCTCGCCGTCGGCGTTTCGAACCACAACGACGAGCTCGGCGGCTCGGGCTTTGGCGACTGCATGGATCTCGTTGCGCCGTCGAAACCACGGCGCCTGACGACGATCGGCGTGACGACCACCGACCGCACCGGGCTCGACGGCCACACCGCGGACGACTACCACCTAAGCTTCGGCGGCACGTCGGCGGCGGCGCCGCTGGTCGCCGGCATCGCGGGCCTGCTGCTGTCGCTCAATCCCGAGCTCACGCGAGTGGAGCTCGAGCGCATTCTCGAGCACACGGCTGACAAGATCGATCCGGCCGCGGCCGGCTACGATGCCGACGGCTTCAGCCGCAAAGCCGGCCACGGCCGCGTGAATGCGGCCCGCGCGCTGGTGCCGAGCGTAAAGATCAGGATCGAGCCCGCGATCGTCGCGGCCGGCGAGCCGTTCAGCGTGACCGTGACCGCGAGCGCGCCTTACGGTCTCGAGTCGGTTGCCTGGTTCGGCATCGCGACCGGCATTACGGCGCTGGACCGGCCGCATCGAAAGCCGGTAGACGGAAGGGGTTTCCATGCCGCGACCTGGCCGGGCGTCGTCATCGATCGGCCCGGCACCGTCGAGCTCGGAGCCGATGCGCGCGATGCACGCTACGCGTGTGCCGTCGAGGGCTATCCGCACGAGACGTCGCGAGCCGGGGGCACCGCCACCGCGACGATCACCGTGCTCGCGCCCCGCGAGCCTGCGGTTTCCCATGCGCTGCGCTAGAATCCCGGCGGAATCTGTCCACACGCCGGGCACACCGCGTTGCGTCACCCGTGGGCAGCAGTCTGACAGGGGTCGAAAGCTTGTGGCTGACGCGCCGGAAACACAACTCGAGCACCAGATCTCCGCCGCACTCGTCGCGAGGATCGGCCGCGGCGATCGCGCCGCGGAAGAAGAGATGGTCGCGCACTACGGGCGCGGTCTTCTGTACCTGCTGAAACGGCGCACCGGCGATGCCGAGCTTGCCCTCGACTTGCGCCAGGACACTTTCGTGGTTGCGATCGAGAAGCTCAGAACCGCGCCCTTGAACGAGCCCGAGCGACTGGCCGGATACCTGCGCGGCGTCGCGCTCAATCTCGTCCTTGCCCACCAGCGCAAGACCGCACGGCGCGCAACGTCGGTGGACTCCGATGCCGTCGAGTCGACGGTCGATCACGGCAAGGGGCCCTACGACAACGTCTCGGGCGATCAGCTCGGGCAGGCCGTGCGGCTGCTGTTGCAGGAGCTGCGGACGCCGCGCGATCGCGAAATCCTGACGCGCCTGTACATCGACGAGGAGGACAAGGAGTCGATATGCCGCGGCCTGGGCGTCGATGCGCTGCACTTCAACCGCGTGCTGTTCCGGGCCAAGGAGCGCTTTCGCGAGCTATTGCTGCGCGCCGAGCGGAAGAAGAGGCTGCAACTGGTCGGCCGGGACTCCGGGCGGTGACGGGCGCTTTTGGCAGGCTGAGAGAATCCACCGATTCGAGGCACTGAATAGGTATGGATCCACGAGACATTCAGGACGCCCAGGTCATGGAACGGTACTTACAGGGGAAACTCTCGGCCGAGGAGGAGCAGGCGTTCGAGGAAGCCTATCTGGCCGATCCGGCGGTGCTCGACGACCTGATCCTGACGGAAAAGCTCCAGCAAGGCCTCAAGTCGCTCGAGACGCCCAGGCTCGGAGAAGTACCTGGACGCGCAGACGCCGGCCGGCCCGGCTGGCTCGGAGTGCTCGGCTCGCCGCAGTACGCGGCGGCCGCTTCGGTGCTGCTCGGCCTGTCGCTGCTGCTCTCGACAGGGTTATTCCTCGATAACCGGGACCTGCGCGGCAGCGCCGGCATCGTTGCGGGCGAGGGCGGCGTCACGCGCCTCGTGCCCTTGCTCACCGTGCGCGGCACCGGCGCCACCGAAGTCGAGGCGCCGGTCGCCGGCGAGTGGACCGTGTTCCTGCTCGACGCGGCATTCACCCAGTATGACGACTATCGCGCGACGCTGACGCGCGTCGGCGCGAGCGGCGCGGAGACCGTCCGGCAGCTCGACGGCCTCTCGCCCACCTACGACGGCTTCATCGCCTTAGGTCTTCCGGGGCAGACGCTTTCGCCCGGAGGGTACGACATCCTGCTCGAGGGCCGGATGCGCGACTGGCCCGCCGATCGGGGCTTCGAGCAGGTCGCGCGCACATCCGTCCGCATCGCGCCGCCCCGCTAGCCGCCCGGCGCCCGCCGCAAGGCGGGTGAGACAAATCGCACGCTGGCGGCACTTCTTAGAAGCAATCACAACGCTTACGTGTCTTCGCCGGATCTTCCGGCGGCGCGAAGCCGGGAACAACCTTTCCTTCAAGAGGAACAACAATGAAGGCCAGTTTCACAGATTCCATCGTTGCGGATCCGGACGAGTGGCGGCGAGCTCGCGTGCTGCGAAGCATCACCCGCTTTGCACCCGTGATACCGGCGAGCACCTTCGCGGCCACGATCGCCGTCATGCTCTGCCTGTGGCCGGTGGTCTCCCACACGCTGCTCACGGCTTGGTTCCATATCGCGCTCGTGCTCAATGCCGTGCTCGCCGTCACGGCGCACGCGGTACACCACCGTCGCTTGTGCGTGGCGCTGCTGGATACCAGCGCCTGGCGGCGCCGGCTCATCTGGGGCTCGCTCGGCACCGGGGTATTCTGGGCCGCGACGAGCATCGTGTTGTTTCCGCTCGAGTCGCCGCTGCACCAAGGTCTCCTCGCCTTGATCCTCGCAGTCGTCGCGACTCCATGGCTGCCTCTGCTCGTGCTCGAGCGAGCCACTCTGTTTACACTCGCGGCCCCCGTCTTGCTGCCCATGGCGTGCATTTTGCTGCTCTCC
This sequence comes from Gammaproteobacteria bacterium, assembly GCA_036396795.1. Taxonomy (GTDB): domain Bacteria; phylum Pseudomonadota; class Gammaproteobacteria; order Steroidobacterales; family Rariloculaceae; genus JAHEEM01. Next base: position 49,047 of record DASWKF010000039.1, on the reverse strand, counting down.
CCCACAGCAACTCCGCTCGCGCCCATGGGCAGCCTCTTATTGCTGTTGTTCGCCGCGTATTTCATCGTCGCCCGCACGATCAGGCGCTTGCTGGACGCCGACTATGCGACGCATCGGGAGCTCTATCATCAAGCCACGCACGACACGCTCGTCGGCTTGCTCAATCACGCCGAGTTTCAACGCTGTGTCACGGCTCTGGAATCGGCACCGCCCGGACCGTATGCGGTCGTATACATCGATCTGGACCGCTTCAAAGAGATCAACGACACGGCGGGTCACGGCGCCGGGGATCGCTTGCTGCAGCGAGTGGGTGCGATTCTGCGCGAAGAGAAGCGCCGGGCCGACGTCGCGGCGCGCGTCGGCGGCGATGAGTTCGTGATCCTCATGGGGCTCTGCAATGATCGCGAAGCGATGCGTGTGGCCGTTTCCGTCTTGAGGCGGATCGACGAGCTCACGCTCAATCACGCCGGGCACTTCCTGCGCGTAACTGCGAGCATCGGCGTTGCCTGCAGCTGGGATGCGCCGGTCAGCGGAAGGAGCGTGCTGGAGGCCGCCGATCAAGCCTGCTATGCGGCGAAAAGAGCCGGACGCAATCGCATCGAGCTTGCAAGAGAGCACGGCCGCGGCGCGCGCGATCGCATCGTGCCCAGGATCGGGCGTGGCGTCGAGGCTGCAAGAGCGCATTCGTTGCGCATCGGCGAGAGCTCCGATGGAGCTGCTTTTTCAAGCGTTGGATGAGCTCGACGACCTCGTGGTCGCGGCGCAGCTGATTTTGCTGCGATACCGGGCGAACTGGCGATAGCGTTGCGGTGAAGAGATTCACCCATCGTTGGTGACTGACTGATGCCTGCCCGCGATTCACATCTAAAGAGCGCGCGGGCAATTGTGCTGGCAGAAAACACTATCCATCCGGCCCGATCAACGACAGCGTCTGTCGGCGATTCTTTCGATAGAAACGGAAATCCATGTCGAGCGTCCAGATGCATGCCTCCGGCCGCAGCTCCGCCATCCTGACGAGGCATGCATCCGCGAACGCCATCGGTCGATCTCGATACCGCCGCATCAGATCGCGTACGTGCCGATACTGTGCGTGAAAGTCGAACTCGGACCGTAGAAATCCAGTTTCCACGAACGCGAACAGACCGTCCGTCTTGTGTCCGCCTCGCTTCAGTAGGAACAGCGTTTCCGAGATCACTGGCTCACAGGTGAGTACGGTCGCGGGCGCTTGCTTCGACACCTCGACGGCCCACTGATGTTGCGAATCGTCGCGTACGAGCAGCGCGACAAGTGGACCGGTATCGATCAGCCAGGTTTTCACCGGCCGTAGTCGTCGAGGTGCTCCGGATTTGTTGACAAGTCCTTGGGCCCGCCCCGGCTCTTCCCGAGCAGGTGCTTGATGACGTCGTAGCCGGACTTGTCGGGCTCCGCCTCCGGCGTCACGCCATAGGCGCGCAGCGCGCGCCGGACCAGGCTTGCTCGAGAGATGCCCTCACGCCGTGCGCGCTCGCGTAACGCGCGGCCCTCGGTTTTGGAAATGCGCAGGGACAGAGTTTCGTCTTGCATGGGCGGCAATGTATGACAAAATACACGCGAAAGCAACACACCATTATTGCCGGTGGTTCATTGTGTGCGTGGCGCTGTCGGCCCGATGTCAGCTCGTGTCGACGATCAACCGGCGCGCCGCGCGTTCGAGCGCCGGGTCGCCGCGGGTCAAGGTCAGGGCCTTGCGCCCCATGGCCTCGGCCTGCGCCGTGTCGCCCTCGGCGAGCTTGATCTCGCCGAGCTCGATCCAGAGCCGGGGGTCGTTCGGTGCGATGCGCAGCGCCCGCTCGATGTAGGCCGTCGCCGCGTCGAGATCGCCCGACTCGCGCGCCGCGCGCCCGGCCGTGAGCAGGCTCGTCGTCGCGCTCATGGTCTGCGGGACCGGTGCTCGTTCCGCCGGCGCGGGCGCTCCGCCGCCGGGCTGCGGCGCAGGCGCGGGCGGTAATCCCAGCGTCGAGCAGCCGCTTGAGATCAGCAGGCCGATCGCAAGGACGACGCGAGCCGCCCTCATTGCAGCGCGCGCTCGAACCAGCCGCGAAGCTTCGAGCCCAGGCTCAAGCGGTCGCTGCCGCAGGCCGCGGCCGTGGGCGGCACGTCGCCGTTGCCGATGGGCAGCGCGACCGCGTCCGGGCAGCGGCCGTCGGTGGCAAGGCCGGTGACGTAGTCGATCCAGACGAGATTCGTGCCGCTCGGCGGCGGCGCATCGTAGGAAGTCGTCTCGAGCTTGCCGACGATATCGCTCCAGATGGAACCGGCGCCCGCGGCGCCCGTCAGCCCGATCGGCGCGTTGCCGTCGTTGCCGAGCCAGGTGAGAACGAGGTGGCCGTTGGTGAAGCCCGCGAACCAGGCGTCGCGAAAACCGTCCGAGGTGCCCGTCTTGCCGGCGGTGCGAAGCGCGTCGGGCAGGCGGGTGCGCGCGCTGCGACCCGTGCCGCGCTCCATGACCTGAACGAGCGCCTGGTTCACGGCGTAGATGTCCTCGGGCGCGGCGACAGGCTCGATCGCGAGCGGATAGCGTTGCAAGGTCACGCCCGCGGCATCGACGATGCGCCGCACGGCCTTCGGCGGAATGCGAAAGCCGCCGTTGGCAAACGTGGCGTAGATCTGCGCGACGTCGTAGGGCGTAAGCTCCACAGCGCCGAGCAGCAACGACGGAAACGGCGCGAAGCGGCGCTCGAGGCCGAAACGGCCGAGCGATTCGGCGACGGCCTCGACGCCGACGTCCATGCCGAGCCGCACCGTCGCCTGGTTGAAGGATTCGGCGAGCGCGCGCAGCAAGGTCACGGTGCCGTGCGACTCGCCGTCGAAGTTGGACGGCGCCCAGCTGCGGCCGTCGTCGAGAACGATCGTCACGGGCTCGTCGGCGACGAGGTTGGCGAGCGAGTAGCGTTCCGACTCGAGCGCCGCGAGATAGACCACGGGCTTGATCAGGGAGCCGACCGGGCGGCGCGCGTCGAGCGCCCGGTTGAAGCCGTCCAGACCCGTGCGGCGGCTGCCGACGAGCGCCTGGACCTCGCCGCTCGCCGGCTGCATGACGATGACCGCGCCCTCGAGCTCCGGGCGGCCGGGCTGTAGCGCGTCGATGCCTGCGAGCAGGCTCGCCTCGCCGATCGCCTGCACGGACGGATCCAGCGTCGAGTAGACCGTAAGCCCCTTGGCTTCGAGCTCCTCTCGCGGATAGTCGCGGCCGAGCTGGCGGCGGACGAGATCGAGGAAACCTGCGTAGTAGCTCGAGCGCTTGTCGAAGTTGCCGACGATGCCGAGCTCGCGCGCGCGGGCGGCATCGTGAGTCGCGGCAGTGATCAGCTCGAGCTCCGCCATTTGTCTCAAAACCAGGTTGCGCCGCGCGAGCGCGCGCTCGGGATGGCGGCGCGGATCGTAATACGACGGCCCGCGGACCTGCGCGATCAGCAGCGCAATCTCGTGCAGCTCGAGCTCAGGCAAGGGGCGGCCGAAATAGAACCGGCTTGCAAGCCCGAAGCCGTGAATCGCGCGGCCGCCGTCCTGGGCCAGGTAGACCTCGTTGACGTAGGCGCTCATGAGCGCGTCCTTGCTGTACCTGAGTTCGAGCGCGATCGCCATGAGCGCTTCGTGCAGCTTGCGCGACCAGGTTTGCTCGTTGCTCAGAAAGTAGCTGCGCACGAGCTGCTGGGTCAGCGTGCTCGCGCCTTGCTGGATCTCGCCCTGCTCGATGTTTACCCAGGCCGCGCGCAGGATCGCGCGCGGATCGACGCCGATGTGCGACTCGAAGCGGCGGTCCTCGACGGCCTTGAGCGCCTCGGTCAAAAGCGAAGGAATCTCCTCGGGCGCAATAATCAGGCGGTCCTCGCCGTGCGCGGGGAAGATGCTGCCGATCAGAAGCGGATCGAGCTGCGCTATCGCGACGCCGCGACCGTCCGCGTCGCTGACCGCCGCGACGCGGCCGGCCGAGAATTCGATCCGCAGTCGTAGGGGATCCGTGACGTCGTCGCCCACGCCCGCGCGGCGGCTGTGAAGCTCGACCACGTCGCCCGCGACTCGATAGCTGCCCTGCGAGGCGAGATCGTCGGCGCGCGCGTAGCCGAGGCGCTCGAGCTGGGTGACGAGATCGTCGCGGCTCAGCAAGCGTCCGGCGTAGAGCTCCAGCGGCGCGGCGTAGACCCGCGCCGGCACGTCCCAGCCGCGCTGCTCGAACTCGAGCGTGACGTAGATGCCGAGCGCGGCGGCATAGACGAGCACACCGAAGATCGTGATCGCGAGGCCGGCCGCAAGCCGGCGGGCCAGAGGTTTGCGCCGAAGACTGCTCATAAACTGACCGTCACGATAACAAATATGATCGGGGTCAAACCGAGATTATGAGCGGCAAGACGGAGCGACGCGAGATTCGCTCAGAATCTGAAGGTATAGCTCAGCTTCAGCGTTAGATTTCCGTTCGCGGAATGGAAGGAGTTGTCGCGGTCGAGATCCTCGAGGCCGTGATTCAGGACGATGAAGGCTTCACGCCCGGCTTGCGGGATCCAGTGAATGCGGCTGTTGATGCCGATAGTCTCGGAGACGTTGTCGTATTGAAACAGCGTCACCCAGGATAGAGTGGACGAGAACACGATGTCGTTACGCCACGACACGAGCCGCGCGACGAAATCGCCTTGCGGCAGCTCGACGTCGTTGACCTCGAAGCCCAAGGTGGTCGTGAAGTGCATCGACGGGCGCCAGCCGACCGAGCCGCTGACGGCGCGGCGCTCGCCGCCGTAGAAATCGCCGCTGCGCGCCGTGAATTCGCCGAACAGCTTGCGCAGCGGCCCGCCCTCGATCGTGATCTGAGTCTCGTTGAAGCTGTAGCTGCCGGTCGGAACGACGACCTGGGTGACGCCGTCGTCCCATATCGTGAAAGGTTCCGTCAATACTTCCTTCGTTTGATAGCGATACAGCTTGTATTCGTCGCGACGGTTGCTGCTGAGCTCGAGCAAGCGCCAGGTCAGAGTCTCGCTTTGCAGCTCGCCGTCGAGCGTGTCGAAGCGCTGCGCGTCGAGGCCGCTGAAGATGGAGCGCAAGTATGGGCGCCCGAATCGCCAGGTGTAGCCGACCTCGCCGGTGTAGTCGCGAACGTCGTTGCGATTGACGAACCCCAGAGCAGGGTTGTAGTTCGCCTGTAGCTCCTTGACGCCGAAACCGCTGCGCCAGCCGGCGGTGTTCGGTGCGCGCAGCCTCATGCCCCAGGCGCCGTCGTCGCCGTCGAGGCCTTCGGTCTCGCTGTGCTGCACCCAGGCTTCGCCCTCGAGCGTGCGTCCACCGGCGAGGCGTGTGTTGAGGTAACGGAAATCCAGGCCGACGACGCTGTTGTCGAGGTTGGAACGCGGATCGCCGTCGGTCGCGATCAGACCGATGCTCGATTCGGCGAGCACGTTTGCGGCCGCGCGGCCGACGAACAAGTCGCCGGCCTCGATGTCCCCGAATTGATCCTGACGTATGGCCAGCGCGCCGATGTCGAAGCGGCCGACACGGCCGCTGATCTTGCCGCCGTAGTCGAGATCCACGGGCTCGCCCGAAGCGCTCAGCCCGATCCTGCGCGAGAAGAACGGCGAGCCGTTCTCGAGCGAGGGCCGTGAGAAGGTCGAGCCGACACCGCCGCCGCCTTGAATTCTGCCGAGGCGCCCGAACTGAAAGATGTCGAACTCGCGCAGGAAGAAATCCCGCTTCTCCGGAAAAAATAAATTGAAACGCGTCAGGTTGACCTGCCTGTCATCGACCTCGGTGGCCGAGAAATCGGTGTTGAACGTCAGCGAGCCGTTCATCGAGGGCGAGATCTTGTAGTACACGTCCAAAGAAGGTTCGCTCTCGCTCTCGCTGCCGCCGGGGCCGTAGACCTTGTTGCGGTCCAGGCTCATCGAAGGCACGACATCGAGGCCGAGTCCCAAGTTCATGTCCTCCATGCCGACGAGCTGGCCGAAGTTGGCGGGATTCTGAGTGCGGTTGTACGACACCCAGCCGGTGCGCTCGTCGGGATAGCCGAGGTCGCGGCGGAAGTTCACGCCCCAGGTGGCGTCCTCGCGATCGAAGGAGATGGTCTTGAACGGGATCGCGAACTCGGTGCTCCAGCCGCCGGCGTCCGTGCTGACCTCTGCCACCCAGATGCCGTTCCACTCCCAAAGCTCGCGCGTGGTGTCCTGAAACAGCGCCTGCATGCGCACGCCGTTGCTGTTGACCTGAAAGCGGTAGCCGTTGCGGCGGTCGTTGAAGGTGTCGAGCATCACCGAGAACAGGTCGTCGCCCCAGTAGGATTCGCCTTGGCGCAGCCGCGATGCCAGCATCGGCACGTCCTCGTGCGACATTCTCGCGCCGACGTAGAGATAGTTGTCGTCGTAGAGCAGATAGACGGTCGTGGCCTCGCTCGGCTGACCGTATTCGACCGGCAGAATCTGGTGCATGTCGTCGACGACGGCCGCGCGGGCCCAAGCGGCGTCGTCGAGGCGGCCGTCGATGATCGGCGGCGTTTCGGTGCGCGCGATATGGATCGTCTTGGTCGCGCCGGTCTCGGCGGTCGGGTTCTGCGAGAGCGCGGCAGCGGCCGGCAGGAGCGCTGCCGCGGCCGTGCAGAGCACTATTTTTCTTAATTCAATCAAACACATAAGCGTATTTTTCCAAAATCGACTGGGCCTGTCGGCCCAGTGGCGGGCGGCATTGTGCCTGAGTCCGGGCCTGGGTGCGCAGCTCCCTCTCTCTGTTCTCGGCGCCGGCGGTCGTTGTGAGCTTTCGATCAGGATGGGCGCGCTTGGTTCCTTCGCAGTTTTTGCATATTGCCGGCACCCGAATCGAAGGAGTTGGCCCGCCGGCGGGTCCCAATGCGATAATTCCAGCGCTTGAGATCGCCTTCTGAGACGCCGGAGGTGTTCGCGTCCGTGAGAACTCGCTCAGCCATGCACGCCCTGGTCGCCGCCGTCGCCTGCGCCGCGATCGCGTTGTGGCTCGGGTCGGCTTTCGGACAGACGCGCGACGGCCGGCTCGTCGATACGCCCACGGCCGAGTTTCATTTCGCGCGGCTCATCTATTCCAGCGCACCCGGCAGCCGGCGCGGCTGGGGCGGCGCTTGGGACACGGACTACCCCGACGCCGAATACCACCTCATGCAGGGAATAAAGAGGCTCACTCGCGTTGACGGGCAGAGCGTCGACTACTACGGTGAGGGCGGCGTGCTGATCACCTTGAACGACGACAGGGTATTCGACTACCCCTGGCTCTACGCGGTCGAAGTCGGCCAATGGTATCTGAGCGATCCCGAAGCGGCGCTGCTGCGCGAGTATCTCGATCGCGGCGGGTTTTTGATGGTGGACGACTTCTGGGAGGAATACGAGTGGTCGGTATTCGTCGCATCGATGCTGCGGGCGTTTCCCGACCGCCCCATCGTCGAGCTCGGAGAAGACCACCCGTTGTTGCACGTCCTCTACGATCTGGATCAGCGCACGCAGATCCCGGGCCGCGGCGGGCAGCGGCCGGGAACGGTGCCGCATTGGCGCGGCATATTCGACGACGACGGGCGGTTGATGGTCGCCATCAATTTCAACATGGACATGGGCGATGCCTGGGAGCACGCCGACGATCCCTGGTACCCCGAGCCGATGACGGCCCTGGCGTACCGCTTCGCCGTCAACTACCTGATTTATTCGATGACGCACTGAGGCCGCGCCGGCCGCATGTCGCGCTGAGCCCATGTCGTGTGGGAGCGGCGCTCGGCCGATATTCGCCGCTTACAGCCCGAACGTGAGGACCTCTTCGATCTGCTCCGCCGGCATGGGTTGGGCGAACAGGAATCCCTGCATCGAATCGCACTTCATCAGCTTCAAGAGCTTGGCTTGCTCCTCGTTCTCCACACCTTCCGCGACGACTTCCAAATCGAAAGAGTGCGCCAGCGTAATGATGGTCGAAACCATGGTCATGTTGTCGGCATCGGTCGCCATGCTGTCGACAAAGGAGCGGTCGATCTTGAGCGCGTGTACCGGCAGCTTGGCGAGATAACGTAAGGAGGAGTATCCGGTGCCGAAATCGTCGATGGTGATCGTAACGCCGCGCTCGGAAATCTTCTGCAGGCGATCGAAGTTCGCTTCGAGGTCTCCCATGATGACGCTTTCCGTGATCTCGAGGTCCAGCGCGGAGCCGGGGAAACGCCCAATCGACTCGAGAACCAGCTCCGCAAAGTCGGCGTAGCGCAGCTGGACTGGAGAAACGTTCACGGCGATCCTGGGCACGGGAATCCCCCTGCGGCTCCAGCGCTTGTAGTCTGAGAGAGCACGCTCCAGAACCCACGCACCGACGTCGAGAATGAGCTCCGATTCCTCCAGCGCCGGAATGAACCTGGCTGGAGCGACCAGCCCGTCGTCGGGGCTGTCCCAGCGCAACAGGGCCTCGAGGCCGCTGAGCTGGCCGGTCTTGGAATCGACCTTCGGCTGGTAGTACAAGACGAACTGGTGCTGCTCGACCGCGGTGAGGAGCTTTTGCCCCAGCGCCAAGTCGTCGGCGATCCTGGAGTTGAGATCAGGTGAATAGAAGCGGAACCGCGCGCCGGACGCCTTGGATTCCCTGAGCGCGGCCTCCGCATTGTTGAACAAGGTGTGAGCGTCGCGGCCGTCGCGAGGATAGAGAGCAATGCCGACGCGCGCGGAGATGCGCATTTCCTGCTCGTCCAATACGAACGGGCGTTGCAACGCCGCGAAAATCCTGTCTTCGAGGATCGAGCCCGCCTCGGTTTCCTGCCGCAGGGACGCCACGGCGATGCCGAAAGTGTCCGAGCTGATGCGTGCCAGGCTGCGCGGCTCGGGTAACGCCTCGAAGAAGCGTCTGCCGACGCTGGACAGCAGACCGTCGCCGACGTGGCGGCCGAGCGTGTCGTTGATCTGCGTAAAGCGGTCCAGGTCGATCAGAAATAGCGCGACGCTCTCGTCGGGCTGCTGTTTTATGGTCTGCGAGAGACGCTCCTGGAAGAGCGTGGCGTTCGCCAGCCCGGTCAGCGAGTCGTAGTAGGCGAGATAATGGAGCTGCTCTTCCCTGGCGATGTATTGCAGGGCGAAGGCGACGTCGCCGGCAAGCTCATCGAGGAGCTGGAGCTCCTGCTCGTCGAAGAACCCCCGCTCCTTCGCGAACAGCACCATCACGCCCGCGGGAGTTTTATCGATGAGCAGCGGCAAGGAGATCATGGAGCCGTAGCCTTGACGTATCGCCTCCTCGAGCACCGGGCCGATGCCGGGCTCGTATTGCATCGCGTTGCTGACCACGGGTTTCCGCAAGCTCAAGGCGTCAACCGCTCCACCCTTGTGCGTGATCGATTCGTCCATGAAGTAGCTCGCCAGGCGAGCGGCGAGCTGCTGCTCAATGCCGGCGTGCGAGGAGACTCTGATCCTATCGTCACCCGGCTCGACCAGGCCTATCCATGCCATCGGAAAGCCGCCCTGCTCGACGGCAATTCGGCAGGCCTCGTCGAGCAGCGCCTGGCGCTCATGGATACGCACGATCGCCGAATTGATGCCGCTCAGCACTGCATAGATCCTCGATAAGCGCTGAATTCTCAGCGCCTGCAGCTTGCTCTGTGTGATGTCCTCGGCGAGCCCGGCGATGCGGTAAATCCTGCCTTCGGCATCGGTGATCGGGAAACCGCGGGCCTTGATCCAGCGCACGCTGTCGTCCGGCAGCAGCAGCCGATACTCGAAATCGAATGACCCGGTCCTCTGACTCGCGACGAATTTCGCCTGAGCCATGTCCCAGTCTTCCGGATGAATCGCATCCAACCAGGACGCGGGGTGCGCATACAGGCTCTCGGTGCTGCGTTCCCAGATTTCCTCGTAGGCCGGGCTTACGTACAACATCGCGCCGGTCTCCGCATCGAACAAGAAGAATACCTCGCGGATGTTTTCGGCAAGCTGGCGAAAGCGAAGCTCAGTTTCCTGCAGCTGCTGTAGCGCGTGCTGGCGTTCCTCGGTTTCCACTTTGAGAATGCCCGCATGCCGGTTGAGCTGATCGAACAGCACGAGGTTTTCGTAGTGCGGGATGAGCTGGGAGCCCAGCAGCCGAGCGAGCTCCTCGTCGTTCTCGTCGAACTCCTCCCCAGCCAGTCGATTCGCGACATAGAACCATCCATAGCTGCGATCGGAAGATCTCAAGGGCACGCCGAGGAAATTCTTCATCGGAGGATGGCCCGAGGGAATCCCGAGCGACTCCCAAGAATTGCTCAGCTGACCCAGCCTCCGCGGCTTCTCGGCGTGTAGCAATTCGCCGAAAACACCTGCGGTCGGTTCGAATACACTTTGAACCTGGCGAGCTTGATCGGCGCTCATGCCCCAGGTCGCCAGATGCTGCAGGCGGCCGTTGTCGTGCACGACGCAGACGACGGCGAGCTTGGCGTTCATGATGTCTCGGGCTGCGTGGCAGAACATCTCGAGCATTTCCGAGACCTCCCGCTGCCCTGCGAGATCGAGGCCGAGCTCGACGAGCGCGGCCAGGCGCATGCTGAGCGCATGCGAGCGAGACAAGGAGCCGTCGATGTGCGTGGATAGAAAGTTCAGCCGCCGCGCTTTGCCGCTCGATGTGTCCTCGGATTGCATCGCGACCCTGATCCGCTTCTGCAGATCCGTGAGCTCTTGAACGGAGGTGACGCAGAGCCGGTCCACGGCGACGCTGACTTGTTGTCCGGATACGACCGGAGCCCGATCCGAAGGAACGGCGCGCAACGGCAGCGCAAGCTCGTTCTGAACGGCATCCAATATCGTCTGCGGCTCCGAGGGCTTGGCGATCAGGGTCGTCACGCCACAGGACGCTGCCATGACGCGCGCCTCGTCGAGACGATAGGTGGCCGTATAGAAGATCATCCGCACATGAGCAAGGCGCTCGCTTGCCTTGACGGTTTTCGCCAGCTCCAAGCCGTCCATGCCCGGCATGAGGATATCGGAGATGATCAGGTTCGGCTTGACGCGCTCGGCGACTTGGAGCGCCTCGTTGCCGTCGGCGGCTTCATGAACGTCGTGGCCGGCGTTCCCGAGCAGGTAGATGAGGAACTCTCGATTGATCGGGCGGTCGTCGACTACCAGTATCGTCGCCATAGCTACCGCCTTCGAGCAAGCAACCGGATACGAGGGCCAACGGCACCGCAGCCTCCGCTGGACACCGCTCTAGAGCGTGCGCTTAGGCTGTCATCCAAGCCCCAAGTATTTCTTAAGGGCTGAAGCAATGCAACGATTCGGCTTGCGTCTCGGGCTCGCCGAATTCGCCCGTCGGATCGCTCCGGTGAGGCAGGTCTCAGTTCAGCGCGTGAGCGGCTCAAGGGCCCTGAATACGTGACCTCAGTCACAGACTCATCTAAGGTACGGGATTATACATAAGCCTTGTATATTACCGCTTATGCGGAGTCGCATAACCGCGTTCGCCATGGCTGCCCCTTACCCGATGGCAGGTGGATTCGACGCTGGGTCGACCGGCGTGGCGAACCGATGCAAGCGCCGGGGTTTGCTCATTGATGACTTCAGCTTCGACTTTGACACAAGGCGCGAATGGCGGGGATGCCATTCGCGTACTGCTGTTGGAGGACAACGGCGCCGACGCCGAGCTCGTCACCAGGCGACTGGAGAAAGACGGCCTGGACTGCAAGGTCCGTGTCGTATCGTCGGAAATGGATTTCCGCCGCGAAATCACCGTTTTCTTCCCGCAGATCATTCTCTCGGATTTTTCGCTGCCGCAGTTCGACGGGCTGTCGGCCTTGAGAGTCGCTCAAGAGCTCGCGGCGACGATCCCGTTCGTATTCGTATCCGGCACCATAGGCGAAGAGCGCGCCACCGAAGCGCTCAAGCGTGGCGCTTCGGACTACGTGCTCAAGGAGAATCTCACTCGCCTGGTTCCGGCGGTTCGCAACGCGCTTCACCAGGCGGAGATCATCAAGGCGCGAGATCTCGCCGAGCAAATGCTGCGACGAAGCGAATCCCGCCTGCAGGATATCGTGAACACCTCGGCGGACTGGATCTGGGAATGCGACATCAGCGGCAAGTTCACGTTCTCGAATCCACGCGTTGAGGAGGTGCTCGGCTACGGCAGGCACGATCTGCTGGGCAGGAGCTGTTACGACTACGTGGATGCGCCCGACAAAGTCGCGCTGGAGGCGGCTTTCAGCGATCTGCTCGCGAGCGAAGCGGCCGATGCCGCGGTGACGCTGCGCTGGATTCATGGCTCGGGCGAGCGGCGTTGGCTCGAGCGCAAGATGGTCGTCTTGCGCGACGACGACGGAATCGCTCGGGGATACAGGGGCATCGATCGCGACGTCACGGAGCGTGTCGTTCAGCAGAACAGGATCGTGCGCCTCAATCGCGCGTTGCGCTTTCTCAGCGGCGCCAACTCCGCCATCGTCAGGCTCAAGGACAGAGCCAAGCTGCTCAAGGAAGCCTGCCGCCTCGCCGTGCAAATCGGCGGCTACGGCATGGCGACGATTTTTTTGCGGGCGAAACGCGATTCGCAGGATGAGCCGTTTGTCTGCCGAGCCGTCGGCCACAAGCGATCCGCGCTCGAGCGGCCGAAAAGCGAGCCCTTGGAGGGCGATGGATCGGTCGCGCGCGCGCTGGCTAACGCCGAGCCGGTCATCGTCGACGACCTCAATGAAGCCGGGATTCCACAGAGAGACCGCGAGCTGCTGCTCGCGATGGGATTGCGGTCGTGCATCGCCTTGCCGCTGGTGCTGGACGGAACGGCGATCGGCGCGATTCAACTGCATTCCGAGGAAACCAACGTCTTCGGAGAAGCCGAGCTGGCCCTGCTGCGTCAGGTGACGGGCAATATCACGTTCTCACTGCAATTCATGGAGAGCAAGGAGAGCGCTCAGTACCTGGAGTACTTCGATACCTTGACTGCGCTGGCCAAGCGCACGCTGTTCCTGCATCGGCTGAATACGATGATACGCGGCCTGCAGCAAGGCGGGCATGGCCTTTTCCTGCTGGTCATCGATATCGCCGGGCTCACGGTCATCAATGACGGCCTGGGGCATCATGCCGGCGATCTGCTGCTGCAGCTCGTCGCCGAGCGACTCAAGAATACTTTCGGCGATTCCAACTGCCTGTGTCATCTCGGCGGTGGGCGTTACGCCATTGCCGCGAACGTCGGCGGGGACGCCGCAAGCGCGGAGACCGTCCTGCGGGAAAGCGTCGAATATCTATTCGAAAAGCCGTTCATGATCAACGATCAGGAGCTTCGCATCTCCATCACGGCGGGTCTCTCGCACTATCCCGGGGACGGCGACGACGCGGAGGCCTTGGTGCAATACGCCGAAACGGCGCTCGAGCGGGCCAAGGCCGCAGGCGAGCAATACTTGCGGCACAACCCGGACATGACGGCCGAGGCCACTCAGCGGCTCAGCATCACCAACCGCCTGCGCCAAGCGGTCGCCGAGAATCAGTTCGTCTTGCACTATCAACCCGTGGTCGGCGTGCAGTCGCGGCGGGTCGAGGGCGTGGAGGCCTTGCTGCGGTGGTCGCAGTCCCCGGACGGCCAGATCTCGCCGGCGGTATTCGTGCCGATGCTCGAGTCCTTGGGCCTGATCGACGACGTCGGACGTTGGGTCATCGCCCAAGCGCTGTCCGAGAGCACCGAGTATTTCGCCCTCGGCGGCGATGGGTTCAAAGTCGCCGTGAACGTGTCGCCGCATCAGCTCAGACACGAGGAATTCGTGGGCGACGTGTTACGCGTGCTCGACGAGGTGCCGCACGCGGGATTCCAGCTGGTGCTGGAGGTCACCGAGAGCATGTTGATGGCCGATCCGCATCGCGCCAGCGAAATGCTCAAGCGTCTGCGCGCCGCCGGCGTCCTGGTTTCGATCGACGACTTCGGCACGGGGCACTCTTCGTTGAAGATTCTGTCGAGGCTGCCGGTGGATACGCTGAAGATCGACCGCGGGTTCGTTCGCGATCTCTTGACGAGCCGCAGCGATCGGCTCATCGTGCAGACTACGATTTCGCTGGCGAAGTCCTTGGGCATGAGGACAGTGGCCGAAGGCGTGGAGACGCAAGAGCAAGTCGACTTGCTGTCGGAGCTCGGCGTCGACGTGCTCCAAGGCTACTTCATCCATCGACCAGCGCCGGCTCCCGAGATCCGCCAGTGGCTCAAAACCGGAAACGGTCATCCATCGCCGGAAGGACAAGGCGGCAAATGACGGCGCGAGATCGCCGGGACCGGCGATTCGCCGATCCACGCCGCGGTGCCGGCTCGGCTCTCGCCGGCGCAGCTGTGTATGCGCTCTTGTGCCTCCAATGTTGTTTCACTGCGGTCTGCGTTGCGCAGACGAGCGGCCAGTTCCGCGTGCCCGAGCAGAGCATCAAAGCGGCGTATCTCTACAAGTTCGCCAGCTACGTCGAGTGGCCCGGCGAGGTCTTGGACGGGTCGATTACGATCGGCGTGCTCGGCGCTGCCGACTTCGCCGATGAGCTCGCCGGCATCACCGCCGGCCGCAGCGTCGACAACCGGGCGATACGGGTCGTTGAATTGCAGACCGACGATGTCTTCGACGACCTGCACATTCTCTTTGTCGGCCAGCAGGAAGCCGGCCAGCTGGGGCAATTGCTGTCACCGGCGAGGAATCGTCCGATACTCACGGTGACGGAAACCACCGGCGCTTTGTCGGAAGGCAGCATCATCAATTTCACCGTAAGCGACGAGCGCGTGCGCTTCGAGGTTTCGCTGGCCGCCGCCGAGGATAGCCGGCTGAGATTGAATTCGCGCTTGCTCGCCGTCGCTCAGAGCGTCCAGCAGGCGGGACCGTAGCCGTGGCGCACCAGCAATCCGTCGCCCGCAAGCTGCTGTTGATCGTGCTGGCGACGACGGCCTCGGCATTGCTGATGACGGTTGCCGCGATGGCGTTCTACGATGTGCATACGTTTCGTCAAACCTGGATCGACGACTTGAGCGCCCAGGCGAACATCCTCGGCCTCGCCGCCGCGCCGGCGCTCGACTTCGAGGATCCGGGCTCGGCACAGGACTATCTGGAGCTGCTGCGTGCCAAGCCCGGGATCATCGGCGCGGCGATATACACGGCAAAAGGCGGGTTGTTCGCCGCCTACTCGGCATCCGGCGATCGACAACGCGATTTTCCCGCGATACCGGAGGGCGACGGGTACCAGCTCGAAGACAACGAGCTGACGCTCTTTCAGCGCATCGTTTCCAATGACGAGATCCTCGGAACGGTCTATCTGCAAGCCGAATACGATATCGCCGCGCGTCTCCTCGACTATCTCGGCATCGGCGGAGTCGTGATGTTTCTGAGCCTGTCGGCGGCGCTGCTGATGTCCCGCCGGCTCCAATTGAGCGTCACGCGGCCGATATCCGCGATTACGGCCGTTGCGCGAAACGTCATAGAGAAGCGGGATTTCAGCGGCCGCGCGCCGAAGACCAGCGACGACGAGATCGGCGTCCTCGTCGACGCGTTCAACGGTATGCTCGCTGAGATCGGCACTCGCACCGAGGTGCTGGAGAGCTCCAATCGGCAGTTGGAGCAGACCGAAGAGCGGCTGCGCTCGTTGAACAACGAGCTCGAAGCAAGGGTGAAGACGCGCACCGCCGAGCTCGAGGCGGCCAACAAGGATCTCGAGGGTTTCAGCTACTCGGTGTCGCACGACCTGCGTGCGCCGATTCGGGCGATCACCGGTTTCTGCAGCCTTTTCGAGGAAGACCATCTCGGGCAGCTCGACGCAGAAGCACGAAGGAAGCTGCGAATCATCAAGAGCGAGTCCCGGCGCATGGGCGAGCTCATCGACGATTTGCTCGCGTTTTCTAGATTGGGACGCAAAGCCTTGCAGCCGACGGATTTGGATATGCGCGATGTCGTGGAGCGCGTCGTCGGGAGACTCAAGGACGACGAAACGAACCAAAAGGTCGAGTTTCGTATCGGATCCATGCCGCCGGCGCACGGCGATCTCCGCCTGCTCGAGCAGGTGTGGACGAATTTGTTGTCCAACGCCGTCAAGTTCTCCTCCAAGAAGGAACGATCGGTGGTCGAAGTCGGAGGGCTGGCGGAGGAGCGCGAGCTGCTCTACTTCGTTCGCGACAACGGCGCGGGTTTCGATTCGAAATACTCCGAGCGTTTGTTCGGGGTTTTTCAGCGGCTGCATCACGATCACGAGTTCCCCGGCACGGGTGTCGGATTGGCCTTGGTCCACAGGATCATCACTCGCCACGGCGGCCGTGTTTGGGGCGATGGTAAGCTCGACGAAGGCGCGACGTTCCACTTTACTTTGCCCAAGGAGTTCCCCGATGGAGGAGTTTGAGCAGGTTGACATCTTGTTGGTCGAGGACAATCCCATCGACGCGGAGCTGACGATGCGAGGTCTGAAGGACCAGAAGCTCGCGAACCACATCACTTGGGTCAAGGACGGCCAGGAAGCGCTGGACTACCTCTTCAAGCAGGGTGCCTACGCCGGGCGCAAGGACGCCGGCCCGCGCCTCATTCTCCTCGACCTGAAGATGCCCCGGGTCGACGGCATAGAGGTGACCAGAACCCTCAAGGCGGACGAGCGCACCAAGCGTATTCCCATCGTCATCATGACGTCCTCCAATCAGGAGAAAGACGTCATCGACAGCTACAATCTCGGCGCGAACAGCTATATCGTCAAGCCGTTGAATTTCGAATCCCTGGCGGAAGTCGCCCGCCAAGCCGGCTTCTATTGGCTTGCGATCAACCACGGGGCGTCGCAATGAGGCGGAACGATCTAAGACAGGCACGGTCTATGCCGGGGATTGCCCCCCAGCTCGAGTATCGCGCTGCCCTGCCGCCGTGTTCCAGGCCCGCGGTTCGTAGCAGGCTCAACAGGTCCCCTGTGGCATAATCACCCCCCGGCCTGCAGACGCCGGCGCGGGGAGGAGCGCCGAAATAATGAAGTACCTCGCGATCACCGTTTTCCTGCTGGCCGCCGGCGGCGTGGGGTGGTATCTGATACAGGACCGGGTCGAGCCCGGCGCCGCGCCGGGTAGCGGCAGCGGCGTCGGCGGCGCGCAGGGCGAGCGCCCATTGGTCGCCGTCAAGCCCGCGCGCAGGCAGCAGCTCACCGACAGCGTCGAGGCCATCGGCACCACTCAGGCGAACGAGTCCGTCACCCTGACGACCAAAGTCACGGATACCGTGCGGCGCGTGAACTTCGAGGACGGCGACTACGTCGAGGCGGGCACGGTGCTGATCGAGCTCACCAACCAGGAGGAAGAGGCGCTGTTGGCGGAAGCCCGGGCGAATCTCGATGACGCCGAAAACCAGCTGCGGCGGCTCGAGGATATCTCCGCCAGGGGCCTGGCGCCGGTTTCGGACCTCGACATGGCCCGCTCGCGCGCAGGGGCGTCCGAGGCGCGCCTCAATACCGTCGTCGCGCGGCTCAGGGACCGGCTGATCCAGGCGCCGTTCTCGGGTCTGCTCGGGTTTCGCAACGTCAGTCCCGGCACGCTGCTGACGCCGAACGCGGCGATCACGACCCTCGACGACGTCTCGATCATCAAGCTCGATTTCACCGTGCCGGAGACTTTCATCGGCGCGGTTGTCCCCGGCGCCAAGGTCTACGCGCAAAGTGCGAGCCGGCCGGGGCAGGATTTCGAGGGCGAGGTTCGCACGGTGGGCTCGCGCGTCGATCCCGTCACCCGCGCCGTCATGGTGCGCGCGCATATCCCCAACGACGAGCGCGCCCTGCGGCCCGGGATGCTGCTCACGGTCCGTGTGATCATGGACCAGCGCGAAGCGCTGGTTGTCGACGAGGGCGCCGTATTCGAGCTGCGCGATCAAGCGTATGTGTTCACGATCGGCGCCGACAAGGTCGCATGGCAACGCGCCATCGATATCGGCGAGCGCCGCTTCGGCATCGTCGAAGTCCGCGGCGGTCTCGAGGAAGGCGAGCTCGTCGTCACAGAGGGCACGATCAAGCTGCGCGACGGCACGGCGGTGCGCTTGGAGGACTCGGCGCCCGAGGTCAGCGGTCTACGAGAAGCCGAGCCGGTCGTCGAACCGGCCGCGGCCAGCATCTAGGGAGTCAAGGACTCCGGAGTGAATCGCCATGTGGTTGTCTGATCTGTCCGTCAAACGACCGGTGTTCGCAACCGTATTGAGCCTGATGCTCGTGGCGCTCGGGATGCTGTCGTTCCGCGGGCTCACCGTGCGTGAGTATCCCGATGTCGTGCCGCCGATCGTCTCGGTACAGACCAACTACACCGGCGCGTCCGCCGACGTCGTCGAGACCCGCATAACGCAGGTGCTGGAAGGCGAGCTCAGCGGCATCGAGGGCGTCAAGACAATCAACTCCTCGAGCCGCGACGAGCGTTCCCAGATCAGAGTCGAATTCGACCTCGAGCGCAATCTCGACGAAGCCGCCAACGACGTGCGCGACCGCGTCTCGCGGGCCGCGCGGCGGTTGCCGATCGACGTGGAGCCGCCGATCGTCTCCAAGGCCGACGCTGATACGCGGCCGATCGTGTGGTTGACGCTCGCGGGCGAGACGATGAGCACGATGGCGCTCACGGACTATCTTCAGCGCTATATCGTCGACCGCTTCGCCGTCATCCCCGGCGTATCGCAGGTAAACCTGCAGGGCGCCGGCGGGCCGTCGATGCGCATATGGCTCGACCGGCTCGCGCTGGCGGCGCGCAATCTCACCGTCACCGACGTCGAGGACGCCCTGCGCCGCGAGAATCTGGAGCTGCCGGCAGGAAGGCTGGAGTCGCAGCAGCGAGACTTCCAGGTCAGGCTCGCGAGGAATTACCTCACGGCGGACGATTTCCGCCAGCTCGTGATCACCCAGGGCACGGACGGACATCTCGTGCGTCTCGGGGAGGTCGCGGGCATCGAGGTCGGGCCGCGCGACCCGCAACGCGTGTTTCGGACCAACGGAGCGAACACCACCGGATTCGGCATCGTCAAGCAATCGACGGCGAACACCGTCGACGTGTTGGACGGCGTCGCCGCAGAAGCCGTGAGGATCAACGCCGAGCTGCCCGAAGGCATGCAGCTCGTCACCAGCGGCGACGACTCATTATATATAAGGGCCGCCGTGAGCGCGGTCTACTGGACGATCGGCATCACGACGGCGCTGGTCGGGCTGGTGATCTTCGTGTTTCTCGGCAACCTGCGCGCGATGCTGATTCCGCTCGTGACGATCCCGATCTGCTTGATCGCGACTTTCATGGCGCTGGCGGCTTTCGGATTCACGATCAATCTCGTGACCCTGCTCGCGATGGTGCTCTCGATCGGGCTCGTCGTCGACGACTCGATCGTTGTGCTCGAGAACGCGCACCGGCGCATCGAGGAGGGCGAGGCGCCGCTGCTCGCGGCCTACAACGGCACGCGTCAGGTCTCCTTCGCGGTGATCGCGACCACCGTCGTGCTGGTGTCGGTGTTCGCGCCGATCGCGTTCCTCAGGGACAACATCGGCCGCATCTTCGCCGAGCTCGCCGTCACCGTATCGGCGGCGCTGATTTTCTCCAGCATACTGGCCTTGTCGCTAGCGCCGATGATGTGCTCCTTGCTGTTGCGGGCGAGCGAGCGCGAAGGGCGGATCACGCATCTGCTCGATCGTGGTTTCGGCTGGCTGTCGTCGAAGTACCAGGTCGCGCTCAGAGGCGTACTGAAGACGCCGTCGATCGCCGTCGTCATCGCGGCGGTTGCCGGCGGCGGTGCGTATTTCCTGTTCGAGAGCATCCCTCAGGAATACGCGCCGGCGGAAGATCAGGGCTCGTTCTTCGCGATGATCCAGGCGCCCGAGGGCGCGGGCTTCGAGCATCTCGCCAGCCAGGTGGACAGAATCGAGGCGGCGATGCAGCCGTATTTCGCCACCGGCGAGATCCAGCGCGGCCTGATCAGCATGCCGGGCTTCGGCAACCAGGCCGGGGTCGTGTCGATCACGCTCAAGCCCTGGGACGAGCGCGCCCATTCGACGGACGAGATCATGGAGCAGCTCAGGCGAGCTTGGGAGGACATTCCGGATCTGCGCCTGATCACGTTCGTGCGCTCGGGGCTATCCCGCGGCGGCGGCGGTCAGCCGGTGCAGATCGTCTTCGGCGGCCCGAATTACGAGGAGCTGGCCGAGTGGCGCGACATCATCATCGACCGCGCGTCGCAGAACCCGGGCTTAACGAGGCTCGACTCAGACCTCAAGGAAACCCAGCCGCAGGTTCTGATCCGAGTCGACAAGGACCGCGCCGCCAGCCTCGGCGTAGCGGTACGCGACATCGGCCAGACGCTGCAGACCTTGATGAGCGAGCGCCAGGTCACGACTTATGTCGTCGACGGCGAGGAATACGAGGTCGTGCTTCAGGCGAAACCCGAGCAGCGCGCGACTTACGGCGACTTGAGCAACGTCTTCGTGCGCTCGCAGCGTACCGGCGAGCTGATTCCGCTCTCGAACCTGACTCAGCTGGAGGACAGCGCCGGTCCCGGCGTGTTGAATCACTACAACCGTTTGCGCGCGGTCACGATCACTGCGAATTTGACTCCCGGGTATTCGCTCGGGGATGCTCTGGATTATCTCGAGAATCTTGCGCGCACCGAGCTGCCGCCGATTGCGCAGATCGACTACCGCGGCGAATCGCTCGAGTACAAGGAAGCCTCGGGGTCGCTGTATTTCACCTTCGGCGTGGCGCTGCTGGTCGTGTTCCTGGTGCTGGCGGCGCAGTTCGAAAGCTTCGTGCACCCGGTCGTGATCATGATCACGGTGCCGCTGGCGATCGCCGGCGGTTTGCTGGGGCTCGCCTTGGCCGGCAAGACGCTCAATATCTACAGCCAGATCGGCATCGTCATGCTGATCGGCATCGCGGCGAAAAACGGCGTGTTGATCGTCGAGTTCATCAATCAGCTGCGAGACCAGGGTGTTGAATTCATGGACGCGATACTCGAGGCTGCGAGAATCCGGTTCCGGCCCGTGGTGATGACCACCTGCTCGACGATGATGGGGTCCGTGCCGCTGATCCTCGCCACCGGGCCCGGCTCCGAGAGCCGCACGACGCTCGGCATCGTGACTTTCTCGGGCATCAGCGTAGCCACGGTGTTCACGCTGTTCGTGGTGCCGGCGTTCTATCGCCTGCTCGCGCGGCATACCGGCTCGCCGAACGCCGTTGCTCACAAGCTCGACGAGCTCAAGGTGCAAACCGCGCGCGGCTGACGCCGGATCGCGGCGGGTCCCGCTCGAGCCGCGCTCGGCCGCAGAGCTCTACTCGCGAACGGCGGCTTGCATCTTGAGCCGCAGCGGCCTCAGAATGAGCATCGCCAGCAATGCGGCCGCGAAATTCATCGCCGCGGCGGCGATGAACACGTTTCGCCAGCCGCCGGGGGCGGCTGCCATGAGACTCGTTACCGGAACCAGCAGGGCGGCGGTGCCTTTCGCCGTGTAGAGCAAGCCGTAGTTGCTCGTCGCGTAGCGCCGACCGTAGGCGTCCGTGCAGGTCGCCGGAAACAAGCTGTAAATCTCGCCCCACGCGAAGAATACGAGACCCGTGAGCAGTACGAAGGCGGTCGGATTGTCGCCGTAAACGCTCAGCAGGACTATTCCAAAGCCCTCGAGAGAAAACGCCAGGAACATCGTCTGCTCCCGGCCGATTTGGTCGGATACCCAGCCGAAGAAAGGCCGTGTCACGCCGTTGAGCACGCGGTCGATCGCCAGCGCAAAAGTCAACGCCGGTAAGGTGATCGACAACAAGGTCACCGGCGTGTCGGCGATCTGAAAATCGCGCGCGATCGGGCCGAGCTGGGCGGTCGCCATCAGCCCGCCGGTCGCCATGAGCACGAACATCGCGTACATGACCCAGAACACGGGCGTCCGCAGGACCTCCAGCGGTGAATACTGGCGGGACTTGACCGTTGGAAGAATCTCCTTGCCGATGGGCGCGGGAGCCGCCCCGTGCACCAGTCTTGGTGCCTGCATGAACCAGCCGAGCGAGAGGATCACGAGCCCCTGCGCCAGACCGAAAAGCAGAAACGTGGCTTCATAGCCTCTCGATTGGATCAAGGCCGAGATCGGCACAATCGTGAGCGCCGAGCCCGCGCCGAAGCCCATGGCCGTCAGCCCGGAGGCCAGGCCGCGACGATCGGGGAACCATTTGAGCGCATTACCGAGACAGGTGCCGTAAACGGCACCCGCGCCGATGCCGCCGATGGCAGCCGCGACGTAGAGCAGCGTCAGCGAGTCGGCAAAGGCGTTGAGCGTCCACGACAGTCCCACCAGGGCCCCGGAGACCAGAATCACGACCCGCGGGCCATACTTGTCGACCAGATAGCCTTCGATCGGCACGAGCCAGGTCTCGGTCAGCACGAAGATCGTAAACGCGACCTGAATCGCCGCTCGCCCCCACCCGAACTTGTCATCTATCGGCGTGACGAACAGCGTCCAGCCGTATTGCAGATTCGCGATCATCGACATGCATACGATGCCGAGAACGAGTTGCCACCAGCGTCCGAAAAGGTGCTTGTCGGTGGATAGACGCTCCGGTTCGGCGATCGTTGCCACGCGTGCTCAGTTCCCGAACAGCACCCAAAGGAGCATCGAGAGCGCGATCAGCCCGAATGAAACGGCTGCCAGAGTCCACAGGTATCCGAGTAATTTTTGCGTTGCCATCTTGTCCGCTCCGTGTGCCTGACGGCGGAGCCGAAGCAACTTCCATACCAGCTCGCGGGCCTGCGGCCGGCGCGGGCCGGCCGGCTCGAGAGCGCGTCTCGCGTCCTGCAAGCGTCGGGTTTGCACGACGCCGGACCGCGTTTTTCGCCCGGGTCGGTCCGTGCGCTCATCGGCTGATTGTCGTGGTTACACGACAGAGCGACCGGTGAGGTCCATGGGATTTTCGGTAGAATGAGCCCGGTTCAAGCGAACCTGCAGCTTCCGAAGATGCGTGTGCTATGGCCTATCCCGCGGTCGACCCTCGGCCTGAGCCTGATCGGCTTCGTCCTCGTTACTTTGCCGCTCTGCGTCGCGCTGTTGACGGCATTCGCCCAGATCGACGACCTCGCGAGGCTCAGTCGGAACGCGGCTTTTCGCAGCAGCCAGACGAGTCAACAGGGGCGCGTGCTGATCGACGGCGTGCTCGACATGGAACGAGCGCTGAATGAGTATGAGGTCTTGGGCGACGATAGCCTCTTCGGAAGCTATGTGGTTCGCCGCACCGAGCTCCGGCAAGCGGCCGAAGGCCTGGCCGCCCTTCAGCTCGGCGCGGAGTTGCAGGCGGATATCGGCGAGTTTCTTGAGCTCGAGCAAGCGCTGTTCGACGGTCATCGCGGGAGCTCGCAGGAGCAGGTGCTGGAAAGGTGGCGCGACCTGTCGGCGCGGGCGCACGGATTGGTTTCGCAGAGCCGGGAGCTCATCGCGGTGGAAACGGCGAAGGCCGCCGATCAAGCGACGACCTTTCAGCGAATGTTGCTCATCCAGGCGCTCGCGGTGTTGCCGCTGAGCGCGATGCTCGCGGTGTTGTTCGCCCGGCTCATCAGCCGTCCGATCGGGCAGATCGATTCGGCGATCCGCGGCCTGGCGTCCGATAGCTTTCACGATCCGATCGAGATACAGGGCCCTAGAGATCTGCAAGAGGTTGGCGCATGCCTGGATTCGTTGCGCGCGAGGATCGCCGCGCTTGAAAAGGAGAAATCCAGCTTCGTCCGGCGCATCTCTCACGAGCTGAAGACGCCGCTCACGACGATCCGGCAGGGGGCGGAGCTATTGGCCGATCAGAACGGCACGCCACCCGAGGAATCCGCGGAAATCGGCAAGCTTCTGCGTGAGAGCAGTCTCGAGCTGCAGGGCTTGATCGAGGATTTGCTGGAGTTCGGGAAGACTCAACGCCCCGTGCGTGGGGCGCTGAACCTCACGCAGGTGGATCTGAAGTCGATGCTGCAGAAAATTCTGAGTGAGCATTCACTCGTCTTGAAATCCAAGAAAATAGAGTTGCGCCCACAGCTCGAGGAAGTGACTCTGACCGGCGACATTACGCAACTCCGCACGGCGCTGAACAACATCATCGCAAACGCGGTCAAGTACACGCCCGTAGAGGGGCGGATCGACGTGCGCTTGAGTGCTCACGACGACGGCGCCGTGCTCGACGTCACCGACGACGGCCCCGGGATCTCGGAAATGGACCGCCGGCGCGTATTCGAGCCGTTCTACCAGGGTAACGCCGCCACCGGCAGTCCCGTGAAGGGTACCGGCCTGGGGTTGGCCATCGCCAAGGACTACGTCGAGGCACATCACGGGAACATCGAGATCCTGCCGGGGCACAAAGGCGCGCATCTTCGCGTCCATCTGCCGTTGCCCTCGGCACGGGGCTGACCGATGCCCGGCACGGGATCGAAACCGAAAGTTTTGCTCGTCGACGACGATCCGAAGCTGCTTCGATTGCTGTCGATACGGCTCAAGCGTGCCGGTTACGCTCCCGAGACCGCGGCAAGCGGCAAGGAGGCCCTGATCAGGCTCTCGCAAGCGCAGGTTCTCGTCGTCGTCACCGACGTGCGCATGGAAGGCATGG
Source organism: Gammaproteobacteria bacterium (assembly GCA_036396795.1). Classification (GTDB taxonomy): domain Bacteria; phylum Pseudomonadota; class Gammaproteobacteria; order Steroidobacterales; family Rariloculaceae; genus JAHEEM01. Next base: position 24,552 of record DASWKF010000039.1, on the reverse strand, counting down.
ACGGCATGGCGCTCTTCGACGCGCTTCACAAACGTGACCCGACGCTGCCCGTGATCATACTCACGGCTCACGGGACTATTCGGGACGCCGTGGCAGCCACGGAGCGCGGCGTGTTCGCGTACATGACGAAGCCGTTCGACAGCGAGGAGCTGGTGCAGAACATCGACCGCGCGGCCCGATTGAGAGGCCCGGTCGCGCCGGAGGGCGGCGAATCGGCCGCGGGCCGGCAGGAATGGTGCCCGGAGCTCGTCACGTCGAGCGGCACGATGCGCGCGTTGCTGGCCCAGGCGCGAAAAGTGGCGCTGAGCGACGTCAACGTGCTGATTCAGGGAGAGAGCGGAACCGGCAAGGAGCTTCTGGCGAAAGCCATCCATCGCGCCAGCCCGAGAAACGCCGGGCAATTCGTGGCGGTGAATTGCTCGGCGATTCCCGATGCGTTGTTCGAATCGGAATTCTTCGGGCACAAGCGCGGCGCATTCACCGGAGCGACCAACGATCACTTGGGATTGCTCGCCGCCGCGAGCGGCGGCACTTTGTTGCTGGACGAGATTGCCGATATGCCGCAGCCGTTTCAGGCCAAGCTGTTGCGCGCCCTGCAGGAGCGTGAGATTCGGCCCGTGGGCAGCACCGAAAGCATCCCGATCGACCTCCGGGCGATCGCCGCGAGCCATGACGACCTGCTGGCGCGCGTGGAACGCCGCGAGTTTCGCGAAGATCTCTACTATCGACTCGGCGTCGTCACCTTGGAGATTCCGCCGCTGTCGGCGCGCCGCGAGGATATTCCGTTGCTGGTCGAGCGTTTCCTCCAAAGCGCGCGGCTCGCGAACGACAGCCAAGCGGTCAGAGGATTCTCTCGGGAGGCGTTGGAGATCCTCGTCGGCGCACCGTGGCCGGGAAACGTGCGGCAACTCAGGAACGTCGTCGATCACTGCGTCGTTCTTGCAGCGACCCCCTTGATCTCGGCCGACCTGGTTCGCAGGGCCCTGCGCGGCCGGTCCCACAAGCTGAGCTCGTTCTCCGAGGCGCGCGCCGGCTTCGAGCTCGACTATCTCATCCAGCTGCTGCAGGCGACCAAAGGAAACGTAACCCAAGCGGCGAAGTTGGCCGATAGAAACAGGTCGGAATTCTATTCGCTGTTGAAAAAACACAAGCTTGACCCGGAGATGTTTAGAGACGCCGCCGAGCCCACCGATGCGCCGCCCGGTGTAAAGGTCGATCGTCAATAGTGGGAGGCGACCGTCGTAGATACACGACAGATGCAACGCCCGCGGCGGTCAGGCCCGCCTTGCGGGGGCCGCGAGGCCGCGCCAGCCGGGACTGCGGCGGCTTCGATCAGCATGGTACGAAAATTGTATCGACAGCGCTTGGAGCGATTCCTGCGAAAATGATTGCCGAGAGGTTGTCTCGGAACGGCTGCAAATGGACGAACCCACACTAACCGGCGCCATGCTCGCATCCGGCGTCGTGCTCGCGCTGACCTTCATCGCGATCTTCACCGAGCAGATCCATCACGTTGAGCGCGCCAAGTGCGCTGCCGCGGGCGCGGTCGCGATGATACTCACCGGTTACATGACGGGGTTCTACTCCCCGACGCTGGCTTTGGAGGCCGTCGATTGGAACGTCATTTTTCTGCTCGCGGCGATGATGATGGTGATTGCGGTCATGATCCCCACCGGCGGATTCAACTGGATGGCCTACCGGCTCGCGGAGCTGGCCGGCGGCAAGGTTTTCTTGACGCTGGTGCTGACCGGCACGGCGGTCACCGTGCTCTCGATGCTCCTGGACAACGTTACTACCGTGGTCATCTTCGGGCCGTTGCTGATACTGATCGCGCGGGCGCAGGGGATCTCTCCGATCCCCTATCTACTGGCCGCCGCCCTGTTGACGGATACGGGCGGCATCGCAACGCTGGTTGGCGACCCGCCCAATATCATGATCGGTTCCGCCGCCGGGATAGACTTCAACACTTTCTTCTTACGCATGGGGCCGATCGTCCTCGTGGCCTGGCTCGTAATCCTGCTCAGCCTCAAGTACTTGTTCCGCGCGGAGCTCGCGCACGAGGGCGCGCGTGTGAGCCGGGGCGAGGCCGTGATCAAGGACAAGCGGACCTGGATGGTCTCGCTGCTGGTTCTGGCGATGATGGTGGTGTTGTTCTCGCTCCACGACGCGTTGGGGTGGGAGGTCTGGTTCGTCGCCGTGCTCGGGATGACGATCCTGTTGTTGCTGAGCCCCAGAGAAACGATCGAGCACGTCATGACGCGCGTCGAGACCGGGCTGCTGATGTTCTTCATTGGCCTGTTCATGGTCATCGGCGGCGTGGAGCATAGTGGCCTGTTGGAGCACATCGGCGGATTCATCATGCCGTTCGTCGAGGCCGATCTGCTGCTGGCCACGATCGTTCTGATGTGGGTCGCGGCTTTTCTGTCGGCCGCGATCGACAACATTCCGTTTACCGCCGCGATGATCCCGATCATTCTAGGGATGGAATCCGCGGGCTTGGAGGTCACGCCGCTGTGGTGGGGACTTTCGATGGGCGTCGGCTTGGGAGGCAACGGAACGCACATCGGCTCCACGGCGAACGTCTTCATCGTCACCATCTCTGAGCGCTTGGCCCGGGAACAGAACGACCCGGGTCTTGCGATCACGCCGGCGTTGTGGTTCCGCAAGGGTACTCCGGCGATGTTGGTGAGCCTGGCGGCCGCGACGGTTGTCTTCGTACTGTTTTTCGACTACTTTGCCCGCCCGATACACTAGCGCGAACGGCACGTCGCTTTGCAACTGATCTCCAAGGCTCCGCATTTCGCGTTCATGGCCTACCGGCGCGTCGCTGCCGGGATTTCCGGCGTGCTAATCGCCGTCTCCGTCATTTCCGTCATCGCTTTGGGATTGAATTTCGGCATGGATTTTACCGGCGGGCTGTTGCTCGAGGTCGGCCACCGGAGTCCCGCCGACTTGACCGAGGTTCGCGGCGCGCTCGAGGCGGCGGGTTACCCCAACGCTCAGGTGCAGAGCTTCGGCTCGGCGAACGACGTGCTGATCCGCTTGCCGGCGCAAGCGGCGGCACAAGATCCCGATGCAGTTGAGGAACAGCTGCTTACGGCGCTCGTCGCCCGGGACGCTTCCGCCGAGCTGCGGCGGGTGGAGTTCGTCGGCCCGCAGGTCGGCCGCGACCTCGCCGAGCAAGGCAGCCTGGCGATGTTCTTCGCATTGATGATGATCTTCATCTACGTCATGCTGCGCTTTCGCTGGAAGCTCGCCGTGGGCGCGATCGTCGCGCTCGTCCACGACGTGATCGTCACCATCGGCTTCTTTTCCGTGTTTCGCCTGCCCTTCGATCTCCCGGTTCTCGGCTCGGTGCTCGCGGTCATCGGCTATTCACTGAACGACACTATCGTCGTGTTCGATCGCGTGCGGGAGAATTTCCGCCTCGTGCGCCGCGAGGCAGCCGACGTCATGATCGACACTTCGATCAATCAGACTTTGTCGCGAACGATCATCACCGGGCTCACGACTCTGCTGGTATTGGTCGCGCTGCTATTTCTCGGCGGGGAGACTCTGCGTGGGTTCTCGATCGCGCTGATCGTCGGGATCGTCATCGGCACCTACTCATCGATTTACGTCGCCAGCGCGATTGCCCTGGTCTTGAAGGTCGTTCCAAGCGACCTGGTGCCGCCGAAGCGCGAGCCGGCCGACGAAGAGCCCTAGCGCCGTTTTTCGAGCGCCGGGATTCGCCTCGGGGGTCGCCCCGCGACGGCGACCAGCTGCGGCAGGCGCGCGGATCGGGTAGCATCGCGACAGGGGGAAAGAACAATGCACAACGGAGCTCGGCGTGAATTTCTGCGCGCCGCCCTGGGAGCCGGAATCGGCGTGATGCTGCCGGCGGGCGCGCTCATGGCCCAGCCGGCGGCGCGGCGGCCCTGGGGCAGAATCGACGTCCACCACCACTACCGGCCGCCCTTCCTGGATTCTGGCGCGCAGCCTTGGTCGGCGCAGATCGCGCTCGAGGCGATGGACCGCGCCGAGGTGGCGACATCGATACTCTCGGGAACCACGTTTCCCGAGGAGCTCAACGACGGCACACCACAGGCGCGGACGCTCGCCCGCCGCGCGAACGAGTTCGTCGCGGAGCTCGCACGCGATCATCCGGGCCGATTCGGGCTGTTCGCCGCCGTGCCGTTGGCCGACACGGACGGCAGCCTGCGCGAGATCGAATACGCCTTCGATACGCTCAACGCCGACGGCGTGACCATGAACAGCAGCGCCGCCCGCAGCTGGCCGGGCGATCCGGCGCAGATGCCCGTTTTCGAGGAGCTCAACCGGCGCAAGACGACGGTATTCCTGCATCCGAACACGACGCCGTTCTGCTGCATGAATCCGCCGGGCGTGCCGCACAACGTTTCCGAGTTCGATAACGACGTCAACAGAGCCGTGCTGAGCCTGCTGTGGAACGGCGTGCTTACGCGCTGCCCGGACATCAATTTCATCGTGTCGCACACCGGCGGCACCGTGCCGATCTTGGCGGGGCGGATTCAGGATCGCGTGCCTCAAGATCGCCCCGATCTGTATCCGCACGGGGCCCTCGACAAGCTCCGCAGGCTGTATCTGGAGCTCGGTCACGCGAGCTACTCCTGGGTCGTGGCGGCGGCGCTCGAGTTCGCCGGGCCGACGCGGCTCTTGTTCGGCAGCGATTTTCCGGTTGAGCCCTACGAAACCACGACGCGCGAGATCCCGTCGCTGAACCTCCATCCCGACGTGCTCTACGCGATGGAGCGAGGCAACGCGGAGCGGATACTTCCGAACTTTCGATCATGAGCGGCGTGCGCGGCGGTGACGACCAAGCGGCAATGGGAGCAGACATGTGAGCTGGCAGCGGTTGATTCGGCATCCGGTGGCGCTCTTGGCATGCAGCGCGATCTATTGCGCGCTCGGGATAGTCGGTGAGGCGCCGCTCGGCGGCGGTATTGCGAAGGCGGCGAGCCCGGTGCGCTCCACGCTACCGACGCCGCAGCTCGCGAAGCGCCTGCTGAACGCGACTCACCGGCACGGCGAATGGCTGCGTGTTCCCGTCGGATCGCAGACCGTGCTGACATGGACCGTCTATCCCGTCCGTAGCGACCGGGCGCCGGTAGTGTTGATCACGGCGGACGACCAGCAGCTTTCCGATTGGCTGCGCAGCGTCGCGGATCAGATCGCCCTCGAGGGCTATATCGCCATCGTGCCCGATGCGCGCAGATCGTCGCCCGCGGCCGCCGCCGTGCGCGAATATGCCGTCGCGCTTCCGTCGGCGAACGGCATCGGCGCAGAGCTGTCGTTCGTCTCGAGCCCGGCGCCCGATGCGCGCATCGATGTCCGCATCGATCAGAACGTGGGCGGCCATGCAGAAGCCCGCTTCGAGCTCTCCGCGCGCGCATGGCCGCAAGCCGTAGCGTTTCTCGATGCGGCCACGGGTAACAGCACGGCGGCGATCGAGATGCCGTTGCACGGCCCGCATCTCATGGGTCAGGGCGGCGCGTCGGCGCCGGGCGATGCGCCCCCACGGCCGCGCGGTTACCCGATCAGCAAGCCCGACCACTTGGTCGCCGGCTACTTCAACGCCCGCTCGACGGTGGAAACCTCGCCGATGCGCTCCGAATGGGTGGACGTTCCCGTCGACGGCGTGCCGATCCGCACGCGTGTCGTGTATCCGGAAGGGGACGGCGAAGCTCCCATCGTCATCGCGATGCAGCACGGTACGGGCCTGGACGACTGGATGCTCGCGCTGGCCGATCAGCTCGCGCGAGAAGGCTTCATCGCGATCGCCCCCGACATGCACTCGGGGCTGGGGCCGGACGGCGGCAATACGGATTCCTTCGCGTTCATCGACGATATCATGAAGGCCAATGCGCAGATTTCGACCGAGTTCGCGCTACGGCGCTTCGAGGCCGCCTACGAGCACGGCATGGGCCTGCCGCGGGCCAGCGGCAAAGCGGTGAGCATCGGGTTCTGCCGCGGCGGCGGTCACAGCTTTGAGTTCGCGGCGATCGCGCCGCTCGATGCCGCCGTCGTTTTCTACGGCAACGCGCCCGAGCCCGAGATCATGGCGCGCATAAACGCGCCCGTGATCGGCTTCTACGGTGAGGACGACGCCCGCATCACCAGCGGCGTCGAGGCGACCGCGGCGGAGATGCGGCGTCTCGGCAAGGCGTTCGAGTACCACATCTACCCGCATGCCACCCATGTGTTTCTGGAGTTTCAGGACCTCGGCGGCAACGCGGAGGCGGTCGCGCGTGCCTGGCCGCGCGCGATGGAGTTCATTCGGGAACATACCGAGCTACAATGACGCCAAAATCGCCTTACGGCGCCGAAAGTCTTTTAGCTAATTCAGAATCTCGCAGGTGAGAACCATGAACGTATCGTCGCACTCCTTGAGCCGAGTCGTATTTCTCTGCCTCGGCGTCGCTGCCTGTGGCGGAGGACAGGACACCGGCGCCGACGCATCCGGGGCCATCACGGTCGCCAATGCCGGTTTCGCCACGCCGGAATCCGTGCTCCACGACGAAAGCGCGGACGTCTATCTGGTCTCCAACATCAACGGCATGCCCTTGGGCGAGGACGACAACGGCTTCATTTCCCGAGTCTCGCCGGAAGGCGAGGTTCTGGAGCTCAAGTGGATCGACGGGGCGGCTGCCGACGTCACGCTGAACGCGCCCAAGGGCATGGCGATCGCGGACGGCACCCTCTACGTCGCCGACATCGACTGCGTTCGGCGATTCGATCAGTCTTCGGGCGCGCCGGCCGGCGAGTTCTGCGTGCCGGGCGCGAGCTTTCTCAACGACGTCGCGCCGGCGCCGGGAGGCGGGGTCTACGTCACGGATACCGGGCTCGATGCGAGCTTCTCGCCTTCCGGCACCGACGCCGTCTATCGAATAGTCGGGGACCAATTCGCGACCGTCGTGGCCGCCTCCGGGCTCGGCGCGCCCAACGGCATCATCGCGACGGACGAGGGAATTCTCGTCGTGACCTTCATGTCGGGTGAAGTCTTCCGGCTCGATGCCGACGGCGGCCGCACGTCTTTGGTCGGCGGCGGCGAGGGTCAGTTCGACGGCGTGGGCGAGCTGGCCGACGGCCGCGTGCTGGTTTCGAGCTGGGGCAATTCCTGCGTGTATCTGATGGACGAGGCGGGCGCGCTCGAGTGCGCGGTCGCCGGCGTCGAGGCGCCCGCGGACATCGGCGTCGACCGGACGCGAAACCGCGTGCTGATTCCGCTGTTCAACGCCAACGAGGTGCGCATCGAGCCGATGGGATAGGGCTGCCGAATCGTCGGCTATTCGGCGACGACGCGCGCCGAGGCAACCGACACGGCGTACGACTGCCCCGAGGCGATCGGGCCGACGCCGGTGCCGAGCCGGCGGCTGGTTCCGGGAGGGAGCGTTTCCGCCAGCGTTCGCGAGATCTGCCGGCTGACGCCCTGCTGGTCGGTGTAGGCGATCACGACGCCTATGTCGGCGATCGCCACGCGCGTGGGGTTGGCAATCTCCAGAATCAGCATGCCGCTCGCGTCGAGGCCGCTCTGCAAGCGCACGTATTGGCCGGGGTTGGCCGGCAGATCCAATCGGATGATTGCATCCTGCGCCGCCTGCCCGGCCGCGCCCGACGATTGCGCCGCCTGCCGGTAGGACTCGAGCGCGCTCGCTAAATCGCCGCGACGTTCGGCGAGGGCCCCGAGCCCGTAGTAAGCGTCCGCCGTCGGAAGCAGAGTCAGGCTCGTTCGGAGGCTGGCTTCCGCCGCTTCCCACCGCTGTAGGCCCATGAGGGCCCGGCCTTCCTGCAAGGAATAGTAGAAATACTGATCGTTGCGCGCGATCGCATCGCGATAGTGATCGGTTGCGTCCTGATAGCGGTTGCGTTGCAAGTCGATGTCGCCGAGCAGCGCATGGAAGTGGCCCTCGCCGGGCATGAGCCGCAGCGCTTCGTTGGCGCGCAGCTCTGCTTCGTCGACGTCGCCTTCGGCGAGCGCCATGCGGCCGGCGGCGTAGGCATCGTAGGCGGGTTGAGCCTCGCGCAAGGGCGCCGTCGCGGCCTGATAACGTTCCCGTCCGAGCTCGCCGTTCGCGGGCAGCTCGGCCGCCGTCTCTCGATTCCGCGCGACACGCTCTGCCGACGGCGGGTGGCTCGCGAATAGGCCGGCGAGCCAGCCCTGATCCCCGCGGCCCTCGGAGAGCCGCAGGAAGGTTTCCTGTAGCGAGACCGCGGCTTGGGGATCGTAGCCCGCGCGCGACATGTAGAGCATGCCGTAGTAATCGGCTTCGAGCTCCGCTTCCCGGCCGTTGCGCTGATTGATCAACTGCGCACCCAGGCTCGCGGCGCCGATCGCCCAGCTCGAATGATCGCCGCGGCTCGCCGCCACGGCCGTCGCCAATACCGCGCCCTGAAGCAGAATGCCGCGCTGCATCGCGAGCGCGCCGTGCCGCGCCGCCGCATGGACGATCTCGTGACCGAGCACGGCGGCGAGCTCGGCCTCGGAATCGAGCTCGACCAGCAGGCCGTGATTGACGGCGATCTTGCCCCCCGGCAGCGCCCAGGCGTTCGGCACCGAGTTGTTCAAGACGACGAACTCGTAGGGCAGGTCGCGGTCGCTGACCGCGGCGAGCTTCTGCCCGACGTCGCGGACGTATTGGGTCAGCGCGGGATCGTTGACGAGATCGCCGCCTTGCATTTGTCGCGAAGGCGAATACTGCGCGTTGCCGATGGCGACCTCATCGCCCGCCGAAACCAGCGCCAATTGCCGTTCGCCGGTGACCGGATTGACCGTGCAGGCGCTCGCACCCACCAGCGCCGAAACCACCAATACAATCGCTCGCAGCAGCATACTTCGTATAGTCTACCGCATCGTGAAACCACTGAAGATGCTCATGGGGCTGCTTCCCGGCGGCAAGGCGTTGGCGGCGTACTATTCCCGCCGCAGGCGCGCTCGCAGCCTCGCGCCGCTCGGCGACATGGAAGGTGTGTTCTCGCACTATTTCACGGTCAACAAGTGGAAAAACGCGGAAAGCGTTTCGGGGGTCGGGTCGACCTTCGAGAATACGCAGTCGATCCGCGAAGCGCTGCCGGGCTTGCTCCGGCGGCTCGAAGTTCGCTCGATACTCGACGCGCCTTGCGGCGACTACAACTGGTTCCGTTTCGTCGACAGGCCCAAGGGAATTCGCTACACCGGCGGCGATATCGTCAAGGCCCTGGTCCTGAGCAATCAGCAGAAATACGCCGACGAGACCACGGCATTCATTGCGCTCGACATCGTTCATGACGCGCTCCCGCGCGCGGATCTCTGGCTGTGCCGGGATTGCATGCCGCATCTGGCCGAGGAGCTCATCGTCCGGGCGATCAAGAGTTTTCTCCGCAGCGATATCCGCTATCTGCTGACCAGCGTCCATCCCGATTGCGAGGCGAATACGGATATTCTCACCGGCGATTTCCGTCTGCTGAATCTCGAGCGCCTGCCGTTCAGCTTTCCTCCGCCGTTGGCGCGCATAGACGACAGCAGCAAAGGCCTGGACCGGAAGTATCTCGGGCTATGGGAGCGCGATGCGCTACGACGGGCGCTCGAGTCCAACGACGCGTTTTCCTGAGCGGACGCGAAGCCTGCGGCGGGCGCGGCTCAGTTCAACGGCGGCAAGCCGAGGCGGCGTCTGATCGCGGGCCTGATGGCGTCGACGTTGGCAACGATGATGTTCTGCAGCCGTTCGATGCCTTCGGCCCGATCCTCGACCGGCGCGTCGAGCCACACCGCGCCGGAGGACATCAGCGTCGCTTCGCCGTTCTCGACGACGTAGACGGCCATGTGCACGACCGCGATGAGGTCATCGGCCCCCGTCGTGCTGACGAACGCCGCAAAGGCCTCCATGTCGTGGTAGAGCGCCGGCGAAACCTCCTCGCGAACGGACTCCAAAGAAGCTCCGGCGCCGATGGCGGCCGGCCTGAGCATCAACACGGCCTGCACGCCGTGTGCAGAAAGCGTTCGCAGCCCGTCGCCGGCGTCGAACGCGCTGATGTCGGGGACGATGTCGTAGCTCGTCAGCGCGTCGTAGTCGTGCGCCAGCGCTTTTTCGACGAGGCTGCGCTCGAACAGAGCGCGAAGCTCGGCATCGTCCGTCAAGCCGACGACCGCCGCCCGGTAGCGCAGGGTTTCGAGCTGCGATTGCGCCGCGGCTTGCGGTTGCGCCGCGGGCCGCGGCGGCGACGTGGAGCAGCCCGCCGAGCTGAGGAGGGCGGCTGCCAATGCCAGCAAACGAAACATCGCTATCGCGCCGTCACGGGCATGAATTTCTGGATGCGCTTGGCGTGCTCGACCTCGCCGGTGTAGATATTACCGTCGGAGTCCATGCCGATCGCGTTCACCCAGTGGAGCTGCCCGGCATAGCGGCCGTTGCCGCCGAAAGACCCGAGCGTCTCGCCGCCGGCGCGATCCAGAATCCAGATCCGGTTGTTGGTGCCGTCGGCCACGTACAGGTGCTGCTGCTCGGCGTCTTTGGAGATCGCCAGCTTGTAGGTGCTGCCGCAGGGCGGCGCGGAGGTGTCGCGTAATCCGCCGCAGCCCGGCCCGCGGCCCGGCGTCTGCGGCGCCACATGGAAATCCTCGACCCAGGTGCCGTCCTTCTGAAACACCTGAATGCGGTTCTGCCCGCGCTCACCCACGTATAGCAGACCGTCGTCGGCGATCTCCAGGAAATGCAGGTCCGGGACGAAGTTCTCCTCCGGCGGCGGCGGTGCCCCGGTCCACTCGTAGTCCGGGATCGGGTCGTTGGAGATCTCCCTCAGCGGCATGCCGTGACCGCCCCAGCCGCGCTTGAAATCACCGCTGTCCATGTCGTACACCAGCACACGCTTCCAGTTGATGATGTAGATCTCCCGCGCGTCCTGGTCGAGCTGAAAACGCCCCTTGTTCACCAGCACGTCGGTCTGCTGGTTGTTCTCCGGCAGTTGCGCGCCCTCGGGCGGGCGGTGATCGAAATCCCACACCAGCTCACCCTCGCGGGTGAACTTCAAGATGCTGTCCTGCGGCGCCGTGCCGCCCACCCAGACATAGCCCTCGCGGTCGGCGATCACGGTTTGCAGGTTCGTCGGCCACTTGTCGTGATAACCGGGGCCGCCCCAGGCGTTGAGCACGGTGCCGTCCTGATCGAGCTCGATGAGCTCGGGCCCGCGCACGCAGCAGTCGATGCGCGGCGGGTTGCCGTCACCGCCGATCTCGTCGCCCTCGGCGGCATTGCCGCGGTTCAGAAACCAGATGTGATCGAGGTGATCGACGTGAAGCCCCGTGACCTGCTGCATGCTCCAGCGGTTCGGCAAAGGCCCCGGCCAGAACGGATCCACTCGAAACTGCGGCGCCCCGTGCGCGTCCACCGCCTGCCCCGGCATCTGCGCGGTCGCCGGGCCGCCGGGCATTCCTGCTAGCGTCAAAGCACCGACAACGAGCGACATCGTGCCGGACAGTCGGCCGATCGTGTTCACAGTTGTCATCTCGACTCCCCCCACCGCGTGATGTTTCTTGCTAGTTGCGGTTACGACTCGATGAAATCACAACTTGGCCTGTCGGCCCTGAATTGTCAATTCCCACAAGGCCCCGGCCTGCGTGGGCCGTGGGGCGAGCCCCCACGAGGGGGCACCTCTCGTGTTGACTTCCGGACGCCACCCGGCATACTCGATTTCGAGTCGCGCGGCCGAGCGTAAGCCGTGCTCGGATAACGAGAATCGATGAAAACCAACAGGGCTTTGCAGCGGTACCGGTTGGCGTATCTGACGGGTGCGGTCTGCCTCGTCTGTTGCAGCATGGCCGCCGCAGGCCCCCTTGAAAGCGCCTCGAACATCGAGCCCGTGGGCAGGGGCGTCGCCGCTTCCGGGCGTGTCGATCTCGGCGCGTTCTCGAAGCTCTCGCCCTGGCCCGATACCGACGGCCGCTACCTCTATTCCGGCTGTTACGATCCGAGCCCGCTGACGCTGACCGATCCGGACTCGGATCGGTGCTTCACCGTCGTCGACGTTTCGAATCCCGCCGCGCCCGAGCGCCTGACGAGCGTGCATACTTACGATATCGAGCGCTCGCCGTCGCCGCCGGCGGATCACATCGTCTGGTCCGACGACTATCCCTTTCCCAACCTTCCCGTGCGCGCACCGTGTCGCGTGGATTGGGAAGATCGCGCCATTGCCTCGGCAGAACGGCCGCCCGAGTGCTGGGATCCGGGATGGAACACGCACAGCCATTACGTGCAAAAAGGCGCCGGCGATTTTCTCGGCGTCAATCAGGAGCGCTACCGGGGCGGCACGACGCGTCAGGCTGGTTACCACGGCGTGAAGTTCTACGACGTCTCCGATCGCTTGAGCCCGACGTTTCTGTCTTACTGGGAAGCGCCGGTGTCGGCGCCCGATCCCGAGACGGGCGTGTATCCCGACGCCCGCGGCGTGCACCACTTCAATTTCACCGGCGACTATCTCTACCTCGGCAGCGAATACGAGGGCTACATCGGCAAGATACTCGTGATCCTCGACGTCTCGGATCCCGCGAATCCGCGCGAGGCCGGCAAGTGGTGGCTACCGGGGCAGAAGACGCCCGAGGAAGACGCGATCCGGGACTGGGTGCAGCAGGGCAGCTTCAGCAACCCGATCCGGCCGGCCCCCGACGGCAGGCTGACGCGGCACGTCGGCATGCACTACGCGACGGTCGAAGACGACGTCGCCTATCTCTCGTACCATCAAGCGGGCCTCGTGATCCTCGACGTCAGCGACAAGCGCCGGCCGCGCCTGATCTCGCATTTGCGCTACCTCGATCCCGGGTTCGATCCCGACAATCCCGATATCGAAGCTTGCCGGGCCGCGGCCGGCAGCGAGATCGCGGCTTGCGGCAACGCGCACGCGGCCAAGCGCGTGCCGGATACGGATCTGCTGATGCTCTCGGACGAGTACTTCACCTGTCCCTTCGGCCACGTGCGCATCATCGACGTCGCGGATCCGGCCGATGCGCGCATCCTGAGCCACTACTTGACGCCGGAGAACACCGCCTGCAATCCCGACGAGCCGCTGCGGGCCGCAGATAGCGCGCGCTTTCCCCGTCGCGGGCCCTCCTCGCATCTCGGCAACGCGCTCGGCACGGATCTCTATTTCATGGCCTGGTACGGCAACGGCCTCCAAGTCATCGACATCTCCGATCCGCGCCGGCCCGTCAGCGCCGGCCACTACAATTATCGAATCGATTCCGAGCTCGGCATTCCGGATCCCAAGTATTCGGGCTCGGACACCTACGACGTGATCTTCGGCCCGGCGGGCAACCTGTACGTCTCGGACGGCAGCTCGGGCCTGCGCGTGCTCAAGTACTCGGGTCCCAGCCCTGCCGAATGAGCTCGCTCGAGGAGCCTGTCATGACGAGAAGCTTTGGGATCTTGCCGGCATTGTGTCTCGCCGCGATCCCTTGCCTCGCGAACGCGCACCATTCGTGGCGCACGGACTACGAAGGCGGTGAGGAGGTCACCGTGAACGCCGTCGTCACCAGCGCGGTTTTTCGCAATCCGCATCTTTCGGTCAACGTCGAGATCACCAACGACGCCGGAGATCCGGAAGCCTGGCTGATCGAATGGCGCGGCCAGCGGCGCGGCGACGGCGAACCGCCGGTCCAATACGACCTCGGGCCCGGAGACGAGGTGGTCATCGCCGGGCGGATCGCCCGCGACCCGTCTCGAAAGCGCATTCAGATGCGCAGCCTGGCGCGGCCTGCGGACGGCATGACGATCGAAACGCGGAACCGGGACGAGCGCAATCCACGCGGCTAGCGGCTATAATCCCGGCCCGAACCCTGACCCCCTATCCACACATCCCCCGGCAGTCGCTGCGCGCGGTTGCTTAAGGAAGACTATGAGTACCGCAAAGATCATCTATACGCACACCGATGAGGCGCCCGCGCTCGCCACCTATTCTTTCCTGCCGATCATCCGGGCGTTCACGGAGCCCGCGGGCGTCGTCGTCGAGACGCGCGACATCTCGCTGTCCGGCAGAATCATCGCGGCGTTTTCCGACGCGCTCGAGCCCGAGCAGCGCCAGGCCGACGATCTCGCAGAGCTCGGCGAGCTCGTCAAGCGGCCCGAAGCGAACATCATCAAGCTGCCCAACATCAGCGCCTCCGTGCCGCAGCTTCAAGCGGCGATCGCGGAGCTTCAAGAGCAGGGTTACGCGGTTCCGGACTACCCCGAGGAACCGAAGAGCGACGCCGAGCGCGCGATCAAATCGCGCTATGCGAAGGCGCTCGGCAGCGCCGTCAATCCGGTAATCCGCGAAGGCAATTCCGATCGCCGGGTCGCCGCGCCGGTGAAGCAATACGCGAAGAAGAACCCGCACTCGATGGGCGCCTGGAGCGCCGATTCGAAGACGCACGTCGCCCACATGAGCGACGGCGATTTCTATGCAAGCGAGCGCTCGGCCGTTATCGCGCGGGCGGGCAAGCTCAAGATCGAGCTCGCTGACGCGAAGGGTCAGTCCACCGTCCTCAAGGAGTCGACGGCCGTGCTCGAAGGCGAGGTCGTCGATGCCGCCGTCATGAGCTGCCGCGCCCTGCGGGAATTCTTCGAGCAAGAGACCGAGGAGGCCTCGGCGCAGGGTGTGCTGCTGTCGCTGCATCTCAAGGCGACGATGATGAAGGTCTCCGACCCGATCATGTTCGGCCACGCCGTCAGCGTCTATTACAAAGACGTGTTCGCCAGGCACGACGAGATCTTCGGCGATTTGGGCGTTGAAGCGAACAACGGCATCGGCGACGTCTATGCGAAGATCCGGGACCTGCCCGAGAGCAAGAGGAAAGCCGTCGAAGCCGATATCGAGGCTGTCTACCGCAAGCGCCCGGCGCTCGCGATGGTCGACTCGGACAAGGGCATCACCAATCTGCACGTGCCGAGCAACGTGATCGTCGACGCCTCGATGCCCGCCGCGATCCGCTCCTCCGGCAAGATGTGGGGGCCCGACGGCAAGCTGCACGACACCAAGGCGATGATCCCCGACCGCTGCTATGCAGGCATCTATCAAGAAGTCATCGAGGACTGCAAGAAGAACGGCGCCTTCGACGTGCGGACGATGGGCAACGTCGGCAACGTCGGTCTCATGGCGCAGAAAGCCGAGGAATACGGCTCGCACGACAAGACCTTCGAGATCCCGGCGGACGGCACGGTGCGCGTCGTCGATGCGGGCGGTGCGACCTTGCTCGAGCATGTCGTGCAGAAAGGCGACATCTGGCGCATGTGCCAAACGAAAGACTTGGCCGTTCGCGATTGGGTCAAGCTCGCGGTGAGCCGCGCGCGCGCGACCGGAGCAGCGGCGATCTTCTGGCTCGACGAGGAACGCGCGCACGACCGCGCGCTGATCGATAAGGTCGAGACCTACCTCGATGACCACGACACCGCGGGCCTCGACATCAGGATCATGTCACCCGTCGAAGCCATGCGCGCGACCCTCAAGCGCACGCGCGACGGCCTCGACACGATCTCGGTGACCGGTAACGTGCTGCGCGACTACCTGACAGACCTGTTTCCGATTCTCGAGCTCGGCACCAGCGCCAAGATGCTCTCGATCGTGCCGCTGCTCGCCGGCGGCGGGCTCTACGAGACCGGCGCGGGCGGCTCGGCGCCGAAGCACGTGCAGCAGTTCGTCAAGGAAGGGCATCTGCGCTGGGATTCGCTTGGCGAGTTCCTCGCGCTGGCGGTGTCGATCGAGGATCTCGCCGCCAAGACCGGCAACACCAAGGCCATGCTCGTCGCCAAGGCGCTCGATCGGGCCAACGGCCGGTTTCTCGAGAGCAACAAGTCGCCGTCGCGCAAGGTCGGCGAGCTCGACAACCGCGGCAGCCATTTCTACCTGGCGCTCTACTGGGCTCAGGCGCTTGCCGCACAGCACGACGACGAGGAGCTCAGGCACCGCTTCAGCGGGCTCGCCGACCGGCTCATGGAGGGCGAGGTCGACATCGTCGCCGAGCTCAACGCGGCGCAGGGCCGTCCCGTCAAGCTCGGCGGTTACTACCATCCGGATCCCGATCTGGTCTCGCGTGCGATGCGGCCGAGCGCGAAGCTCAACGCCGTGCTCGCCGAGCTCGGCTAGGCGGGGTTCGCGGCACGAGCGCCCGAGGGCACCGGGCCGTCTCGGTCGCGGCGCTCGCGTCCCTGGTACAATCCCCGTAGAACGAACGCCGCGGGTCCTCGAGGCCCGCGGCGGTACGACAAACGCCGGGGGGTGCCATGCCAAGCAACGACTTGAACGTCGCGAGTCGCCGCCGTTTTCTCGAGTTTCTCGCCGGCACGCCGGTGCTGGCCGGGTCGGGGCTGCTGGGCTATCTGGGCCCGCGGCTGCTCGCGGCCCAGGAGCATTCCGGCGAGCGTATCCGCGCCGCCGAGGAGGCGCTCAACGTGCTCGACTTCGAGGCGGTCGCCAAGGCCAACATGCTGCCGGCGCACTACGGCTACACTGTGACGGGCACCGACGACGAGGAAACCTTGCGCGCGAACCGCGAAGGCTTTCAGAAGTTTCGCATCCGCGTGCGCCGCCTCGTCGACATTCGCAACCCCGATCCCTCGACGAGCGTCTTCGGCGTGCGTTGGGACAATCCGATCGCGCTCGCGCCCGTCGGCGGCCAAGGCAAGTATCACTACGAGGGCGAAATCGCCTCGGCGCGGGCGGCGAGAAGCGGAGGCCACGTGCAGATCCTCTCGACGTCTACGAGCGAGACCGTCGAGGACGTCACCGCCGCCCGCGGCGCACCGATCTGGTTTCAGCTCTACCCGAGCAACTACTGGCACGTTGCCGAGGCGCTCGTCAAGCGTGCCGAGCAGGCGGGCTGCCCCGTCGTCGCGCTGACGGTCGATCGTGCCGCGCCGCGCAACATGGAAACCTTCGAGCGCTACCGGCGCTCCGACACCACCGACTGCAGCGCCTGTCACGTCGAGGGCCCGCCCGCCGAGCGCTTGCGTAACCGCGCCATGTACCGCGGCATCGACTTGAGCGGCGTCGACAGCACGCAAGCGTCCGGTTTGACCTGGAGCTTCGTCGAGCGCTTGAAGTCTGCGACCTCGATGCGCGTCGTGCTCAAGGGCATCGTTACCGCCGAGGACGCCGAGCTCTCGGTCCGCTACGGCGCCGACGGCATCATCGTGTCGAATCACGGCGGCCGTTCCGAGGCGGGTGGCCGCTCGACCATCGAGAGCCTGCCGGAGATCGTCGCGGCGGTGCGCGGCAGAGTGCCGGTGCTCATCGACGGCGGCTTCCGCCGCGGCACCGACATCTTCAAGGCCCTGGCGCTCGGCGCCGACGCGGTCTGTGTCGGCCGGCCCTACGTGTGGGGACTCGGCGCTTTCGGGCAAGCGGGCGTCGAGAAAGTCATGAGCATCCTGCGCGAGGAGTTCCGGCGCGTCATGGCCGAGGCCGGCGTCACCTCGGTCGATCAGATCGACGGCTCCTATATCGAGCCGGCGTGAAATGCTCCGCGGCGGCGGGCGACAGACACGGAACGCGCCCTGACGCCCGTGGTCAAACGGCTCAACAGCGCGCCGGAGGCCACGGGCTCCGGTGCGCGGGCCAACCGGAGCGCCATCGTGGCGTGCGCGTAACTCGAAAGACTGAGGGGGACTTTAAATGCCGAATCGAAGACATTTCCTGAGCGCCGTCGGCATGACGGCGGGATTGCTCGCAGTGAAACCGGTGCTTGGCCAGGGACGCAAAGAGGTTCATATCGCCGGCAAACGCGTCAAGACGGTGGACATACACGCGCACGCGTCGATCAAGGCGGTCGAGGAAGTCATTCGCGGCACCGACCTCGAGCGCAACATCGGCGGACCGCGATTGCTCGAGCCGAGCCGGCTCACGCTCATGGACGAGTGGGGCATCGACGTGTCCGCCATCAGCGCCAACCAGTACTGGTGGTACGAGGCCGACGACCGCCGCCTGGCCCAGGACATCATCCGTGTTCAGGACGAGGGCTTCGCCGCCTGGGTCGAGCAATATCCGGATCGCTTCGTCGCGTTGACCTCGCCCGCGCTGCAATTCCCCGATCTCGCAGCCGAGCAGCTCGACTACGCCGTCAACCGGCTCGGCTTCCGCGGCGCATCCATCGCCGGACACGTCAACGGCGTCGTGCCGTCGTCGCCGGAATACGACGTCTTCTGGGCCAAGTGCGAGGAGCTCGACGTGCCCGTGTTCATGCATCCGGGCGGCGCGGAGAACATCGTCACGGAAGGCGGGCTCGACTACCCGGGGGACCTCGGCAACATCATCGGCAATCCGCTGGAGACGGCGTTCCTGCTCACGCGCATGATCTTCGACGGAACGTTCGACCGTTTCCCGAACTTGAAGATCTGCGGCGCCCACGGCGGCGGATTCCTGCCGTCGTATTTCGGCCGCACCGACGTCGCGTGCAACGGCGGCGGCGCAACGGACTGCATGAACCAGAAGCCGCCCCGCGAGTATCTGCGCACGCAGATCTACGCCGACACGATGGTGTTCTCCGACGAGGGCTTGCGGCATCTCGTCGCCGAGATGGGCGCGAGTCAGGTCGTCTACGGCACCGACATGCCGCTCGGCTGGCCCGACACGATGGATTTGATCATGAACTCGAGTTACCTGAACAATGCCGAGAAAGAGGCGATTCTCGGTGGGAACTTGATCAGGCTGCTGCGCATCGATCGCGGCATCTGAGGCTGCGGCTGGCGAGCACGCGCGGGGCGGAGAAGCGTCCCGCGCCGCGTGCCGCACTCAGAAAACGAGGCAATCGTAGCTGCTGACGTCGTCGCCGAGCGCGATCCAGGTCGTCTCCATCGTTGCCGGGCGCGTGAAGACGGTCGGGTCTACGATCGTCATGTGGTAGCCGAGGCGGCTCTGGTCGTCGCTCAACGTAAAGCGCTCGATGAGCTGGGCGTTCTCGCTCTGCCGCGTGCCGATGCGATCGAAATAAGGGAAGTCGATACGCGAGGTCTCGACCACGAGTGTGTTGTCTTCCCAGCGCCCGACGGAGTAGCCGAGATCCGAAGGCGGCGCCGTTGCCGGCTCCGCGGCCGGCGCCATGTGAATCGTGCGCACGCGGTCGAAGAACTGCACGCGCAGCTCGATGTCGTCGCCTACGCGCGCGAACTGGTGCGGGTGCGGGCTCGTCATCAGATACGGCATGCCGGGCCCTTCGCAGTTGGTCATGAAGTTGTCGAGCGTGTTCCAGCCGCTGCGTCCGGCGATTGCGGTGTCGGTGAACGGATAGTCTTCCTTGGTGATCCGGACCTCCGACGCGCTCCAGACGCGGAAGAGTCCCAGGTTCTCCGCGGCCGCGTCGACGACGCCGCGGCCGGCGAGCCATTCCTCGCGACCGCCGATGGCCTCGCCGGTCCAAAGCGGCGGCATGTCGCGCCGCAGGACGATCTCGGTGCCGCTCGGCAGCATGAGGTTCGTCACGAGCATCGCGCGCTCCTCGAGCGTCGAGGGCTGACCGGCGACGCGCACGCGATCGCCGACGTTGAGCAGGTCGCGCGTAATGCCGGCGCGCTGCAGGTTGTAGGTCGAGTTCGACTCCATCTGCCAGAGCTCTTCATCGCCGCCGCTCGCGTTCGTCGTGCGCAGCACGATGCCGATATGCGGGTTGCGCCAGATGACCTCGGCGATCTCGCCCTCGAACTCGCGTAGCTCTTCGCGATAGTGAGCCGTGGAATGGTGCGCTCCGGCGCTCGCCGTCAGCGCCAGGACGCCGGTCAGTGCCCATGCCCGCCGCATCACGTTCCCCCTTTCCGATGCGAATCGTTGTTTCAGCCCAGCGCCGTCGCGGCGCGGAAGCTCGCCGTCTAAACTAGCAGAAGCGCCTGCCGATGTCCGCTGCCGGGCATGCGGCGGGCCGCTTACTGCCAGGCCGAATAGATCGGCGTGGCCATGAGAAAGTCCGGATTCGCGCCGGGCCGCGGCACGAATTTCTGCGCCCGGCCGTTGGCGACCTCGGCGATGTAGAGATTGCCTTCTTGATCGATGCTCAGGCCGTGCACGTTCCACATGCCGCCGGGCCAATCGCCCTGGCTGCCCCAGGCGTAGAGCAAGTGGCCCTCGAGGTCGTACTTGACGATCTTCCAGGTGCGGTCGTCCGCGAACCAGAGATTGCGGTCCTCGCCAATGTAGAGAAACTGCGTATTCGCCATCGGGCCTGTCGGCCACTGCGCGAGGAACACGCCGTTCTCGTCGAACACCTGGATGCGGTCGTTGGAGCGGTCGCTGACGTAAACGCGCCGCGTGTCGGGATTCACGGCGATGCCGTGGACGGTGTTGAAGTAGCCGGGCCGCGTCTCCGGCGGCGTGCCGCGCTGACCCCAGTCGAGAATGAAGTTGCCGTCGGCATCGAACTTGGCGACGCGCGTGCCGTTATAGCCGTCGGCGACGAACAGCGTCGAGTCGGGCAGCCAGGCGAGGAAGGTCGGGCGGTTGAAGTGCGTGCCGTCCGCGCCCTTGACGCCCGGCGTGCCGATCGTCTGCACCAGCGTCTCACCGTCGTTGCTGAACTTGAAGATCGCATGGTTGTGGTCGTCGACGACCCAGACGTGCTTCTCGGGATCGTAGGGGTTGATGTACACCGCATGCGGGCGCCTGAGCATCGAGTCCCATTGAGTCCATTCCTCGATGATATTGCCCTCGCGGTCGACGACCACGATGCAATGCTCCCAACGCGCGTCGACGCCTGACCGGCCTTGCCAGGCATTCGCGGGGTCGTCCGGGTCCTGCCCCGGCCCGCCGGCGCCCGGCATGGCGGATACGGGGCCTTGAGAGGCGTTGCGGAACGGTGCCTCGCCGACGGGGAAGGTCAGGCTCGGCCCGATCTCAGGGATCGGCGTAGGGCGCGGGCGCTCGATCTCGGGGAGCTCGCCGCGTTGGATGATGAACACCCGGTCCGGGCTCTCCGCGAAAATGCCCTGCACCGCGCCCCAGCTCCAGCCCTCATGGCCCGGCAGCGCGCTCAGAGGCTTGGGCCAGTCGGGATCCACGGTGTAGGGGCCGGTGAAGTCCTGGCCGCCGATCTCGCCTGGGACCGCGGCGAAGGCCGTGCCGGGGAGCGATGCCTGGCCGGCCGCCGTTGGACCGCCGTCGACTGTCACCTGCGTCTCCGGACCTTCGGCCCGCGGGCGCGTCGAGCCGCTGATGCGCCCGAGCAGAAACACGATCGCCAAGGTCGCCAGCGCAAACCCGATAACGATTAGACGTCCACCCATTTTCTTGTCTCCCGGTTTGTTCCTGCTTCGCAGGCTTTCGCGTCCGGCGTCGGCGCGAGCGATAGTCGATTCCGCGTAGACGTTAGCAGGACCGCCGGGTATTTGCAGCACTCACTACCGGCCGGTTGCATCCGTCTCGCTACGAGACGTCGAGCGGACTGCGTACCGCGAGCCCGCCGCGGTTCAGAACATGAGTGTAAATTTGAGTCGTCTTCACGCTCGCATGCCCCATGAGCTCCTGCACCGTGCGGATATCACTGCCCGATTCCAGCAGATGCGTCGCAAAGCAATGCCGGAACGTGTGACAGGACGCGGGTTGTCGGATGGCCGCGGCGCGCACCGCCTCGCGGACGCGACGCTGCACGGATTGCTCGTGAATATGATGCCGGCGCCACGCGCCCGTGCGCGGATCGCGCGACGGGGTCGCGGCAGGAAAGACGTACTGCCAGCCTAGATCGAGGTGGGCGCGAGGGTATTTACGATTGAGCGCGTCGGGCAGCTCCACTCCACCGTACCCATGCTCGGCCGCGTGCCGATGCGAGTCCCGGACGTGCGCCAACTGCAAGCGCATCGGCTCAATCAAGGTGTCCGGGAGTACCGTGACGCGATCCTTGGCGCCCTTGCCGTCGCGCACGAGCAGCTTGCGCTGCTCGAGGCCGACGTCTTTCACGCGTAGCCGCAGTGCTTCCATCAACCGAAGGCCGCTGCCATAGAGAAGGCTTGCAATGAGCCAGTAGGGTTGGCGCAGATGGGCGAGCACGCGCCGCACCTCTACGCGTGACAGGACGACCGGCAATCGTCTAGGGCGTCTGGCGCGGACGATATTGTCCATCCACGGCAAGGTAATTCCGAGCGCGTTCTTGTAGAGAAAGAGTAAGGCTGCGAGGGCCTGGGCTTGCGTAGCCGCCGCCACGCTACGCTGCACAGCCAAGTGGCTCAGAAACGCCTCGATCTCGGCGTGCCCCATCTCCGCCGGGTCGCGGTAGCGATGAAAGCGGATATAGCGCGCAATCCACGCGACGTATTGCTGCTCTGTCCGGTAGCTGTAGTGTCGGATACGGATCGCTTCTCGGACGCGGTCGAGCAAGCGCAGTTTACGAAACATGCTACATAACAACCGGAATCATTTGACGACAGCAAGGTGCCTATGATCTATTAGAATCAAGTAGTTCCCGGAATCGGAAGAATGTCATCTATACAGTTCGACCGGAAATATTCCTTCATTTCGGACGCATAATTAAGAGTTAGGCGGCACGGGGACGGAGTCGCATACTGACATGCCTGTGATCTCGACTTTCTTCGGAATCGTTATCCGAATGTTCTACCGTGAACATGGTGTCCTCCACTTTCACGCCGAGCATCAGGGCCAACAGGCAACCTTTACATTTGACGGCGAGATTTTGGCCGGATCAATTCGGTCTCGCACCGCCCGGCGCCTGATTAAGGAATGGGCCCTTGCACATCACGTGGAGTTAGAATCAAACTGGAGCAAAGCCAGAGCTGGGGAGACTCTGGAAAGGATCGCCCCCTTGGACTGAGGAGCGCCAAATGAACGCCCTTCCTACCGTTGTCAGCGCAGAATATCGTGGCGAATTCAAAATTCGGCTCGTCTTTAATGATGGGGTTGACGGAACCGTTGATTTTTCGGATTGGCTCAGCGGCCCAGTATTTGAGCCATTGAAAGTGCCGGCGTATTTCGCTCGCTTCTTTATCGAGGGAGGCACGGTCGCTTGGCCCAATGGCGCAGATATCGCGCCAGAGACGCTACATGAACGTGCTAAGGCCGCTGAAGCCGCCTAACACGGCGCTGCAGACGGACAAAGTCAATCTGTCATGTCTTTTGCATTCGCAAAAGCCACGCCAGCTTGCCTTTGCCGCTGAGCTTGGTCGTTAGGCAGCAAAGTCCGGCGGAAATGCGGCCGCTTTCTGTCGGCGAGGTAGGGCGATCTTTGCGGCAACCATGTTAGCGCGTACGGGGGGAGCCTATGTTACGAAGTACGGTGCTTTTTCTCGCTGCGTTGTTGATATCACTCACTGCTGGGAGAGCATTTTGGGTTTGGCTCGGTGAGAATCCATTCGATATGTCGGCGTCGACGTACGTCGAATTCTTCCAACAACTAGATCAGCGAATAGCGATTCCGATCGCGGTGACTGGGATTGGTGGAACCTTGCTGGCTGGTGCTGCGGCCGCACTGTTCCGGCGTGAGCGCAAAGTATTCTGGTTGCTCTCGGGTGCGTTTGCGTTTGCGCTCGTGGCCAGCCTCGTTACTGCTCTCGTCAATGTACCGATCAACCTGCAGGTAGCCACATGGGATCCCGAGGCATTGCCCCCTGGATACGAAGCGCTGCTCCGTCGCTGGTGGCAATGGCACCATGTCCGCCTGGTTGGCATGTTTGCGGGAGCGTGCCTACTCTATATCGCAATGTTATCGGCTAGTAGCGGTAAGAGTGTTGCCTAACAAGTACATGCAACGGACACGCCGAAAGCGTCACGCCCCTTGCAAAGCAAGGGCCGCGCCGCTTTCGGCGTGCCGCTGATGTGCGCGTTATGCGTTTGATCGCGGACAACGCTCTTCCGGGCGTATTTGTCATTCTTTGTAAACGTGCTCTGGTGGCGTTAAACGATCTAGAAATGAAGCGTATTGAGAAGGCTGCAGAACGTTATCTGCAGAAACGCCGTCCGCCGCCGCACATCAGGCCCGAGTTGGACATCGGATATCGTATCTCTGGTCAAAGCATCGAGTTGTTTGAAATTCGACCGATGTGGCGTAACCCTGGCGTGAAACAGGAGTATGGCATCGCGAAGGCGACCTATGTTAGGACACGGGACGTTTGGAAGCTGTTCTGGTTGAGGCAGGACCTGAAATGGCATGGATATGAGCCACAACCAACGGCAGCCACGATTGAAGAATTTTTTGCTGTTGTTGACAAGGACGAGTTTCACTGCTTCTTTGGCTAGTGGTTGCGCATAACACTTATGAGGCCTCCCGCTGTCAATAGGCGATAGCGGTCGGGCGGCGATCTTGTCTTCGCCGAGCTTGAAGCATTCGCGTCGTTCTCCGACTTTCCAAAACGGCGTCAGGCGATGCCTGCACCAAACACTTATCGAGGCTCGGTCATCCGTTTCGGATGATGCGCGTCGTGGTCGACGCGCGGTCTGGAAACGATTTCGTACCCTCGGCCGTTCCTAGTCATACGGTCGGGCGCACGGGTGGCGCCAGTTCGTTGCGGGCTTCGGTAAGGGGCAGACAACGAAAAGTGAATGCGAAGTGGTGGAGCGGGACCGCGATCCAGTCAATGGGGACGGGTGAACGGGCGGATGGCACAG
>DASWKF010000038.1:0-9928 GCA_036396795.1 Gammaproteobacteria bacterium | reverse complement strand
CGATACGCCGTGCGCTCGGCCGAGCGCCGAGAATGCCGCGAGCGAACGCTAACGCGACTCCAGGCGGTACCCGAGCTCGGCGCCTGCGGCGCGGCCGTCCCGCCAGTAGCCGCAACCCAGACCGGTATCGCGGAACGCGCGCGTCGGTGCGATCGATGCATCGCACCCGTGCAACCAGTCGACCATGCTAGACAGGGAATGCGCCACCCAGGGGTCGAGCCCAGTCGCCTCCATCTTTATTGTTTCTGCTTCGGGGTCGACCGTCAGCCGAATCGGATCGGGTCCACGTTCCGAGTTTCTCTCGAAGGCCAGCCACTGCATCATCAAACGCACGATGCTCGTGCAATAGGCCAGCGATACGGATATCGGCATATGGTCGAACGTGATTTGTGATCCGGAATTGCGGAAGAAGTTGGACTTCAAGGTCTCTCCGAGATCGCATGCGTCCGCCGAGCCCGCTCCTGCGCACTGGACGCTTTCATCCAGCGTTTGGCGAAGCAGATGAGTATTGTTCAGAACTCGCGCGGCCGGCTTGCCTATTTGATCGTCGTCACGGCTTTGGGCGACCATCGCCAGCACCTCCG
Organism: Gammaproteobacteria bacterium; assembly: GCA_036396795.1. Classification (GTDB taxonomy): domain Bacteria; phylum Pseudomonadota; class Gammaproteobacteria; order Steroidobacterales; family Rariloculaceae; genus JAHEEM01. The sequence goes on along the minus strand of DASWKF010000038.1, from coordinate 9,344 downwards.
CGTTGATCTGTATCGCGTTGAGCTGATTTCGCATCCTGTGCACAAGCGTCGAGGCCTGCTCGTCTTCCGGCGAGCCTGGCCTGTCGAGGAACATCGTTACGTCTCCGCTGACGACTACTGCATCGATCCAGCAACGATCTTCGAGCGCAAGCCCCCAGAATCCTTCGCGCGCCAGTTGATGTATCTGGGTAGAGAGCCACTTTCCGAGCGCGAGCCGCGGACCCGGAGACGTGACTACCGGGCCCAAACACTCAAAGGACGATGCGGCGACGTCCTGCTCACACCCGAAATAACGGCACGCAGCCTCGTCCAGGCACAGCTTGGGTTGATTTCGCTCGAACTTGGCAGTGAGCTTTTCGAGCGACGGCCTCGGCGCCGATGCTGCGTTACTTGAAGAAATCACGCATGCTGGCCTCGAATCAGTAAGCCCGGCTCGCGGAGTGCACCTCAGGATAACAGTGTGAGGTTGTCAAAGGAACGGACCGAGATGCGGCCGGTGACACGAGCGAACGCCGGCCGGCTCGGCGGTCAGCATAGCCGGTGTCCTGGATGCCCCGTTCGCAGGCGGGTCAGAGCCTCCTGCTTGCATCACAGCTCGTGCTGTAGATTCATTCTCAGGCGTTCGGATCAACGACCAAGTTGTTCTTGACTTCCGCGACATCATTCGTGTTGGAAGCTATCTCCTCTGCCAAGTCGCTCTGCTCTGCCGAGCTCACGTGGCCATTCAATGTGACGACGTTGCGGTCGGTGCTCACGTCGATACGAAGGCCTTCGATGTTCTCGTTGGCGATGAGCCGCGACTTCACAGCTGCCGTGGTCGTGACGTCATCCACCCAGGTGCCGAAATTCCTACCCTGACTTGACGAGCCCTCAGCATCGCGGGCCTGCCCCGCGTAGTTTTCGGGGTCCACTGTCAGCTCGTTGTTGACCTCGGTCACGCCTTCGATTCCCTTTGCAAGCTCTTCCGCCAGATCGCGATCGATATCGCTCTCGACGGACCCCGTAAGGAGAACAACGCCGTTCTCGACATCGGTATTGATTGCAAACGGGTTCAAATGTCTGTTGAGAGTGTAGACCGCTTCGATCTTGCCTGTTATCCAGGCGTCTCTCGACGCACCTTCGAAAGACTCGTTTGCTCCAGCGAGCGCGGCAAAGACTGCCAAGAATACGGCTGTAGTCGTCGTCACGAGAGCTTTCGTTTTCATATCAAACCTCCATCAATGCTGCCGGTCTCGCTACATAGAGAAGCAAGTCCTGTGCCAAGAGGCTCGCAGCAGCGCGCACGCGGGGACAGCGAATCGACCCGTGATTAACCAATATTTGCAAGAAAGGCAGCGAATTCTGGAAACGACGACCGGACCGGTAAGGAGCTTGGTGTTCTAAGCGTCCTGGTAGGAGTTCAGCCGGTTGTAGAGCGTGTTCAAGCTGATACCCAAAGCCTCGGCGGCGGCTCTCTTGTCGCCCTCGAAATGCTCGAGTGTTCTCTCGATGAGCTCGCGCTCGACATCGCGAATAGACCGCCCCGCCGTCAAGGTCCCGTTACTGCTGGAAGCGCCGAACGGGCTGTCGAACTTTTCTGGCAGCTCGAGCCTGGTTGAGCTGGTACTTGCCATGATAAACGCGCGCTGCACGACGTGCTTGAGCTCACGGACGTTGCCGGGCCAGGAGTAGCCTCGAAGACGGCCCAAGGCCTCCTCCGTAAAACTCAGATCCCCATTCCCCTGCTGCAACTCCCGGAGAAAGAAATCGACCAATAACGGGATGTCGCTGACACGCTCCCGCAGCGGCGGAACGACGATCGGAAACACGTTCAGCCGAAAATACAGGTCTTGCCTGAGAGATCCTTCGTCGATTGCTTCCTGAGGCTCGCGGTTCGTGGCCGCCATAACCCTCGTGTCGACCTGGAATTCGCGCTCGCTGCCGACCGGCCGTACTCGGCACGTCTCCAGGACGCGCAAGAAATGCGGCTGAAGATCGATCGGCATCTCGGTCAACTCATCGAGAAACAGCGTCCCCGACTCCGCGCGCTTGAAAAACCCGAGGTGACGTCTGACTGCGCCCGTGAAGCTTCCCTTCTCATGACCAAACAGCTCACTTCCCGCCAGCTCGCGAGACAGGGAACCACAGTTGATGGGCACGAAATCGCCTTCTCGGCCACTCATCCCGTGCAACGCTTCGGCGACGAGCTCCTTTCCGGTACCGGTCTCCCCGACGATAAATACTGGTGAAGTGGTTTTCGCCACTCTCTCGATCTGCTCGTAGACTGCGTGCATTTTCGGGTGCTCGCCGACTATCAGCCCGTAGTGCTTTCCTGCCCCCGGCTCGCTCGAATCATCCGATGACGTCCCGGAAACCTGCAGCGATCTGACCAAGTCGGCGCCGCGAACCGGCTTGGTGAGGTAAGAGACGGTCGGACCACCGAGATGCTTGATGTAGGACTTGATGCCCGGGTGCCCGGTAATCAGCACGACCTTTTTCAGGCTCGTGCCCGTGAGCTCGCTCAGAAGCTCCAGACCGTTGCCGTCGGGTAGCATGAGATCCAGCAACAATACATCGGGAATGGAGCGATTCAGCGTCTCACGCGCATTGGCGAGCGATTCCGCGGTGTCCACGTCATGACCGTGAACCTGCAGCATCTCTATAGCCGCAGCGACGAAATCCGGCTCGTCGTCGACGAGCAATACACGTGCCATAAAGGTACACTCCGCCTCTGGACCGCAGGCTTGCGGCCGCAATTCGCGTGAGAATCCCGGATATACCAGATCTACCGCCGGTTTTCCGGAGGGCGACCCCACCCACGAACGGGCTTGCCCTGCGGCAAACTGTATAGAGTTTTTAGGACATCCGCCACTTTTTGGGCAACCGAAATCGGCCTCGGAGCGCGGATCCGGTCTGAGCGGCCGGAGTTGCCTTGCGCAACGCTCGTCAACCCCGTAACGGTCACGGGGCGGGAGCTCGGGTCGGGCTGACCGCCCTAGCGAGCGAACTGACCGTTCTCGTCCGAGATGACGACTTCGACACGCCGATTCTGCTGGCGCCCGGCCGCCGTGTCGTTGCTCGCTACGGGGGAGTCCTCTCCCAGGCCGCGGGTATGGATCCGGTCGAATGCCACGCCGCGCTCGAGCAACTCGTCTCGCACGGCATTCGCGCGCCGCTCCGACAGCATCCGATTGTACTCTTCCGAGCCCGTGCTGTCGGTGTGCCCTTCAATCAACACAGTACGGCCCTCGTACTCCCCGAGAAAGGCCGCCAGCTCCGCGATCGTCGAATCGGCACCCGGTTTGAGCTCCGCGCGGTCCGTATCGAACAGAACGTCTCCGAGCGTGAGCACGATGCCACGCTCCGTTTGCTCCGCCTGCAGCGCTTCGAGTCTGCTCTGAAGCTCCTGTGCCCGCGCCTCCGCGCCGGTGGCTTGTGCCTGCGCGGCTCTGGCCTGTTGCCCCCGAGCTGCCGCCAAGGCTTCCGCTCTCGATGCTCCCGCTTCCGCGCGAGCGGCTTCCGCTCGCCGCGCCTCCAGCAGCACTCTGCTGCGCTCGGCGTCGGCACTCTCGATCTCTTCTCCGAGACGCGCCGCCTGCGCCTGCGAGACGGCGATTGCCGCATATCGTTCGGTAAGGTATGCCTGATGCTCGAGGAGCTCCGGCTCATTGTTGCCGTTCTCGTCGAATATCGCTTGCGTAGCACTCAAGGAGCGGCGCGCTCGATCCAGCTCTACTGCCGCCGACTCGATCACAACCGGGTCTCGCTCAGCCGTCTCAACAGCGGAACGAGCGCGCTCTAAGACGGGATTCGGGCCTGTGGTCGCACATCCATAGGCGACCATAGGCAATATAGCCACAATGCTCAATCTGTTCATACGAATCTCCCGGGGCGAAAGCCATGGATGAGGCGCGTCTGAGTCACTGCCTGATCTCCGCTTGCAACGCCCGAATACCTTCGTGAATCTCGGCGACCGCTTTCTCCGATCGTCCAACGCGCGCTCGGACGGCAGCGAGCTCTGCGTCGGCAGCAGATTGCTCGGCCAGTCGATAGGCGTCTTCGTTCTCGTCGTTCTGAAGCGCCGTGCGCGCTCGATTCAGTTTTTGCCGGGCTTGATCCAGCTCGAGGGCGCTGTACTCTGCCGCGCCAACTTGCTCAGCCTGCCTGATGCTGGTTTCCGCGAGCGTCATCGCTTGCTCCGGCGCGAGATTCTGGTTGCTCGCTGCACAAGCGGCCAATGCAACTGCGATCAGCGTCACGATCAGGGATCTCAAAATGAATGAATGCATGATGAACCATCCTGCTTCGATACTACCTACCTCGAGATGTGCAATCCCCGTGCCATCCTTGATGTGAGCACACTGCGCATGTGGATCGGCTTCATAGACATGCTGCGGCCGACGATGGAGCGAACTACAAGATTTGAATGCAGTTTACAAAGCTTGTGCGCTCACAACTCGTCAGCGTTTTTGGGTGCGCGTTTCTCTTCGTAACGCCGCGCAGCCGCACGCGACGCTCCAGAAAAGAGTTCGGCGAATCCGCTCTCTGGAAGATCAACGCCAACAAGCTGGCATGCTTCTTGCTAGTTGGAGAACGGCAGTGGATTCATGCGGAAAGGAGACCACAGTCATGCCAACCAGGACGGCTCAATCGATCGCGCTGAATACGCGCAAGCGTCCCAAGGAGTTCTTATCGGAGTTTATCGAAACCATCGCTGACTAATAAGCAATGAGTGCGTAAGGCGTTGCCGAGATGTCCTCCCCACTTCAGTGTCTCGCAACGCATCTCTCGAGCCCGACCCTGGTCGGGCTCTTTTTATTCATATCAAGGAGACTGTCATGAACTGGGATCGAATCGAAGGACAATGGAAGCAATACAAGGGTCAAGTCAAACAGCGCTGGGGCAAGCTCACCGATGACGATTTGGACGTCATCGAAGGCAAGCGTGAAGAGCTGGTCGGTCGGCTGCAGAAGCGCTACGGCCAAACGCGAGACGAGCTGGAAACCCAGGTGGACGAGTGGAGCCGGGAACTATAGGCGCTACTCGAGCCGATGCGGAAGCGGATGGATCCGTACGTGGATCCATCCGTCGCGGCGCTCAGAGACATGAGTTTGGATGAAACGGAGAGAACGGGATGGCGGACCGGGAATGTAAACATGAAGGGTGTTTTTGCCTGGTAGATGAGTCCGAGGAGTACTGCAGTAAAGGCTGCAAGGAGGAATCGGGCTGTGATCATGCCGGTTGCGAATGCGACCGGGAGAAACCCGACACCACCGTGCGCGAGTAAGCGACAAGCCTACCTTCAAGGCAGGCTTGACCCTGGGGGACACATGGAATGCGCGGTCGTATTGACGCTCGATCTCGCTCAACTGCATCGACGACCTTCTTCGATAATCTAATACAGCAAGTATCGTGCCACGATAAGGCGTCTCACGGAAAACGCGAAAAGGCGCGAAAACACGATCTTCCCGACCGGTCAGTGACAGTGGCAAACATCCACCCCCACGTCGTTTCACGTTCGCGCCGACCTCGACGCCTTCGATGGCGACAAACGGTTCTACTGCCGGAGCTGGAATCGCATAATGCACCGCGATTTCGTATAGCCGCCATAGCGCCGTTCGCGCCATCATGTGCCGCCGTCACGGCATGCCGAGCTCCCGGCAGAATCGAGCAAGAGGAATCACGACGATCTTTCCCGTCTGAAAGTACCGTTCCCCCAAATGAACCTGGTAGAAGACCGGTATCGACGTGCGTTCGGCGAAATAGCGGATAGCCGGGCTCACGCTCTTTTCGCCGGTCTTGCACTCCACTGCGAACAGCGGTTTCTTGTCCTTGACGACGACGAAATCGACCTCGCGCCGATCCGTATCGCGGAGAAAGCGCAGCTCCATGCGATAGCCTTCGACGTCTTCCTGCATGTGGCAGTACTTGAGGAGCTGCGCAGCGACCATGTTCTCGAAACGCGGCCCGTGCTCCGGAACCATCGACCAGTCCCACAGATAAAGCTTCCGCTCCTTCTTGACTGCGCGGATGCGCTTTGCACCGAACGGCGAAACGCGGAAGCAGACGTACAGGTTCTCGAGAATCGACAGCCACCGCTCCGCGGTTTTGTGATCGACGTCGAGATCCTCGCGCAAGCTCCTCACGGACAGGGGCGAGCCGACTCGCTCCGGCAGCGCGTCGGCGAGCTGCTCGACGAGGGAGATTTCCCGCACGCGCTCGAGGTCGCGAAGATCGTCTTGAATAACTCGCGTCATCCGCTCCCGCTGCCACAGGCGGAGCCTGCGCTCGCTCTGGGCGAGGAGCGGCTCGGGAAAGCCGCCGAACCGAAGCAGGGCGGCGACGTGCTCGCCGTCTGCCACAGCGGTCGCGGCCCCGAGCTCGGCCAACGAGAACGGATGCAAGCGGAAGTAGCGATAGCGTCCCGCAAGCGAATCGCCGCCTTTGCGATAGTGGTCGAGACGAGCCGAACCTGTCACGAGTATCGAACGGAAGCTCTTCTCCGTGTCGTAAAGGCCCTTCACGAGACCACGCCAACGGGCGTACTTGTGCACTTCGTCGAGAATCACGGTCGGCTGCTCGGGCGGCAGCTCACCCCGTCGCAAACCGGGGCGCATCTTCGGATCGTCCCAGTTCAGATAGGCTGGATGGCGCTCGGTGGCGGCGGGGCCCAGGAATGACAGGGCCAACGTGGTCTTGCCCACCTGCCGCGGGCCGCCGATGAAGGCCATCTTGCGCTTGAGCGCAGCGGCGATCTCCGCTTTGAGGTATCGTTCGAGCACCGGATCCTCCGTACATAGTCGACTATACTCCATTTTAATCATGAGCAAAGTGGACTATTGTCTATTTCACCCGAAGACGGCCCTGTGGGTGGCGAATTGGTAACTCATAACGCAAATCCGCGGCGTCGTTACTGAATCGTTGCTCCTCAAGACGCATTGGGTGAGGTCGTCATGGATCAGTTCACTCGGCGAATCATTGGCTTCTCCGTGAACCCCGGCACTCTCGACGGACCCGCGGTCTGCCAGATGTTCAACGACGCCATTGCGGGCGCTGAGAGCCAATCTCCGAATTCTCGATGTGACCGAGGTCAAGACTGTGCCGTACGTACCGTTGTCGCACCCCTTCGTCGAGCGACTGATCGGGACGATACGGCGAGAGTTCCTCGATTGCGTGCCTTTCTGGACGACTCGCGATCTCGAGCGGAAGCTCGCAAGTTTCAAGGACTATTACAACCAGCAGCGTGTCCATCGTGGGCTCGATGGCGCCATACCGGACAACTTGTTGCATTACGATAGCAGGATGTCCATCTACTGCATCTACAGCGGCTACCGAAGGGAAATTCCCCAAATGCCAACCGTTGAAGGCATTCAGCAGCTTTTTAGTGCCAGTCAGGCCTACGACACCTCCAAGCCAACGTGTAACGCGCCAGGTGAGGTATCTACCATGCGAAGAGTAGAGATAGTTCCCGGTCGCCAGAGAGGGTCCCGTTTTTTACCACAGTTGCCGGTTTTTACCACACTACCTGGAATCGAAAAGTATATAAGCTATTGATTTTGTTGGGCCGTGCAGGGGTCGAACCTGCGACCATCGGATTAAAAGAACGTTTTGCTCGCACCCACGCCGATACGATGACGTTCATAGGAGAAAACGGGATCGCTCGATTCATTGTTCGCGTATCGGTACTGGATCGTCATCCGCCAACTCGATCCGAACCGGCGCGTCGCCTGAAAACCGGCCTGATGCCGCCTTTCCTCGCGCGGCACATCGAGGCGCGCGTAGTCGCTGACACGATACTCGTACATGACCTCCCCGGTCCAATCGGGACGCAGAGCCCAACGGTAACGAAGTGAGTAGCGGTCGCGGTCGGAGCTAACGCCGGCGCCGGCGCGGTCGTTGCGCTCGAATCTGTAGTCGAGCACGACGCGGCCGGACCCGAGCGCCCTATCGAGCAATAGGGTCAGCTGGTCCCGCTCGCCCTCGACAAAGCCGAATTGCGGCTCCACCGCGTCGACCTCGTCGTGCGTGAGCACGATTCCAAGAACGGCACGCGCCGGCGCGAACGTGTGACGCAGATCGAGCGTCACTCCCGCATGCTGCTCGAAGCCGTCGCCGTCGAGCGCCGAGCGGCCGAGCTGGGGCCCTGCCAACAAGCGCCAGTTGCGGGCGCGCCATTCATAACGAGCCCCGAGATAGACACCGCTCTGATCGAGCTCGCTCGCATCGGGATACTCGACGAGATAGGCGCTGGCGTCGAGACGCCAGCGCCCGCTCGTCGTCAACGGTCCGCCGGCGTACGCAAGAAGCTCGGCGAAGCCGCTGTCGGTCGAACGCCCGGCGGGCAGGCTGGACGCATCGAGCAGCGCGACGTTGCCGTCGTGGCCGACACGAAAATCGACGAGCCGCGTCCAAGCCGCGGGCGCCGAATCCCGCGCGGGGCTCGGCAGCCGCGCGAGCATCGCTGTCGCCAGCGAGACGATGCGATCATCGTCGGCGCCCAGGGCGCGCTCGAAGGCAGCGCGCGCCTCCGCCGTGCGGTTGCGACGAGTCAGCGCGAGACCGAGATTGTAGTCGGCAAGATACCGCATCTCGGGAAACCGCCGGCCGAGAGAACGAAACGCCTCCTCGGCCAGCGCATAGTCACCGAGCTGGTAGTGACACACCGCAACGTTATAGTGAACGGCGGGGCCGTCGCTGCCGGAGCGAACGGCCGCCTCGAACTCGGAGAGCGCCCGAAGGTAGTCCTGCGCTTCGAAGGCGCGGCTGCCGGCGGCGAAATACTCGCTCGCCGCGACCGCCGGGGCGGGCTCGGTCGAAGCGGTTTGGGCGCCTGCCTGCCCCGCGACGCATAACACCAGACCGACGGCAAGCCGCCGCGACTTGAACGCTGTCCTCACAAGGCCTCGTTATCCGCAAAACAACGTAAAAGTCGAGTGTAGCGGCAACGAGATGCTCGATTGTCGTCCTGCGTCACAGCCCGGCTTCAGTCGCCGGGCGGGCCGGGCACCTCGGGCGGGCCCGGCAGGTCGTCCGGCGGCCCGGGCGAATCGGGCAAGCCGATCCAATCGGGCGGTCCGCGTCCGGCGTTCTCGCGATCTTCCTGCGCTTGCTCCATGCCCCGCTCGCGCGCCTCGGCCGCAATGGCGAGCCCGGGCTCTCCGTTGCCGCGGGCTGCATTCGCGGTCTCCAGACCCTGCGCCGCGTTCTGCCGCGCCGCCTCGGCTGCCCCTTCCGGCAGCTCGATGACACGCGTGACGGCCTCGGGCAGCGTCGCGCCTTCGGGCATCAGCTCCATCGTCAGATCGAGCGTATCGATGTTCTCGCCGGCGTTCTCTTGCGCCTGCGAGCCGACCGCGGCAAACAGG
>DASWKF010000037.1:0-3770 GCA_036396795.1 Gammaproteobacteria bacterium | reverse complement strand
CTGCTAAACGGTATCGTGGACTACGAGACCTGGCTGCCGACGTCGACCCTGGAGAACGAAGCGATCAACGCGCTGCTCGACAAGTACCAGGCCAGGGCCGAGGCGGAGAAGGTCGACCCGCTCGGCTACTACATTCCGCCGTGGGCCTACGGGTATCTGCAGGTGCTGGCGGCAGGCGTCGAAGGGGCGCAGAGCCTCGACGACGCAAAGATCGCCGAGTGGCTGCACAACAATCCCGTCGAGACGGTCGCCGGCAAGATCGAGTTCGGGCCCGACGGCGAGTGGACCGAAGGACGGATGCTGCAGATCCAGTTCCAGAACATCGAGGACAACTCGCTCGACCAGTTCAAGGACATGAGCAAGATGCCGATTCTGACGCCGTCCGATCTAAAAACCGGCACGGTGATCTACCCGTACGAAGCCGCCAAGTAGGGCGCGTCTTTTTCGGGTGACAAAGTCCGTGCCGCGCGGGCCGTTCCGCGCGGCACTTTTTATTGCCGCGGAGCGTCTCCGGTGCGGACAGGCAGACCTTCGGGCTGGTCGAGACCGAAATAGTACTTGCGGATCAGATCGTTGTTGTTGAGTTCCTCAGTCGAGCGGCCCTCGAACGCGATCCTGCCGTGCACGATCACATAACCGCGGTCAGCGATGCGGATCGCCTGGGCGAAGTTCTGCTCCGACATGAGGACGGTCAGCGCGTGCGTTTCCTTAAGGGTCTCGATCATGTCGATGATCCGGCTCACCAGGATCGGCGCAAGGCCGACGGACGGCTCGTCGACGAGGAGGATGCGCGGAGAAGTCATGAGTCCGCGCGCGAGGGCCAGCATCTGCTGTTCGCCGCCCGACAGGCTGCCGGCGAGCTGGCGGCGGCGCTCGGCCAGTTGGGGGAACGTCTCGCAGCAGAATGCGTAGTTGCGCTTGATGTCGGCGCGCGCCTTTCTGCGGAAAGCGCCGAGCATCAGGTTCTCCTCGACAGTCAGTAGCGGAAACAGACGGCGGCCTTCGGGCACGAGCGAGATCCCGAGATCTACGATCTCCTCGGTGCTCTTGCCGATCAACTCGTGCCGGACACCGTCGATGTCGGCGAGGATGCTGCCCGCGTGGGGACGTAGCATCCCCATGATGCATTTCATCAGCGTGGACTTGCCGTTGCCGTTGGTACCGAGGAGAGCCACAATCTCGCCGGCGTTTGCCGACAGCGCGACGTCTTCAAGCACGCGCACCGCGCCGTAGCCCGCGTGGAGACCGTTGATCGAGATACTATTGCCCAAGGTATGCCCTCTCGACCTCGGGATTGCTTACGACGTCGCGCGGAGCGGCGTCCGCGATCTTGTGGCCGGAAACCAGCACGATCAGCCGCTGCGAAAAACGCATGACGGCGCTCATGATGTGCTCGATCAGGACGATGGTGATCCCCTGCTCGGTATTGAGCCGAAGCAACAGGTCGACGATCTCGTCAACTTCGGCGTGGGAGAGCCCGGCCATGGCCTCGTCGGCGATCAACAACTTCGGTTCGGTCGCCATGGCGCGCGCCAGCTCGAGCTTGCGCATCTCGATCTGCGTCAGATTGGTCGGTCGCTGCGCTGACTTTTCGGCAAGGCCGACGAGGCTCAACAGCTCCGCGCATCGCCGCTCGATGGCAGCGCCGGTGAGGCGCGTACCTGAGCGCGCGTTGACGGTATACAGCAACGGAATGCGCAGGTTCTCGGCGACGGTGACGCTGACGAACGGTCGCGGAAGCTGAAAAGTGCGCGCCAGCCCCAGGTGCGTACGCTGGTGGGCGAGGAGGCCATCCATCCCGCGCCCGTCGAAATGGATCGTGCCTCCCTCATTCTGCAGCGCCCCGCAAACGCAGTTGACCAGCGTGCTCTTGCCTGACCCATTGGGGCCGATAAGGCCGACACGCTCGCCCGCATTCACCGCGAGACTGACCTGGTCGAGGGCAACGAAGCCGCCGAAATGCTTGCTGATGTTATCGATGGCAAGCAACTCGCTCATTTGCGCCACCGCGCCCGCAGACTGCGGCCCAGGCCAAGGATGCCGTCGGGCGCCACGACTACGAAGACGATCAGCAAGAGCCCGACGATGAACAGATTAACCGTCGGCGAGAGCGTCACGCCGGCGACCTGCTGCAGCGTTCCCAATAGCACGGCGCCGATCAGCGGTCCGGGCCAACTGGTCGTGCCGCCGATCATAGGCATCGCTATGGCATTGACGCTGTAGTCGAGTGCGAAGGCCGAAGCCGGCTGGAGGTACGTGATGTAGTAGGGAAACGGCGCACCGGCCATGCCCATGAACGCGCCCGACAGCGTGGTCGCTACCAGCTTGAGCCGAAGTGTGGGCACGCCCGATGCCTCAGCCGCCAGTTCGTCGTCACGGATGGCAGCAAACCCGTAGCCGAGCTGCGATCGCTCGATGACACGCGCGGTGATGATTGCAACCACGGCCAATGTCAGCATGATCGCGACCAGGTACTGAATGTAGTCGCCGAAAAGTGCCACGGACTGCGGACGGATGACATACGTCCCGCGCCCGCCGCCGACGAAGTCCCAATTGACGATCAGGGTCTCCAGGACCACCAGCAGGGCGAGCGTCGCAATGGCAAAGAAGGCGCCGCGCAGCCGCAGGGTCAGGTAGCCCATGCCCAGTCCGACGATGCCGGACACGATGCCGCCGATCACCACCACGGCGGGCAGCGGCAGTGGCACCACCTTGTAAAGCACGACGGCTGTGTAGGCGCCCATCCCAAAAAACGCTGACGAGCCGAAGTTCACGTAACCCGTGTAACCACCGAGAATGTTCCAAGCGATCGCGATGACGATGTATTGCAGCACCACGTAGCCGGCGAAGAAGGCGTATGCGCTGTCGAACAGCCGCGCTGCGACGAACACCAGAACCGCCGCGGCAACCGTACTCGCGATGAAGGACGGGAGCCGCACGGTTCAGCGCCCCAGCAATCCCGTGGGGCGAACTGCGAGCGTCAACAGCAGGAATCCGAAGCTAACCGCCGGTGCCCATGAAGGCCCACCGAAAGTTGCCGTCAGGCTTTCGAACACACCGAGCAACATGCCGGCAATCACCGTGCCTGGGAGGCTTCCCATCCCGCCCAGCACGCAAATCGCGAACGCGCGGCCAATAAAGGCGCGTCCGGCCGACGGGTCGATCGGCTGGATGATGATCAGGAGCGCCCCCGCTATCGACGCCGTCGCGATCGAAATGGCGAAGGCAATCCGCTTGATCCGTGCCGGACTGGCTCCCATCAGACGCAGAGCCAACGCGTCCTGGGAGACCGCCATGATGGCGCGGCCCATGAATGTGCGCGCCATGAACAGCTGCAGCGCAACGAACAGCGTGAGCGATACAACGAAGGGCACTACCAGACGCATCGGGAAATCGATTGGCCCGAGCCGCAGAGTGGGTCCGATGTACGGGGCGGAGACGAAGCGATAATCGACACCGAACACCAGGATCAGCCCGACCTCGGTGACGAACAGCAGCCCGAAAAAGAAGGCGAGCCCGCGTAGCGCCGTTTGCGCCGATTGGCCACGGCGTTCGAAAGAAACGAAATAGACCTGATAGATGACGGCACCCAGCGCATAGAACACAGGCAGCATGACGACGCCGGCTGCGATCGGGTCCAGGCCGAACTCGGTGTGAAAAACGAAAACGACGTAGGCGCCGAGAATGACGAAGGCGGGATGCGCGATGTTGACGATGTCGAGGATGCCGAACGAAATCGACAGACCGAGCGCAACCGCCACATAGAAGCC
>DASWKF010000036.1:0-13004 GCA_036396795.1 Gammaproteobacteria bacterium | reverse complement strand
TGTGACACAGGTGTGACACGCCGTCACGGTCTGGGGTGGCAACCAGTGGCCTGCCCCTTTAAAAACAGGCCGAAACATCAGCGGAAATCGTCTGCGGTGGAGGACTGCGAGCACAAGGACTCATCTCGTCCTTCACGCGGAAGTAGATGCGCTTGCGGATTCTCCGGGCGGCTGGATACGTCGCGGAGGTTGAGGCGCGGGAACGCCGGGGGAACGCTCGGTCGACGGGGTGTGCCCCCTTTTGGCGACTGGCCTGCTGCGTGCTGTCGCGGACGCCATTTGAACCGCCACAGCGATAGCGCGAAAGAGGGAAGAGACTCCCGCGGGTCTCTTCCTGTGTCTTTCGCCACAGCCCGGCTTTACGCGGATACGAATCCAAAGGAGAGAAGGGATGCGGAGCGCCAGCGCAGCGGTCCCTACCGCACAAGCTGCACGAAATCGGTGCCGCTGAAGGGAAGCCCCCTGCTAGTCTGGCCCCACAGCTCTGCGACCATGTCATGGTCCATGAACTTCAGACGCACCACCGGGAACTCGGCCACCATGTCGAGCCTCCCATCGCCATTCATGTCTTCGATTCGAGTCCTTGTGACGTGGTGGCTTGCATCGTTGTGATCCCCACGGCGAGTGGTCTCGGCACCGGATTGACTAGCGCCGCCGAAGCCAAGCGTCGCCGGGTTGATAGTCGTCGCATCGAAGCCGCCAGTGGTCAGGATGGTTATCGTCACCCTAGATCCGCGTCGATGTGCGGCATGTTCCTGATCGCATAGATGCGCGTCCACATCTGAGCATCCAGGCCGGCATCGATCAGGTCCTTCACATGACGGGTGGCGTTGAGAAGCGCGGGGGTTTCCCCTTCGCCTGCGAGCAACAGCGTCGGCGCTGAGACGCCGCGCAGCGAATCGATCGGGGCGGGATTTCCCGACAACCACATGAACCCGTCGTAAATCTTTCCGGACGCCGGATTGTAAGGGTGCACGTGGTTGTCCCCGGGGAAAATGCCTGGAATATTGGGATCGAGACCGGTATTCAGCTTCAGGTTCACGAAAGCGCCAGCCGAGTGGCCGACGCCGAGCGTGAGGCTCGGATGCCTTCCTCTCAGCCGTTTCAGGAGCTGCTGCCCGACCCTGGTCGTATCACGCGCGATCGGTACGTCCATCATGGTGTGCACGGGCGTGCCGCCGCCGGGTTCCTCGGGAATCAGAAACGTCGTGAATTGGCCGTTCGAGTCGAGCGGAGTCTGGTTGACAGCGAAAAAGGCCCAGTGTCGTCGCGGATCGAGAGCGACATCGGACACGAATCGATCAGCCACTTCGTGAAAGAATCGCCCGAAATTCCGCGGACCGAGGCTGTGCTCCAAGTCCATCCAGAACCTCATGGGCGCGGCGCCGTGACGGAAGACCACGAGCGTCCCGTCCCATGCGGGCGGTATCTGGGTCTCGGGGAACGTGAGAAAGCGTTCGCTGCGCTCGAGCGGGCGTACCGTGAGCGCTCGAACATCGTGCAGTTTCTGAAGACTCACCCGCTCTACGACCCGCTGAGAAGTGACGCCCGCTTCCTAGAGCTCATGCGCCGGGTCGGCTTGAAGTGACGTCCAGCAGCGAGGCGTGTCACCGCTTGTGCTGCCCCTTCTGTCCTCGGCGCGAGGGCGACACGATAGCACAGGGACTGGTTGTCCCGCGGACCGCGATCAGCACAACGTCCAGCCGTTGGCCTCTCCGCGCGGTTCTGGTATGGTCCATTCCGTGCCTGAACACACGCCCGGGCTCTTCGAACGTGTGCCGCGCGGTCTTTTCGGCCCGCTCGGCGATCTCTACGCCGAGCTCTATTGGGAGCTCCTGGCGGAGCTCTATCGACACGAGTTCGAACGCGAGCCGTTTGTCGTGGTGCGCCCAACGGCGCTCGATACTGCAGAAGCGGTAATCCGCGGCTCACGGCTTTGGAGCGAGCGTCGCCAGGATCTCGAAGCACTGGCGATCCAGGACACGTCGCCACTGCTCGAGCACCAGCCTGTCCGCGGGCCCATGGTCAGGTCCACGCCACCTGGTCCACCGTCAGTTTCCGTGGTCGATTCAGGGGCCCTCGACGAAGCGGCGGCGATTCGCGCGCTTGCTCGACGGCTGGTTGCCCGGCTCGAGGACTCCGGATGGATGCACTTCCAATACCGCGCAGGCGTCGGGGAGATCATGAGTTTCCACGCGTACGCCGCGCGCATCCTGCAGACGCTGCTCGACGTGGCGCGGGACGAACAGCCGGTGTTTCAGGGTCTGGTCCACTCGATTGCGGCGCTCCTCGAGCCCACAGCCTTCGCGCAGCGCCCGGGCGTGTCGCTTTCGGAAGCCAAACGGCATACCCTCGAGCTGTCACGCGAGCTGAAGATCCTCGAACGGAACATCCACCTTTTCATCCAGCGCGTGCTGGACGACGCCGCGACGGCCGCCGACGTGCTCGAAGAAGGCTTCGATCGCTATGAGCATGCTGTGATGGCGAACTACCATCGCTTGAAGACGGTGGACAACGTGTATCGCCAGCGCTCGGCGATTCTTCAGCGGCTCGACGCCATCGAGCGAGATGACGCGGCGCTGGAGAACGCCGCTGAGTGGCACGCCGCCCAGCGCGGTACGGGCAAGGACGAGGGACGACTGGCCGTCAAGACCGAGCTGGCGCAGATGCGCTCACACTTCGACAACATTCCCCACCTCGTCGACGATATCGACACGAGGAACGCGCGTTTTTCAGGCGTGGCCCTTCGGAAGATCCGATATTTCCTGCGGCAGGACCGGCGCACCGAAGGCCAGCTGCAGTTCATCGTCGATGCCCTCGCCAAAGACGAAGCACCGGAGCTGGAATTCGACGCGTTCAGATGCGAGCTGCTGGCGGGCAACTTTCTGTATACGCCACCAACCGCGCGGGAGCGGGCGGCGCCACAGCGTCTGGTCAGGCAACCGACAGCGAATCGTGAACGGATTCGACAGGAAGCGGCCGCCCGCGTGCGGCGGATCTTCGCGCGGCGGCGCGTCGAGGAGTTCGTCCTGGCAGTGCTCGACGGGCGCCGCGCCGCGCCCATGAGCGAAGTACCGGTGCACGATGATCAGGACTACGTGCGCCTGCTGTACCTCGCCTCCTACGGCCTCGACGCCGACTCGACGTTCCGAATGCAGCCATCTCGCGGGCGTTTGCAGGCGGAGGCATACGGGTACCCGGATGGAACGCTGGAGGCGCTTCCGCCTCGAGGCGGAAGCCACAAAAAGTAAATCAACTATGGATTTCTTCGAGGACTACCCAAGGCTCGAGTCAGCCCAGCAGGAGCGCTTTCAGCGCGTGGTGACGCGGCTCCTCGCGGGAGAAGTCCTGACGCCAGGCTCGCCGCTTCAGCCGGATCCGGACTGGCGCTTCGCCGAACGCTTCCGCGAGCTGATTGACTCCTATCTGCGCATCGGCGGCTGGGGCTTCGACCTCGATCCCACGTTGCGGCTCGCACGCGCTGTCCACGAAACCGGCGCGCAGCGTGTGCGGTTCTCCAAACTGGAGAGCCTGGTCCTCTGCATGCTGCGGCTTCATTACCATGAGCAGATGCGCTTGGCGGCCGAGGAAGACCGGTGCGACATCACTGTCGGCCTGCTGCGCGAGCGATTGGTCCACGCAGGAAAGCCAATCGCGCAGCTGTCGACACGCGCACTCGGGCACGCGGTGCGCAAGCTCGCGCGCCACTCGATCGTGCGCGTCGCCCGCGGCTTCGATGCAGACGACGATGCCACGATCGAAGTGATGCCGCTGGTGGAAAAGGTGTTGCCGGATGACCGTATTCAGGAGATCGCCCAGCGAATCAAGGCGTACGTGAGCGCCAGGACTCCGGTGGCGGAGCATGAGACCGAGACCGAGCCGGATCTCGACGCCCTCGCCGACCAGTCCCAGCGGGACCCGTCGTCATGAGGCGACTCGAGGCCGTCCGGCTCGTGCAGTGGTATCACTTCCAGGACGAACTGCTGCCCATTGGCGCGAGCTGCCTGCTCCTCGGTGATAACGGCAGCGGGAAGACGACGGTCCTCGATGCGATACAAGTCGCGCTCGTCGCCGACCTGTCGGATGTGCTACTCAACCGCGCGGCCAACGAAAAGAGCCGGCGCGCGCTGTACGGGTACGTGCGGTGGAAGATCGGCGCGGAAGACGAGTCGCGGCAGGGAGCCGTGCACTTCGGACGGGGCGCGTGTACGTCGTACGTGATGCTCGAATTCGTGGACGACGACGATCCGTCTCTTGTGTTCACGTGCGGCATCGGCTTCGAAGCCACGGAAACCGACACTGACATCGCCAAGGTGTACTTCGTCGTGCCCGGCGCACGGGCACACCACGTGGAAGGCATCGCGTCGTCCGGGAACGGCTCTGGCGAGCGCGTCGTCCGGCCCTTACGCGAGTTTCGTGTCTGGCTGCGCGGGCATGCCGGACAGTACTGGCAGGATGCAGGCACGTATCGAGAAGAGATCAGGCAGCGCCTCGGCGTGTTGCCGGAATCCTTTCATCGGCTGATCGTCAAGGCGCTCGCGTTCAAGCCGATCGGTCAGGTGCGGCAGTTCGTCTTCGACTATCTCCTCGATCCTCGACCGATCGACACCGCCGCGCTTCAGGACAATCTCGAGCATTACAAGCGGCTGGAAGCCGAAGCCAGGGAAGCACAGAGGCGCATCGACGAACTGTCGGAGATCGTGAAGGAAGGCGAGCGGATTCGCACCGAACAGCGGACGGCCGACAGCCACCGCTACATGGAGCTTCGTGCTGACGAGGACGATGCCTCCGCCCGGGTGGCTGCCCTTGAGCGCCGCCTCGCGGAGAGCCGGATCGCCATCGCCGAGCTGACCTCGCGTGAGGAGACGTTGGGCGCCGAACTGGAGGCGCTTCAGCGGGAGTGGGAGCGCGTCATTGGCCTGCTCGAAGGCCATGAGGGTTACCGCCAGTTCCACGATCTCGAGCGCCAGATCGAGGAAACACAGCGCAGGCTGCGTGAAGCGAAGGACGCCGACCACGAGGCCCGCAGGATTCTTCAGGGTCAGCACGAGGCGTTCGGACTCCTTCAATCCGAGGAGGCCCGTGCGTTGCGGCGATACCGTTTGGCACTCTTCCAGCCGGACGACCTCCTTGGCGTCGAGGAAACCCCGGACGTCGTCGAGCGGTTGTCGTCCACGCTCACCGCGCAGGGCGCGCTGGAAGGTCGCGATCTCGCCATGTGGGAGCGGCGCCTGGATGATGCGGCCGATCGGGCGAGGACCGTGCGTCTCGCCATGGCCAACGAGGTCGATGGCTGGAAGGCTGAGGGCGCTGGGCTCCAGGAGGAGCAGCGGATGCTCGAAACCGGGCGCCTCCGCTATCCCGACGGCCCGACAGCGCTGCTGCACTTACTCGGCGCCCGACTCAAGGGCCGACGCGAAGCGCGGCCGCTCTGCGAGCTGATCGAGGTGCCGAGTGCACGCTGGCGCGACGCGGTCGAAGGCTATCTGCAGACCCGCCGGTTCGACATCATTGTGGCGCCGGAAGACTACCCTCGTGCGCTTGGACTCTACGAGCGCCACAAGCGAGATTATCACCTGCCCGGCCGCGGCCCGGTCTTCATCAGCGGTGCGGGTCTCGTCGACGTCGAACGCCTCCTGCGGATCCCGTTACGGCCCGCCGCGCGTTCCCTCGCCGAACAGGTGCAGACCGACGATGCCTATGCCCGTGCCTACTGCGATTTCGTGCTCGGCGAGATCATCTGCGTGGACGACGAGCAGTCGCTGCGGAAGCATCGGGCGGCGATCACCGACACGGTCATGGTCTATCGCAACCATGTCGCGCGTCAGACGGCGCGCGACGTCTTTTCGCGTCATTACATCGGCCAAGCCGCGCAGCAGCGGCGTCTCGAGGAGATCGCGACGCGGCTGGGCGCCCTGCACGATCTCGTCGTCGGCGCGGCCCCGCATATCGGCTGGCTCGATCAGGCGGTGCGCGTCCTCGATCGCGCCAGGGCCGAAACGCGTCGCCTGCCGGACCTCGTTGAGCGGGCGAAGGATCTGTTGTGGCTGGAGAAGCAGTCGAAGCGTCTCGCGACGCAGAAGGAGCGCTTCGACCGCAGGGAGTTCTCGGCACTCGAACAGACTCGCGACGAATTGGCGGCCCGGAGGCACGCCGCCCAACAGGAAAAAGACCGTGCGCACGACGATCGCGTCCGCGCGGAAGAACGCCTCGCGAACACCCAGCGCGGCCTCGAAGAGGCGCACGGCTCGCGGGAGGACGCCGGCGCCCAGCTCCGGGCGTTTGCGGACCCGCTCGACCAGGAGTCTCGCGAGGCGTACGAGCAGCGCTACGAGCGAGAGCGAGTCGCTCGAACGCCGGACCAGATTCGTGACGTGTTCAGCCGGCAGCGGCGCAACATCGAAAGCCGGGTGCAGAAGCTGATCGAGAGCTTCGTGGCGCTCAAGACCCGATACGTCGAACGTCGTGGGCTCGTCGCGACGATCGAGGGCTCCCGCTTCGATGAATTCGCGACCGAGTTGGAGGGGTGGCAAGGGAGCCGCCTGCCAAGTTATCGCGAGCGAATTGCGGAGGCCAAGACCAAGGCGCTGCAGCAACTGGCCGAAGACGTGGTGTTCAAGCTTCGCGAGAACCTGCTCCTGGTGCGACGTCAGATCGACGAGTTGAATCGCGCGCTCAAAGACGTTCCGTTCGGCTCCGAGCAGTATCAGTTCACGGTCGAGGTCGATCCGGCGCACAAGGCGTTCCACGATCTCGTCATGGATGCGGGACGCTTCGAGAAAGAGTCGCTGTTCGGAACGTCGGTGCTGTCGGCGCCGGAGCTGGCGGCCACGCTCGGCCATCTCCTCGATCGGCTGGTGGAAGCCGAAGCCAGAGAGGTCAAGACCGAACTCGAGACGAAAGCCGACTACCGCGAGTACTTCAATTACGACCTGAAGATCCTGCACGCTGACGGCCGGTATTCGCTGTACGACAAGGTGTCAGGCGACAAGTCGGGCGGGGAGACGCAGACGCCGTATTACATTGCGGTGCTCGCGTCGATGTATCGCCTGTATATGAGCCGCTCGCGCGACGGGCGCCCGACCTGCGGCGTCGTCTTGCTGGACGAAGCGTTCGGGAAGATGGACGAATGGCGCATCGAGGCGACCCTGACCTTTGCGCGGAACCTCGGGCTGCAGCTCGTGCTGGCGACCCCGAAAGAGCGCAGTGAGCTGGTAGCGACAAGGGTCGAGCGCAGCCTCCTGATCCACAAGGATCCGATGAGCGGCCTGCCGACGGTTCTCGACTTCACGAAGGAGTTCGCGCGCGATGCCGAGAGTGACGCACTCCCCGAGGATGGCGCTGCTCACGCGGATCCTGGACGCCCACGAGCGTAGCGTGTCGTTCGGCCGTCCAGCGCCGTGGCCTCGCGATGTCATCGTCACACTCGACGCGACCACCTTTCCGGACGCCTTTGCGCCTGACGGCCGGCACGCGCGCGGGGTGCTGTTTGCGGCGGCGGCGGAGCTCGCAGCCGAAGGCTGTGTGCGTCTGGTGCGCCACGCCCGCGGTCATTTGACGGGCGAGCCCAGGGCCATCCGGTTGGGTCCAGCCGAGGTCGGGCGTGCGATCGAGTCGGCCCGCGCACTCGGGTACGAGCCGCTGTCGGTGGCGCTCGCCGAGTTGGAGCACCACGCGGTGACACTGGCCACGGAGCTGCAGCCGGCGTGGATGCGGGCCTTTCTCCAGGATCTTGCCGAGTCGATCCGGCGGGCAGATCCCTCCATCCTTGGATTCTCGCGCCCGCGGCTGAAGCACGAGCGGCGATCGCTTCTGCCCGCGCTCACCGCCGCCGTCGCGCTGTCCCGTGACCCGGCGCCTGCGTGGGAACGCGTGACCAGCGAACGTCTCTTCGGCGATTCGAAGTTGCTCGGCCGCGTGCGCCCTGTCGTCGTGGCGGTGCTCGTACGAGCCGATCCACGGTGGCAAGGTGTGCCTCCCGAGGAAGCGGCAGACTTGCTCGAAGTGTACGGCGTTCGGCGTAAACCCGGCCTGATCCGGTGCGCCGGCGCGGCAGAGCTGCACATCGGAAAGAAGGCCTATGCGCTCGAAGACTTCGCGCCGGCTGCCCACCTCCCGGATGCCTGGGCGGACGCATGGGTCGATGCGCTCGTGTCCTCCGGTGTCCAATGCGTCACGACCATCGAGAACGAGTATCCCTTCCTCTCGTACATCGAGCAGGCCGATGGTCCGGCCGGGCTCGCGGCACGCGGCGAGGTCGCCGTCTACACCGCGGGCTTCCCCACGCCACGACTCGTGACGGCGCTTACGCAGTTGGCGCGGAAGTCCAAGGCGGAGTTTCAGCATTGGGGCGATGCGGATGTCGGAGGCCTGCGGATCTGGTGCTTCCTGCGATCGCGCCTCGGGTGCCCGCTGGCGCTCGTGCGGACGACTGCAGAGTGGGTCGCAGCCGAATCGTCGTCCGGGGGCCGGCCGTTATCGAGCATCGAGCGGCACGCGCTCGTTCGAATACGCCAGGAATTGGTAGACGCCGAAGGGGCGGACGTCGATTCGGTGCGTGCCCTCATCGACGCGCTGCTCGACCACGGAGTGAAACTCGAACAAGAGCGATACTGAGCTGGACGCCGAGTTGCCCGAGGGTGCATCCGTAACTGTGTTAGCGCTCGAAGGAGATGAAACCTTCGAGGCAGATCCAGAAACGGAGAAGATGCTGCTCGAAGCCATCGCGCAATGCCGGCAAGGCAAGACCACGCCGTGGTCGGATGTGCTCGCCGAATGTCGCAGCGGGGAGTAGACCTGCCCCTCCAGATCGACATCGTCGGTCTGGCGCCGTTCGGAGCTTTCCTCCGGTGAACTACGACTCGATGTGTCGGGTGGCCATTCCTCGCGCGGCGGCCGCGGTTGTTTGCCGAAGGTCGGCGCTCACGAAGATCAATTTCGGTGAAGCGGTGCGAGCGGCAAACAACTGGGCGGATGCCACGTGAATGGCATCGAGCGCCCGCAATGGATGCGCCGCGCTCAGGGTCTCCGCGGCGGCGAGCACCTCGCCTGAGACTTCGACAACCGTCCAGAAGGGGCGATCGGCGGCGAGGCGTTTCAGGATCGCTGGCACTCGCTTCTCGTCGAGCGTCTTCTCGGCCACGCGACGTCGCAATGCGCTGCGTACTTCTACCGGCAGCACCGCAGAGACGACGCAATCGTTCTTGCGGAGGAGTTGCAGCACCTCGCGGCGACCGAGTTCTTCGACATAGCGCTTGATGAGCGCACTCGTGTCGAAATACGCGTAGGCCATAGATGACTACGCGCGATCGTCGCGATCTTCGATGATCGTCTGCGAGAGCGGCTTGCCCTTGACGTGGACCGGTTCGAAGCGAGGCAGCGGACCTTTGCGTGAGGGCAAAGTGATCAGTCCCTCGTCGGCCATCCGCTTCAGTACGGCGTCTTGCTCTTGTTCTTCCTTGATCGGCTTGATGATCGCGATGGGCTGACCACGTTCTGTCAGAATGACTTCCTTGCCGGCGCGCACGGCCTTGATGGCTTTCGAGAAGTGCTGGTTGGCTTCGCGCAGCCCGAGCTTCATGTAGTGATGTTACTACATTTGGGGCCCTAGCTCGTCTGTGACCGACAAATGACTGACAATCGGTAGCGGCGCCCCGCTTTCTCGGGTTGCCCATCGTGGTGAAATGTCCTTAACAAGAGGGCGTCACCGCGGCGCGTTGGTCCGTGAACAATCGTGAACAAATTGACCGTCTGGTTCGAACCAGAGTGATTGTGTCGGGCGATACGGACCTCTTACTGCTCGGCACACTCCGCGGGATTCCCGTGATGACGGTTTCAGCGTTTCTCGCCCGTTTCGAGGCGCAGAAGTCGTCATAAGAACCGAGTTTCTTATCCCGGTCTTTCTCCTGTCCACGCCCATCAAATGAACGGGAATCCAGTCCGGCGCCGCGGCGCTGTTCGACGTCGAGCGGGCCGCTGCCTACAGCCGTGTATTTCCTTCTCACGCCGGTCGTGCTCAGTGAAGGGGTGCTGGATCTGGAGCGCAACGCGCCGCCGCGTGACACGACACTCCTGGCGGTGGCGGCCATGCTCGCCGCTCGCGAAGATCTCAACGCGAGCCTGATTCCAGCACTGCTGGACACCGTCACGCGCGTGCATCAACCCGGAGGCGTCCTGGAGCAGCGGCGGCAATTTCCGTCGGTCGACTATGTGGACCTTCCGCTCAACAACGATGCCGGCCGCTCTATCAGAGAGGGCCCCTCCTTCTTGTATCGCTGGTTGCCCTACGGAACGGCCGTACTCCTGGACCGCCTCAAGCTACTGGTCCTGCCCCTCTTGGCGTTGTTGATCCCGCTGTTTCGCGTGGCGCCGCCACTCTATCAGTGGCGGATTCGTTCAAGGATCCATCGGTGGTACGCCGCGGTCCGCGAAATCGACTCCATGGCCTGGAACGAGACGATGACCGGCAGCACCGAATCGGTAGCCACTCGATTGCGCGCGCTCGAGCGTGAGGTGGCCTCGATATCAGTCCCTCTGGCCTACACAGGTGAACGATATAACCTGCGGCTGCACATTCGACTCCTGCAAGAGAAGCTTGACGCGCGTCTGGCGCGATCGGCGGGACATGCTGAGAAGGCACCGTGAGGTGACAGTTCATTGTTGGATGCCTTGAGTCCCGTTCGTCGTACGGAGATCACTTGCTCTCGGGAGCGGACAAATCATGTACTCCCTACATCCAGCCACCTCGACATCCAGCAACCTCGGACCAGCAACCTCGGACCTGTTGACGCGAAATGATAATGTCCCCTCGCGAGCGAAATAGAAATGTCCCCTAAGCTGGTGACCTTAAAGGGGGTCATCACTGGGAAGGACATGGATGAGCGGGCGAGAGTTGACACGGGTGGAGGTGTTGAGCCGCGTCAAGGCGGGGACCCTCAGTGTGGGGTCGGCCGCGACGTTGCTGGACGTGAGCTATCGCCAGGCGAAGCGGTTGGCGCGTCGATATCGGGCGGAAGGCGCCAAAGGATTGAAGCATCGAAGTGCCGGGCAGCCGTCGAATCACGCGCGCGCGGCGGCGGAGCGCGAGCGGGTGCTGGCGCTCGTCCGGAAGAAGTACAGCGGGCCGGTGGACGTGCGGTTTGGGCCGACGTTGGCCGCCGAGCATTTGTCGAGCGAAGACGGCGTGACGGTCCATCACGACACGTTGCGGCGGTGGATGCTGGCGGCGGGGTTGTGGAGTCGCGCGCGCCAACGATCGCCGCATCGCCAGCGCCGGGAGCGGAAGGCGCATTTCGGCGAGCTGGTGCAGCTCGATGGCAGTTTTCACCTGTGGTACGAGGATCGCGCCGCGCGTGGCTGCCTGATGAACTTGGTCGATGACGCGACGGGTCGGACACTCGCGCGGCTCGGCGACCAGGAGACGATCTGGGCGGCAGTCGAGGTGTTGCGCCGGTGGATCGAGGCGTACGGCGTGCCGCTGGCGCTCTATACGGATTGGAAAAATGTGTATGTGCGGGAGCCGACGGCGGAGGAGCAGGTCACGGGGGCCGTGCCCCTGACGCAGTTTGGGCGTATGTGCGCGGCCTTGGGGATTCAGATCATCGCCGCGAGCTCCCCGCAAGCGAAGGGTCGCGTCGAGCGCAATCACGGGACGCATCAGGATCGCCTCGTGAAGAAATTGCGGCGGCTGGGGATCGCGGACGCCACGGCGGCGAATGCCTTCCTTGAGACCAGCTATTTGCCCGAGCACAACCGGCGCTTCGCCGTGGCGCCGACCTCCGCTGAGGACTTTCATCGCCGCGCGCCCAGCCGGACCACCCTGGGTCGGGTGTTCCAGCTCGAGGAGACCCGCGTCCTCTCGAATGATTGGGTCGTCCGCTATGACACGCGGTATTTCCAAGTCGCGCGGCAGAGCGGGCAGGCGCCGGCGCGCAGCACGGTCGTGGTCCGTGAAGGGCCCGACGGGGCGATTGAACTCCGGTATCGAGAACGCCTGATGCCGTGGACCGAGATCGCCGCGCCGCTGAAGCCGCTGCCGGCCGTCAAGCGGCCGCCGCTGTCCACCGCCCCGCATCGGCCTGCGCGGCCGAGCGCGGACCATCCATGGCGTCGCGATACCCGCGCGCTCGACCGCGAACGCACGCTGAGCCGCGCGGCCCAGCGATGAAGAGCCTGTGGAAGCTGCCGGAGCCGTGGACGCCAAGAACGCGCCCACCGCTCCTTGGAAAACCGGAAGACCGGTTTCCCACAGCTACCACCGGCTCTGCTCCTGTTCACTTGGTAACCGGAAAGTGTCACCCATGTTCCCGGTTAACTTTGTTACCTATGTTCCCGGTTGCACCGCTTTCGGCCTAACGCCGCGCTTCAGCCGCGGCGCTTTACGATTGCAGCGAGCGCCGTCGGCTGCAAGCGAAGGTTAGCGGCCCACACGATGCGATCGCGATTCGTCACGCGAGAAACTGCGGCGCTGGGCATCCACCGGTATGATCGCGTCGTCCGGGAACCGAGACCGAACCGGCACTGGTGCTCTGCAGCCCGCGTGTTAGCGTGGTCCGGGGATTCGCGGCATCGTCATTGGTGACACGTCGTTTCCGCGGCGTGATCCCGTTTAGGAGATTGCCTCTCATCCGCATCCCTGTTCCCGGAGGTCTCGTCAGCTAAAGGAGGCCCCCGTGAAGCGCCAGCCCCGTCGTCGTGTCCCGAAGCCCCGTCAGTCGTCCGCGGCCCTCGAACGGCTCCACCCGCCCGCCGCCGGCATCGACTGTGGATCCGCCGAGCACTTCGTCGCCGTCCCGCCGGATCGAGACCCCACGCCGGTGCGGTCCTTCCCGACCTTCACCGGCGATCTCCAGCGGCTGGCCGATTGGTTGACGGCCTGTCGCATCACGCATGTGGCGATGGAAGCCACCGGCGTCTATTGGATCCCCATCTTCGAGATCCTCGACGCGCGCGGCTTCCAGGTCATCCTCGTCAATGCGCGCCACGTCAAGAATCTCCCCGGGCGG
>DASWKF010000035.1:0-2486 GCA_036396795.1 Gammaproteobacteria bacterium | reverse complement strand
GGCTGGCCGGTGAAGGTGCAACCGTGCGCGTCGCGGTCCGGTCTCCCGAGCGGGCGCAGAGCGTCCTCGATCCGGACCGTGTCCAGGTCTTGCGCGCCGACGTGCGCGACCCGGCCTCGGTCGCCGCCGCCGTCGCCGGGTGCGACGCAGTCGTGAATGCCGTCTCCGCCTACGTAGAGAAGGCCGGCGTGAGCTTCGAGTCGGTTCACGTGCAGGGCGCGAGGACAGTCGCGCAGGAGGCGGCGGCTGCTGCCGTCGCACGGCTCGTGCTCGTCTCAGGCATCGGCGCCGATCCGGAGTCGGCGTCCCCCTACATCCGGGCGCGCGGCCACGGCGAGCTCGCCGCGAGGCAGGCGTTCCCGGGCACCACCGTCGTGCGGCCGGGCGCGATGTTCGGCCCGGGCGACGCGCTGTTCGGCGCGCTTGCGGACATCGTCCGCCTGTCTCCCGTCGTGCCTTTGATCGGCGGCGGCCGCACCCGCGTGCAACCCGTTTATGTGGAGGACGTGGCGGAGGCGATCGCCCGCGTGCTCGCCGAGCGCGGGAGCGCCGGCCAGACCTATGAGCTCGCCGGCCCCGGCGCGTACACGCTGCGCGAGCTGGTAGGCTTCGTGCTGCGTCTGGTTGACAGACGGCGCTTGCTCGTGCCGGTGCCCTTCACCGTGGCCGAGATTCAGGCGCGCTTGTTCGAGCTTCTGCCCAGCCCGCCGCTCACGACCAGCCAGGTTGATCTGCTCAGGATGGACAATTTGGCGAGCGGAGAGCTGCCGGGTTTGAGCGAGCTCGGTATTCGGGCGAAGGCGATCGAGGACATCGTGCCGACTTATGTTGGCCGACTGCGTATGCGCGGGGCGGACCGAGGGTAGGAATGTCCAGACGGTCATTCAGGCTCCGGTGCCCCAGTACGCCATCCGCCCGAGACTCGGGCGGCCCTTTTACGTGGTCGCTATGGCCTCGATCTCGACTCGCGCTCCCGCGATCAGCCCACCAGCCTGAAACGTTGTCCGCGCCGGTGGATCCTTCCGAAAGTACTCGCTGAAGACCTCATTCATTGCCATGAGCTCCCCGAGGTCGGCCATGTAGATGGTGACCTTGGCGACCTTTCCTAGCGAAGAGCCGGCCGCTTCCAGCACCGCCTTGAGGTTTTCGCATACCTGTCGCGTCTCGGCCTTGATCCCGCCATCGGCCAGGCGTCCGGCTTTCGGGTCCATCCCGAGTTGGCCTGAGGCGAAGACCCATTCGCCCACCTTGATCGCTTGCGAGAGCGGGACCCTCGCTGGCGGCACCTTGTCCGTGTGCACTACGTGTCGTTCCATGATTGTTGCCCCCTCGTGTAACCGGTGCGACGATGAATGATGCAAGGCAGCGTAACCCGCCACCCAAAGCGGACACTTGTGCGGCGATGGTTAGCTAGCGATTCGGGGGGCGTGAGTCTCCCTCGTAACGCTATGGCTGACGGGAGCTATTTAGGAGATCGCGGACCGCTCTATCCTCAGGCGCAGCGCTTGCCTCGAGCACACCCAAGTCAGTCTAGCCCGCCACACTCCCTTTACCCCAGCCACAATCGCCCTGCCAATAGTGCGACTACGAGCCCTGCTGGCTGGCAAGTAAGCGTCTTGCTTCCCTCAAGTCAATTCGGAATTTGTATCCATGTTTCTCGAGCAAGTGCAGGAGTTGGGAGCCGTCAATAAGGGAAATCGGCTTGTCCTTCGCAAACTCGTAGGCGTCCGGTCCGTAGGTGCTTGTTGTAACAAGGATGCCTCGATTGGCGCCCTCGTTGAGTACCGTTCCGTACAAGTCTCGGACTGAACTAACGTCAACTGTAATCGTGTACCTCTTTGCCTGAATCACATACTTGCCGCCTCGTACCGGGTCCGGATCAAACACCAGGGCGTCAACGCCGCGATCATGGCTTGCCTGTGTAACGCGGACCTCGGCCCCGTTGTGAGCAAACTCTTTCTCGAACATCTCCCGTATCAGGTGTTCAAAATCGTCCCAAGGTATGACCGCGTGGTTAGTCTGCGCAGCCAGAGTGTTGATTACCTCTCGTGACGAAATGATGCGCCGATCTGACTTGTCGAACTTTATGATCGGTGCGATTGGAACGCATTCACTTGGGCGCGGAGCTGACACGCCCTTCAACGCCTGGAAGCATGTCTTTGCTTCAACATTCGCGAAATCAATCCCACGAACCTGTTCAGTAGTCGCAAACAGGGACATGATGTACTCAGTCCCCTATTGGCCCCAAAGCGGACAGCCTTGCCCCTCACCTGATATACGAGTAGTCTTCTGGCCGCGCTCAGGTCGGAAGTCCGTTAGTTTTAGCTCTACTCAAGGAGGGGGAGAGTCGATGAAAACAGTTGATCGAAGGTCAGTGTTGATGTTCGGGCTGGCAGCCGCTTCGGCGGCCATAGTGAAGCCCGCCGCTTCGCAAACGATGGGCTACAAGGATACGACGCCGTTTCCAGGTGTCGTGGTGCGTGTCT
>DASWKF010000034.1:0-2156 GCA_036396795.1 Gammaproteobacteria bacterium | reverse complement strand
GCTCAAGTTCAGGCCGCTGGCTTCGGAAAAAACGGAATAGAACACGTCCTGCTGATTCGGCTGCCGCGGCTCCGAAATCCCGACGAAAGCGACGGCGCCGTCCAATTGAGGAAACTGGCTCCGATCGAATCTCTCGCTCGCCAGCTCCCCGAACGGGATCGTCGTCAGCGTTCTCGGTGGGCCGTAGAAGTTCAGATAGGCGCTGTCGCCGGAGCTATACATCTCGATGAGACGCCTGAGAAGCAGCAGGCTTCGCGCATCGTAGTCACCCGCCCGCGTACTGAGCTGCTCGCTGAGCGCGGTTCCGAGACCGGGTTCGGCGAGAAACAAGCGCCTGATGTCGCGCAGGACTTCCTCCAGGCGTCCGCGTTCGAGAACGTCCGATCGCGTGGCCGGAAGATTGATCACAAGCCCCGGCTCGGCCAGCGGGCAGAGGAGCGCGATGAGCTCGTCGTAGACCGGCAACGCGAAAGCCTGAAATGCGGTCACCGGCAAAGTCGGCAGGTCCGGGAAGCTCGGACTGAACAGCCAATATTGGCTGAGTTGGATCGGTACCACAGGCAAGGCGAACGGCGCCGAGCCGAGAGCCGCGTTCTTGAGAAGCTCGATCGGCGTATTCCGGCTCTGTTGGACGAGCTCGGCGCCGTCCGGCAATGCCGGATTGGTTGGTATGAGAAAGTCCTTTTCCGATCGGTCCAAGAGGATCACGTTCCCGGCGTCCGCGATGGCCTCCGCAAACAGCGCGTCCATCTCGCCGTCTCGCGCCTCCGCGAAGCTGACGTCGAAGGCCGTCACGGCCACGCCGGCTTCGGCGAGGTTGGTCACGAGCCTCGCGTGTACACTTCTCGGCCAGGTCTCGGTCTGGTCGTCAAAACCCATCGCCGCTCCCGAGGCGCGATCGATGCTGACGATGACGACCGGTGCGGCGGGTTGCTGCGCGCCACGGAGGATGAACAGCAGGCTCAAGCCCCCGGTTTCCTCGAGGCGATCGATCCAGGGGACGAAGAGCAACGAGACACCGAGCAGGCCGACCCCGGCACTGAGGGGCAGGATCTTACGCATGCGCTGGGTGACGGACAGGGCAGACCTGTGATTAGCCTTCGGCATCCCTTTGGATTGAGTCATATTTCGATGCTTTCGCGGGCTCGACGTGTATATTAGCCGTGTCGGCCGATCAAGGGTTCTGCATTATGGAAAATTACCCGTCGCTTGCCCCCGGTTGAGCTGACGTGACAGAAAGATGCGCCTAGACATGGTACCGCGCCAGTCCAGACCGGCGTCACTCTCGCCCCACGAGAGCCGCAGATCCGCCCTCAGGCCCAGATATGTGTTGCTTCTCGCGGCCTCCGTGTGCGTGGGCTCGTTCGTGGCTCCGGCCAGCGCCGACGCGCAAACCTGCGACGATTGGAACGCCGCGGTCATTTCCCTCGAAGGCACGGTGGAGCTGCGGCGCAGCGGGCAGCCTGGGTGGCAGCCGGCGCGCATCGAAGATGTCCTTTGTCCCGGGGATTCAGTCAGCGCCGACGATTTCAGTCGGGCGGCGATTCGGTTGCCTGACGGCACGACGTTGCGGCTGGATCAGAGCACGACGCTGACGCTCTCGGAGCCTCCCTCGGCGACTTCGAATGCCTTGATCGAGCTGCTCAGGGGCGCAATCAACGTTCTCAGCCGCGATCCGCGCTCATTGCGAATTACGACGCCGTTCGCAAACGCCGGCACCGAGGGCACGGAGTTCGTCGTCGAGGTTGCGGAGGATCGGACCGCCGTCACGGTCTTCGAAGGTATCGTCACGATCGACAACGGGACCGGCGTCGTCCGAGCTGCTCCCGGCGAACGCGTCGAGTCGCAGCTGCGACAGCCGCCGACTGTGCAAGCCGTTCAGGATCTGGTGGAGGCCGTCCCCTGGGCGCTCTACTACGAGCCCGTTCTGGATCACGGCACGATCGAACCTGAGCAAGCTCCGACGCAGAATGAGCGAGAGGATCCGAGCTTTTTTACGATGCGGGCGTCGAGCCGGCTGGCCGTCGGCCGCGTCGCCGAAGCGCGAGACGACCTCGAAATGGCGCTGCGGCTAAACGAGGACCATGTGGAAGCGTTGGCCCTGCAAGCCGTCATCGCGCTGGCGCGGAACGACGTCGAGCAAGCGGTTGAGCTGG
>DASWKF010000033.1:0-10396 GCA_036396795.1 Gammaproteobacteria bacterium | reverse complement strand
GAAGGGGTTGGCGGAAAGTTGCACGGTTTCTGGTATGCCTTCGGCGATCACGACGGATACAACTTGTGGGAGGCTCCGGATAACGTCTCGATGGCAGCCACGGCGCTCGCGATTGGCGCTGGCGGAGCGCTGAGCTCCATCCAGACGACTGTCTTGCTGACCGTCGAGGAGACGCTTTCAGCCCTGAAAAAGGCCTCGTCGATCAAGTATCGGCCACCAGGAGATAAAGGTTGAAATGCCGCGAGGTCCTAAAGGCGAGAAGCGCCCGGCTGATGTGATTGGCAATGCCGTCAAGGTGATGCAGATCGCCACTGGCGAGGCCACTCCTGTAGCTCGCCGCCACTGACGAGGCCCCGGAAGGGCTGGATTTACGATCTGGTCAAGGACCTGCCTTCAGCTCCCGCGCTGAAGGAGCGGATCGCTCTCGCAGAAGACAAGTACGCGCGGGCTGTCGAGGAGAACGAGCGGCTTCGGCAACAGGTCGCCAAGCTTGAAAGAGAGGTCGCTGAGCTCCGAGCTCGCGTCCCGGCCGAACCCGAGGACGACCTGGGCGATGACACCTAGAAGGTCTTGGTCTTCCTGTTTCATGACGAGGGCCGCGCGATGAACACCGGGACGTTGGCCGACATTCTTGGTGTGGGGCGTAACGTCGTTCGATATCACCTCGACCTCTTGCGGGAGCGCCGACTGGCAATTGAGACGGAGGTCGATTTCGACGACGACTATTGTTGGGGCGTAACGGCCGAAGGGCGTCGGTACGGCGTGGAGAACGGCCTGCACACCGGATGAGCCCGAGCAGCGCCCCGTCGTTACCTGGAACGTTATCTGAGCGCCGAACCCATCGCGCTGTGTGCATCTAACTCATTGATGTTGTTTGGATTTGATGGTGGTGCAGGGAGTCTCGAGCGAACCCGTCTCTGTGGGATTTCCCTGATCTGCAGGGAAAAAACAGCGAATTTTCGCGAATCAGGCCTGTTTCGGCCCTCTCGGCCCCCTTTAAACTGCTGAATTGATTGCTATTTTCTGACAAATTCCCTACTTGACGGAACAGGGTATTGAATCGGTGTATCAGGGAACTTGCAGGGAATTCTTGTGTCCACAGAATAAGCGATCAGTTGGGTCGTGGTTGGTGCGTCTCCCGGCTCAGCAGGGTCAGCTGCTGGCGGATTGCCAAGCTTTCGAAATTCGATGCAGCTATCGCACGGCCGAGAGGCGACCCGGCCAATGACTGGAAAACCAGGGTTACTGCGGCGTCCGAGGTTTTTGCCAGCCACAAGATGTGGCGGTTGAACTGGCCCCGAGGATGAACGATGAGGCCTGAGCAATCGCTTCGGGAGAAACTGCGCAAGATCGAGGCTCTGTTCGCCGGCGCTGGCACCGAGGGCGAAAAGCTGGCTGCCGGCGCCGCTGCGGAGCGCATCCGCGACCGCCTTGGGCAGGCCGCCGACAAGGAAAAGGTAAGGCTGGTTTCTGTGGGCCCGGCATTCTGCAGGTTTTCTGCGTCTCTGCCAGACCGACTTTGAATAGCGCGCACTTCCCGCGCCTTGGCGGCTAATACGCCGCGAAGTCATGGCGGGGAGACGGCCAATGAGACGGTCTTTCCGCGAATCGGTCCAGGCGTCTCTTCTTGGCCGTTTTCGGTGTCCATGACTTTTGATGGCGATCGCGTCCTCTTGGGCGCTCGGCTCAGCTCGCGAAGCCGAGTGAAGGCCGCCGCTCCTGGGCTCTGCTATCCACAGATTGTCGTTATCGGGCTCTATTGCCGGAGCGCATGCTAGGGGCGGCTTATCAAGTTCGCGCGGCGAAACTAGCGATCTCGGTGACGAGCCGACGCATAGAGCTCGAGGAAGCTCGCCACCGCATGCTCTACGCGGATGTTCAACTCCGCCTCGGTCGGATCTTCACAGACGCCAAGCAGCGCACGAAGCTGCACCCGACCGCTGAGCATGCCGATGAACTGCTCGGCCGCACGCTCCGGCTCGGCGACCGCGAGGCGACCGTTCCTTGTCTCGCAGGCAAGATAGTCGGCGAGAACAGCGATCAGCCGACCCGGCCCGACGGCATAGAGCTCACCGCCGATTTCGGGAAAGCGGGCGGATTCGGCGACGATCAAGCGATAGAGGGCGAGCGAGGACGGCTGGAGCATGAGCGTGAGGAAATCATGCCCGAGCGATCGAAGCAGGCGTTCGGGGGTCGATTTCGCCGCCTCCCGCATCGACAACGGCGCCATCAGCGTCGTGGTCATGTCCGTGATAATGGCCTTGAAAAGCGCGTCTTTGCTGTGGAAGTGGTTGTAGATCGTCTGCTTCGACACTTTCGCCTCGGAGGCGATCAGATCCATGCTCGCCGAGCCGTAGCCAAGCCGAAGGAAAATGGCGGTCCCAGCCTCCTGAATCGCTTGACGCTTGCGTTCGGAGAGGCCCGAAATCTCGGCTGTGGCGCTCTGGGCCAATTGACCACCATCCTCCAGATGCATAGATTAGACTAGACTGTCTAGTCCAACCATCGATTGCCATAGCGAATTTGTCAATGCCGCGTCTTTCCTATTGGGGGCTTCTTGGAGGCTTGGCGCTCGCCCTGTCGGCCGGCGGCTATCACCTGCTGAATCGGGACCGGGATACCCCGGCCGCGCAGCACCCGGCCAATGCCGCCACAACGCCCGACCAGAAGGCCGTCACCGTGGAAGCGGTGCGCGCCACGACCGACACGGTGCTCGCCACCATACGGGCGGTCGGAAGCCTGAGGCCGGACGAGGCCGTGGTCATATCGCCCGAGATCGCCGGCCGCATCGCCAATCTGCCCTTCGAGGAGGGAGACAAGGTCGAGGCCGGCGACGTGCTGGTCGAACTCGACTCCGCCATCCTCCGGGCCGAGCTGGACAAGGCGCAGTCGGATTTCACGCTCGCCGAGGCGAACCGGGAGCGCGCGATGACCCTCGCCGACCGGGGCACCGGCACGCTCAGGGCGCGCGACGAGGCCGTTGCCGCCCACCGGGCCGCGCAGGCGAACGTCGCGCTTGCCCGGGCGTGGCTGGAAAAGGCGACGATCACCGCGCCGCTTTCGGGCGTGGTCGGCATGCGCGCGGTCAGCGCCGGCGCGTATGTCAGCCCCGGCGACCGCATCGTCCAGCTCGTCGGCATCGATCCGGTCAAGGTGGACTTTCGCGTTCCCGAGCTCGCCCTTTCGAACCTGCGGACCGGCCAGCCCATCCGCGTCACGGTCGACGCCCTTCCGGGCCAGGCCTTCGACGGCGAGGTCTATGTCATCGATCCCATCGTCGATGCTAACGGCCGCGCCGTCAAATTGAGCGCCCGGATCCCGAATCCCGACGGCAGGCTGTCGCCGGGCCTGTTCGCCCGCGTGGAGATCGTCGTCGAGCGGCGCGAGAACGCGGTGCTGATCCCGGAGTCGGCCGTGTTCGCCGAGGGCGAGACGCACTATGTCTATCGCGTGGTGGAGGAGCGCGCGATGCGAACGAAGGTCGAGCTGGGCCAGCGCCAGCCGGGCCTTGTGGAGGTGCTCAGCGGCCTCGACCACGACGCCCGCGTCGTCACCGCCGGCCATCAGCAGATCCGGGACGGCAGCCGCGTGGCGGTGGCCAAGCCCGGCGCGGGCGCCTGACGTGGGAGTCTTCGAGTTCTTCGTCCGCCGGCCGGTCTTCGCGACGGTCATGAGCCTCATCATCGTCCTGATCGGCATCGTGTCCTATTCGAGGCTGAGCGTCCGCGAATATCCCAACATCGACGAGCCCATCGTCTCGGTCAGAACCGACTATCTCGGCGCCAGCGCGGAGATCATCGAGAGCCAGGTCACGCAGGTTCTGGAAAGCTCGATCGCCGGCATCGAGGGTATCGAGACGATGACGTCGAGCAGCGAGCCGGAGGAAAGCCGGATCACCGTGCGTTTTCGCCTGGCGACCGACCCGGACGTGGCCGCAAGCGACGTGCGCGACCGCGTGTCGCGCGTTCGCGGCCGGCTGCCCGACGAGATCGAGGAGCCGGTCATCGCCAAGGTCGAAGCCGACGCCCAGGCGATCGTCTACATCGCCTTTACCAGCGATCGACATAGGCCGCTCGAGGTTTCCGACTACGCCGACCGCTATGTCCGGGACCGGCTCCAGAATATCCCCGGCGTCGCCGAGGTGCGCATCTTCGGCGAGCGGCGCTACGCCATGCGCATCTGGCTCGACCGCGCCCGCCTCGCCGCATACGACCTGACGGTGTCCGACGTGGAGGAGGCCCTGCAGCAGCAGAACGTCGAGGTCCCGTCGGGCCGGATCGAGAGCCTGGACCGCGAGTTCACGGTGCTGTCGCGAACGGGACTCGTCACGCCGGCGCAATTCGAGCGCATCGTCGTCAAAGACGCGGAAGGCTTTCCCGTCCGCCTGCGCGACGTGGCGAGGGTCGAGCTCGGGCCGGAGGACGAGCGGCGCATCACGCGGTTCAACGGCGACAACGCCGTCATCCTCGGCATCGTCAAGCAAGCAACGGCCAATCCCCTCGACGTGTCGCTCGCCATGCGGGAGCTCATGCCGGAGCTATCCCGCGATCTGCCGCAAGGCATGAACGCCACGATCGCCTACGACAAGTCGATCTTCATCGATCGCTCGATCGAGGCGGTCTACACGACGATCGCCGAGGCGGTGGCGCTCGTGGTGATCTTCATCTTTATCTTCTTGAGAACGGTGCGTGCGACGATCATACCGCTCGTCACGATCCCGGTCGCGCTCATCGGCGCCTTCGCGCTGATGGACGTGCTGGGCTTTTCCATCAACACGCTCACCCTGCTTGCCATGGTTCTGGCAATCGGCCTGGTCGTCGACGACGCGATCGTCGTCCTCGAGAACATTCATCGCCATATCGAGGACGGCATGAAGCCCTTCCGCGCGACAGTTCTCGGCATCCGCGAGATTTCGAGCGCCGTCGTCGCCATGACCCTCACGCTGGCGGCGGTCTATGCGCCGGTCGCTTTCGCCCCGGGACGCACCGGCAAGCTGTTCGCCGAGTTCGCCCTGACCCTGGCCGGCGCGGTGCTCGTCTCGGGCCTCGTGGCGCTGACGCTCAGCCCGATGATGTGCTCCCGCCTGCTGCGCGATCACGAGAAGCATGGCCGCGTCTACAATCTCTTCGAGCGCGGTTTCCGCAGTCTCAATCGCGGCTACGGCAGGATGCTCGCGGCCACGCTCCGCATGCGCCCGCTGGTGATCGTCGCCGCGGCCCTGGTCGCGGGCGCGAGCTACTTCCTTTTCGAGAACCTGAAGTCAGAGCTGGCGCCGGTCGAGGATCGAGGCGTGCTCTTCACCGCCGGCCACGCCCCGGAAGGTTCGACGATCGACTTCACCAGCCGATACGTCGACGACTTCGAATCCATGCTGAAGCGGATTCCGGAGGTGCAGCACTATTTCGTCATCGTCGGATCGCGCGCGGTAACCGAACTGATATCGTTCTCGCAGCTCATCCCCTGGGAGAGCCGCGAGCGAACGCAGATGAAAATCCTCGACAAGCTCCAGCCGGAGCTCGCCAAGGTGACCGGCGTCCGCGCCTTCGGCAACAATCCCGGCTCGTTCGGCCAGAGCGCACGCGACAAGCCGGTCGAGTTCGTCATTCAGAGCTCCGAAAGCTATCGGAAACTCGAAGAGTACGTCGAGACGCTGCTCGCCGAGGCCGAGACGTTCCCGGGCCTGACAAACCTCGACAGCGACCTCCGGCTCAACAAGCCACAGATCGAGGTCGACCTGGACCGCGAACGCGTCGCCGACACGGGTGCCGGCGTGCTGACGGTGGGCCGGACCCTCGAGACCTTGCTCGGCGGACGGCAGGTGACGCGATTCAACCAGAACGGCGAGCAATACGACGTCATCGTCCAGGTCGCGCCGGACGACCGCCGCACGCCGGGCGACCTCAACGACATCTACGTCCGCGGCCACGACGGGGCGATGGTCCAGCTCTCCAACCTGGTCGAAGCGCGCGAGACCGTCGCGCCGAAGGAGCTGAACCGCTTCAACCAGTTTCGCTCGGCCACGATCACCGGGAGCATTGCCCCGGGCTATTCGCTGGGCGAGGGGCTGGACTTCCTCGAGGCGGCGGCGCAGCGCGTTCTGCCGCCGACGGTGCGCTACGACTTCAACGGCGAATCGCGCGAGTTCAAGGAGGCGGGAAGCAGCCTCCTGTTCGTCTTCGTGCTGGCGCTCGGGTTCATCTTCCTGGTGCTGGCGGCGCAGTTCGAGAGCTTCGTCGATCCCCTGATCATCATGCTGACGGTGCCGCTCACCATGACGGGGGCCCTGCTGGCGCTGAACCTCACCGGCGGCACGCTGAACATCTACAGCGAGATCGGCCTGGTCACCTTGATCGGGCTGATCAGCAAGCACGGCATCCTCATCGTCGAGTTCGCCAACAGCCTGCAGGCCCAGGGCAAGCCGCTGCGCGAGGCGGTGGTCGAAGCCGCGGTGCTGCGCCTTCGCCCCATACTGATGACCACGAGCGCCATGGTCGCGGGCGCGATCCCGCTCGCCACGGCCGCCGGCGCGGGGGCGCAGAGCCGGCAGGAGATCGGCTGGGTCATCGTCGGCGGCATCACATTCGGCACGCTGCTGACGTTGTTCGTGGTGCCGACCGCCTACACGTTCCTTGCGAAAGACCGCTCGAAGGCGAAGGCCGAGGACGATGCGGCAGTCAAGTTTCCCAAGGCGGCTGAATGACGACAGCGTGTCGTTTTTGCCTTTCTCCGCTCGACGCAATACTGTTCGGTCTAGCATTCGATTGGATACCTGTCCCTCTCATAAAATCCATCCGGCGCAGAAAACCTAGCGTTTTGCGGTGGTGCGCCATAGCGTTGAGCGCATGCACGCAATCCTTCGTTCCCTTCTCCGCGGTTTCCTGTCCAGCTTCCGAAGGCGGGCTGATTTGCTGGTCGAGGTCATCGCGCTTCGTCATCAGCTGGAAGTCCTTCAACGTGAGTCACAAACCCCAGTTCGCCTCACGCGGTTCGATCGAATCTTCTGGGTTCTGCTCTACCGACTCCGGTCCAGCTGTCTTGGGGCGGTGGTGGTCGTCAAGCCGGATACCGTGGTGCGATGGCACCGCAAGGGCTCTCGACTCTTCTGGACGTGGAAGTCGCGGCCACGCAAGAGAGGCCGGCCCACAATTTCGGCGGACGTTAAGGCCCTGGTCCGCCGAATGTCTCGAGAGAACCCTCTTTGGGGCGCACCGCGGATCCATGGTGAGCTTCTTAAACTTGGGATCGGAATCAGCCAGACTGCCGTCTCGAAATACATGATCCGACATCCGAAGCCGCCCTCGCAAACCTGGCGCACGTTCCTCCGAAATCACGCGTGCTGCCTGGCGGGTGTTGATTTCTTCGTCGTGCCGACATTCACATTCCGCCTGTTGTTCGTCTTCATCGTGCTGCATCACGAGCGCCGTCACATTTTGCATTTCGGCGTGGCCACCCATCCCTCATCGCTTTGGGCCTCCCAACAGATCCGCGAAGCACTTCCCTGGGATACGGCACCGCGGTATCTGATCCGAGATCGCGATGGATCCTATGGCACCGCCTTTCGCTCTCGCCTTCAGGCCATGGGCGTCGAAGAAGTGCTGATCGCACCCAGGTCACCCTGGCAGAACGCTTACGCGGAGCGGGTCATTGGATCGATCCGCAGAGAGTGCCTGGATCACGTGATTGTCCTGAACGAAGGTCATCTCCGGCAGATCCTTCAGTCCTACTTGAACTATTATCATGGGAGCCGCACACACCTATCGCTCTCTAAGGACTGCCCCGAACCGCGCCGCGTGCAGCCTCCAGGCCCGGGCAGGATCATCGCTTTCGCACAGGTCGGCGGGCTCCATCACCGCTACGAACGGCTCGCAGCCTGAACGGCGTACCCCGTCTCATACCTTACGACGCGGCCCACGTGACGCCACACGGCGCCTCGCTCGGCTTAATCTACGAGCGGTCATTCCGCCTTCCTGAAGCCGCCGACCAGAGGTGACCGGTGCGCGCGCAGTCGATCATGTGACCCTGTGACCGGTGACAAGCCCGCTAAGGAAGCCAGCCGCACTCTCGATCATCCCCGGATCGAATAATTGGAAGGGACAAGTGCCGCGCGGTTGTGATTACTCAGAACTTAGATTCGATGTCTCTCACAATCACATCGGTGCATCTATCGATCGCACCTGGTGCAGGGGCGTCTTCTCCCAGCATCGTCGCCAACCCTTCTTCCGTGACAAATTTTCGAATGGCATCGTTTCTCACACCCCATGAAAGTCCTCTAAACTCCGCGAGCTTAGCCTCCGCATCCGATCTCTGTTGAAATCTCACCAGGCAGATGCTCGACCTCAAGGCAACGAGCTCTCTCGCACCCTCCTCTCGTGCCCTCTCGATAACCGCCTGGATCGTCAGCCAGCCCAGCGCGGTTACTACGATGATCGTGATCACGCTCGCGAGCACGGCGGTCCAAACGATGTCCTTTATCCTTTTGGTCCACGTTTCACGACGAGGCGCTTGTTCGGCTGACCGCTTTTTCTCGGCGTCCCTTTCTTCTGGCGTACTCATCCTAACCTCCAAACTGGGATTCCCCATCTGACGCACTCTGTCCATGCAGATGGTGATCCATCTGCATTGGACCTGCAACTTCGGGGGTCGGTGATCCGATTTTTCGCGCAGGAGGCGTCGCCTTGCAGCCGCGGAGCGGCCGAGAACCGCCGCTCGTAGCCTGTTTGGCGGATTGGAGGCATACCACGTCTCCCGGTCCGCTGCGCTTTGCTCGCAGACCGGGTCATGCCAGGGCAAACTTCGATCTGAGCCGAAGCCGAGCTAATCCGTCACGGCCAGTCGAAGCTAAGGTGCCGTCCAGCCTGTGCTAATCGCGCTTGATCGGGTCCTGCTGGCTCGCAAAGATCTGGAACCGATGATCGGGGCCCGCGCCCGGTGACCCGCCCCCCAGGTTCAGTACCACTCCCATCATGGGTTCGGGCCTGGACGAAGTCGTAGGCCCAGACGTGATGGCGCCAGCTCAGCCGTAGCCGGATGCAGGATCCGTCGTTTTCACCTAGCTGTCGATGATGCCGGCCGACGGACCGGCCTCGCGACCGTCCGCCAAACGAGCCTGCATCAACAGTTCGTGCTTGATCCGCTGCGACGTGCCGTCCTCACGCCAAGCATAAAAATACCGCTGCATCGTCGAGCGCGGTGAAGCCTCTCTCGTCAGCATGCGCCATTGGCAGCCCGTGCGCATAATGTACAACAACGCATTCACAACCTCGCGCAGATCGGTCGTCCGGAGGCGACCCAACCACTTGGCCTGCGAGAGGAGGGGCTCACTCAATGCCCACGCTGCATCCGTCAGGTCTGCATCCGTCAGGTCGTTTGCGCAGCGCAGGTCCGAACGGTCATAATTCGCTCGAGTGATTTCAGTCCACATCTTCTGTCTCCGGTGATGATCGCCACAAACAACGGAACTACAAGCAATTGAAATCACTCAACTCTTTTCGGATCACGCACTAAGGGCACCATAAGGGCTGCAATATTGAGCAGTGAAACAGTCATTTTTATGAATAATATTTTAAAATAAAAACACATCTCGTATTGCACAATTACTGTGTGGTGACCATATATATAAAGACGGCAAATCATTGCCGTTAGAAAAGAAAGAACAAAGCAATGACGAATTTTGACTTCAGTCCCTTCTACCGTTCGACGATCG
This sequence comes from Gammaproteobacteria bacterium, assembly GCA_036396795.1. Taxonomy (GTDB): domain Bacteria; phylum Pseudomonadota; class Gammaproteobacteria; order Steroidobacterales; family Rariloculaceae; genus JAHEEM01. Next base: position 693 of record DASWKF010000033.1, on the reverse strand, counting down.
GCTTCGATCGCATGGCGCAACTTCTTGAAAACGCGCAGTCCGTCAAGGACGTCGAAAAAAGCTATCCGCCGTACGACATTGAGGCTGTTGGGAAGGACCACTATCGCGTGACGATAGCGGCGGCGGGTTTCGCGAAAAGCGACCTTATCGTTGAGGTGCGTGAAAACACGCTGCATGTTTCCGGAAAGAAGACCGACGAGCGCGACGACGCCCAGTACCTGTACAGAGGTATTGGCCAGAGGGCTTTTGATCGGCAGTTCCGTATCGCCGACCATGTCAAAATGGAAAACGCATGGCTGGAAAACGGTCTATTGACCATGGATCTCGTCCGCGAGCTGCCCGAGTCCATGAAGCCCCGGACCATCGCCATCGCCAGCGGTGCGCCAACGGAAATCATGTCCAAGGAAAAGACGCAGCTCGGCGGCGACAAGAAAGCCGCGTAACTGTTGACGGAAGCTGCGCCGGACTGCATGGCGCACCTTCCCCCTCTTGGCCACCTTGAATACCGCCATTAGCCATCGCACTGATAAACATTCAAATCACTTCCCCGTTTAGAGAGGACCGAGCCATGGAGCACTGGAATCCAACCGGATGGTCGCTTTTGTTCGGGGGATTTCTGTTCGGTATGATCGCAGGTTGGATGCACGCTGGGCAAACGTTATCACTTGTGCCTTATGCAACAATTCTAGCAGG
>DASWKF010000032.1:0-78548 GCA_036396795.1 Gammaproteobacteria bacterium | reverse complement strand
TGCGGCCGCTGACGTAGACGGCGGCCGCAACGACCAGTCCGAGCGACAAGCCGAACAGCATCCAGGCCCAACCCGGCGCGTCATGACTGCGTTTGCGGCTTCCCGAGTGCTTCTTCGAGGTCATCGCGAGGCTCACATGCTCTCGGGGGCGCGGACGCCGACTAGCGTCAGCCCGTTGTGGATGACCTGCCGGGCAGCCAGCGCCAGGGTGACTCGAGCGTCACGAAGCTCGTCGTCATCGACGAGCACGCGATGGGCGTTGTAGCTGGCATGAAAGGCCGCGGCGGTTTCGCGCAGATAGTGGACCACGTGCTGGGGCGCGCGATTCACGGCCGCGAGATGCACGATCTCCGGATAGCGGCTCAACGCCACCATGAGGGTGTGCTCCTCCGGTGCCGTCAAGCGCGAAAGGCGGCTACGCTCTGGACCTGAGTACTCGAGCCCGGCGTCGGCCATGCGCTTCAGCATGCTCGCAACCCTTGCGTGCGCATATTGCACATAGTAAACGGGATTGTCGTTCGATTGGGACTTCGCAAGCTCGAGATCGAAGTCCAAGTGCTGGTCGTTCGATCTGGACACATAGAAGAATCGCGCGGCATCGTTGCCGACTTCGGCGCGCAGTTGCCGCAGCGTCACGTATTCGCCGGAGCGAGTCGACATCTGTGCCCTTTGCTCGCCTCGGTAGAGGGTGACGAACTGCACCAGACGAACCTCCAGACAATCACGGCTCTCTCCCATGGCTTCGAGCCCGGCCCGGACTCGCGCGACGTAGCCGTGGTGATCGGCGCCGAGGACGTCGAGCAGGTGCGTGAAGCCACGCTCGCGTTTCTCGAAGTGATACGCAATGTCGGATGCGAAGTAGGTCGTTACGCCGTTTTCCCGCCTGACGACGCGATCTTTCTCGTCGCCGAAGTCGCTCGCGCGAAACCAGGTGGCGCCGTCCTTCGAGTAGAGCATGCCATTGCCTCGAAGGACTTCCAGGGCGCGCTCCACGGCGCCGCTATCGGCGAGGCTGCGCTCGGAGTACCAATTCTGCGGCGCGACTCCAAATTCCGAGAGGTCGTTCTTGATGTCAGCAAGCACGTTGTCGAGGGCCGCGTCCAGGAAGATGCGAAAGCCGCTCTCGCCGATCATGATCTTGATCTGTGCGATGATGCGGTCGAGCCGCTGTTCCTTGTCCAGATCGCTCCCCGCAAGCAAGGGCCGCAGCGTATCGAGGTCGGCGAAGAGCGAATCTGCTTGGCCCCGCCGCAGATGCGCGGCAATGTCTGCGACATAGTCTCCCTGATAGCAATTGGCGGGGAAGGGCAGGCTCGCGTCGAACTGCTGGGCGTAACGCAGCCACACGCTCGCGGCCAATATCTCCATCTGGCGGCCGGCATCGTTGACATAGTATTCCTCATGCACCTCATGGCTGGTGGCACGCAATAGGCTCGCCAAGGAGGCTCCATAGGCCGCATGGCGGCCGTGGCCGACATGCAGCGGCCCGGTCGGATTCGCGGATACGTACTCGACGATGATGCGCTGACCGGCGCCGAGCTCCGAGCAGCCATAGCTCGGACCGTCTTCGATGATGGCCAGGAGCTCCTGCTCATAAGCGCCGGGCGAGAGCCGCAGATTGATGAAGCCGGGCCCGGCCACCTCGGCGCGCTCGATCAGCGGGGACGCCGGCAGCGCCGCGATCAGCTCCTCGGCGAGCTCGCGCGGTCGGCGGGCCAGGGGTTTGGCGAGTCGCAGCGCGACGTTGCTGGTGAAATCTCCGTGACGGGGATCGCGGGTGCGCTCGAGCTGCGGCTCCAGATCCCCCGGTTGCACGGGACCATGATCCGCGGTCACATGGGCAAGGGCTTCTCTGAGCAAATAATCGAGTTGGGCGCGCAATGTATTCGCAAGCCTTACAGTGAGTGCGCGATTCTACCCGAACGCCTCCAACGGGCGTCAGATCTCCGCCGGATCGACGTCGATGGACCAGCGGACTCGGCGCGATTCCGGCCAGCTTCGTAGCTGCGGCAACAGATCGCGGGCGAGGTCGTGCAGCGATGGGCGCTGACGGCACTGCATCAGCACTTGAGCGCGAAAGTTACCGCCGCGTCGCTCGGGGCTCGCCGGCGCCGGGCCGAGCACGCCGACCGTGGCGTCGCGCGCACGGGCGGCTTCGACGACCCGGCCCAGAAACTCGTAAACCCGGTCGCGTCGTGTCGCCTGAGCGCTCCATAGCATCAGATGACTGAACGGCGGCCAATTCGCTTCCCGCCGCTGCTCCTGCATGAGGTCGAGCACGCGGCGGTAGTCGTGTTGCCGCAGGCATTCGAACAACGGGTGGGTCGGATAGTGCGTTTGAACCAGCACCTCGCCGGGCCGCTCGGCCCGGCCGGCCCGGCCGGAGACCTGAAAAATGGTCTGGGCGAGCCGCTCGTCGCAGCGGAAATCCGTGCCGAACAACCCCTGATCGGCATTGAGCACGCCGACCAGCGTGACATTCGGAAAATCGTGGCCCTTGGTCAGCATCTGCGTGCCTACGAGAATTCGGATCTCGCCGCGCTCGACGTCCTCCAGGACGCCTGCCAATGACCCTTTTCTAGCGGTCGCGTCTCGATCCAGCCGCGCGATTCGCGCGTCAGGAAACAAGGCGCGAAGCTCGTCGCTGACGCGCTGCGTGCCGGCGCCGACGGCGACGCGCTCGCTGCCGCACTGTTCGCATCTCCAAACCAGGGGGCGCTCGGCGCCGCAGTGATGGCAACGCAGGCGTCCTCCGGTTGAGTGGATCGTCATGCGCGAATCGCAGCGCCGGCAATCCTCAGTCGCGCGGCAATTCGGACAGAACAACACCGGCGCAAACCCGCGACGGTTGAGAAACAGCATGATTTGATTGCCCGCGCCCAAATGCCGCTCGATCGACTCGAGCAACGGCGTCGACAGCCCGTTGCGAGCTGCGTGACGGCTGAGATCGATGATGCGCAAGCTGGGATCGCCGGCGGAGCCGATCCGCTTCGGCAGCTCGAGCAGGCGATAGCGGCCGGTCTGCGCATTGTGGAAACTCTCCAGAGACGGCGTAGCCGAGCCGAGCACGATCGGCAGGCCGAGTTGCTTGGCACGATAGACGGCGACGTCCCTGGCCGAGTAGCGGAACCCCTCTTGCTGCTTATATGAGAGATCGTGCTCCTCGTCGACGATGATGAGCCCCGGCTCGCGGAGCGGCGCGAGCACCGCGGAACGCGTGCCGACGATCAGCCCCGCGCGCCCCGAGCGACAGTCCTGCCAGGCGCGGAGCCGCTGTCGGTCGGTCAAGCCGGAATGCATCAGAGCGAGCCGCGGCCCGAATCGACGCGTCAGCCGACCAACGAGCTGGGGCGTCAGGCTGATTTCCGGAACGAGCAGGAGGCTCTGCCGCCCTCGAGCGAGTTGCTCCTGCACCAGCCGCATGTAGACCTCAGTCTTGCCGCTGCCCGTGACGCCGTGCAGCAGACAAGCTTGATAACCCGCCTTCGCCTCGGCGACCTGACGTAGCACGGCTTGCTGATCCGGCGTCAGCGGCGGCAGCTCCACCGACGCGCCGCGGCGGTCGGCCGACGAGTTCGGGGCGGGACGCTCCGCCTTCGACGCCCAGCCCTTCTCCGCGAGCCGCTCGAGCAATGTCCGCGGCAGCTCAAGCTCGCGCAGCTCCGCTTCCGGCCGATCGCCGGCCTGCTCGAGGATTTCGAGTGCCCGTGCTTGCCGGGGCGCTCGTCGAGCAAGCGTCGCCTTGTCCACGGTTCTGCCTGCGGTGGTCAAGCCCCAGACCGCCTCCGGCGGCGGGAAGGCGCTTGCACCGCGGCGGAGCAGCGACGGCAGAGCCAGGCTCGCGACCTCGCCGAGAGGATGGTGGTAGTACTCGGAGCACCAGCGGAGCGTTTGCAGCAGGCCGGCATCGATCAGCGGCTCCGGGTCGAGGAGCTTCTCGATCTTCTTGAGGCGCTTCGGGTCGACGGCGCCCGCGGGCAGGGTTTCGAGGGCAAGACCCGTATACCTGCGCGCGCCGACCGGCACCCGGACGCGGCAGCCGGCGGCCGGCGCGGGCCCCGGTCCGGGCCAACGATACTCGAGCGGCTCGGGGATCGGCAGCGGCACCGCCACACGCGTAACCGGGTTTTCTTGGGTCATCGTACTTGGCGGCATCGATCGGCGCTGTTTGACATAGTCTTTTGCGGTCGCTGCGCGCGTCGCTGAATCGCCGCGATTCGACCGCGCCGCGCCCGAGAACGACTTGGCCGGGCCGGGTTCGCTTCTCCTGTCAACGATTGGCTTTCGGGGGCGTTATCTTGAGCGATGGCGATAGGATGCGTCGAGTGGAAATGGGCGCGTATGATGACACCGTACTCGTTGGTCGAAGTCACCTAGGACGATGTCGGTCGCGACATTAGCAAGCGGGAGCGGGCGCCTGATCGAGGAAGACCGAGAGCTGGCGCTGGAGCTTCGGTTGGATCGCTTTCTGCGCGAGGTGGAGGCACGAGCCTATCGTATCGCCTCGATGAGCATCGGTGACGCGGATGACGCTCTGGATATCGTGCAGGACGCGATGATCAGCCTCGCTCGACGTTACGCTCGAAGGCCGGCGGACGAATGGCGGCCCTTGTTCTACAGAATTCTGCGCAATCGCGTCCATGACTGGCATCGGCGCCGACGCGTGAGAGACTCAGTGCTCAAGTTTTTCGGCGGCCTTCAAGGCGACGAGCCCGACCCGGTCGCGGATGCGCGCGATCCGACGCCCAGCGATCCGTTCGACCTGCTCACGGGCGAAGGCGCGCTGGCGGCGCTCGAGTCGGGGCTGGCCTCGTTGCCGGCCCGCCAGCGCGAAGCGTTCATGCTCAGGAATTTCGAGGGTCTGAGCGTCGAGCAGACCGCCAAGGCGATGGGCTGCTCCGATGGCAGTGTAAAGACGCATTACTCGCGCGCCGTTCATCGGCTTCAGCGACTACTCGGCGAGCACTATTGATGACGATCAGAGAAACCAAGGATGCAGAGCAGCTCGAACGTCGCGCGAACGCGTTGTTCGAGCGCAGCGTCGCGGAGATCGATGCGACTGAGCGGGCGCGTCTGCGCGAAGCGCGTCGCGAGGCTCTGGCGGAGCTCCGCAGGCCTGTTTTCGCGGCCCCGAGAAACCTCGGTTTCGCGGCCGCCGCCGCCGCCGCCGCGGTGGTATTGCTCGTCATGCTGCAGAGCCCGCAAAGCCCCGCGCCGACGGCGGTCGACGCGCAGTTCGGCACCATGGTCGCGGCGGATCTCGAGCTGCTGCTCGGGGATGAGGAGCTCGACATGCTGGCGGAGCTCGAGTTCTACAGTTGGCTCGACAACCAGGCCTTGGGCGAGGGCACGGAGGAGACTCAGGATGGCGTCGGCTGACGGCAAGTCTTCGCGCCGTTGGGGCTTGCGGCTCATGAGTCTCGCGCTGCTGCAGGTGCTGTCCGCCGCCAGCGAAGGCGCGGAGGAGGCGCCTGACTTGGATTTCCTAGCCTACCTTGGAAGCTGGCAGGGCACGGACGAAGAGTGGTTGGCGGTCGCGCGGTTGGAGACCGAAGGGCAGCAAGGCGACGAGACCCCGGCTGACGCCCGTCGGGAGGCGGATGATGAATAGAAACTTCAACCTGGCGGTTATGGCCGCGGGCCTTTTCGCTTGTGCGCAGCTCGCGGCGGCGCAGGGTCTGCCGTGGGACGAGCTCAGCTCGGCGCAGCAACGCCTGCTCGCCGAGCATGCCGAAACCTGGGGTGAGCTCGATCCCGAGCGACAGCAGCAGATCGCCACCGGAGCCGAGCGGTGGTTGCAGATGAGCCCGAGCGAGCGCGAGCAGGCGATGAGCCGGTTCGAGCGCTGGGCGGCCTTGGACGACGATCAGCGGCGGGCAATACGCGAGCGGTATGTCGAATACCGGCGCTTGGACCCCAGCGCTCGCAGCCGAATTCAGAACGCCTATAGGCGCTTCCAGCGCCTGCCGCCGGAGCGGCGCTTGGAGTTGCAGCGCCAGTTCAGAGATCAAAGGCGCGAGCAGCTTCGGCGGTCCCGCGAGCGATAGCCGAAGGCCCGGAGGGCCGACGCGGCGCAGTCGAGCAGGCGGACGAGGCATCGGCCGCGGTCGGCGGGACCGCGCTGGCCGATTTGTTTACAATCGCGCCTGACTTAACGAGGCACTGGCGAGCGGCGTGTACCGCCGGCCCGCGGCACGATAAGAGCGTGCGCCAGATATCCCGATGAATCAGACCGTTACTCGCCGTGGCGAGGAGGTGAAGCCGTATGAGAGTTGCTATTGCCAGGGAGACTTTCCCAGACGAGAGGCGCGTCGCCGCTCCGCCGGAGGTCGCCGCCCAGATCAACAAGCTCGGCTTCGACGTTGCCGTCGAATCGGGCGCCGGGGTCGCAGCGAGCTTCGGCGACGAGGCTTACCGGAACGCCGGCATCGAGGTCGTCGACGATGCCCGCCGCCTCTGGTCCGAAAGCGACATCATCCTAAAGGTGCGCGCGCCGATGACGGGTAGCAACGACGAGCTGAGGCTCCTGCACGAGGGCCAAGTGCTGATTTGCTTCCTGTGGCCGGGACAGAATCCCGAGTTGCTCGAGAAGCTTGCCAAGCTCGGCGTAACCACGCTGGCGATGGACAGCATTCCGCGCATCTCACGCGCGCAAAAGATGGACGCGCTGAGCTCGATGGCAAACATCGCCGGCTACCGCGCCGTGATCGAAGCGGCACAGCACTTCGGTCGTTTCTTTACCGGCCAGATAACGGCGGCCGGCAAGATCCCTCCCGCGAAGGTGCTGATCATCGGCGCCGGCGTCGCGGGGCTCTCCGCCATCGGGGCCGCGCGAAGTCTGGGCGCGATCGTGCGTGCATTCGACACGCGGCCCGAAGTCAAAGAGGAGGTGGAAAGCATGGACGGCGAGTTTCTCGAGCTCGACTTCGAGGAAGAGGGCTCGGGCGAGGGGGGCTACGCCAAGGTCATGAGCGAGGCGTTCATCAAAGCGGAGATGGAGCTTTTCGCTCGGCAAGCCGCCGAGGTCGACATCATCATCACCACGGCGCTGATCCCGGGCAAACCTGCGCCCAAGCTGATCACGGCGGCGATGGTCAAGTCGATGCGGCCCGGCAGCGTCATCGTCGATCTCGCGGCGGAGCAGGGCGGCAACTGCGAGCTGACGGAGCCCCACGAGGTGGTGCGCAAGCATGGTGTCACGCTGATCGGCTACACGGATTTGCCCAGCCGCTTGGCTGCGCAATCGAGCCAGCTCTACGGCACGAACCTGCGGCACCTGCTCAGCGATATGTGCCCGGAGAAGAACGGCGAGCTCGTCGTCGATATGACGGACGAGGTAATTCGCGGCGCGACGGTCGCCAAGGACAAGATGATCACCTGGCCGCCGCCGGCGCCCAAGCTCAGCGCCGCTCCGAAGAAACCCGCGGTGGCAGCGGCGCCGCCGGCGCCGCCCAAGCCAAAGGCGCCGGCCTGGCTTGCACCGCTCCTGACCTTCGGCATTGGCGGTCTCGCCTTGTTGGGGCTGGGCGCCGTCGCACCGGCGTCGTTCATGGCGCACTTCACCGTCTTCGTGCTGGCCTGTTTCGTCGGCTACATGGTGATCTGGAACGTGACCCCCGCTCTGCACACGCCGCTCATGAGCGTGACCAACGCGATCAGCAGCATCATCATCATCGGCGCGGTGTTGCAGATCAGCTCGCCTGAAACCTGGGTCATGTGGATTGCCGGCGTTACGGTGCTGATCACGAGCGTCAATATCGCCGGCGGTTTTGCCGTCACGCGCCGCATGCTGCACATGTTTCAGAGGTAGGAGCGGCAGGTGTCACAAGGAATCGTTACCGTCTCCTATATCGGCGCGACCATTCTGTTCATCCTCGCGCTAGGCGGCCTGAGTCATCCCGAGACGGCCCGTAGGGGAAACCTCTACGGCGTCGCCGGCATGGGCATCGCGTTGCTGGCGACCATCCTCGGGGTCGTTGCTGCGAACTACGGGTTGCTCATCGGCGGCCTGCTCGTCGGCGGCAGCATCGGCTTGATCCTCGCGCGGCGCGTGCAAATGACGCAAATGCCCGAGCTTGTCGCCATTCTCCACAGCCTCGTCGGCCTTGCGGCCGTGCTGGTCGGTTTTGCGAATTTCATGGACCCAACGCATGAGCTCATCGGGGTGGAGCTGACCATCCACGATATCGAGACCTATATCGGCGTCTTGATCGGTGCAGTGACGTTCTCCGGCTCCGTGATCGCATTCGGCAAGCTCAGCGGCAAGCTCAGCGGTAAACCGTTGACCCTGCCTGCGAGACATTGGCTCAATCTCGTGCTCGTCGTGCTGATGATTTGGTTGGCAGGGGAGTTTCTCGAGGGGTCGGTCAACGGCGCAGGCTTGGTGCCGCTTTCGATCATGACCGGGCTCGCGCTGCTGTTGGGCATACATATGGTCATGGCCATCGGCGGCGCGGACATGCCGGTCGTGGTCTCGATGCTGAACAGCTATTCCGGATGGGCGGCGGCCGCCACCGGATTCATGCTGAGCAACGATTTGCTGATCGTCACCGGGGCACTGGTCGGCAGCAGCGGCGCGATTCTGAGCTACATCATGTGCCGTGCGATGAATCGCAGGTTTTTGGCGGTCATCGCCGGCGGATTCGGCACCTCCGGCGGCACGGCTGCGGCGTCGGAGGAACAGGGCGAGGTCGTGTCGATCGATGCGGCCGAAGTTGCGGCGCTGCTGTCGAACGCAAAAGAGGTCATGATCGTTCCCGGCTACGGCATGGCCGTCGCTCAGGCTCAGCACATCGTCTTCGAGATCACGCGCGCGCTGCGCGCGAAGGGCATCAACGTTCGGTTCGGGATCCATCCGGTGGCTGGCCGCATGCCCGGGCACATGAACGTGCTGCTCGCCGAGGCCAGAGTTCCCTACGACATCGTCTTCGAGATGGACGAAATCAACGACGATTTCCCCGAGGTCGACGTCTCGGTGGTCATCGGCGCGAACGACATCGTCAACCCGTCGGCGCAAGAGGAGCCGAACAGTCCCATAGCCGGCATGCCGGTGCTCGAGGTCTGGAAAGGTGAAACGACGATCGTGCTCAAGCGCAGCATGGCGACGGGCTATGCGGGCGTGCAGAACCCGCTCTTTTTCAAGGAGAACACGCGGATGCTGTTCGGCGACGCCCGTGACAGCCTGGACGCCGTGTTGAAGAACCTGTAGCGCCGGGCTCCAGCCATTGCATAATGTCGCCGTCTCGGAGAAACTTGGCCGCGCCGAGTTGATGCCCGGCGGTAGAGCATGGAGCAATATGCCGTAACACAAGAGGTATTGCGCACCGACGTCGCGGGCATGCCTCTGGAGTGGATCGATTACCGCGACGCCGTGCGGCTGTACCATACGGATCAGGTTGCCTACGCCTGCGGCTCGCCGATCTACAAGGTTTTCGGCGGCGTCAATGCGAGAACCGGCACGCGCAGCATCGTCGAGGTCAACTCGATCATTGCAACGCAAGGCGACACGCACGGTCTCGAGCGAAATCGCGACGTTTATTCCCCTCCGTTGAACAACCGCACGTTGTTCAAGCGCGACGGCAACGTCTGCATGTACTGCGCCCAGCAGTTCAGAACATCCGATTTGACACGGGACCACATCACGCCTTTGAGCCTCGGCGGTGGGGACGTGTGGACGAACGTCGTCGCGGCATGCCGGCGCTGTAACAATCACAAAGGCGGCCGGATGCCCGAGAAAGCCGGCATGGAGCTCGTCGCCGTTCCGTTCACGCCGACCTATGCCGAGTACATCTATCTCAAGGGTCGGCGCGTGCTCGCCGATCAAATGGCCTACCTGTTGACGCACTTCCCGCGCACCTCGCCGCTGCACGCGCGCCTCAGCACCGCTATCGGCGATCAGCGACTCGCGACGGCCTAGCCTGATGGGATTCGCAACTCCGCCGCCGGTTCGCTGAGCCAGCGGCTCGCGCGCTCACGGGGACACGCGAGCAGTGAATCGGGAGCGGCAGATTCAAGCCTTGGCGCAAGCGCTCGACGTGCGCATCGATACCGGCGTGGCGACGCCGGTAGGCGGCGGCTCGATTAACCGCTGTTTTCGAATAGCTACCGACGACGGTGTGTTGTTCGCCAAGCTCGGCGAGCCGTCCGATCTTTCCGCATACGAAGCCGAGGCGGCGGGGCTCGCGGCGCTCGGGCGTGCGGCGGCCGTCCGCGTGCCGAAGCTCGTCGCCGTCGGCTCCGAGGACGCGCTGGCGTACCTGGTGTTGGAGTGGATCGATTTTGGTCCCAAAACCGCGATAGCCGAACGCGAGCTCGGTAGGAGACTCGCGGCGCAACATCGCTCGACCGGACCGTATTTCGGCTGGGAGCGCGACAACACCATCGGCGCGACCGCGCAGCTCAACCAGCCTGGCGACGACTGGATCGAGTTCTTTCGGGACCGTCGGCTGTGCCATCAGCTCGAGCTTGCATCCGCGCGCGGTTTGCCGGATCAAGTCTTCAGCGAGGCCAGGCTGTTACTCGACCGGATGCAACGCTTGCTTGCAGACCATCGGCCCGAGGCTTCGCTGCTGCATGGCGACCTCTGGGGCGGCAACTGGGGCGCGGACGATGCCGGGACGCCGTATATCTTCGATCCGGCCGTCTACTTCGGGGATCGCGAAGTCGATCTCGCGATGACGCGTTTGTTCGGTGGCTACGGGGACGCCTTCTACCGCGCCTATGCGGCGGAGTGGCCGCTTGCCGACGGCTGGGAGCCGCGCGTCGACTTATACAATCTCTATCATCTGATCAATCACTTCAATCTATTCGGCTCGGGTTATCTGGGGTCGATCCGCGGCGCGCTCGATTCCCTCATGCCCTATCTCCGCTAGCCGTCGCGCTCCGCGTCCCGCGTTTCGATCAGGTAGAAATAGATCTGATCGGTCAGGCGCAGCGTTATCGCCGGGTGCGCCTTCGGGACGACCGGCGCGCCGGGGCTCGCGTCAAAGCCCTTGGCGCGCAGATACTCGAGCCGCGCATCGATCTGCGTGGTCGTGAAGGTTAAGGCGGGGCGAAACGCCGGAGCCTCGTGGAACCCGAGTGCGGCACCGAGGCAGCCGAGCCGCGACCAGCGATACGGGAGGCTTCCATTGGCCACGGCCTTGAAGCCGAGACTGCCCCAGAATCGCTCCGAGTCCTCGATTTTGCCCGTAGCGAGGCTGAGCTCGAGAAACTCGCCACATATCGATGAGCCTGCGCCGGCGTTTTGGGGAGGCGAGAACGTCCGCGCCTCGACCACTGAGACGAGCTGCTCGCTCGGGTCACGGAAACCGATCTCGTGGAACTCGTTGTCGCCGAGGCGCAGGTATTCGAGCGAGATCTTCTGACGGCGCAGCGCCGGAAGGTGGTTGGCGAGATCAGGCCGGACGAAAATCGGCCGTGTTTCCGCAAGCGGCTGCTCGTGCAAGCCGATGCAGATTCGACCGTCGCTGATGACGGCGTACGGATATGCATAGGCATCGCCGACGCTAACGGCGGCAAACCCCAGACTGAGGAACTGCTCGAGCGTCGCTGCAATTGCCTCGGTGGGCAGACCGAATTCCAGAAATTTCTCCAGCATTCCTAACGGCGTTTCCCGTTTGCGGCGAGGTGCCTGCGCGCCGGCGAATATTCTGGCAGAATTCGCTGCAGATCATTGCTCCGTGTGGTCCTGTCGCGTTTCAGTTCAAGGGAGATTCTGAGATAGGTTCGAGCTCCTTGCGACCGAGGTTGCCGGTGGGCCTCATGGCGCTTGCGGCGCTCGCGACTGCGGTTTCCGGCATCGCGCCCTTCGATCGCTTGACCTGGTGGCTCGAAGTCGCGCCGGTCCTGCTCGGCCTGGTGATTCTGGCCGCGACCTATAGGCGCTTCCCCTTGACCTCGCTCGTTTACTGGTTGCTGTTCGCGCATGCTTTGCTGCTGATCGTGGGCGGACACTACACTTATGCCAGGGTGCCGGTCGGCTTCGCCGTGCAGGAGCTGCTCGAACTCTCCCGCAATCCCTACGACCGCTTCGGTCATCTCGCTCAGGGCTTCGTCCCTGCGATGCTCGCTCGCGAGATCTTCCTGCGCCGGTCGCCGCTCCGACGGGGCGGCTGGTTGTTTCTGGTCGTCACCAGCGTTTGTCTCGCCTTCAGCGCTCTGTTCGAGCTCTTCGAGTGGTGGATTGCGGTGCTGGCCGGGGACGGGAGCGTCGACTATCTCGCGCTGCAAGGCGACCCCTGGGATACGCAATGGGATATGTTCGCCGCGCTCATCGGGGCCGTCACCGCGCAGTTTGCGCTCGGCGGCCTGCATGATCGCGCCCTGGCCCCGCTCGATGCAGAAGGCTCGAAGCCGTGATAGAGGTCTTGGCCGGCATCCTCGCGCCGGTCTTTCTCATCACAGGTCTCGGCTTCGTCTGGACGAAGCTCGGGCTGCCCGTGGAGCGTGTCGTGATCACGCGCCTGGTGATGAACGTGGCGACGCCCTGCTTGATCATAGACAGCGTCGCGAATCTCGGCTTGCCGCTCGGCGATTTCGTGACGATCTTGATCGGCGCGCTGCTGCTCTTGGCCGGCTGCGCGCTAGGCGGCGCGCTGATTCTCGGAATTTTTCGGTTGCCACAGCGGTCGTTTCTGCCGGCATTGGTGTTCGGCAACGCCGGCAATATCGGTTTGCCCTTGAGCTATTTCGCTTTGGGCGATGACGGTCTCGGGCTTTCCTCCGGCATCTTGCTGACGGCCGTGGTGCTTCAGTTCACGCTTGCGCCGGCGTTGCAGGGGCAGGCGCCGGCGCTCAGGACGCTGTTGAGCACGCCGGTCGTCTACGCGTCGGCGCTCGGCGTGACTCTGCTTGCCACGGATGGCGGCCTGCCGTTTTGGCTCGCGGCCAGCGTGGAGCTATTGGCCGACGTCGCGATTCCGCTGTCGCTGTTGACGCTCGGGTTCGCTTTGGCGGAGTTCAGGATCCAGCGGGTGCCGCTGGCCGTCGGTTTGGGCTTGGGCAGGATTGCGCTGGGTTTCACGCTCGCCTTGGTCGTGAGCGCGCTTCTCGGTCTCGACGGTGTCGCGCGCAGCGTGCTGGTGCTGCACGGCGCCATGCCCACGGCGATCGTTTGCTATCTGCTCGCCGATCGCTACGGGCGCCATCCGGAGGACGTCGCGGGGATCGTGCTCGTGTCGACTCTGGCTGCGGCCCTGCTGATGCCTCTGCTGGTATCGTACGCGTTGTGGCTCAACGGGACGCTGCCGACTTGAGCAGTCAGCGGACGTCGCGGCCGCTGATCAAGCTCTCGAGCGATGGCGCCGGGTGATCGGGACCCATGCGGCCCTCCTTGAGGCGCCGCATGTAGTCGTGATAAGCGCGCATCGCCTGCGTGCCGAACAGCCACATGATCGGGATGTTCGCGAACAGCATGACGCCGGTGCCGACTCCCGTCAGATTGTCGAGCTGCGCGTCGGATTCGATCAATCCCCAGGTCGCCACGAGGATCAGCGCGCAGAACACGAGCTTGTAGCCCAGCACCTGCCGCTCGCCGAAGAGGTAGATCACGCCCTGTTCGCCGTAATAGCTCCAGGAGATCATCGTCGAGAGGGCGAACAGCCATACCGAAAGCGTGACCAGCCACTTTCCCAGGCCGGGCGTCGCCGAGTCGAAGGCTTTGGCGGTCAGGGTCGCGCCGACGAACACTTCGTAGATTCCGGGGCTTTCGATCTCGGGTCTGGCGTTGCTCGAAAGCTCGAGCCATTGGATGACCAAGGCGCCGTTTTCCTCGATCACTCGCCCGTCGAGGCGATGCAAGTTGTTCGCCGATTGCGGATTCGGGTCCGCGCGTAGAATCGTATAGACCGTGTCACCGGCTGCCCAGGGATCGTCGATGCGCTGCGGTACCGCGCGCGTTTCCAGGCTCCATTGCCCCGCGCCGACAGGAACGACCGCGGGCGGAGCGGCGAAAAAGGCGTCGGGCGCGCGGTTCCATATGCCGGTCGAAAGAATCACGAGCGCGGTGAACGTGCAAACGATGATCGTGTCGATGAACGGCTCGAGGCCTGCGACGACGGCCTCGCGAACCGGCTCGTCGGTCTTGGCGGCGGAGTGCGCGATGGGCGATGAGCCCTGGCCCGCCTCGTTGGAGAACAAAGCGCGCTTCATGCCGAACAGGAAGGCATAGCCGGCCGTTCCGCCGACGAAGGCGCCCGTCGCCTCCTGCGGCGAGAACGCGGCACTCACGATCAGCACCAACATGTACGGTATCTGTTCGGCGTTCACGACCAGCACGTAGGTGCCGGCGAGAAGATAGAGCGTGACCATCAGCGGCACGAGCCGTCCGGCGACGGCGCCGATACGCTTGATGCCGCCGATGATGACCATACCGACCAGCAGTGCGAGCACGATGCCGCTGACGATGCTCGGAACGCCGAAGTATTCCTCGGTGATCTCGCCGACGTTCCAAGCCTGAAACATGTTGCCGCCCGTCATCGTCGATATGAGCAGCGTGACGCAGAACAGCGCGCCGAGCGCCCGGCCCGCGGTGGCAAGCCTCGGGTTGATCCGCGCGAGTCCCTTGCTCGCGACCCACATCGGCCCGCCGTGAGGGTTGTCGGGGTCGTCGGTATTGCGGTAGAGCATCGAAAGGCTGACCTCGGTGAGCTTCAAGGCCATGCCGAAGACGCCGACAACCCACATCCAAAACACGGCGCCCGGGCCACCGAGCGCGATCGCGAGCGCCACGCCGCCGATGTTGCCGAGCCCGACGGTCGCGGACAGCGCCGCCGACAACGCCTGGAAGTGATTGATCGCCCCGGGATCCTTCGGATCGTCGTAAACGCCGCGAATGACCCGAACTCCGTGAGTCAGGGCGCGATACTGGCTGAAGCGGCTCCAAACCGTGAACAGCACGCCCGTGCCGAGGACTATCAGCAACACGGAGTCGTGCCAGAGAATACTGTTGAGTCCCGTCAAAAGCGCAGTGAAGTCAATCATCGAAAATCCTCATTCGGCTCACGTCGCTTCCAATATCGCCGTTACGCCCATGCCTCCGGCCGTGCAGACGGAGATTAGCCCGCGCCCGCTGCCTTTCTCGTGCAGCAGCTTTGCCATCGTTGCGAGCAGCCGACCTCCCGTGGCCGCAAACGGATGTCCGATGGCGACGCTGCCGCCTTTGACGTTGAGCCGGCTGCGGTCGATCGCGCCCAGCGCGCGGTCCCTGCCCAACCGTTCCTTGCAGAACTGCTCCGACTCCCAGGCCTTGAGCGTCGCCAGAGTCTGCGCGGCGAAGGCTTCGTGGATCTCGTAGTAATCGAAGTCCTGAAGTGAAAGCCCGGCCTCGTCGAGCATCTCGGCAACCGCATAGGCCGGTGCCATGAGCAAACCTTCCTTTTTTACGAACTCCACAGCGGCGGTTTTCGCGTACGTGAGATAAGCGAGGACAGGAAGCCCACGGTCGCGCGCCCAGTCTTCGGACGCCAGCAGCACCGCGGATGCGCCGTCGGTCAAAGGCGTGCTGTTGCCCGCGGTCATCGTGCCTTTGGGGCTTCGGTCGAAGACGGGCTTCAGCTTGGCGAGCTGCTCCAGGCTCGAGTCCGGACGAATGTTGTTGTCGCGATCCAAGCCGTGGTAATTGATCACGAGGTCGGAGTAGAAGCCTTCGTCATGGGCGCGCGCGGCGTTTTGATGACTCTCGAGCGCCAGCTCGTCCTGTTGCCGTCGCGCTATGCGCCATTGCTTGGCCGTGATCTCCATGCTTTCTCCCATCGAGAGCTTGGTGCGTGGCTCGACGACCCCGGGGAACTCCGGTTTGAAATGATGCAATCGCAAGCCCAGCCAGGGCTTCAGCTTGGCGCCCAGCGTGCGGCCCCGCGAGCTTTCGAAGAGCAGGGTTCGATAAGCATCGGGGTAGACGATTGGCATGTCGCTGATACTGTCGGTGCCGCCGGCTATTCCAGAATCGATGATGCCGGTCGAGATCTTCGCGCCGATGATGACGGCAGTCGAAAGGCTCGTGCCGCAAGCCCGTTGAACGTCGACGGCCGGGGTTTCTGGAGCGAGGCCGGACGACAGCACGCTCTCCCGTGTCAAATTGTAGTCGCGCGAGTGCTTGATGACGGCCCCGGCCGCGACGTCTCCGAGCTTGACGCGGTCCAGGTCGTATTTGACGACGAGCGCCGACAGGACCGCGGTGAGCATGTCCTGGTTACTCGAGTTTCTGTAAGCTCCGTGCGCCCGGCAAAACGGGGTGCGAAGACCGCCAATGATCGCGACACGACGGGCCGGTTGCATACGCATCTACTTCATCTCCTGCTCCAAGCTTGCTCGAATAGCGCGGAGTATCCAAGTGGTCATTGACCGAAAGTCGGCGCTCCTTCTTCGAGATAGCGGTCTTCCTCCGCCGTGTTGCGGCGCCCGAGAGCGGCGTTGCGATGGGGGAAGTGGCCGAAACGCTCCACGATGTCCCGATGAAGGCGGGCATACTGCGCCGCAGCTTCGAGCGTTTTCCTCAAATGGCGTTCCGGGTCGCCGCGCGCCACGCTCTCGAAGAGCTGTACTCCCCGGCTCTGCACGGCCAAAGATTCGGAGTGCTGCATCGGCATGTAAAAGAATATCCGCTCCAGCGGGGAGAGCTCGGCGTCCATGCCGCTCGCGATTCCCGCAGTCGTCAGTGTCAGGGCGTGTTGATCCTGGGCGAACGCGGCAGCCGTGCCGCGATAGAGGCTTCTGGGAAATTGATCGAGCAAGAGGATCGTCGCGAGGCGGCCTCGCGCGGTCCGTGTCCAAGGCTCGAGCTCGCCGCGCGCGGCGGCGTGCACGGCAGTCTCGAAGCGCCGCCGGATGGCCGTCTCGACGTCGGTGTCGCCGCCAAACCAGCGGCTCATGAGCCGGTCCACCTCGTCGCCGTTGGACGGCGTCTCACCGAACCAGAAGCTGAGAATCTCTTCAATCGATGTCGCCATGTCGTCGCGTTCACGCGTGATATCGAGACGGGCTCGAGTTGCTGTCGCTACCTTAAAGCCGCGGGTTTGCCGCGCCAAGCCCGATGAGGGCTTGTGCCGCCCGGAGTCGACATGCAATACAATGGCGGGCATTCGCGGGAGATTTGATGCCCGGCTGTCGCCGCTACCTCGGATCGTTGGTGCTTGCCTTGGCTGCTTGCTCGGCGCCGGACCCGCAAACGGCGCTCGAGCGATTGCTGGAAGAAGCGGAGCGTGCCGCCGAAGCCCGCGATACCGGGTATTTTCGAGATGTCGTTTCCGAGGACTACCGGGATGCCGGCGGCAACGACAAGGACCGGCTCATCGCGATGATTCGCGGCTACTTTCTCGCTCATCAGTCGGTCGAGGTCCTCATGCGGCTTCAAACATTGGAGCTCCGCGGTGAGGACGCCGCCGAAGCCGTGCTTACGGCCGGGATCCTGAGCCGCAGCGGCGGCGGCCTGATCGGCGGGTTCGAGGGCCGGCTCCACCGTCTGGAGCTCGAGCTGGTGGAGGTCGACGGAGACTGGCGGCTGATCGGCGCTCGCTGGGAAGGCACGCCGGAAACCTTTGCAGGGGAGTGAGCTCGATGACTGGGAAGCTTCAGGCAGCGTTGATCCTTCTGTGTTGCCTGGCGGCCGCGTATGCGTGCTCTTCGATGCCGCGACGCCTGGCTCCGCCGCAGGTGGAGCTCGCGCGGCTTCAGTTGCTCGAGGCGGGCTTCGAGGGCCAGCGCTTTGCCGTCGAGCTGATGCTGAACAACCCCAATGCCGCCGACATCCCCGTGCGCATGGTCGAATTCGACGTCAGGCTGGGCGGCGAGGGCATGCTGGAAGGGCGATCGCTCGCGGCTTTCACGCTGCCTGCGAACGGCAGCCATGCCGTCGAGCTCGAAGTTTTCAGCAATCTGGTCTCTTCCGCGTCGCGCTTGATGAGCTTCGCCCGCGGCCCGGCGAACGCGCTCGAGTATGAGATCCAAGGGGCGTTGACGCTGGATGCGGCCATGCGCGAGCCCCTGCGTTTCTATCATCGCGGTCAAGTGCCGCTGCTGCTTGCGCCATGATGGAGCTAAGCCGCTGATTTTAGCGGTGTCCGGCAGCGTCGAATTTGACGCAGCATCGACCCAGTTCTTATAGTAAACGGCTGGCCTCGGCCAGGCGAGCATGCAACGGCAACGAACTCGCGGCCCTGCCAGCGGCGGCCTGTCTGCCTAGGACACCGGTACAACGTCGCCGGAAGCCCTGCTAGGAAGAATAATTTTATCGGAGCGGGGCCTGTGTGCTCGCCAAGGGAAGTGATGACTTTGACGGTGTCGAAAACCTGTACTCGAGGACGCGCGGCGATAGCTTGCGCGCGAGCGAGCTGCGTCTGATGGACCGGGAGTTCCGAAAATCCGCTCCGCAGGCCCAGGGCCTGTACAGTCCCGATTACGAGCGCGATAGCTGCGGCGTCGGCTTCGTCGCACACGTCAAGGGCAAGGCCAGCCACCAGATCGTGCGCGATGCCGAGCACCTGCTCTGCCGCATGGATCATCGCGGCGCGAGGGGCGCGGAGCGCAATACGGGGGACGGCGCCGGGATATTGACGGCGCTGCCGCACGCGTTCCTGACGCGGGTGGCGCGAGACGAGCTGGGGATGGAGCTGCCGGAGCCCGGACGCTTCGCCGCGGGCATCGTGTTTCTGCCGACGAACCCGGCCGAAAGGGCGGCGTGCAAGGCCGCCGTCGCCGAGATCTGTGAGGACGAGGGCCAGGTCCTGGTCGGCTGGCGCGAGGTTCCCACCGATGCCCAAGGCGCGGACCTGGGACCCACGGCCGCGGCTGCGGCGCCGCACATCGAGCAGTTGTTCATCGCTGCCGGTGGCGACCTCCATGGGGATGCGTTCGAGCACAAGCTGTACCTGATCAGGAAACGCGCGAGCCACCGCTTGCGAAACGATGCCGGGCTGACGCAGGCGAAGGCGTTCTACGTCTGCAGTCTCTCGACCAAGGTACTCATCTATAAAGGGATGCTGACGCCGGCGCAGCTGACGACGTATTTTATCGACTTGCAGGCGCCCGACTACGCCACGCACCTGGCGATGGTCCATTCTCGATTTTCCACGAACACGTTTCCGAGTTGGGATCGCGCCCAGCCGAACCGGTTCATGTCGCACAACGGTGAGATCAACACCTTGCGGGGCAACGTCAACTGGATGCGCGCCCGCGAGGGCATGGCCGGGAGCGAGCTGTTCGGGGATTCGATCGGACGCCTGTATCCCATCGTGGAGGCCGACGTTTCCGACTCGGGCGCATTCGACAACGTACTCGAATTCCTGCTGATGACGGGCCGGACGCTGCAAGAAGCGGTCATGATGATGATCCCGGAGGCATGGCAGAAGAACGAGCTCATGGACGCAAAGAAGCGCGCGTTCTACGAGTTTCTGTCCTGCATCATGGAGCCGTGGGACGGCCCGGCGTCCATAGCGTTCACGGACGGGCATTACATAGGCGCCGTGCTGGATCGCAACGGTCTGCGGCCGAGCCGCTACTATCTGACGGCCGACGACCGCGTGATCATGGCGAGCGAAGTCGGGGTGCTGCCCGTTGATCCGGCGATGGTGAAGTTCAAGGGACGTCTCGAGCCCGGGCGGATGTTCCTCGTCGATTTCGAGCAAGGCCGGCTCGTTCCCGACACCGAGCTCAAGAACGTCTTTGCGAGCCGGCGGCCTTATGCGGACTGGCTCGCGCGCGAGCGCATCGCGCTACGGGACATCGTCGTCGAAGACGGCGTGCGGGGCTTGGACGAGGCGACCTTGCTGCAGCGCATGCAGGCCTTCGGCTACACGTCCGAGACGATGCAGTTCATGCTTCGGCCGCTAGCCAACGAGCTCCGCGATCCGGTGGGGTCCATGGGAAACGACTCCGCGCTCGCCTGCTTGAGCGACCAGCCGCGCATGCTCTACGACTATTTCAAACAACTCTTCGCGCAGGTGACGAACCCGCCGATCGATTCCATACGCGAAGAGATCATCATGTCGCTGGAGTCTTACGTCGGGCCGGAGCTGAACTTGCTTCAGGTCAGCCCCAAGCACTGTCACCGCATGCGCGTGCGCCACCCGATTCTGACGAACGCCGAGCTGGCGGCGATCAAGCGGATGGACCACCGCGGCTGGAAGACCAAGACGATCGATATCACCTTCCGCCGCGCGGATCTTCCGGGCGCCACGCGCGACGCGCTGGACAGGATTTGCGCCGAGGCGGAGCAGGCCATCGACGACGGATACAGCCTCGTGATTCTTTCGGACCGGCGCGTCGCGGCCGACCGAATCCCGCTGAGCTCGCTATTGGCCTGCGGTGCCGTGCACCATCATCTCGTCGAGCGCGCGAAGCGAACCCGCATCGGCATCATCATCGAGACCGGTGAGGCGCGCGAGGTTCATCACCATTGTTTGCTGGTGGGCTACGGTGCGGACGGTATCAATCCCTACCTCGCCTATGAGGCGCTCTGGCAGGCACGGCGCGACGGCCTGCTCGACGAGGAGATGCATCCCGACGACGAAAGCGTCGTCGTCGCTTACCGCAAGGGCGTGGCCAAGGGGATGCTCAAGGTCATGGCCAAAATGGGCATCTCGACGCTGCACTCCTACAAGGGCGCGCAGATCTTCGAAGCCTTGGGTCTAGCCGACGAGGTCGTCGAGCGGTGTTTCGCCGGCACTGCGAGCCGGCTCCAGGGCGTCGGTTTTGCGATTCTCGAGCAGGAGGCCGCGCGGCGCCACGCGCTCGGATACTCCGACCGCGGGGAACAGCACTCGCCGACGTTGCCCAATCCCGGGGAATTTCACTGGCGCAGCGCCGGCGAGCGCCACGCCTGGAATCCGGCCTCCATAGCGGCTTTGCAGGTCGCGGCGAGGAACGGAGACGAGCTCGCTTACAGGATTTTCGCCGACGCGCTCAACGACGAAAGCCGGGGGCGCTGCACCTTGCGAGGGCTTCTGGATTTCAAACGCAATGTCGCGGGCAAGCCGATCCCCTTGAGCGAGGTCGAGCCTGCGAAGGAAATTGTAAAGCGCTTTTCTACGGGCGCGATGAGCTTCGGATCGATCTCGGCGGAAACCCACGAGGCCCTGGCGATCGCGATGAACCGCTTCGGCGGACGAAGCAATACCGGCGAAGGCGGTGAAGACTCCGAAAGGTTCAAGCCGCTGCCGTCGGGCGACTCCCGGAGATCCGCGATCAAGCAGGTCGCATCCGGCCGCTTCGGCGTGACGATCTGGTATCTGACGAACGCCGACGAGCTGCAGATCAAGATGGCGCAGGGCGCGAAGCCTGGCGAGGGCGGAGAGCTGCCGGGCCGAAAGGTCGATGAGATCATCGCTCGAATTCGCTATTCGACCCCCGGCGTGGGGCTCATCAGCCCTCCGCCGCATCACGATATCTATTCGATCGAGGATCTGGCGCAGCTCATCCACGACTTGAAGAACTCGAACCCCTCGGCGCGAATCAGCGTCAAACTCGTGTCCGAGGTCGGCGTCGGAACCATCGCCGCCGGCGTCGCCAAGGCGCACGCGGAACACATCCTGATCTCAGGCGATTCGGGAGGCACGGGAGCGTCGCCGCTGACGAGCATCAAGCATGCTGGCCTGCCTTGGGAGCTCGGTATTGCGGAGACGCATCAAACGCTCGTAATGAACGACTTGCGCAGCCGGGTCGTGCTGCAAACCGACGGAGGCTTGAGGACCGGTCGAGACGTTGTCGTGGCCGCGCTGCTCGGCGCCGAGGAGATGGGCTTCTCCACGGCGCCGCTGATCGCGATGGGCTGCATCATGATGCGCAAATGCCATCTGAATACCTGTCCGGTCGGCATCGCAACCCAGGATCCGGTGCTGCGCAAGAAGTTTGCGGGCAAACCCGAGCATGTCGTGAACTACATGTTCATGGTTGCCGAGGAAGCACGCGAGATTATGGCCGAGCTCGGCTTCAGCCGTGTCGACGATATGATCGGTCGTGTCGATGTCTTGGAGACCCGGCGCGCGATCGATCATTGGAAGGCCGATGGATTGAATCTCGCCCCGATTCTCGCGCCGGCGCAGAAACCGCATGAGGACGTCGAGGTTCGTTGCACCACTCGACAGGAGCACGGCTTGGAACGTGCCCTCGACAACAAGCTCGTGCAGCTTGCGCATGCCGCGATTCATCACGGCAAGGCCGTGCGGATCGAGATGCCGATCTCGAACGTCAACCGAACCGTCGGGACGATGCTCAGCCACAACGTCGTCAAGGTCTGGGGCGAGCGCGGGCTGCCGTACGATACCGTGCACATCAAGTTCGAAGGATCGGCTGGACAGAGCTTCGGCGCGTTTCTCGCCAAAGGCATCACTCTGGAGCTCGAGGGTGACAGCAACGACTACGTCGGCAAGGGCCTTTCGGGCGGAAGAATCATCATCTATCCGCCGAAGGAGAGTAAGTTCATTCCCGAGGAGAACGTGCTGATCGGCAACGTGGCGCTCTACGGCGCCACCAGTGGCCGCGCATTCTTCCGGGGCAGGGCGGCGGAGCGATTCTGCGTCCGCAACAGCGGTGCACGAGCCGTCATCGAAGGCGTCGGCGACCATGCCTGCGAGTACATGACCGGTGGCAGAGCCGTGATTCTGGGTCCAACCGGGCTGAACTTCGCTGCCGGAATGTCCGGCGGTGTCGCGTACGTCTACGATGTCGCGGGCGACTTCGAATCGAAGTGCAATCTCGGCACCGTCGAGCTCGATCCCGTCGATGCCGATGAGGACATTGCCGAGCTGCGCGAGCTGATCGAGCTTCACAAGCAGTACACCGGCTCGCGAGTGGCCGAACGCGTGCTCGACGCCTGGCCGCGCGTGCTCGCCAAATTCGTGAAGGTGATGCCCACCGACTACAAGCGCGTTCTGCGCGAGCGTACCCAGCACGACGAGGAGATGGAGGCGGTGTTCCACGAGGACCAGACAGGCGTGTTCTCGGTTGCGGGTAGCTAGCGCCCAGAAGTTATCAATGGGCAAGCACACGGGATTCATGGAGTACCCAAGGAAAAGTGTGCCCTATCGGGACGCGCTCGAGAGAATCGGGGACTTCGACGAGATCTTCACCGCGCCGTCGGTCGAGAATCTCCAGATTCAGGGCGCGCGCTGCATGGATTGCGGCGTGCCGTTCTGCCAGGCGGACAACGGCTGCCCGATCGACAATCTCATACCCGAGTGGAACGATCTCGTCTACCAAGGGCGATGGCGAGAGGCGCTCGACCGTCTGCACAAGACCAACAACTTTCCCGAGTTCACCGGCCGAACCTGTCCGGCTCCCTGCGAAGGCGCTTGCGTGCTCGGCATCACGGATCCCGCCGTCACCATCAAGAATATCGAGAACGCCATCATCGACCGCGGTTTCGCCGAGGGATGGGTAAAGCACGAGACGCCGACGGATCGCAGCGGCCGAAAAGTCGCGATCGTCGGCTCGGGACCTTGCGGCTTGGCTGCGGCGGATCAGCTGAATCGAGCCGGCCACGAGGTTACGGTGTACGAGCGTGCCGACCGTATCGGTGGCTTGCTCATGTACGGCATTCCGAACATGAAGCTCGACAAAGCCGTGGTCGACCGGCGAGTCGCTCTGATGCGCGAGGCGGGGATCAATTTCGTGACCAACGCGGACGTCGGACGCGGAACGTCCGCAGAGACGCTGCGAGCCGAAGCGAACGCGCTGTTGCTCGCGACCGGCGCGACGAATGCGAGGGAGCTGCCGATTCCGGGCCGCGAGCTCGGGGGCGTGCATCTGGCGATGGAGTTTCTGACGGCGAACACGCGCAGCCTGCTCGACAGCGGTCTCAAGGACGGACGGTACATCAGTGCAAAGGACAAGAACGTCATCGTGATCGGCGGAGGCGATACCGGCGCCGATTGCATCGGCACGGCAGTGCGTCACGGCTGCAAGTCTATCGTCAACCTCGAGTTGCTCGTGGAGCCGCCCAAGCAGCGCGCCGCCGACAATCCCTGGCCGACTTGGCCCAAGATACTTCGCACCGACTACGCGCACCAAGAAGCGATCGCGCGCTTCGGCGCGGATCCCCGCAGCTTCGGTATCGTCACCAAGCGTTTCGATGACAACGGCAGCGGCGTCGTGGGCGCGCTCCATGCCGCGCGAGTGGAGTGGAAGCGGCAGGCGGGCAAGCTGGTGATGCAGGCGGTTCCCGGCAGCGAGCAGCGCTGGGAAGCCGACCTGGTGCTGTTGGCGATGGGTTTCCTCGGGCCTGAGGCCTACCTCGCGGAGGCCCTCGGAGTCGAGTTGAGCCAGCAATCGAACTACGACGCCGTGCACGGCGATTTCAGGACCAACGTCCCCGGTATCTTCACTGCGGGCGATTGCCGGCGCGGCCAGTCGCTCGTCGTTTGGGCGATCAACGAGGGGCGCGGGGCGGCACGCAGCATCGATGCTTACTTGTGCGGCACTAGTAGTTTGCCGGCGCCGGGACTGAGCCTCGGAGCAGCGGCGCGCTGAGCGGGTGGCGGAGCGATACTGCGTGCCGCCCTGCTAGCGTTCCGCCGGACGTGGGAACACGATCGTGAATACTACGCCGCTGCCGTCGGGAAGATCTTCGGCGCTCACGCGCCCGCGGTGGAACGCGGCGATCAGCGCCACGATATAGAGGCCCAGCCCCAGGTGCCCGCGTTGACCGCCGGGATCGCGCAAGGACACCAGTGAGTCGAACAGCGACGAACGCATCGTCGCCGGCAAGCGGGGCCCCGAGTTGCATACGCTCAAAGTGAGCTCGCGCTCCGCGGCTCGCAGCCCCAGCCGTATCGTCGAGCCCTCGGCGCTGAAGCTCACGGCATTGTCGACGAGCTTGTCGAGCATCTGCGCGACGAGGTCGGCGGAGCCCGAGATCCGCACGCCCTCGGCATCGCTGTCGTAGTCGAATCGCCGCTCGCGATAAACCTCGCTGTATCCGCGAACGCAGCCGCGAACGACCTTATCGAGCTCGAATAGCTCCGGCGCCGTGTCGGCGATCGCCTGTTCCAGCACCGTCGCTTCGCTCATCGCATTGAGGATACGATCGATTCTTTCGGTCCCGTCTCTGAGCCGCGCGAGATACGGAGCCATGCGGTCGTCATGAGCTTCTCGCTCGAGATTGTCCAGGGACGTGGAGACGACCGCGAGCGGTGTCCGCAGCTCATGGGAGAGCTTCGCTCGGAGCGTCGAAAGATACTGCGTGTGATCCCGCAGACGTTTGAGCAAGGCTGAGAAGCTTCGCGCGAGATCGCCGATCTCGTCGCGGGCGCGCCGTCCGGGCAACGCGGGCTCGATCTCGCCCTCGGGGCTGAGCGCGTTATCCGCCGCGCGAGCGAGGCGGCGCACGCGCAGGGACAGCAAGGTCGCATAGCTCAACAGCCCCAACGCGACGAGCAGGCTCGCCGTCAGCGTGAAGCTCATGAGGTCGACCAGAGCCTCGTTGGTCAAGGTCAGGATTGCGTCGCTGCCTTGCTCCAGAATGACCGCACCGCCGAAGCTTCCCCCTGCCCTGACCGGTACCATGGCGACGACGACCGCGCTTAAGTCGGTGCCCCGCGTGTACCAGCGGATCGTGGGGTCAGCGCCCAGTCGAGCTCGAAGAACCGCGTCGCCCAAATATCCGCGCGGCTCCTCAAGCTCCTCGTAGGGCGGATCGCCACGGGCCAGGATCAGTCGGAAGACTCTTTCGGGCAGGCTCGTAGGCGCCTCGAGCCACCGTTCCACGGGATCGAGCTCGCCACCGTCGAACAGCACCCAGCCATCGCCGTCGACGACGCGCAGACGCTTGCCCGGCTGCTCGAACTGCTCGGCGAGGCCTTGCAATGCGGCGGGGCGGTAGAGAAACTCGTCCGGCTCCTCACTGCCGCTCCAAGAGCTCTCGACGGCGACCCGATAGCGCGCCCCCGAGCCTTCGTCGCTCGAGACCGGGTCGACGTCGATAAAGGCGAGTCCGAGGCGCGGGCCGATGAGATCGAGCGGCAGGCGCGCCTCAAGGCCATAGCCGCCCGCGATCTCACGCCAGTAAGCAAGCGCGCGACTCTCGATGCGCCCACTCGGAGCGTATTCCGGGGCATTGGTGAGCTGCGGCCGCACGATCCCGGGGGCCGAGGCGTGAAACAGCAGCCCGAATTCCGGCCACGCGTTGGAGACGATCACCCAGCGGTCGCCGTAGGGCAGCTCCGTCGGCGCGCGCTGGTAGACCGGCGATGCATCCTCCGCGGTCGCGAAAACGTACACGTAGCGCTCGTGGATCCCGATCCAGAAGCGGCCGCTTTCACCCAGAGCGCGGCCGGCTACGCGGTCGAGGTTCCAGTCGCCGGCGTAGCCGTCGATGATCGGCGCGGAAGCCAGCGGCAGCCCATAAATCGTGTTGCGCGGCGTGCGCGGCCGGCCCGGATCCGGCGAAGAGCCGATCTCCCGCTCCGCAAGCGCGGCCGCCACCGCTGTCGCGCTCGCCAGCAGCGCCTGCTCCAGGCCGGCGCGCAACGCGCCCTCGAGCTCCTGCACGTAACGGTATCCTGCCCAGGGAAGCACCAGCGTCAACAAGCCGAGGCCGAGAAGTTGAATGCGTAGCGACACGCCGCCCCCGTCTCTACGCCGCCGGCGCGTCGATCCAGCGATAGCCCGCGCCGTAGACGGTCTCGATGCCGTCGAAGGCTGGATCCACGGCAGCGAATTTGATCCTTATTCTCTTGATTTGCGAGGTCACCGTATTGTCGTCGAGGACGACGTTCGCCGCCGCCATGAGCTGGTTGCGGCTGCGCACGTGACCGGGATGCCGGGCCAGCGCGTGCACGACCCAGAACTCCGTTACGGTCAACGACACCGTCTGCTCCTTCCAGCGGGCACTCAAGCGGTCGAGGTCGAGCGTCAACGATCCGCGGCGCAGCACCTGGGCCTCGAGGTCGGTGTTTCGGAAGGCTTCGACGCGCCGCAGCAGCGCCGCGACCCTCGCTAACAGATGTTCCAGGCTGATGCGCTTGGTCAAATAGTCGTCTGCCCCGAGCCGCAGACCGGAAACGACGTCGAGCTCGCTCTCTCGTGCCGTCAGGAAGATGATCGGAAGCTGCGCGGATCGTGCCCGAAGTTGCCGGCAAAGGTCGAAACCACCTTCGATTTCCGCTCCGAGATTGATGTCGATGATCACCAAGTCGGGAAGCCTGAGCTCGAATGCAGCCAGCGCGGCCTCGCGATCGGCGATGCCTTGCACGCGGTAGCCTTGCCGCTTGAGCGCCGCGGCATAGTTGTCGCGAATCGCCGCGTCGTCCTCGACGACGGCTACGAGCTTCGCGGCGCTCATTGCTCGAAGTCTCGGATCATCTCGTGTTGGGTCAGCCGCGCAGGCGGTCGCGCTCGATCCAGAGACGAAGAATTCCGGCCACCGAAATGGCGTCTGTGATTCGTCCTTGCATGACCCATTCGTAAGCCTCTTCCAGAGAAAGCTTGCGCAGGGCCAGCACCTCCGTTTCTTCGAATTGCGGCTCGCCGATCTGAAGCTCACGCGCCAGGTAGACGATGCCGATCTCGTCGGTGACGGAGTTCGACGTGTGCAAGCTCATGAGTTCGGTCCACTGATTTGCGGTGATGCCGGTTTCCTCCTTGAGCTCGCGCTTGGCGGCGCCCAGCGCGGATTCCTCCGAGGAGGCTCCTCCCATGGGCAGCTCCCAGGAGTATTCGCCGAGCGTGTAACGATGCTGCCCGACCAGATAGAGATTTTGCCGCTCGTCGAGCGGCAAAATGCCAACGGCCCGGCTCTTGAAGCAGACTTTGCCGTAGATGCCGGGGTGCCCGGAAGGATTTATGACCCGGTGCTTCTCGACACGGATCCACGCGTTCTCATACACGTTCTCTATCGACAGTGTTTGCCATGATTGTTTCGGGTCGTCCATGAGGATCTGAAATCAGCCTTCGTCAGTAGGGAATCTTCAGGCGCCGGTACAGGCACGCCAATAGCCATAGCGGCCCGATCATCAGCAACTGCAAATTGTGGAAGATGCAGGTGGGCCGACCCGTGCGCCATTGCCCGGCGAGTTGAGCGCCCCAGGCGAGGATGAAAAGGATCGAGGACATCAGCCAGAGAGGCACGCTGAGCTGATCCGCCCAGGCAACCACTGCGACGACGAAGATGACGAACGGCAGGCTGCCAAAGCCCAGGCTGATCGAGATAATGAAGTAGTAGACGACGGCAGCCATCAGGAACACGGTTCCCCAGTTGAGCGCCGGCGTGGCTTCGCGAAACGCCTCGGGGACCGGCAGCGACCACAGCAAGCCGACCAGGCTCACGACAACCGCCGGAATCGAGATCCAGGGCATCAGCTTGTGCGTATGCTGCCCGTAATCGCGGGAATACTCGTTCAACCATTGGTCGGCGATTTTCATGCCGGCTCAGGCATGGTCCGTCCACCTAGCCACATTCTGCGCTGCGTCACGTTCCGTTCAGCATATCATTGGCATGATATCGGGGTGATCAACCCACTTGCACGCAAGGAGCGGCGACATGACAACCCAGGTTTTTCGGAACGGAATCGGCCTGATCTGCTTGGCCTCGCTGACGGTCTGCGCCTGCACGACTCTGGACCCTTATACCCGTGAAGAGCAGACGGCGCGCGCCCAGCGTGGCGCCATCATCGGCGCCGTTTCAGGCGCCGTGGCCGGTCTGATCACCGGCGACAGCTCCATGGAGCGGAAGAAGAGAGCGCTCGTCGGCGCCGGGCTCGGCGCGATCGCCGGCGGCGCGGTCGGTGCCTATCAGGACCGGCAGGAAGCGAGGCTGCGCGCGCAGCTCGAAGGCACCGGAGTCAGCGTCACGCGCATCGGTGACAACATTACGCTCAACATGCCGGGGAACGTCACGTTTGCAACCAACAGCGCGGATCTCAACGCCGGTTTCTTCTCGGTGCTCGACTCCGTCGGACTGGTGCTCAACGAGTTTCAGCAGACCGTCGTCGAGGTCGCGGGACATACGGATAGCACGGGGTCGGATGCTTACAATCAAAGCCTGTCGGAGCGCCGCGCGGCGAGCGTATCGGCTTATCTGAGATCACGCCAGGTCTTGCCGGATCGGATTATCGAAGTCGGCATGGGCGAGGCGCGCCCGGTCGCCGACAATGCGACGGACACCGGCCGGCAGCTCAACCGACGGGTCGAGCTGACATTGGTGCCGCTGACGCTGGGCTGAGACGGGGTATTCGGGAACGGTTCCCGCGGAGCGACACTCCGCGGAACCGTGGTTTTGGTCAGCCAGGGCTCATGTAGCCCTTGAGCTTGGTCATCGCATTCGCCTCGATCTGCCGAATGCGCTCCGCCGAGATTTGATACTCCGCGGCCAATTCATGCAGCGTCGCCTTCTTCTCTCCGAGCCAGCGACGCTTGACGATGCTCCGGCTGCGCTCATCGAGCTCGTCCAATGCGTTGCCCAAGCGATCATGAGCGTCGGACTCCCAATCCGCGGATTCGACGAGCTCCGCGGGATCGGCGCCCGGGCTGGGCAGATAGGCGATCGGCGCGTAGCTCTCGTCGTCGTCAGGATCGGGCTCGAAGGAAACGTCGTGCCCATAGAGCCGGCGTTCCATCTCCGTGACTTCTCTCGTGGTGACGCCGAGATCTTTGGCGACGGCCTCCGTCTCGTCCTTCGTGAGCCAGCCCAGATGCTTCTTGGCTTTACGCAGATTGAAGAACAGTTTTCGTTGTGCCTTGGTCGTCGCAACCTTGACGAGACGCCAATTCCTGAGGACATACTCGTGGATCTCGGCGCGTATCCAGTGGACCGCGAAGGAAACGAGGCGAACTCCGACCGTCGGATCGAAGCGGCGCACGGCCTTCATCAAGCCGATGTTGCCTTCCTGAATGAGGTCGGCGAGCTGCAGCCCGTATCCGGCATAGCTGCGGGCGATATGAACGACGAACCGTAGATGCGCGAGGACGAGCAGCTGGGCGGCGTCGAGGTCGTCGGTTTCTCGAAGCCTGGTCGCGAGCTCGAACTCTTCCTCGGGCCCCAATAGCGGAATGGCCGAGATGGCCTGGATGTAGTGCTCCAGACTTCCGACCGGGCCGTTGAGCATCAGTTCACGATCTCGGAGAACGATGGCGCCTGCTGTCACGTGGTAACACCTCCTTTATGAGCCGGATTTTAGCACTCTGCGTCTTAGAGTGCTAAGCGGCGCCCGAGTTCCTCGCGTGGATGAGGCTCGGGCCGATGTCAAATCATGGACTTACGTCGGCTCTATGGCCCGAAGATGGCGCGCCGTCGCAAGTCCTGCGCCCGCCCAACCGAGAAACGCGCCCGTTCCCGCAAGCAGCAACGCCTGATTCAGCTGCAAGCCCCGGACGGCGAAGGTCGAGCCGTAAAGGCCTGCGAGGGACTCTACCGGGGAGCGA
Source organism: Gammaproteobacteria bacterium (assembly GCA_036396795.1). Lineage (GTDB taxonomy): Bacteria > Pseudomonadota > Gammaproteobacteria > Steroidobacterales > Rariloculaceae > JAHEEM01. The sequence continues at coordinate 48,197 of DASWKF010000032.1, read as the reverse complement.
AACAGCAGCAAGCTCAGCGAGATCGTGAGTATCGCCACCAGACCGCCGCTAAGGCCATAGCACAGGCCCATGTACAGGAACGGCCGGCGAATGAAGGCGTCACTGCCGCCGACGAGCTTGACGACCTCGATCTCCGTGCGCCGGTTGTTGATCTCGAGTCGGATCGTGTTCCCGATGACGAGAATGACAGCAACGCCGAGCAGCACCGATGCGACGTCGACGATGCGTGCGACGAGCGCGAGGATACCCCGGAGCCGCTCCACCCAGGCGGTGTCCAGCTGCACCAGCTCGGTTTCCTCGAGCGCCGACAGCTCGTTTGCAAGCGCCTCGACCGTGGCGCTACCCTCGGCCGGGCGTACTATCAACGCATGCGGCAGCGGGTTCTGATCCAAGGCATCGAGCGCGTCGCCGAAACCGGAATAGCTCTTGAATTCCTCGAGCGCTTGATCACGCGGCACGAGCACGACCCGGCTCACGCTGTCGCGCGACTCGATCTCGCCGGCGAGCGCTTCCGCGCGTTGCTCGTCGACATTCAGTTTCAGATATACGGTGAAGTCGATCGCGCCCTCCCAGGATCCGCTGAGCGCTTCGAAGTTGTTCAACAACACGCGCAAGCCCGCGGGCAATGCAAGCGCGATGGCGATGACGATCACCGTCATCAGGCTGCCGACGGGTTGACGCGCGAGTCTTCCGAAAGAGCCCAGCAGGTTCTGGGCGTGCAAGGACAGGTAATGAGTGAGGCGCGGCATCATCGTGCTAAGCATCCGCGTCCTCTGTAAGCTTGCCGCCTTCGAGGCGGAGTCGTCGATGACCGAGGTGGTCGATGAGCTCGAGGTCGTGAGTCGCGATCAGAACCGTAACGCCGACTTCATTGAAGCGCTCGAAGAGCCGCATGATCTCGAGGGAAAGCTCGGGGTCGAGATTTCCGGTAGGCTCGTCGGCGATGACGACCTCGGGCCGGCTCGCCACGGCCCGCGCGATGCCGACGCGCTGTTGCTCACCGGCCGACAGCGTCAGGGGCGACTGATACTCTCGGCCCAGCAAGCCGACCTGGTCGAGAGCGGCGCGCACGCGCCGCTCGATCTCACGCCGCCGGTGCGCTGCGATTACGAGGGGCAGAGCGACATTGTCGAAGATAGTCCTGTCGTTCAGCAATTTGTGATCCTGGAAGACCACCCCCACGCGGCGGCGAAAGTGCGGAATCTGACGCCTGCTGATGCGCGAGGTATTCTGATTGTTCACGAGCACCGTGCCGCGACTCGGACGTTCGATAAGCGCGACGAGCTTCAGCAGCGTGCTCTTGCCCGCGCCCGACGGGCCGGTGAGAAATGCCATCTCACCTTTCTCCAATCGGTAGCTGACGGACGTGAGCGCGTCACGGCCGTTGGGATAGCGCTTGTAGACGCTCTCGAAGCGAATCACGTTGCGGGGTCCTGAATCAAGGCGGCGACGAACTCGCGCGCCTTGAAGGGGATCAGATCCTCTACTTGCTCGCCGACACCCACGAATCGTACCGGAGTTCGGAGCTGCCTTGCGACCGCAAGCAGAATACCGCCCTTTGCCGTGCCGTCGAGCTTGGTGATGACGAGTCCGGATATTTTCAACGCCCGATCGAACTCGAGCGCTTGCGTCAGCGCATTCTGCCCCTGGCTCGCGTCGAGCACGAGTAGCGTTTCGTGCGGCGTGGCGGGATCGATACGCGAGAGCACGCGCTTGATCTTGCGGAGCTCGTCCATGAGACCGCCGGCGGTGTGCAGGCGGCCGGCCGTGTCGGCGATCACGACGTCGGCGCCGCGGCTGCGAGCCGCGTTGACAGCGTCGAAGATCACGGCGGCGGGATCCGCGCCGGACTGCTGCGAGATGAGCGAGGCATTCGTCCGCCGCGCCCACTCGCCGAGCTGCTCGACGGCCGCGGCGCGAAAAGTGTCTCCGGCGGCGAGGACCACCGATAGGCCGGCGGCCGACCAGCGGCTCGCGAGCTTGCCGATCGTGGTGGTCTTCCCGGTTCCGTTGACGCCGACCGTGAGGATCACGAACGGACGCGGCTGCTCGGGAATCTCGAGCGCCTGCTCGAGCGGCTCCAGCAACTCGAGCATCGCAAGCTCCAAGGACTGCGCCGCGTCCAACTGCGGCTGCTCGAGGCGCAGGGCGCGCAGGCGACTCAAGAGCCACTCCGTCGCGTCCACGCCGACGTCGGCGGTAAGCAGCCGAGTCTCCAAGTCGTCGAGCGTGTCCTCATCCCAGGGCTTGCCGCGGATCCCGGCCAGGCTTTGGGCGAGCCAGGCCTTCCCGTGATTGAGACGGGATCGAAGTTTGTCGACAAAGCGACTTCGCTGCTTCGGAAGAATCATGCTTGGGATTGGGCACGAAAGCTGCGGACGCGATCCGGCGCCGCCGGTTGGGGAATTATACTCTGCGCCTCGGTCTCCTCAACGCGAACGGGATGAAGAAGAAGGGCTCGGGATACAGATACGCGGTGCGCATCATCGGAGGCCGGTGGCGGGGGCGCAGGCTCGTGATCCCTCCGGGCACGGACGTGCGTCCGACCCCGGACAGAGTACGAGAAACGCTGTTCAACTGGTTGACGGGTTCGCTTACCGGCGCGCGCTGCCTGGATCTGTTCGCGGGAACGGGTGCCCTCGGCTTGGAAGCGCTGTCGCGCGGCGCGCGTGATGCGTGGCTGGTGGAACGCGACCCGGTGTTGGCCGAAGCGCTGCGCGGACACGTGAAAGTGCTCGAGGCCGATGCGCGAGTCTTGCAGAGCGATGCATCCGCCTTGTTGAAGCGCCGCGCCGGCGAGCGCTTCGACATCGTGTTTCTGGACGCGCCCTATCGGTTGCCGCTGGCTCCCATAATGTCCTTGCTTTCGCCTTGGCTGTCGCCTGAGGCCGCGATTTACGTCGAACGGTCCCACAGGCCGGGGGTCACCGACCCGTTCGAAGCGGAAGCCGCGGCGCTCCCCGGGGCCCGGACGTGGAAGCTCGGCCGGGCCGGAGAGGTGGTCTTCGGCCTTTTGCGCGTACAGCGGACCTGACCGTGACGGCTCGCGCCATGCGGGCCGGCGAGATAGGCTCTAGAATGTGATTGGATAGATTCGAGAGAGAGAGCGATGACCGAACGGGCCGGCGCCGTATATCCGGGCACATTCAACCCGCTGACCCGCGGGCACGAGGATCTCGTGCGCCGCGCCGCGACCTTATTCGAGCGGGTCGTGGTCGCCATCGCGGAGAGTCCGGGGAAATCGCCGCTCTTCAACCTCGCCGAGCGCGTGGATCTCGCGACCAAGGTTCTCGCCGATGTCCCCGGCGTCAGCGTCACGGGCTACGGCGGGTTGACCGTGAACTTCGCGCGGAAGAACGGCCTCAAGATCATATTGAGAGGCTTGCGGGCCGTGTCCGACTTCGAGTATGAGTTTCAACTGGCGACGATGAACCGCCGTCTTACCGACGAGATCGAAACGGTTTTTCTAACGCCGACGGAGCACTACACCTTCGTTTCGTCGAGCCTGGTCAGAGAAATCGCCGAGCTCGGCGGCGACGTCTCGTCCTTCGTGCACCCGGTGGTGGCCGACGCGCTGCGGGCTAAGTTCGGAGCGAAACGATGAGCCGGATCCGGCCGATCCCATGGCGCGGGTTGGCGGTCGCGACGCTGCTCATTCTCGGGCACGTCGCCGCGGCGCAAACGGCCCCGCAGCGAGCCGCTGTCGCCAGCGCGCACCCGCTTGCGAGCGCCGCGGGCATCGAAGTGCTGCAACGGGGCGGCAACGCTTTCGATGCCGCAATCGCGGTCGCGGCGGCGCTCGGCGTCGTCGAGCCCTACGGCTCGGGGATAGGCGGCGGCGGGTTTTTTCTGTTGCGGCGCGCCGCCGACGATTTCGAGGTCATGATCGACGCGCGCGAGACGGCGCCCCTCGCCGCGAGCCGCGACATGTATCTCGACGCCGCGGGCGAGCCGGTACCGGGGGCGTCCGTCGACGGCGCGCTGTCCGCCGGCATTCCCGGGCTTCCGGCCGGTCTTGCGTATCTCGCCGAGCACTTCGGCGAGCTCGCGTTGGCGGACTCGCTGGCGCCGGCGATTCGCCATGCCCGCGAGGGCTTCCCCGCCGATTCGGAGTACATTGCGCGGCTCGAGCGACGCTCGGATGTGATGAATGCCGCCGCCAGGGAAACGCTGATGCCGGAGGGCGCGCTGCCGCGCGAAGGCGACCTGGTGCTTCAGCCCGAGCTTGCGGCGACCCTCGAAAGCCTCGCGCGCGGGGGCTTCAGCGGATTCTACGAGGGCCCGGTGGCGCAAAAGCTCGTCGCGGGCGTGCGCGCCGGCGGCGGGATTTGGGCGCTCGAGGATCTCTCCGCTTACGAGGTCGTCGAGCGACAGCCGCTCGTCGGGCATTACCGCAGCGTTCGAGTCGTCACGGCGGCGCCGCCATCGTCCGGCGGCGTGGCGCTGCTCAACATGCTCAACATGCTCGCGGGCTATGACCTGAGCGCGCTCGACGATGCGGCGCGCGTTCACCTGCTCGCCGAGGTCATGCGCCGCGCCCATCGCGACCGCGCCGAGTTCCTAGGCGATCCGGATTTCGTCGACGTTCCGGTGGAGCGCTTGATTCATCCGTACTACGCCGCCGGTCAGCGCATCTCCATACACCCCGAGCGCGCCACGCCGAGTCTGGATCTGCCCGGCTTTCTTCCGTCGGGCCCGGCCGGCGGCGATCAGACCAGTCACTTTTCGGTGCTCGATGCCGAGGGCAACGCGGTGGCGGCGACGCAGTCCATCAATTTCTCTTTCGGCAGCGGCTACATGCCCGCCGGCACCGGCGTGCTTCTCAACGACGAGATGGACGATTTCTCCGTCAAGCCGGGCGTGCCGAACGGCTATCAACTGCTCGGCTCGGAGGCCAACGCGATCGCGCCGGGTAAACGGATGCTCTCGAGCATGACACCGACGATCCTCATCGGCGACAACGGCATGGCTCTGCTCGGCACGCCTGGCGGGAGCCGCATCATCACCATGGTGCTGCTCGCCGGTCTCGCCTGGATGGACGGCGCCGACGCGGTCTCGATGACCGCCCTGCCGAGGATCCATCACCAGTATTTCCCCGACGAGATCTACTTCGAGGGCGACGCTCTCGATGAAGCGGACGTCGACCGCTTGCGGGCGATGGGTCACTCCTTGAGCGAAGTCGGCCGGGCTTTCGGCAACATGCAAGTGGTCACCTGGGACTTCGCCAGCGGCACGGTCGATGCCGCCGCCGATCCGCGCGGCATCGGCGAGCCGCGGTTCTCCGCTCCTTGAACCGCCGTACGCTCGAAGATTCTCAGCGCTGGCACCCGGGGCAGTAATACGTCGCCCGCTGTCCGAGCACGATCTGCCTGATCGGCCGGCCGCAAGATCGGCAGGGCTCGCCGGCCCGGCCATAGACCCTGAGCGCGAGCTGGAAATAGCCCGGCCTGCCGTCGCCGTCGACAAAATCGCGAAGCGTGGTGCCGCCGACCTCAATGGCCTCGCGCAAGACGAGCTTGATTGACTCGACCAGGCGCCCGAAGCGCGCAGGCGACACGCTTCCCGAAGCGCGCCGCGGGTGGATTCCCGCGCGATACAAGGCCTCGCTCGCATAGATGTTGCCGATGCCGGCGACGACGCGGCTGTTCATGAGGAGCTGCTTGATCGGCACGCGGCGTCCTCTGGCGCACCGCCTGAGATATTCGCTCGAGAACGCCTCGCCGAGCGGCTCGCGGCCGAGATGCCTCAGCAACCAGTGATTCTCGGGCGAGTCGGTGAAATGCAGGCTGCCGAAGCGGCGCGGATCGGTAAAGCGCAACCTCGCGCCACCGGCGAACACCAGGTCGAGATGGTCGTGAGTCGCCGGCGGTCTGGGCGCTTCGAGAAACCGGAGACTGCCGGACATCCCCAGATGCAGCAGCAAGCTGCCGGCATCGGCGAGAATCAGCAGATATTTCCCCCGCCTGCCGAGGGCGTTGATCCGCTGCCCCTCGAGCCGCGCGAGCAGCGTTTCCTCCACCGGCCAGCGCAGCGACGGCTGACGGATCTCGAACCCCGCAATCTCTTTGCCGATGAGCAGCGGCTCGAGGCCGCGCCGCGTCGTTTCGACCTCAGGAAGCTCCGGCATGCTCCGAGCTTACGCGGTGTCGTCGAGCGCGACCATATGTGGAACTGTGAGGCCTTGCACAGCTCCGGCGACTACCTTGGAGTAGATAGGTGCTTCCGCTATAGTGAGGCGCTTTCGCCACGGTGATGCTGGATACCGACGTGCAATTCATCTTCGACAACTACTACGGGCTTATCGGATTGGGATTTTGGGGCTATGTCGGCGTCGTCTTGCTGACGATGCATATCACGCTGCTCGGAATCACCCTCTACTACCATCGCGATCAGGCGCACCGGGCGATCGATTTGCATCCGGCGTTGCGGCACTTCTTCCGCCTGTGGCTCTGGATCACCACCGGCGCCAGCACCAAGGAATGGGTCGCCGTGCATCGCAAGCATCACGCCTGTTGCGAGACCGAAGGAGATCCGCACAGCCCGAAGATTTTCGGGCTCAAAGAGGTCTTGCTTCGGGGCGCGGAGCTCTATCGAGCCGAAGCCGCTAAAGCGGAAACCCTGGAGAAATACTCGAAGGGCACCCCGGACGACTGGCTCGAAAGGCGCGTCTACGGACGGTGCCCCAACGCCGGAATAGCACTGTTGGCGATTCTCGACCTGTTGCTGTTCGGCGTCCCCGGAATCATATTGCTTGCGATTCAGCTCATCACGATGCCGCTGCTCGCGGCCGGCGTGATCAACGGTCTCGGGCATGCCAAGGGCTACCGGAGCTTCGATACCGACGATGCCTCGACCAACTTATGGCCGTTCGCCGTATTCATCGCCGGCGAGGAGCTGCATAACAACCACCACGCGTTCCCGAGCTCGGCGAAGTTCTCGGTGCGTCGCGGAGAAATCGACCTGGGTTGGCTGCACGTGAAGCTGCTCGCGGCGCTGGGCCTCGTGAAGGTGAGGCGCGTAGCACCTCAACCGGAGCTCGCCGGACGTCCCGGGACGCTCGATATCAAGGTGCTGCGATCGATCATCGTCAACCGCATGCACGTATTACGGCACTACACTCAAAGCGTAACCCTGCCGGTGCTGCGTAACGAGCTGGAACGCGTCGGCGAGAACGCCAGCGCGATTCTCGGGCGTGTCAGGCGATTATTGAGCTGGCATCCGAGCATGCTGGATGCGAGCTCACAGAAGCGCTTGGACGACCTGATGGCGCGCCATCCGAGCTTCAAGACGGTGTTGGAGTTCCGCAACGAGCTCAAAGAGCTCTGGGCGGGGTCACACCGCAGCAACGAGCATCTCTTGTCCGACTTCAAGGAGTGGTGCAGCAGGGCCGAGGCCAGCGGCATTCAAAAGCTTCAGGAGTTCGCGCTCTATCTCAAGTCGTTCGCCGATACGCCTCAGCCGGCGACGGCTTGAGTACGCGGCCGCGAGGCGGCTTACTTGATCTTGGTTTCCTTATAGACGACGTGCTTGCGGATCGTCGGATCGTATTTCTTGACCTCCATCTTCTCCGGATGAAGTCGCTTGTTTTTCGTCGTCGTATAGTAGTGGCCCGTGCCCGCGGAAGACATGAGCCGGATCTTCTCTCTCACGTCGGTCTCCTCGTCTAAACGGCTTTGCCGCGGGCTCGAAGGTCTTGCACGACCTGCTCGATCCCGAGCTTGTCGATGATTCTCAGGCCCTTGTGCGAGACCCGCAGCTTGATGAAGCGTTTCTCCGACGGTAGCCAAAAACGCTGGGTATGCAGATTCGGCAAGAAGCGCCGGCGCGTCTTGTTATTGGCGTGAGAAACGTTGTTTCCCGTCATCGGGCGTTTCCCGGTTACCTGGCATACTCTGGACATCGCGGTTTCCTGCGGGGCCAAGGAAAGCAGCAGGCCGGGCACTATACCCGCTGGCGAGGCCTAGATCCACCCCAGCTCCGCGAGCGAGACATGCCCCTCCCGGCCGACCACGAGGTGGTCGAGCAGGCGAATCTCCACGAGCTCGAGCGCCCGGACCAGCTTCAGCGTGATGCCGCGATCGGCTTCGCTGGGCTCGGCGACCCCGGACGGGTGGTTATGGCCGACGATCATCGCCGCGGCATTGTGGTGCAGGGCTCTCTTGACCACCTCGCGCGGATGCACCGTGGCGCCGTCTATGGAGCCGCGGAACAGCGCTTCGTAGCGGATCAGGCGGTGGCGCGTGTCGAGAAAAAGGCAAGCGAACACCTCGTGCGGCAGATCGCCGAGCTGCGCACGGAAGAAGCGCGCTGCATCATTCGGAGCGCGCAGCGAAAGGCGGGCCTTGACCGGCCCCTGGAAGTAGCGGCGGCCGAGCTCCAGCGCTGCTTGCAATCGGGCCGCCTTGGCCGCGCCCACCCCCGCCACAGCGCAGAGCTCCGCCTGGCCCGCCGCGAGCACCTTGCCGAGCTCGCCGCAGCGATCGAGCAGATCGAAGGCGAGACCGAGCGCGTCTCCGCCCGCCGGGCCGTTGCCCAGCAGCAGCGCGAGCAGCTCCGCATCCGACAATCCGGACGGGCCCGCCCTCTGCAGCCGCTCCCTCGGCTGTTCAGAGACCGGCCGTTGCTTGATCGACATCGACGTGGCCTGATTGCATCGGTGGGACTCTAGGCGCCTCGGGACCCCTGAGCCAGCCGACTTTAGGCGCCCGAACCGCGAGAAATGCGCACCGCGTCGGTGGAAAACGCCTGACCTTGCGGCTAAGCTGCGGCGAGCGGCGCAACGAGGGCTTTGGGTGGACGCGACACAGGGCGAGGGGCCGAAGATTCTTCTCGGCGTGAGCGGCGGGATCGCCGCTTACAAGAGCCCGGAGCTCGTGCGCCGGCTCGTCGAGCGCGGCGCCGACGTGCAGGTCGTCATGACCCGGGGCGCGCGCGAATTCGTCTCTCCGGTGACCTTCCAAGCCGTGTCCTCTCGGCGGGTGCGCGATGATCTATGGGATCCGGAGGCCGAAGCGGCGATGGGGCACATCGAGCTCGCCCGCTGGGCCGATCTGGTGATCATCGCGCCCGCCACGGCCCACTGCATCGGCACGCTGGCCAACGGTCTGGCGCCCGACCTGCTCGCCACGCTCTGCTTGGCGACGACGTCGCCGGTGATTCTCGTTCCGGCCATGAACCAGATGATGTGGCAGCATCCCGCCGTACAGCACAACCGGCGCCTGCTCGAGGAGCGAGGCGTCAGGTTCTTGGGCCCGGCGGTCGGCTCTCACGCCTGCGGCGAGGTTGGGCCCGGACGGATGCTGGAGCCCGAGCAGATCGTCGCCGCGGTTTTCGAAACGCCGACGCGCCTGACGTCCCAGGCTCTCAAGGGGACGCGCGTCGTCATCACCGCGGGGCCGACGCGAGAGCCGATCGACCCCGTTCGCTACATTACCAACCGCAGCTCCGGCAAGATGGGCTACGCACTGGCGCAGGCCGCCCAGCAGGCCGGCGCCGAAGTGCTGCTCGTGAGCGGCCCCGTGGCGCTGCCCGCGCCTCGCGGAATCGAGCGAATCGACGTCGAGACCGCGGAGCAAATGCATGCCGCGGTCCAGCAGCACGTCCGCGGCGCCGACATATTCATCGGCTGCGCCGCGGTCTCGGACTACCGCCCGCGCTCGCCGTCGCCCCACAAGATCAAGCGCAAAGACGAGGAAATGAATCTGGCGCTGGTGCGCTCGCCCGATACGCTCGCAAGTGTCGCCGCGCTTCCCGACAGGCCATTCACGGTCGGCTTCGCGGCCGAGACCCAGGATGTGGCTCGTCACGCCCGGGAAAAGCTCGACAACAAGGACGTGGACATGATGGCGGCGAATCTCGTCGGCGCCGACCGCGGTTTCGATCAGGAGACCAATGCCTTGACCGTGCTTTGGAAAGGCGGCGAGCGCACGCTCGAGCGGGCGACGAAGTCGGTGCTCGCCCAACGCCTCATCGGGCTGATCGCGGAGCGTTTTCGCGCCTCGCGCAGCGAGACCGGCGGCCCGTCCCGGGCCCGGTTGCCGGTCTAGTGGCCGCCACAGGCCACTGACTCCCGCCAGGGCAGATGAAGGAACGGGCGCTGCGGCGCGTCAAGCTCAAGATACTCGACGAGCGTTTAGGCAGGGATATTCCGCTGCCGAGCAAGGCGACGGCGGGTTCGGCTGGCGTCGATCTGCGGGCCTGCATCGATGCGCCGTTGGAGCTCGATCCCGGCGACTGCGAGCTGATTCCCTCGGGACTGGCGATACATCTCGACGATCCGACGCTTGCCGCCGTCGTCCTGCCGCGATCGGGCCTGGGGCATAAGCACGGGATCGTCCTCGGCAACCTCGTCGGGTTGATCGATTCGGACTATCAGGGCCAGCTGATGATCTCGGTGTGGAACCGAGGTGCGACCCGTTTTCGCATCGAGCCCGGAGACCGCGTCGCGCAGCTGGTGATCGTTCCCGTCGTCGAGGCTCAGTTCGAGGTCGTGGAGTCGTTCGAGCAGAGCGGCCGCGGCGCCGGCGGCTTCGGCCACTCGGGTAAACACTGACGGCGGCTCAGCCGCCCTTCAGCTCGCGAAAGCGTTCGATATCCCTGGCGAAAGCCCTCGAGAGAGAGTCTTGCTCCGCGCGGCTGCGCATGAGCGTCTGCTCGTAGACGGTGATCGAGGCGAGCGTGCGGGACAGCTCCAGGCCCAGGTTCTCGGGGACGTCCGGGGCGTCGGCGTCGTCGCTGTAGGGCTTGTAGTTGGAGGCCTCGCTCTGCAGGCGGGCCAGGCGCTTGCGCAGATTGGCCAGATATTGCTCGGTGACCTTGATTTGGGCTGCCAGCAGCTCCAAGCGGCGGTCTCTGAGCTGCTCGATTTCGCCGACGGACAGATAAGTGTCGAGCAATACCTGATCGCGCCGGGCGTTCTCGACGCGAGCCTGCCTGTCGGCGCTCTCGACAGCCTCGCGCCGCTCGAGCTCGGCGCGCTCCTCGTCGGTGATCGCGCCTTCCTCGGCGCCCACGGTCACACCCTGGGTATTGAGCAGGTCCCGGTCGCGGCCTGCGTACTCCGGCGGCACGCGATCCCCATAGTGAACCACCCCCTGGTCGTCCACCCAACGGTACAGCCGCTGCTGAGCCACCGCCTGGGACGCGCCCAGAACGATCAAACAAAGCGCCGCCAGCAGCTGCCGTGAGATTCGCGGATTCACTTATGTCAAAGTTCGCCGACTTCGGAACCTTCGAAGATATAACAGATCCGCCGGACCCGGAAGGGCAATGGGCCTCAGTTCCGTGAAAAGGCCGTGCCCTGCCGGCTAGTTCCTGCGCGACTGCGCGATGCCGTAGCGATTGCGGTAGGAGCGCACGCTGGGCAGAAAGCTCGCATATTCGCTCTCCTCCTCCAGGTGATCGACGAGATCGGTCAAGGAGATGATGCTGCGTATCGGGACTCCCAGGGCCTGCTCGAGCTCGCTGACGGCCGACAGCCGATTGCGCCCGCCGATCTCCTCCCGGTCCAAGGCCACGAGCACTCCGGCGGGCTGGGCGCCGGCCTCCTTGATGAGCTCGACGATTTCCCTGATCGCCGTGCCCGCGGTGATGACGTCGTCGAGAATCAGCACACGGCCCGTGATCGGCGCGCCAATGCTCCGGCCGCCCTCGCCATGGTCTTTCGCCTCCTTGCGATTGAAGGCGAACGGGTAGTCGAGATCGTAATGCTCCGCCAGCGCTGCGGCGGTGAGCGTCACCAGACCGATGCCCTTGTAGGCGGGGCCGAAGAGCATGTCGAACTCGAAATCCATTGCCGCGATCGCCGACGCGTAGCAACGCCCGAGCTTCGCAGCGGCGTAGCCGGTGTTGAAGAGCCCGGCATTGAAGAAATATGGGCTGGTACGTCCCGACTTGAGCTCGAACTCGCCGAATCTGAGCACGCCCAGCTCCAACGACAGCTCGAGAAACTGTGTCTTGTACGCTTCCATGATCACCCTGATCGCGTTCTGTATGATACGCGCTTCCCAGGCATTGCGAGTAGCCGGCGGTGACCAGAATCATTACTTTCAATGCCAACGGCTTGCGCTCGGCGGCGCGCAAGGGGTTCTTCGATTGGTTCTCGAGACAGCAAGCGGACGTGCTCTGCGTGCAGGAGATCAAGGCCAAGGAATTTCAGCTCAGCGGAACACCCTTTGAGCGGAGAAATTATTACCGCTACGTTTTCGGTGCCGTGCGCCCCGGTTACAGTGGCGTGGCGCTCTACAGCCGCGAGCAGCCCGCGCGAGTGATCAAGGGCTTCGGCTCGGAGGAGTTCGACGCCGAGGGCCGCTATCTGGAGGCCGATTTCGGCGATCTCGTGGTCGTCAGCGTCTATTTGCCCTCCGGCTCGTCCGGCGAGGCCCGGCAGGCGGCAAAATTCCGCTTCCTGGAGGTTTTCGAGAAACATCTCGCGATGCTTCGCCGGCGGTCCAAGACCTATATCCTCTGCGGTGACTTCAACATCGCTCACAAAGCCATCGACCTCAAGAATTGGCGCGGCAATCAGAAAAATTCGGGCTTCCTGCCGGAAGAGCGCGCCTGGATGGAGGCGACCTTGGGCGCGGGCGGCTACGTCGACGCCTTCCGCAGCATCAACCAGGAGCCTGAGCAGTACACGTGGTGGTCCAACCGAGGGCGCGCCTGGGAGAAGAACGTCGGATGGCGGATCGATTATCAGCTCATCTCGGAGGGACTCCACGGCACGGTCAGACGCGCCGCGATCTACAAGAGCAGGCGTTTCTCCGATCATGCTCCCTTGACGATCGACTATGACCTTTGACGGCGGCAGCGCCAGCTGGCGCGTGTTGCTGACGCCGCGGCTGTGGCTCGCCGGCGCGATGGGTTTCGCGTCGGGGCTGCCCCTGCTGCTCACGCTCACGGTGCTTCAGGCCTGGCTCACGCAGGGTGGCGTCGATCTGACGACCATCGGATTCATTGGGCTCGTCGGACTCCCGTATAACCTCAAGTTTCTTTGGGCGCCCCTGCTCGACAGATTCAAGCCGCTGGGGCTCGGCCGCCGTCGCGGCTGGCTGCTGATCTTTCAGAGTTGTCTCGTCGCTAGCATCGTTTTGCTCGGCTTTCAGGACCCCGGGCGCAGCCTTTGGCTGATCGTCGCCGCGTCTTTTTTGCTGAGCTTCTTTTCCGCGTCCCAGGATGTCGTGATCGATGCCTACCGCCGCGAAAGCCTTGCGGACGCGGAGCAGGGCTTGGGCGCGATGATGAACACCTACGGTTACCGGACCGGAATGTTGCTCGCATCGGCGGGCGGCCTGATCCTCGCGGACATCATCGGTTTTCGCGGCGTCTACCTGTTCATGGCAGCCGTCATGGCCGTGATGATGGTCTTTACACTGCTCGCGCCCGAACCGAAAGTGGCGGAAGAGCAGCCGAGCTCGCTCACGAGCGCGTTTCTCGGTCCTTTCCTCGAGTTCTTCCGGCGCTATGAGCTGCCGAGCGGCGCCTGGCTGGTGCTGCTGTTCATCCTCATCTACAAGCTCGGCGACAACCTCGCGAGCCACATGACGATACCGTTCTATCTGCAGACGGGGTTCTCCAACACCGAGATCGGCGCGGTCGTCAAGGCCTTCGGGCTCGCGCCGTTGCTCTTCGGCGTTTTCCTCGGCGGCGCGCTTACCTTGAAGCTAGGGATGTACAAAGCGCTGATGACGGCTGGAATTCTTCAAGGCGTCTCGACTCTCGGGTTCGCGCTGCTCTCGGTCATCGGCTACGACCTCTGGTGGCTCGCCGCCGTGATCGCGTTTGAGAATCTGACGCAGGGCATGGGCACGTCAGCTCTGCTCGCATTCATGGCTTTCTTGACGGACCGGCGCTTCACCGCCACGCAATTCGCACTGCTTTCGGCGCTGGCGACGCTGCCGAGGGTGCTGTTGACGGCACCCACAGGATGGCTCGCGACGCAAATGGGCTGGCTGCCGTACTTCTCATTCGCGGCCGCCGTCGCGATACCGGGCCTGCTGTTGCTGCTGCGCTTTCGCACCTGGTTCGCGAGCGATCCGCTGGCGACGCGCGAGGCGCTGCAGGACGCGTGAGCGCGGTAGCGCGACTCTGTGCCCTCGGCGATGTCCCGGACGGCGGTTGCCTGGAGCTGTGCTGGGGCGAGGGAAGCTGGCCCTTGGCTTTGTTCCTCGTTCGCCGAAAGGGCGAGCTCTACGGCTATGTCAACCGCTGCCCGCACGCCGGGCACGAGCTCAATCTCCGGGCGAACGAATTCCTGACCAAGGATCGCGAGCTCATTCTGTGCCGCTCGCACGGCGCGCAATTTCGCATCGACGACGGCGTCTGCGTCATCGGCCCTTGCGTGGGCGCGAGGCTAAGGCCTCTGCCGCTCGAGATTTTCGAGGGCGCCGTGTTTGCGAGCGTCGCGGACCTCGAGCGGTTAAAAACTCTGGCGCGGTTTTGAGCTTCAGCGTCGCAAGAAACGGAGATCCTGGATCTCGTGGCCGAGGCGATGACCGCGACGTTCGAACTTGGTCGGCGGACGCTCAAGGCGCACATCTTCCGCGCGCGCCGTCGCGGGTCGCCGGGTAAATTCGGGGTTCGCTGAAACCGTTTGGATGATGTGCTCGGCATAGTGTTGCCAGTCGGTGGCGACGTGCAGCACACCGCCGGGTTTGAGCGCTCGCGCCACGTCGGCGACGAACTTGGGTTGCACGATTCGGCGTTTGTGATGCCGTTTCTTCGGCCATGGGTCGGGGAAAAACAGATTCACGACGTCGAGGGACGCAGGCTCGAGACAATGGTCGAGAAATTCCACTGCGTCCGCGGCGACGATGCGGACGTTGTCGAGGCGAGCCCGCTCGAGCAATAGCAGCAGGTGACCGATGCCGGGCTCGTGCACCTCGACGCCGAGGTAGTTGCATTGCGGCTTGTTTGCTGCTGCCGTCAACAGCGCCTCGCCGTTGCCGAAGCCGATCTCCAGAACCACCGGCGCGACTCTGCCGAACAGGCCGTCCAGGTCCAAAACCCTTCCGCCGGCTTGAACGCCATAGCGCGGCCACAGTGTTTCGAGCGCGCGCTTCTGGGCCGCCGTGGTGCGGCCGGGGCGGCGAACGAAGCTGCGGACCTTGCGGTGTTGCGGCTGGTTCATTCGCCTATTCTAGAACCTATCTGCGCATCCAGGCGGCGCACGCACAATGCCGAGCGGGTTGCGGTCAGCGAAGCTCCGGAGCTCCGGAAGTCGAGCCGCGTATAATCACACGAGGGATTCGCCGCAATATGGCATGAGCACGCTGATCAAGGCAGATTTCGCCTGCCGCCTCTGCGGAGGACGACAGCTCTATCTCTATCATTCGATGGGCAGCGACGGACGCTATCGATACTTTCGCTGTCCGCGCTGCACTTTGGTGAACTACGATCTCAGCACCGGCCTCGAGCAGGAGCATTTCGACGAGCCGGACAAGGACCCGACCGACGATCGCAATCCGTGGAACAAGGACAAGGATGCATCGTTCGCTTTCGTGAGCCGCTACGTCAAGCCGCCCGGGCGGCTGTTGGACATCGGTTGCGGCAACGGCAGGCTCATGTACGTCGCGCGCAGGGCCGGCTGGAACGTCAAGGGCTTGGAGCTTTCGCGCGTCATGGCGAAAGTCGTCCGCGAGCGCCTGGGCGCTCCGGTCGTGGTCGCCGATTTTCTTGCGGTGGATCCCGGCGCGATCGACGCCGAGCGCTTCGATCTGATCTCGCTGCGACACGTGCTCGAGCATCTGCCCGATTGCGTGGCAGCGATGCGCAAGCTCAACTCGCTGTTGAAGCCGACCGGCCACCTGCTCATAGAGATTCCCAACGTCGAATCCATATCCAAGCGGTTGAAGCGATTGCTGACCGACTTGGGTCTGCGCAAGCCCGAGTACCCGGAGACCATGGCGATAGGCCACGCAAACGAGTTCTGCCGCAGATCCTTCGACTTCCTGCTCGCTAAGACCGGATTCGAGCTGGTGCGTTGGGAGACCTACTCGAGACGGCCGATCTCAAACTTTTTCTACAACCACGTGCATGTCGGCAGCAATGCCCGCGCGCTGCTGCAAAAGATCTCGTCGGCCTAGCCCAAGGAGCGTATTGGCCTGAGCGCCTCCTCGCCGAAAATCATCGCTCGGCCGATCTCTCGGCGAGAACCTTTCGATAGAGCGACAGATAGCTTTCGGCCATCGCGGCTGTGGAGAAGCGGCGCTCGACCCGTTGCTTCGCCTGCGCGCCGTGCAAAGTCGCGCGCTCCGGGTTTTGGCGATACCAGAGAACCTGGCCGGCGAAATCCGAGGCATCGTTCGGCTGGAAGAATCTGCCGCTCACATCGTGCTCGATCTGATCCAAGGCGCCGCCGGCCTTGGGGCCGACCACCGGCTTTCCGCAGGCCATCGCCTCGATGTTGGCCCGGCCGAAAGCTTCGCCGTGACTCGTCGAAACGAAAACGTCCGCCTCGCCGATGGCGGGAAAGGGGTTGGGCTCGAATTCCAGGAAATGCAGATTGGCGATCCCTCGCGTCTTCTCGGCCCATCCACGCGAGTCACCGAGATTGACGAAATGCACGTCTTTGGGCGCGAGCTGCTTGGCAGCCTCGACGATGAGCTCGAAATTCTTGACCGGCCGCAGCGAGCCCATGCTCAAGGCGACGAAACTGTCCGCCGGTAACCCCAAGCGCGATCTGAGGCCGAAAGCCGCCTGGGCCCGGCTTTGGATCCACTCGAGGTCGACGCCGGTTGGAATGACCTGAACGTTCCTCGGTTTCAGCACGCGGAAGTTCTCGAGGTAGGCAGCCACGGCGCTGCTGTTGGCGACGACGGCCGAGAGTTGCGGGTTGCGCACGCTCCAGTACGCCACCGGGCTCTCCCGCAACTTCAAGTGGCCGATGCGGCCGCGGTAGCCGACGATAGGGAGCTCGCGACCGGCCCAATGAATCACGTTCGCGAGCTGAGAATTGCCGTGGAAGCATTGCACGAGATCACAAGGCTGCTCACGTTGCAGTTGCTCGAGCTCTGCTTTGAACCGTCTATCGAACCTGGACTTGCAGATCACGCGGTGCGTCGAGACGCCGAACTCCGCCAGCTGCAAACTCCAGTCGTTGTCGAAGTCATGGACGACGCGGAGCGACACCTGCTGCGCAAGCGCGCGCAGCAGGAACAGCAGCACGTGATCGATGTAGAGCGTGACGAACAACAGCTTCATCGGGCCGTCGGAGAAATGAAGCCGATTTCCCGGCCGGTGGGCGAGATCGAGAAGATCCTGTATCCCGCCGCCTGGAGGCGCTCGATGGATGCTCGCGTCCTGTGCTTGCCGATGCCCGGAAACCGATGGTGAAACTCGACCAGCAGCTGTCTCGGCAGTATGCGGTCAGCCAGCATCGCATCCAGGCTCTCGTACTCGGCGCCCTCGATGTCCATTTTCACCAAGTCGATCGTCGAGTGGCCGAGCATTTTCATCAGCGACGCTATGCTGTAGGCAGGCACCTCGATTCCGAGCTGCTCGCCGGCTTGAGCCGGGTCCGATGTCCACATCGTTCTCGATCGCCGTCCTTTGGCATTCACTCGGGGGTAGATCTTGAGCCGGCCGTCTCGCCCGGAAACCGCCCAGGGATGAAACGCGAGCCGTGACGAGAATTGCTGGTCTTCGATCCATTCGCGCGCGTGCGGCGTCGGATCGAAGGCATGCACGGTCAAGCCGTGATCTTCGATGAGCGCCGTCTCGAACGCGACGTCGTCGCCGACCCCGAAAGAGTAGACCACGGAGGCGCGATCGAGCCGGCTCGGATCGTATCGCCAGTCGGTCTCGCCTCGTGTCGGCAGGTGGATCTGCCGCCGGAGCCATAGCTCCCGGCCGCTGATTCGCTTCAGAAACAGCTTGACTGGCCAGTACCAGGGGCTGGACTTAATCCGGCGCCGAAGGCCGCTAGCACGCATGGGCAGGTTCTGTGAGAACGATCTCGGCATCCGCTGGCTGCATCGACAAACGCTTGTCGGAAGACGCCGGAAGTATAGGCGGAATCCAATGAGCGGGTGTCGCAGGTCGCAGACAGGTCGCGCGCCGGCGCGGCTGCGTGTTGTGATTCAGAGCTGCTACAGTTGAAGCTGCGGTTTCGAGGCATGCGGAACTGATGGAACGATTCCCCGTGTTTGCCGTTCTGAGCGCGGTCGCAGCCGTCGCGGGGTGCGGCGGCGGGTCTTCGCGCGGCGGCGACGGCGCGGGCATGCCGCCGCCGTCCGCCGGGCTCGACAGCCGCCCGCAGAACCTGACTTGCGTGGCGCCGGAGCGGCTCTCGGGCCCCGGCGCCCAAATCGCGCTCGAGCCTATCTTCGACTCATTGGGTTTCAATCAGCCGCTGGGACTCCTGCAGGCGCCCGGAGACGACAGCCGCTGGTTCGTGCTCGAGAAGCCCGGCCGGGTACGCGTCTTCGCCAACGATCCGAACGTCGCGGCGTTCGACACCGATTTCATCGATCTATCGCTGAGCTTCGACGTCAATTCGGACTCCGAGGGCGGTCTCCTCGGCATGGCCTTCGATGCGGATTTCGCAAGCAACGGCGAGGTCTATCTCTCGTGGACCGAGAGCTCCAATCCGATGATCTCGGTCGTCGCGCGCTTTACGAGCATCGACGGCGGCCTGACGCTCGATCCCGGCAGCCGCGACGACGTGATCAACGTCAATCAGGATTTCGCCAATCACAACGGTGGGCATATCGCTTTCGGCCCCGACGGCTTCCTCTACGCAGGCTTCGGCGACGGCGGCTCGGGCGGCGATCCCAACAGCCGAGCTCAGGATACGACCAACTTGCTCGGTGCGATGCTCCGGCTCGACGTCGACGGCGGCACGCCTTACGCGATCCCTGCCGGCAACCCGTTCGCAGGCAACGCGAATTGCCCGGCAAACCATTCGAGCGCGAGCGCTTGCCCGGAGATTTTCGCCTGGGGCTTGCGGAATCCGTGGCGCTGGAGCTTCGATCGCGATAGCGGCGTGCTTTGGGCCGGCGACGTCGGTCAGGGTGCCTTTGAGGAGATCGATCGCATCGAGGTCGGCCGGAACTACGGCTGGGATTGCCGCGAAGGGTTCAGCAACTTCTCGAGCCCCGCGCCGAGCTGCGCGACGGCCGGCGGTCTCGTCGATCCCGTGCACGCCTATGGGCGCAGTCTCGGAACTTCGGTCACCGGCGGGTTCGTGTACCGCGGCACGGCAATTCCCGCGCTCGCGGGGGATTACGTTTTCGGCGACCACGGCTCGGGGCGCATCTGGCGTCTCGTCGAGGACGGCGGCGGAGGATACACGGCCGAGGAGCTGCTCGACACGACCTTGTCGATAGCCTCCTTTGCCGAGGACCTCGACGGCGAGCTCTACGTCGTCGATATCGCCGGCGGCATCCACGCTTTAGTCGATGCCGGGGGCCCGGGCATCGATCCCGAACCGGTAGCAGACCTGCTCTCGGCCACCGGCTGCTTCGACTCGCAGGATCCGAGCGAGCCTGCGAGCGGCTTGATTCCCTACGCGGTTGCCGCGCCGTTTTGGTCCGACGGCGCCGACAAGCAACGTTGGCTCGCGATACCCGACGGCACGACGATCAACGTGGCCGCCGACGGCGATTTCCAGTTTCCGCCCGGCAGCGTGCTGGCGAAGCACTTCCGCCTCGACGGCGAGCTGATCGAAACACGGCTCTTCATGCGGCATCCCGACGGCGGCTGGGCCGGCTACTCCTACGAGTGGAACGCGCAACAGAGCGACGCGGCACTGGTCATCGGCGGCAAGACGGCCGATATCGGCGGACAGGACTGGGCGTTTCCGGACGACAATCAATGCTTGAGCTGCCACACTGCCGCCGCCGGATCGAGCCTCGGGCTGGAGCTCGCGCAGCTCAATACGAGCCTCAGTTACCCGAGCACGGGAAGGGCGGCGAATCAGCTCGAGACGCTCGACGCGATCGCGCTTTTTACGAGCCCGCTCGGTGACCCGAGCGTGCATCCGACCTTGGCCGATCCGACCGGCATGCAAGGCACGATCGAGGAACGCGCGCGCGCTTATCTGCACACCAACTGCGCTCAATGTCACCGGCCGAACGGCCCGACGCCCTCGTCGATGGATCTTCGCTTTCAGACGGACTTGAGCGCGACCGGCAGCTGCGGCGCCGCGCCTCAGAGCGGCAACTTAGGGATCGCGAACGCTTTGATCGTCGCGCCGGGAGAGCCCGATCGCTCGGTACTACTTGAGCGTATGAGCCGCCGCGGCGACGCAGCCCAGATGCCACCGCTCGCCACGAACAGCGTAGATCAACTGGGCGTCGACCTGATCCGTTCTTGGATCGAGGCGCTGAGCGGTTGCTGAGCGCGTCTCGCGTCTACCCGTCTCATGCCGCCGCTGCGCTCGCACGGCCGCTGCACCCTCGTCGCTGCGGGGATGCCAGCAGCCCAGATCGCTGCGCTCGGTGAGCCTTGGAGTGTTGATGCGTGTCATGCTCATGGGCCTTCCTGTCCCGCGCGGGCTGCCGGCGCACGCGCAGTTCTCCTGATGAAACCTTTGCAAAAGGCGTACCTGAAACAGAAAGTACAGTAATAATAAGGGGTTGTGAGTTATCCCCCTGGGCTCGGACCAAGCCGCTTGTCAAGAAAACCGACGCTGAAGCGCGTGTCCGCCTGCGCCTAAAGCTCCGATGGGCACCGGCTGCGCCGGGCTGCAGGCGGCCGCAGCGGAAAGCGCTGATACCGGGGCGCGGATGGATCTGGCAAAGTCGGCCCCTTGATCTTCGGAGGAGCCCCGGGGCGGCCGATGTTCGTAAATTTCGACTTCTGGCGAATGCTCGCCGGCCTGGGTCTGTTCTTGTTCGCGATGCGACAGCTGGAGTCCGCCCTGAAAACCGTGGGCGGCCCGGCGCTGTCCGGGTTTTTGCGGGAGCACACGCGAACGCCGCTGCGCTCGGTCGTGAGCGGAACAATCGCGACCGCCGTGCTGCAAAGCAGCTCGGTCGTCGGCCTCATGGTGCTGGCTTTCGTCGGCGCCGGCTTGCTGTCACTGCGAAATGCGCTCGGGATCGTGTTCGGCTCGAATCTCGGCACCACCGTCACGGGCTGGATTGTCGCGACCATCGGTTTCAAGTTCGAGATCATCGAGCTGGCGCTGCCGCTGATAGGCTGCGGTGCCCTCGTCTACGTCGCATCCCAGACGGCGGTGGCGGGAATCGGCCGCTTCCTGCTCGGGCTGGGATTCCTGCTGCTCGGAATGCAATTCATGAAAGACAGCGTCGCCTCGCTCGGCGATGCCTTCGACGTCTCGCGTCTCGGCGGTCTCGCTGCCTGGCAGTATCTGCTGTTCGGCGCGGGGTTCGCGGCCCTGATCCGCTCGAGCTCCGCGACGATGATGATTACCTTGGCGGCGCTCAGCGCCGGCACTATAGACTTGCGCAGCGCCGCCGCAATCGCGGTCGGAGCAGATCTCGGCACGACGACCACGGTGCTGATCGGAGCCGTGCAAGGCGTCCCGGCAAAAAAACGCGTCGCGATGGCGCATTTCCTCTTCAATCTCGGCACGGATACGATCGCGTTCGTCGCGCTGCTCCCGTTGCTGACGGCCGTGGCTGCGCTGGGGATCAGCGACCCGCTGTATGCGCTGGTGGCGTTTCACAGCCTGTTCAACCTGATCGGCGTCGTCATTTTTCTTCCGGGCATCACGCCGTTCGCGAATCTGCTGCAGTCCCTCTTCGTCTCCAAGACTCCGTCGGAGGCGCGCTATCTCAGCGGGATCGGCCCGCCTCTCAGCGAGGCGGCGCTTCCGGCGATCGAGCGCGAGACCGCGAGACTGATCCGGCGCGTGATTCTTCAAAACATGACGGTTTTCCATCCGCCGCTGCCGATCCCGCCGGGACAGCCGCCCGTGGCTGCCGAGGAAGCCGATCCACAGCCGCGGCAGAGAGCTTTCGACGACATGTACTCGGCGACGAAGCGCTTGGAAGGTGAAATCATCGCGTTCGCCACGCGACTGCAATCGCAACCCCTCAAGGACGAGGAATCGGTAAGGCTCACACAGCTGCTCAGCGCGATTCGCGAGGCCGTTCACTCGAGCAAATTGCTGAAGGACATCAGGCACAATCTCGACGAATTCTCCAGCTCCGTCAGCGATCCGGTGCAGAGATACATCGACCACTTTCGCAGCGTCATGACGGCCTACTACGACGATTTGTACCGCCTGCGGAAAGCCGGTCAAAAAAGCGTCGACGTCGAGGAGCTGGTCGAGGCGATACAGGAAGTGCATCGGCGTCACGACCAGATGCACGGCGAGATCTACGCGAGCATCCGCCAGGGCCGGATCGGCGAGACCGATATCTCCTCGTTGCTGAACGTCAACCGCGAGACCTTGAACTCGAACTTGTCGCTGCTCATGGCGCTCAGAGACTTCCACCTGGAGCCGTCACAAGCGGAGATCGTGCGCATGCTGCCCGGAGCAGGTTGAGCCCCCGTCCCGGGGCCGGCCCGCGGCGCGAAGCCTCGTGGCGAATCTAAGTGGTGGCCTGCTGCCGCTTGCCGACAGCCGTGCGCTCGACCTTTGCCGAGGGGGTTTTACCGGTCTCCCGGTTGAATGCCCGCCCCAGGTAAACCGCGAAAGCGGCCCAGACGGCGGCAATACCGGCGCCGATCGCGGCCATCGCGGCCATTCCCAAGCCGAGGCCGTCGGTGAGGGCCGCGAAGGCGATGCTGCTCGCAGCGTCGCCGCCGCGGTACACGGCCACGTCGATGACCGGCTTCGCCTTGAAGCGCGTTTCCCGGTCGACGTTGGTGAACAGCATTTCTCGGGCCGGGCGGGTAATGCCGTAGTTACCGCCCTGGCGCGCGACCTGCAACGCGAGCAACACGGTCAATATCGGCGCGAAGGCGAGAATCAAGAGCCCTACGCAGATGAACACGGGAACCAGGGCAAGCGTGATCGGCATTCCGAGCTTGGTGACCAGGCGGCTCGTGGCAAACATGCCGAGACCGAAGGTCAGAATGTTCACGACCGCCGCGAGACCGGAAAGAATCACCGTCCTTTCCTCGCGCGTGAAGTCGCGCAGCAGGTTTGTCTGCTCGAAGTAGACGAACGAGCTGATCGTCGTGAACAGCAGGAAGAACGCGCCTATCGCGAGCAGGTAGGGATTGGTAAAAAATGTCTTGAAGCCGGCCAGCGGATTGCCGCCGATCTTCGCCGCGCTCAAGTCGGCGTGCACGTCTTCGTTGCGCAAGTCGACGATCTTGAGGCGCTGCAGATAGAAGAGGATGGGGATCGGAACCAGCAATGCGACCGATGCAACCAGCATCAGATTGTCGGTGCCGATATCGGTGACGATCAGGCTGGCAAACAGTGGGCCCGCGGCCGCGCCGGCGCTGGCACCGGCGGCGATGAACGCGAACACACGGCGCGATTGTTCCTTGCTGAACAGATCCGCCATGAAGCTCCAAAAGACCGAGAGATGGAAAAGGCTGAACAGACTGACCCAAAGATAGAACCCCTTATCGAGCAGCACTCTGTCGGTTACGGACTGGGCCGCGAGATAGAAACCGACGAAGGTCACGGCGAAGAAGACATAGACCGCCGGAACCAGTAGCTTGAATCGAATCCGTGAGCAGGCCAGACCGTAGAGGGCGACCACGGCGGTGCTCAAGACGAGCTGGAGATTCCACAGCACGCTGATCTCGGTATTGCTCCAATCGCTCGCCATCGCATCGCGAACGGGCCTCAGGATGTAGTACGCGGCCATCAGTACGAATACGACCAGGAACGAGAGCCCGACCGTTCGCGCTTCGTTGGCTTCTATCATGGTCGCCGACTTCAAAACGCGCGGCGAGCGGAAGATCAGCACCAGGATGCTGCCCGCAAAAGCCATGGTCGGCAGCGAGAGGTCCGCCAGGTTGACGATTTGGGACAGCGTCTCGCCTTGGAGGAGGCGGGCCGCGCTGGAGATCGCGTACGCGCCGATGACGAGCCAGCAGGCGATCTTGATCCAGTCCGTCGTTGCTCGTTCGCCAGGCTGGCCGCTTGTCATAATGTTCTCCTAGACGTCGTTGCTGGCGGCCGTGTGAATGCGCGGCCTACGGGCCTGTTAGATTGCAAATACTACCTCGGGTTCTCTCGCGAGCTGTCCTTTTTTTGGAGACTCCATCGCTGCCTTGTCATTGCGCTGATTCTCGCGGTGACCGTCTCGACGGCCCGGGTCGGCAGCATGGCGGCCACCTAGCGTGCCCAAAACGCGGCGACGGGCACTCGTGTCTGGTGAATGATTGCGCGCACCGGTAGTTCTTCGGCCGGCCCGGCGCGGACGGCGCGCTCGTACACGGCGCGCTTGACGTCGCCGAAGAAAAGCAAATACAGCCGGCGTGCGTCGAGCAGCGCGCGCGGCGTCAACGACACCCGTGCGTGCGGCAGTCGCGGAAGCCTTTGGACGACGACGAGCGCATCGCTGGTCAGCGCTTCGGCGAGGTCCGGCGCGTCGGGGAACAGCGAGGCCGTGTGACCGTCATCGCCCAGACCCAGCACGACCACGTCGAACGGTCGCTTAACCTCGGCGAGCGCCGCAGCGAGCGTGGGTAGGGCCTGCTCCGCCGTGAGGCCCGGCCGATAGAGGCTGACGAGATCCGCGGCCTCGGCCGAGCCGGCGAACAGCTCGTTCCGAATCATCTGCTCGTTGCTTGCATCGTCATCGGTATCCACCCAGCGCTCATCGCTGGGGACGACGCTGATCCTGGGCCACGGGACCGGCATCGAGCGCAGCAATCTGAAGAGATCCCGCGGCGACTGCCCGCCGCTGACGACGGCGGAGGCGCGACCTGCGCCGGCCACGGCGGCGCGCAACGCGCTTGCGATCGCGCTTGCAAGGGCGGCGGAGGCCTTCTCTCGTGACGGAAATGCTCGCAGCATGGCCATCTCAACGTACACCGCTGAGGCGCCAACTGCAGCCCCCCTGCCGGGCGAAATTGCTCCCGGCAGCCGACGGGGCACGCCGCGCGGGACCGCGCGTTGCGCCGTTTTGGAACACGCGCAAAGTGTGATGCACCAGAGCAGACCAGTCACATACTCCTGACGTACTATTGCATAGGAGCGGATGCTGCGCCCCGGAGGTATCTCCTTGGCATGCATCTTGCTCATTTCTCTGATTGACGAACGTCCTTGGCCCAAACGAAGGAGTGACGAGCATGCCTAAGAAGATGGCAGCTGTGGCCGAATATCCTGAGACGTACGAAGCAATGATCGCGGAAGCCGCCTATTACAAAGCGCAGAAGCGCGGTTTTGTTGGCGGACAGGAGCTTGCGGACTGGTTCGCCGCTGAGAGCGAAGTGGAGAGGTTGCTGCTCCAGGGTTCGGAGCCCACAGCCAAGTCAGGCAAAGCGGGCGGAAAGTCCAAATCCAATGGCGGCAAACGCGGAGCCACCGCCAAGAAGAAAAAAGCCGCGAGCTGATGCGAAGCGACTCGGGCGAGGCCTTCGAGGGCGCGCTGGCGGTTGCCGCCGGCGCGCCCAGATTCCCGGAGCCCGCGTCGGATACACAACGCGAGGCCCTCAAGCGGGCGTTTCTCGACAAGCTCTTTTACATCCAGGGTAAGTTCCCGAAGCTCGCGACGCGCAACGACTACTATCTCGCGCTGGCTTACTCCATTCGCGATCTGATGTTGCGCCGCTGGATCTGCTCCGCGGCCGCTTACACGGACCGGGGCGTGCGCACGGTCGCCTACCTATCCGCCGAGTACCTCATGGGGCCGCATCTCGGCAACAATCTCGTCAACTTGCGGATATACGAGGAAGTCGAATCCGCCGTCGCGGATCTCGGTCTGGATCTCGAAACCTTGCTTGCGCAGGAGGCCGAGCCGGGGTTGGGCAACGGCGGCTTGGGCAGGCTCGCGGCTTGTTTCCTCGATTCCTTGGCGACTCTCGAGATCCCGACGCTCGGCTACGGCATCCGCTACGAGTTCGGCATTTTCGACCAGGAGATCGTCGACGGCTGGCAGGTGGAGAGAACCGATAAGTGGCTGACGCTCGGCAACCCCTGGGAAATTGCGAGGCCGGAATGGGCTGTGTCGGTAAAGCTGGGCGGCCACACCGAGCACCGCGTCGACGAGACCGGCTGCCGCCGCGTCGATTGGGTGCCGGAGCGCGTCGTCAACGGCGTCCCGTACGACACACCGATCCTCGGTTACGGCAACAACACCTCCAACACACTGCGGCTTTGGCGCGCCGAGGCGCCGGAGTCGTTCGATTTCCGCGTGTTCAATGCCGGGGACTACTACGGCGCCGTGAACCAGAAGGTCGCCTCCGAGAATCTCACCAAGATCCTGTATCCCAACGACGAGCAGGTGAAAGGCAAGCAGCTCCGGCTCGAGCAGCAGTATTTCTTCGTCTCCTGCTCACTCCAAGACATGTTGCGCATCACGCGCGGGCAGGGGATTCCGCCTGGCAAGTTTCACGAAAAGTTCGCCGTGCAGCTCAACGACACGCACCCGGCCGTCGGGGTGCCGGAGCTCATGCGATTGCTGATCGACGAGCAGGGACTGCCGTGGGAGCAGGCTTGGGACATCACTCGCAAGACCTTCGCGTATACGAATCACACGCTGCTTCCAGAGGCTTTGGAATGCTGGCCGGTCGAGCTCTTCGGGCGCGTCTTGCCGCGGCATTTGGAGATCGTCTACGAGATCAATGCGCGTTTCCTCGACCAGCTCCGCATACGCTACTTCGGCGACGAGCAGAAGATCGCCGCCATGTCGCTGATCGAAGAGAACGGCGAGCGCTACGTGCGCATGGCTCATCTCGCCACCATCGGCAGCCACGCGATCAACGGCGTTTCGGCTCTGCACAGCGAGCTGCTCAAGCATCAGGTCATGAGGGATTTCTTCGAGCTTTCGCCCGCGTCTTTCTCCAATAAGACCAACGGCGTCACGCCGAGACGCTGGATGGTCCTGGCCAATCCAAGGCTTTCGGATCTCGTCACCGAGGCGATCGGCGAGGATTGGATAAGAGACTTGTCGCTGTTGCGCAGGCTCGAACCGCTCGCCGAAGACTCGGTGTTTCTCGATCGCTACATGGCCGTGAAGCGCCAAAACAAGCAGCTGCTGGCCGCGCGGCTGAAGAGCTCGGTCGGTGAGCTAATCGACCCGGATTCCGTGTTCGACGTGCAAGTCAAGCGCATCCACGAGTACAAGCGCCAGCATCTCAACATCCTGCACGTGATCTGCCTCTATCAGCGCCTCAAGCACGGTCTCGACAGCGACATGCCGCCGCGCACGTTCATCTTCGGGGGCAAAGCCGCGCCCGGATACCATATTGCAAAGCTGATCATCAAGCTCATCACTTCGGTCGGCGCGATGATCAATCACGATCCGGAGGCGAGAGAGCGGCTGCGCGTCGTCTTCATGCCGAACTTCAACGTGACCGGCGGCCAGGCGGTTTATCCGGGGGCCGACGTCTCGGAGCAGATATCGACGGCAGGCAAAGAGGCGTCCGGCACCGGCAACATGAAATTCGCGATGAACGGAGCGCTAACCATCGGCACGATGGACGGCGCCAACATCGAGCTGCGCGAGGAAATCGGCGCCGAGAACTTCTTCGAGTTCGGGCTGACGGCCGAGGCAATCCAGGGGCTGCGCCGGCGAAGCTATCGCCCCATGGACCACTGCGAGTCCGACCCCGAGCTTGCAGGCGTCATCGAGCTCATTCGCGGAGGATTCCTGTCACGCGGCGATACCGAGCTTTTTGCGCCGCTCGTCGACGGCATGCTTTATTACGATCCCTACTTCGTTCTCGCCGATTTCAGGGCTTACACCGAGTGCCAGGCGTCCGTGGGAGCCGCTTATCTCGACCGGCGTCGATGGGCGCGCATGGCACTGTTGAATATCGCGCGCAGCGGCAAGTTCTCGTCGGATCGAACGATCCGGGAGTATTGCAGGGATATCTGGAACGTGCAGCCGGTGCACATCGAGCTCAACGAGAACGATCACACGACCTTGAGTTGAAGCCGTCGCGCTCGCGGGCTCAGCCGTGATGAACCGCGAGCCGGCTCGGCATGTCTTCGCGGCCGGCGGCGGCACGTCGCCAGGCGCGCTCGTGGAAGTAGAACACGAAAGTGTTCGCGAGGGGCTCAACGAGAGCGATGCCGCCGGCGATCGCGACCGATCCGGTGAAGACGTACGACACCAGGAATCCCACGGTGAAGTGGAGCGCCGCAAAGCTCAGCGTCTTGGCAATGTCCCGATCCATCGATTCACCTCGGTGGCCGAAAGATGGCCTTTTTACCTGGATACGTTTATACCGCGTTGTTGAGCATTCATAAAGCAGATTATTTATCTAGCTGTAATCAATAAAATAGGATCTTCATGCCGGTGAATTTAGCTTGCGGCGGGAAGGCGCGCGACTATACTCTCAAGCT
Organism: Gammaproteobacteria bacterium; assembly: GCA_036396795.1. GTDB lineage: Bacteria > Pseudomonadota > Gammaproteobacteria > Steroidobacterales > Rariloculaceae > JAHEEM01. The sequence goes on along the minus strand of DASWKF010000032.1, from coordinate 19,807 downwards.
ATTCGAAGATGCTCGCCGCCCGTTTCCCGTTGGCCGGACAGGCGACGACAACAACAACCGCCTATAGGGGGGAAGGACGATGCTCCGCCGTCTCGTGACTATTGCAGCGCTGGCCCTAACGGTTCTCGGGGCCCAAGCCCTGGCAGACGAAGCCCTGCAGCAGGTTCAAATGGACCTGGTGGCGCTTGGCTACAACCCGGGCTCGATCCAGGGCGACCTCACGCCCGAAACCGCCGACGCGATTTCCAAGTTTCAAACCGACAACAATCTTCAGGTCACCGGTGCAGCTTCTCCGCTGGTGGCCGCGATCATTTCGGCGAAGGTCGACGAGATGAGAAACCCGGCAGCCGAGGCGCCGGCTCGAGGCGTGGGCCAGACCACCGCTGTCGGCGGCTCGACGGCGACTCCGTCCGCGCCCGGCGATTGCGAGCCGACGGTGGCCGACGCCGCCGAGGATACGAGGAAGACGGCCGGGGCGGTCGGCCGGCTGGCTTCGGCGCTCGGCCGTTTCGGCGGAAACCGGGCGACTGACGCCGTGCGAGACGCGGCCGACGCGACCAGCGCGGCCGCCGGCGTCGCCACGGCTGCAGGCGATCTGGCCGGCAGCAAGCCCGGCTGCTGAAGCTCGCAGCGCCCTAGCGGGCTTCACCAAGGCCATCGCCCGCGCCTGGATTCGAGAACCCGGGCGGAGGCGTCACTTTGCTCACGCAGCTCGAACAGCTATGGCAGATACCGGCCATTCTCTGCGCGCGCGGCAGCCGCTGGGCAAATCTTTGGTGGGCGCTCCAAGGCTTGCGTTTCCGGCGCGGTGCCGTTCGGATCTACGCCGGTGAATACGCGGGCTCGGCCGTTCGAGTGGTTACGGCCGGCAGGACCAAGCACGCGCTGCGGTTTTGCGAGGATGTCTTAGGCGCGCTCGAGCTGACTCGCGACGGCGGGCGTGTTTCCTTGTCGAGACCGATCGAGCTCGATGCGCTCCCTGGCGATCTGATCGTCGCCGAGATTCATCCGCGGCATGCCGCTGCGTTCCGCGATGCGGGCTGGATCCTCGTCCCAGGATGGATACGCTGGCGCGCCGACCTGCGAGAGCGCTCCGCCAAGCTGCCGCGCAGCGTCAAGAGCGATCTCAACAAGGCCGATGCTCACGGCTACGAGTATGCAAGGAGTCTCGACAGGGGTGACTGGGACGATTTCTGGCGGGCGATGGTCGAGCCCTACGTGCTCGAGCGCTTCGCCGAGTGGGCATGGGTGCCGCCGCGGATATTCCGGCGCGTGTTCGAGCGATTCGGCGTGTTGCATTTCGTTTATCAGGGCGGCCGCCGAGTGGCGGGGTTCGCAGCCTTGTGCTCGCGCGAGCGTGGCTGGTTTCCCGTGCTCGGCGTGTTGCCCGAGCCCGAATTGCGGCGGCAGGGCGTCGTCGCCGCAATCTACAAATTCACCTTCGAGTGGGCGCGGGCTCGAGGCCTGAGATATGTCGACCTTGGGCGCAGCGAAGCTTTCCTCAACGACGGCGTCGGGCAATACAAGCAGAAATGGGGCTTGGAGCCTGTCGCCGATCCGATGGGCCATTTGCTGTGCATGAAGGTCGGCCCGGCCGTCGAGGCTGCGTTCAGGGAAGAGCCGGTTCGCGCGCTGACCCGCACGGGGTTTGCAAGCTTTATCGCGCCTTAGCTCCGGCTTCCGCCGGGAGCTCTCAACTGTTCGAACAGATCGATTACTGTAACTCTTTTAAACTATTTTTCTTATCATCCTCCAGGCGCTATAAAGAAACGGCCGGCTATCGGAAAGAAACGAGGAGAAATATCAAATGGCTGATCGCAAGACGCTGACGACGTCCGCAGGGGCGCCGATCGCGGACAACCAGAACTCGGTAACCACCGGTGTGCGCGGGCCGCTGCTGCTGCAGGACTACCAGCTCATCGAGAAGCTCGCTCATCAGAATCGCGAGAGAATTCCCGAGCGTGTAGTGCACGCCAAGGGCTGGGGCGCCCACGGCACGTTCACCGTGACCAAGGACATTACGGCTTATACGCGGGCGAAGGTCTTCTCGGAAATCGGCAAGCAGACGCCGATGATCGCCCGCTTCTCGACCGTGGCCGGAGAGCTGGGCGCTGCCGACGCCGAACGCGACGTTCGCGGATTCGCGCTGAAGTTCTACACCGAGGAAGGCAACTGGGATCTCGTCGGCAACAACACGCCCGTATTCTTCGTCCGCGACCCTTACAAATTCCCAGATTTCATCCACACGCAGAAGCGTCACCCGAAGACCAATCTGCGCTCGCCGACGGCGATGTGGGATTTCTGGTCATTGAGCCCGGAGTCGCTGCACCAGGTGACGATCCTGTTCTCGGACCGGGGACTGCCGGTCGCGCCCATGTACATGAACGGTTACGGCTCGCACACCTATAGCCTATGGAACAACGACGGCGAGCGGTTCTGGGTGAAGTTCCACTTCAGGACGCGGCAGGGTCACCGGCACTACACCAATGCAGAGGCCGCGGGCGTCGTCGGCGCGTCCCGTGAGACTTACCAGGAAGAGCTCTACGGCTCGATCGACCGGGGACGGTTTCCGAAATGGACGCTCTACATTCAGGTCATGCCCGAGACGGACGCCGAGAAAACGCCCTACAACCCGTTCGATCTTACGAAGGTGTGGCCGCACGGCGACTATCCGCTGATCGAGGTCGGTGAATTGGAACTCAATCGGAATCCGGACAACTATTTCGCGGAGATCGAGCAAGCCGCGTTCTCGCCCTCGAACGTGGTGGCGGGGATATCCTGGTCGCCCGACAAGATGCTCCAGGCGCGTATCTTCTCTTATGCCGATGCGCATCGCTATCGCTTGGGGACGCACTACGAAGCCCTTCCGGTGAACGCGCCCAAGTGCCCGGTCCATCACTACCACAAGGACGGACCGATGCGCTTCTTCGGCGCCAGGACGGGCAACGCGGATGCGTTTTACGAGCCGAACTCCTTCGGGGGGCCGGTCGAGAACGCGTCCTACGCGGAACCGTCGTTGAAGATCTCCGGCGACGCCGATCGCTACGCCCAGCGCGAGGGCGCCGGTCAGCGGGTCGACGACTTCACCCAACCGAGAGCGCTCTTCAATCTGTTCGACTCGGCGCAAAAGCAGCGGTTATTCGCCAACATGGCCGAGGCAATGGCCGGCGTCCCGGCGGAGATCGTCGAGCGACAGTGCAAGCTGTTGGACAAAGTGCATTCCGAGTACGGAGCCGGCGTCCGGGCGGCATTGGCGAAGGAAGCGGTCGCCGCCGCTTGAGCAAGCCCGGAGCCAAGCGTTTGCTCTAAGATGCGGGCCTGGCCCCGGTAGACCGGGGGTGAATCACCGACTTCATCGATTGGGAGCCGCCGCATGTCTTTGTATCGTTGTTTCATCGTGACCGCGTTTCTGATCTCGTCCGCGCTGCCGCTCGCCGGGCGCGCCGAAACGATCGCCATGATTGGCACGGGCGAGGTGTCCGGAGCATTGGGCCCGCGTCTGGCCGATCTAGGCCATCGGGTCATCTACGGGTCCCGATCGCCCGAGCGTTCTGAGGTCCAGGATCTGGTCAGAGACACGGGCGAGAATGCCTCTGCCGCGACGCCGAGCGAAGCGGCGGCGCGGGCGGCCATCGTCGTGATCGCCGTTCCGTGGAACGTTGCCGAAGAGGTCGTGCTGGGCCTCGGCGACCTGTCCGGCAAGATCGTCGTCGATCCGGTCAATCCGCGCATCGTTGCCGAGGACGGCTTCCGGGACTATCCCACGTACACCTCCAGCGCCGAGCGGATACAGAATTTGGCGCCCCGGGCGTTCGTCGTTAAGGCCTTCAACACCATCAGTGTCGACTCGATGCTCGATCCGGATATGCTCGGCCATCCGATCACGATTCCGCTCGCCGGTAACGACATGGCGGCCAAGGAAACGGTCGCGGGCATCGTCGAGGCGCTGGGGTACGAAGCCGTCGACCTCGGTCCCGTTCGCTACGCGCACATCGTCGAGGGTCTCTATCTGCTCCGCTCGAACGCGAGAGATCTCCTCGGAAGCCACTTCGAGTACCACCTGCAACGCCGTGCGAACCCGATTCCCCAGCCGGTACAATGACGGCCGGATACGGCGGAAGGGGAAAACACATGCGTAAGCTCATCGTCGGCGCGGGGACGGTCCTAATTCTCGCGGCGTTCGTGCTGGGACGGCTGTCAGCGCAAAGCCCGGCCACTGCCCCGGCGCCCAGTTGCAACATGTGTCCGGCAGAGCTCATCTCCGCGGAGGAGCTGGCGGCCTATGAAGCAATTGCGATCGCCCGGAACCTGGTCGATCAGCAAGTCCGCTCCATCGATATCGGCAAGGCCAACGTTCAGATCGCCCTCGTTAGAAGACGTGTCCTCGATGCTCCGGCCCCGCGATCGGTTGCCGAGCACTCCCTGGTGACCGAGGTGTACTACATCCTCAGCGGCTCCGGGACCAACGTCACCGGGCCCGATCTAATCGACAGGCAGCAGCGTCCGCCGGACAACGCAGCCGTGCAACGCCTCAACGGTCCCGGCAGCAACTCCGTCGGCATCCGCAACGGTGAAACGCAAGAGCTCGAGGCGGGCGACGTGCTGGTCATCCCGGCGGGAACGGGTCATCAGTTCACCCGGATCGACGATCACATCACCTATCTGATGGTCCGAGTGGATCCCGATAAGGTGGTTCCGCTCATGGATGCCGCCGATTCCGCAGCGTACCTGAGCGCGAATCGGCCCTAACCGATGCGGGCGACGTTCGGCATGGATTGTTTCAGGTGGACGTTGCGGTGGCCATTCTTGGCGCTGGCGCTCGCGAGCCTCCATCCCATTGCGCTGGCGCAGCTCACGCCGGAGGAGCCGCGGGGGCGGGCGCTCATCGAGCGCCTGCGTCAGGGCGGTTTGGTGGTGTTCTTCCGCCACGCGGACACGGCGGGTATGCCTTGCGACCGCCTGTATCGAATCGGCCAGCGGGAAGGCCAACGAAACATCTCCGAGGACGGCAGAGCGCAGGCCACGGGGATTGGGGAAACCCTGGAGGCTCTCGGCATCCCCATCCAGGATCCCGTTCTGGCGGGGCCCGTCTTCCGAGCCCGCGACACGGCGGAGCTCGCATTCGGGGTCGAGCGCGTGGAGGTGACCGACAGCTTATTGGCGGACGACTACGCGGCATCCCGGGGTGTTCGCTGGGTTGTCGCCGAGCACCGGCGGTTGTTCGCCACGCCTCCGGCGCCCGGGCTCAATCGTATTCTCGTAGGGCACCGGACGCCGGCGTTGATGTCCGTCGACGGTCAGGTGAGCGGCGCGGGATTTCCCGAGGGCGCGGCCATCGTCATGGAGCCCCGTAACGGTGAGGTCGAGGTGCTCGGCGTGATCTCCTTCGTCCCGCCGCCGAATCCGGGCGTGGACCGCTGCTAGGACTCGGCCCTACCGTTCACTTCTCGACGGCCTGGAGAATCGCTTAAAATCGAGAGCGCCCTCACTTCGATGCTCAGCGCGTGAGCACGAAGCGATTCGCGGGTGTAGTTCAATGGTAGAACCTCAGCTTCCCAAGCTGATGACGTGGGTTCGATTCCCATCACCCGCTCCACTGCATCAATCCGCGGAATTCCGTGGACGGCCAGGAAGCGCTGTAAGTCCTTATCTCCAAAAGACTTTCCAGCGAAGTGACGTTCCAGGGGCATCCACTGAAATCCACCTGAATCCGGGACTTTTGGGCCCATTTTTGGGCCCATTTTCACGGGCACGGCGGCTTCCGGATTGTTGCTAGGCGTATGTCCCACCACGCGATGACACCACACACGTCTGGAACGTCGCTTTCGGCTCAGGCACGATATGCAGCAGGTGTAAGGGAGATTCTGGAGTGCTGGTTTGATGGTAAACCGATAAGGGATGAATATCTGATCGTTCAAAGCGGAAAACTAGCTGGCGCGGGCGCACACTCGTACAGTGAGGGAGACGCCACTGGCGGATCGGATGAGGCCGTGCAGTTTAAGACTGGGGATTGAAGACGGAGCCACGAGGAGGAAGACCTGCGGCGACGCCTCGAATAATGTCCGCTTTTCGCGGCGGTCTCCACCGATCGACGCAACACTTTATCTTATAGAAAAAGATGGAGTGAGTGGAGATGGGGAAACGCTTAACTCCGTGGGTAGGCGCAGTGGATTTGAAGTGCAATCGGTGTTACGAGTATATGTTTCACATCGAGATTCGATGCTGCAATGAAGCGCCTACATCGTCCGAATCTATTTGGCTGGTCAGTCTTTAACGAAGACCGAAACATTGATTTCCACAGCGCAGTGTGGGTTCGCCCAGACGGCAACGTGGTCATCGACCCATTGCCGCTATCCGATCATGACGAGGCACACCTGAGGAAGTTAGGCGGTGTGGCCTCGATAGTGGTCACTAACTCCGATCACGTGCGGGATTCAATCAGGCTCGCCGAGAACACCGGTGCGCAACTGATGGGCCCGTCACAAGAAGCTAATAATTTCCCCGTAGAGTGTACTCGTTGGTTAACCGACGGGGATCAGGTGGTTCCCGGCATGCTGGCATTGGAACTGGAAGGTTCGAAAACGCCGGGTGAGCTGGCGCTGTTGATCGACGGCTCCATACTGATCACGGGCGACCTCATCCGCGCTCATGAAGGCGGGGCATTATGCCTTCTGCCGGAGGAAAAGCTGTCAGACAAGCGCAAAGCGATAGCGTCCTTGCGGCGACTTACACTTCTGCCAGAGCTTGAGGCATTGCTGCCCGGTGACGGGTGGCCTGTGTTTCGAGATGCAAAAATCCTCCTCGAGGAATTACTGTTTGAGCTCGACCGCGAAGAGGGATTCACTGGCTAAGTGGACAAATCGAGTCAAAATTAGAATACGAAGGCGACCCTGCATTGTCACGAAAGCATGAAGCACAGCAAAGAAAGTGTTCGCGTACACGTGCACTTTGTTGATTGGGAAAACAAGCCGCTGCCTTTTAAGATCTACCGGCGCGTCGAATTAAGCAAGAACGGTCTCAGCCACGTAATTCATCAGGGAACGATCCGGTTACAGCGTGCGATGCAGATACTGGAGATCTGTGGTGTGAGCGAGATTCAGGCTATGAGGGCAAAGAAAAGGTCCGCCAGTGATTGACGGCGCTCCGGTGTTATCTGGAAAACAAAAGTCGGTGGAAAAAAGAAAACTCCGGGGGCGGGTGGACGCTTCGAATGTGCGATACTCACTCAGTCACAGGAGGATGGCAGTATGGCCGTTCGAGGCCAGAATCGTGATAAGTCTGTCAATGCGCCGCCGAACGATAAACTGGGCATTCGCCTGTGGTGCGGCATCACCAGCGCATGAAGAAGAGCAGCATGTCCTCTCATCCCACTGACTTCCAAGGCTCCGTCATCGATGCGCTCCGCGAGGCCATTGAGGGACAGATCCCCAATTCACGAGCTGAGATTAACGGCGGAGGCGGGCACTTCAACATCGACGTGACCTCGCCCGTGTTCGCCGGCAAGGGCATGCTGGAAAGCCAGCGCCTGGTGTACGGTGCAATCGCTCACATGATGAAGGGAGACAGGGCTCCAGTGCATGCCGTCGATAGTCTGAAGACACGGACGCCCGAGTAGCCGATAAGGGGACCCGATCGGTCGACCGGAGGAACTAGGTGATAGCGACAGCCCCTTCTAGGTGCCGGTCAATGCACATGACCGAGGAGCTGCGGGAAATGCTGGTGTCGAGTGTCGATCACTTCAGGAGCCGACCAACCACATGGACCAGGCGGCGCTAGACGTTACACTTGCGTACCACCAGCGCTCCAAGCACTTACCCTTCCGATTCGCGCCCTCTCTCGGCTACATGGACTGGGAGACCCAACCGGATCCGTTCCGTCGTTTTGAGGGGACCCACACCTTTCCTTTGGGGTTCGAACCCGTTGGCCCCCTGCCGCGCTACGAGCCTGCGTTCGTCCTTGGGCAAGTCGATCCAGCCCCACTCCACGCGGCGACCGTCGCTCGGCTCTTCTATGATGCGCTGGCGCTGTCCGCGTGGAAGGAGATTCCGGGCGCCCGCTGGTCCCTGCGTGTCAACCCGTCGAGCGGAAATCTCCATCCCACCGAGGGTTACCTGGTCAGTGGACTTCTCCCGGGCTTGTACGACAAGCCGGCCGTTTACCACTACGCGCCGCTAGTTCATGCGCTTGAGCTCCGGGTCGAGTTGTCCCAAGAGGTGTGGCGCGCCGTTTCCGCGCAGCTGCCTAAAAACGCGCTCCTCGTCGGTCTCACCTCCATCCACTGGCGCGAGTCGTGGAAGTACGGCGAGCGGGCGTTTCGGTACTGCCACCACGATGTGGGGCATGCGATTGCGTGCGTCTCGGTGGCTGCTGCTGGACTCGGCTGGGACGCCCGGTTGCTGGAAGGCGTCGTTGACGAGGGTCTCGGCACGCTCCTTGGCATCCACCTTCAGACCGGAGTCGAGGCCGAGAACCCCGACTGTTTGATTGCCGTGTTCCCGCAGAATAGCTGCCTGGAGGCCGAGATGCAGCAGAGCTTCCGGCTCGAGACCGATCTCGTCGCCGCTCTCAACGCCGCGCGCTGGATGGGGCGAAGGAACGCGCTCAGCCAGGACCACCACGATTGGCCGGCCATCGATGAGGTGGCCGCTGCCACGGAGAAGTATGCACCGCCCAGCGACGACTTCTGGTCGTCGTTCTCCCACCCGAATGACTCCCTCGAGCTGGGCGAGTCGCCCCTTTCTCTTCGCAGCATGATCCATCAGCGGCGCAGCGCCGTTGCGCTCGACGGACGCACCGGCATCACGCGAGAAGCGTTCTATCAGATTCTTTTGAAGGCGATGCCAGGGTCCAACCAGATCCCATTCACCACCCTGCCATGGCGTCCGTGTGTCGACCTCCTGCTCTTCGTCCACCGTGTTGAGGACTTGCCGCCCGGACTCTATGTGCTGTTGCGCGACCCCGCACGCAAAAACGCGCTCCGGAGTTCGATGAAGCCAAGCTTCTTGTGGCACAGACCGGATGGGTGCCCGAGTTCCTTGCCGCTATTCTTTCTTGAGGGGGGGGACGCCCGCCGCGCAGCCCAGCAGACGAGTTGCGACCAGGCGATCGCGGCGGACGGCGCATTCGCCGTCGCAATGCTCGCCGAGTATCGCAAGCCTATCGAGGCCTTCGGTCCCTGGTTCTACCGCCGACTGTACTGGGAGACGGGTGTCATTGGCCAGGTACTCTACCTCGAGGGGGAGGCAGCCGGGATCCGCGGCACGGGAATTGGGTGCTTTTTCGACGACCTGACCCATCGCGTCTTCGGGCTTGAGGGCGATTGCTTCCAGGTGCTCTACCACTTCACGATGGGAGGGGCGGTAGACGACCCGCGCCTGCGAACCCATCCGCCCTATCAACACCTCGCTCGCGACGCTTGGGCGAGCGAGACGTCGATGGAGTTGTAGACTATGGCGAAATGAACCGTAGCCGATAATTTGCGGCAGTAAGTATTAATCAGGTTCCGCAAAAGGTCTGGGTCACACGCTCATTCGTTTCTGGTGCCTCGGCGTATTGCGCATACTCGGGCTGCTCCACAAACGGCCGCGCCAACACGACGTTGAGATCTCTGAAGACCGTCAGATCGCCTGCTACAGCCTCCTGTATCGCCTGCTCTATGCGGTGATTGCGCGGAATGAATAACGGATTAACCGAGTTCATCAGCGCCACCACTTCGGCGCACTGTGTCGCCTGGTTGCCAACGCGCTGCCGCCAGCGTAGCTCGAATTCGCCGAAGCGCGCTGGATCACTGGCGTCGATACGTGTCGCCAATCCACGAAAGCTCAATGTGTAATCCAGCGCGTCGTCCTGCAGATATTTCAGCCAGTTACCGATCAACTCAGCGTCGCCGTCTTTCTTGTCCGTCAAACCGAGCTTAGGCCGCATGAGATCGAGATAGCAACTGTCGTAGCACGCCGGGAATTCGGACAGGATCGCCTCGAAATCCGTCCTGGCATCACACAGCAACAGCAATGATTCCGCAAGACGCGCGAGATTCCACTGCGCGATCGGCATCTGGTTGGCGAAAGCGTAGCGGCCGTGTTGGTCGATAGAACTGAACACCTTCTTGAATTGGAACTCATCCATGTATGCGGCTGGACCATAGTCCAGTGTCTCGCCTGAGATCGAGGTGTTGTCTGTGTTCATGACGCCATGAATGAAGCCGACTGCCATCCAGCCAGCTACGAGTTCGGCTTGACGTTCGGCCACGCGGCGAAAAAATGCGACGTATGGCGCCTCGTCACTTTTCGCCTCGGGATAATGACGGTCGATCGCGTATTCGGTCAGCGTCTTGAGTGCATCCATGTTCCTTCGAGCTGCAAAATATTCAAACGTACCTACACGCAAGTGACTTGACGCAACCCGCGTGAAAACGGCGCCTGGCCATACGGTTTCGCGATATACTGACTCGCCGGTCGCAACGGCCGCCAGCGCGCGCGTCGTTGGTATTCCGAGGTAGTGCATCGCCTCGCTGACGATGTATTCGCGAAGTACCGGCCCGAGCCACGACTTGCCATCACCGCCGCGAGAGTACGGCGTGCGGCCAGAGCCTTTAAGTTGAATGTCGTAACGTTTACCGGCGTCAGTAACGACCTCGCCCAGCAGGGCCGCACGCCCGTCACCGAGTTGAGGCACAAAGTACCCGAACTGATGGCCGGCATAGGCAAGCGCGATTGGCTGGACACCCGCGGGTCGGGAAGCACCGCTGAAGATCCGAGCAAGCTCCGCCTCGTCCTCGGCGAGCGAGTCGAGACCAAGTTCGACAGCCAGATCGTTGTTCCATGCCAGCATCGACGGCGCCGTCGCGGCATCAGGCTCTACCAAGGCGTGGAAGCCTTTGGGTAACCTCGCGTAGCTGTTGTCGAGATTCATAGTTGAGTCTTGTGGCTAGTTAGGGCCTTGGTGCATGACTCCGCCTCCCGACCTACGATGGCACGACCCTCCCGCCCACGGAGAACGCAGTGCCACAGATATACCCACAGCGTAACCAGCTAAAGTATACGAAGAAACAGTATCGTGTCCGGAATTGGAGAGAATACGAGGTCGGGCTACGCAAACGTGGTGACCTGACGATCTGGTTCTCAGAAGATGCACTTCACGACTGGCATCCGTCTGTGGGCGCAAAACCCGGTGGCCAACGCCGCTACTCAGACACGGCCATTGAGACGGCGTTGACCGTCCGTGCGGTCTACGGCCTGGCCTTGCGGCAAACCGAAGGGTTCCTTCGATCCGTCGCTAGGCTCCTGCAGCTCGACATTGAGATTCCCGATCACTCCACTCTGTCTCGCCGCTCCTCAACCGTGAAGGCGCACGTGCGGAATCCGGGCACCGCTGATGGCCCCGTACACATCCTCATTGATAGCACAGGCTTGAAAGCTCACCGCGGCTCGACCGCTCCGGCCGACAGGCGCAATCGCCGAACCTGGCGCAAGTTACATCTCGTCGTTGATGCCACAACCGGCGAGATCCTCACATCGAAGATCACGACGCACTGCACGCGCGATTCGACACCCGTCCGAGATCTGTTGGCGCCGATAAATCGTAGACGCGCCTCGGTGCGGGCGGACGGCGCTTACGACCGAGCTTCCGTCTATTGTGCCATTGATAACCACGCGTCAGACGACCCTACTCCGACCAGAATCCTCATCCCACCCGGGCGTAATGCGAAAACCAGCGACGATGCAGGCGTCAAGAGCGACCAGCGAGATGAGAACATCCAACATATCGATCGTGTCGGTCGACGCTGTTGGAAGAGAGAATCCGGATACACGCGGCGAAGTCTCGTCGAGACCGCCGTGTCGCGCTTTAAGAATGAATTCGGCGGTACCCTTAGGAGCCGCACTATGCGATCACAGGTAGCAGAGGTCTGCATTGCTTGTTCAATTCTGAACACGATGACGAAGCTCGGCATGCCCGATGGACACTGCGTCTCCTAAAAAGAAACACGCGCCAACAGAGTCCGGCCTAAAATGGAGTCATGCAACAAGGCCGCTTCGCGGGCGCCACGCGGTCTTGCGTCGTTCCTGTTCGGCGTCACACCGACGGATCCGGCGACGTTCGCCGCCGCGGGGCTGCTGCTGATCGTGACGACGCTTGCGAGCTACGTGCCCGCCCGCCGCGCCGCGAGCGTCGATCCGATGTCGGCGCTGAGGATCGAGTAAGCGTAACGCGCGCGTTGCACATCACCGGCTTTCCACGCATAATCACAGCTTACCTAAGGGGCGGCCGTCGGCCTGAGACACCCAATAACGGGTGAACCCTTCGAACCTGATCCGGATCATGCCGGCGTAGGGATAGGACTCTTCGCAGATCGATCTTCCCCCGTCGGCACGAACCCAGATCGCCTTTGTCGAGCTGGAGCGTGCCATGCACAGAACCTTCGCGAGCTGCCTAGTCTTCCTCGCCGCCATGCCGAGCTTCGGTCAGCAGGCGATCGAGGAGATCGTCGTCACCGGAGAATTCCGCGACACGGCGCTGTTCGGTCTACCGGCGAGTGTCTCCGTCGTGCAAAGCGAGACGATCGAAGCGCGCGGGGCCCGTCACCTGGAGGACATTCTCGCCTTGACACCGAACGTCAACGTCGCCGGAGGCGCCGCGAGGAGCCGGTTCTTTCAGATTCGCGGCATCGGCGAGCGCGGCCAATTCGCCGAGCCGCTGAATCCGTCGGTCGGCCTGGTCGTGGACGGTGTGGATCTGTCCATCGCGGCGTCGGCCGCAACCTTGTTCGACGTCGAGCAGGTCGAGGTGTTTCGCGGCCCGCAAGGAACGCGCTACGGCGCGAACGCTCTGGCCGGGCTCGTCAACGTCCGAACACGCGCACCGACCGAGGAGCTCGAAGCGCGCGGCGGCGTCGAGTTCGGTAACTACGACTCGTGGACCGTGAACGGCGTCGTCTCCGGCCCCGTCGGTGAGCGCGCCGAGGTGCGGCTCGCCGCGCAACAGCATTCGGGCGACGGGTTCATCCACAACACCTTCCTCGGCCGCGACGACACCAACCGTCGCGATGAGCTTTCCGTTCGCGGCAAGCTGCGCTGGCGACCGACGGAGCACGTCACCGTCAATACGCTGCTCGGCTACGTCGACCTCGACAACGGCTACGACGCGTTCTCGCTCGACAACGACCGCAACACGCGCTCCGACGAGCCGGGTCGCGACGCGCAGGAATCCCTGTTGAGCGGCGTCGACGTCGAGTGGGACGGTGCCGCCGCGTTCGCGGTCGAGGCTTCCGCCGCAAGCGCACGCTCCGAGAGCATCTATGGGTACGACGAGGACTGGACCTTCGATGGATTTCACCCTTTCGGCTACTCGTCTACGGACTACTATTTCCGCGACCGGGACGTGCACACCACCGAGCTCCGCGTGCTGTCCAAGGAACCCGGCCGCCTGTTCGGCGGCTCGACGGACTGGGTGGCCGGCGTGTATGCGCTCGACAGCGAAGTCGACCTGACGCGCGACTATACGTTCCTGGCTGCGCCTTTCGAGAGCACGTTCGCGATCGAGCGCCTCGCCCTGTTCGGCCAGCTCGACAGCGCGCTGACGCCGCGTACGCGGCTGGGGGTCGGCTTCCGCTATGAACGCCACCACTCGCGATACGCAGACTCGGACACCATCGCGTTCGCACCCGAAGACAATCTGCGAGGCTGGCGAATCAGTGTCGATCACGCGTTGACGCACGGTCTGATGGCATACGCGGTCGGTTCCCGCGGTTACAAGACCGGCGGCTTCAACACCGACGGCACGCTCGATGCGGACCTGCGCCAGTACGACCCCGAAACGCTCGTGAATCTCGAAGCCGGCATCAAGGGGAGCTTTCGAGACGGGCGCCTGGACGCGCGCCTTGCGCTCTTTCACATGGCGCGCGATGACGTGCAGATCGCGAGCTCGGTGACGCGAATGCGCGACGACGGCAGCACGGAGTTCATCGACTTCATCGGCAACGCAGCCGAGGGCACGAACCGCGGCTTCGAGGTGGAGCTCGCGTTCGCGGCCACTCCGCGCCTCGATATTTCGGCGGCCATCGGCCTTCTCGACTCTGAGTACGAATCCTTCGTCAACGCAGCCGGCGAAGGCCTCGACGGGCGGGAACAGGCGCATGCGCCCGGCTACCAGTTCGCGCTTGCGGCGCGCTATGCGTTCGGCGACGGCTGGTATGCACAGATCGGCGTCGAAGGGCGCGACGCATTCTATTTCTCCGACAGCCACGACCTGCGCTCGACGGCTTACGAGCTGGTCAACGCGACGGTCGGCTTCGCCCGGGGTCCGTGGGAGGCGAGAATCTGGGCCCGGAATCTCAACGACGCCGATACGTTCCTTCGCGGCTATTTCTTCGGTAACGATCCCAGGATCGACTACGACGATCGCGGCTATGTCCAGCTCGGCGAGCCGCGCCGAGTGGGCTTGAGCGTGTCACGCGCGTTCAATTGACGTTTCGGCTCGGAAGATCGATCCGCACAATGTCCGGCCAGGCGCAAGCAGCCCTATTACATCCACTTCGACCGCCCCATCGCGTTCGCGGGAGTCTGGACGGCCAGAAAGCCGGACGACGTCAACTGGGGGATCAATTTCGCCATCGTGACGACCGGCGCCTGCGGAATCGTGGAGAAGATCCACGAACGAATGCCCCTGGTAATGCATCCTAGAAACTATGCCGCGTGGCTCGATCCGGGAAGGGGGGAGCCGAAGTCTCTGCTGATGCCGTTCGACGACGGTCGCTTAAAAGCTCGTCCCGTGTCTACGCTGGTCAACGACCCGAGGAACGATAGCCCCGCCTGCATTGAGCCCAGCAGGTGACGTCTGACTTTCCTGAGAGCGCCTCTTTTCGCGAAGAAGAGGGCACAAAAGGCAGGTGAATGACTCTTTTGAACTCGGTTTTAACCGTTAAGAAGGGTCTCGTAACGTGCGTCGCTATCCGTCGTAGTCCGGCCAGAAGCCGACGGTCGCTGTCCGACCTGGTACTTGTCATTCGCCTGCCCCAAAATCCCAGCTGCCCGCTTGCGCAGTATCGCAGTGCCTTGTGCGAGCGAGCACGACTGCCCAAGATTGTGACGAACTATGTGTAGAAACGCTCACGCGACAACTCTTCGAAGAAATCGTCGCGAGCTGTGGTGCTAACGTGGGTCAAGTACAGGAGGCGACGATACAAGGAATACGCTGGCGCATAGATGACAACTTTGAGAATCACTCGCCGTGGTCGTGGATGGCCTTGGGATTAAGTGCTGTCTTTGTGCTCCTCAGCTTCCTGTACGATCGCACAGTCGGACGTGTCGTTGACTGGATTCCTAATGGTTGATTCAGTAGGACACGGTTGCGGGGGGCAGGGAAATGAAGATCCTTGATTTGGTTCCTGACGCAGAAGTGGTTATTCAGTTAGCTCCAGAAGAGCTGGCGTATCAGCTCTTACGTATTGCTGACTCGAACATACAAAACGGAATAGTCCATCGAAACGTGATTGTTGATATCAACCCGCCAGTCGGGAGCCAACAACAACCGTACAGCCAACAGCAACGGGGGCTCGTCGAAATATCTCTTATAGAAGCCCTTAATTGGCTTGAGGTGAACGGGTTGTTGCTTCCGGCTCCGGGGATTAACGGAACGAACGGCTTCAGAGTATTCAGTAGGCGCGGTCAAACGCTCCTGGAACGGGAGCAATTCGACTCGTTTCAACGAGCTGCGGCGTTCCCCAAGGCGTTGCTGTACGAGTCTATAGCTGATCGTGTTTGGATAGCCTTGGCAAGGGGCGAACTGGCAGACGCAGTGTTCATCGCATTTCGGGCCGTAGAGGAAGCAGTCAGGGCAGCGGGAGGGTATGCTGACACGGACATCGGTGTCCCTTTAATGCGTCAGGCGTTTGATGCAAACAACGGACCTTTGACAGATCAGAAACAACCTGAAGCGGAACGACAAGCTCTGGCTCACCTATTCGCAGGCGCGATTGGTTCATACAAGAATCCCCACTCACACCGAACTGTCACGATCAATGATCACACGGAGGCACAAGAGATGGTGATGCTCGCTTCACACCTACTCAGAATCGTGGATGCCAGACGGCCGTGAGAGAAATGGTAAGACCCAATCTACGTCCCCATCGGAGGCCACGGTTCCGTCGGGTCAATGCGAAATGACAATCTTCTTCACCATACTGGCCGGTGTGAGCACTTTCATTCTCGGACAAATTGTATTGAAACTGATTATTGATCCCGTACAGGAATTCAAACGAACTGTCGCAGACATATCACATGCACTGATCGAACACGCGCAGATGTTCTATAACCCTGCTGTGGTGCCTGACGAAGATGCGCATCGAGTGTCAGATGTGTTTCGAGTTCTCTCGTCACGGTTAAACGCACAAATGTATTTGATCCCGAAGTACGACTGGACTGCCTTAGTATTTGGGTTGCCAAACCGAAAGGATGTCTCCGATGCCGCGGGTCATCTTATCGGCCTATCGAATAGTGTTTTCAGATCGACGGCTCAAACGATCGGTACGAAGAACCCAGAGAGGTCACAGAAAATATGTAACCTGCTCGGCATATATGTTCCAGAGCGAGACCGCCTGACGGAATAATGAATCCCCCAACGAAGGAGCGATTAAGAAGCGACTGACCGGAGCTAAAGGTATCGCCGTCATTCGCTCCGCCACAGCTTCCGGCTGAACGTATCCCAGGCTTCGGCCAGTTTCTGCCTGTCAGCTTATGTCCAGACACTTTTTGCGACCGGCAGCTTTCAGCAAAGCAGTCATTCAACTATCGAATTGCTCTCCCGTGATCCAACAGGCGGCGTGATGCCTGTATGCTGTTCTTAGAACGCGAGCGCCAGCATCCCCGCACCCCAGACGAGCAGAGCGACGCCGGTCGCGTAGCCGAGCCAGTGCCCCGCGGGGACAGTCTTTTCGAACAGTACGAACAGCGCGAGTCCCGCAATCCAGTAGAGGATCATCACGCCGCCGAAAAACATCAGCCACATCAGAAACCAGCAGCAACCGACGCAGAAAGCGCCGTGCAAAAGACCCATGCGTAGCGCGCCACGGGCACCCCGCCGCCAATGGGTACTAAGGAATGCAAGCGGCGATCGGCAGTGGCGAAGACAGGCATGCTTGATCGGGGTGAGTTGATAGACGCCGGCGGCGAGCAGCAGGAAGCCCCCGAAGATCGCGTTGGTCGCGACGAGCATCGGTGAAAGGATACCGGTGCGCTCGAAGCCCCACTGCAGGATCACCGCGACCAGGCTGAAGCCAGCCCAGGTGGCGAGATAGCCAAACGCGAAAATGCTCGTCGCGACATAGGGATGGCCGGTGTCGCGCTGCTTGCGATTGACCGTGGCGAACAAAAGGATCATCGGCGCTGCGCTGGGCAGCATCATCGCCACCATCATGACCCACCACATGAAGAACATCAGGACTGCATAGCCGGGCGTCCAGACTGCAGGCGTCATCATCGCTATGCTGGCCATGCCCCCTTCGGGCACGCCCCTTGCGAGCCCGAGCTGCGACACCCGGGTCATCTCGAACGCCGACATGCCCATGCCGGCACCGGCCAGCAGATACGCCCACGACAGAGCGATGACCGCAAAAAGCGCGGTAACGACGACAAGGCGATCGCGCCTGACCACTGCCTCAAGTGTGGCGTCGATGGGCACCGTCATCCCCGTTTCACCCGATCATGTTCCCCGAACTCGGGGTATGGCTTGTCTGCGCCACGTCGAAACCGACTCCTTTCCGGAGGTCACGCGTCAAGCCATGCTGTGAGCCTTGATCTTTCGCGGACCAAGCCATCCTGATTGAAGTGGTGAACACAATAATGCGCCCATGAATCCTCGAACGTCATCCCCATATCACCCGTCACCGAGGTCGTCCCTTGTCCGATCTCTGCGTAGGTAAACTCGAAACTGCCACTAGGGCGTGCCAACGCAATGTGGAACGGTTGACCATTGAACTCGTTGATTATCGGTCTGCCGCTGCTCCTCATGATGCCTGGTATATCAACCCTTGCGCTTCTGAGTTCCAAGTTCGCCTCGAGATCTATCGGCAGGAACAATGTCTCGCAAAATTCCGAGCATGTGGATGCGAATACGGAGAAATGATTGCTCAATGGTTCGCATGCGCCGCCCGAGATAATTGTTTCAAGTGCAACCCGTTGAGCTTCATCCGCACGTTCGTCGATAATGATCTGACGTTTGCCATTTCCCTCCTTGATTTCGCCAGGCCACTTGTAGAGCGCCGCCCAATTCAGCCCCGCGAGCGGCGTATCGTTGAAATGGCCTTCAACAATGTTACCGACGAAGGCCGACTGGCAATAGCCGTGGGTGCTAGGTATGTTGAACTGGCAACCACAATTCACAGCGCAATTGCAGTTGTCATAGGTTTCACTCTTGAAAAGCCATTCATCACTCATCTCGTCGATTCTCCTGACTGGATGAAAGCCATGATGCTCAGCGCCCATTCGCTGGAACAATGTTCTGATTGATGTGGAAGAGGTTGTCCGGGTCATACGTCGCTTTCACTGCTGCGAGCCGCTCGTAGTTGGCGCCATAGTTTGCAGCCGCACGGTCGTCGTCGTCGCTGGACATGAAGTTGACGTAGCCCCCATCGCTGCCCGAGTGGGGATGAATAGCTGCGTAGTAGTCCTTCACCCACTTGATGTTGGCCTCGTTGTCGGCAGGGTCCGACCATATTCCCGCAACGACCGGGGCAAAGTTCTTGTCCCGGTGACCGAAGGCGGTCTCGTCGGCGCCGACCCGTTGCGCCGCACCGTTGATCGGATGGAGATGCATGCTCGAGCTGATGTGCGGTGTCTTCTTGCCGTGCTCGACGTGAGCAGCGATCGCCTCGTCGGTAAGCTCGGTGATGAAGTCAGCCTTCCAGTAATGCTGCATGCCTTTTGGAACCATCCCGTCGAAGGCGCTCTGCAGAGCCGGGAACGGTATAACGCCGACCTGCTCCGCTTTCACTTCGGCAGCGTCGCGTAGTGGTTGGAGTACTTTCTCGGCCTCCTCGTGTGGACCGTTCCAGCAAGTGACCAGTACACAGAACAGATCCCCGACCCGGTCCTTGGGGATAAACGGCAGGTCGGGAGCGATCTGCCAGCCGAAAAAGCATCCGAGCTGTTCGGGCGCATGCGCAATGAATTCGCGGTAGCACTGAAGGATCGCCGCGGCATCGTCAACCTCGTAGAAAATCGGGCCGCCCACGATGTCACCGACCTCGTGGAGCTGGAACTCGAAGCTGGTGACGACACCGAAATTACCGCCGCCGCCGCGCAAGGCCCAGAACAGATCTTCGTTCTGGTAATCGCTCGCGGTCACCTGCCGACCATCGGCGAGAACGACATCGGCCGACAGCAGGTTGTCGATGGAGAACCCGACGCCGCGGGTCAGGTAGCCGAGGCCGCCGCCCAGCGTCAGGCCACCAACCCCGGTCGTCGAGATGATCCCGCCGGGCGCTGCCAAGCCGAACGGGTAGGTCGCATGGTCGACATCACCCCACGTCGCGCCGCCCCCGACCCGGGCGACCTTCTTGACCGGGTCGACCCGAACGTTGTTCATCCTCGACAGGTCGATGACCAGACCGTCGTCAACTGTGCCGAATCCGGGAACGCTGTGGCCCCCACCACGAATGGCCAGGTCGAGGTCGCCGTCGCGGCCAGCAGCGACCGCGGCCATCACGTCGGCCGAGTCCACGCACTGGATGACGGCGCCGGGTTTGCGGTCGTGCATGGCATTGTAGACAACGCGAGCGTCGTCGTAGTCAGAATCAGAAGGGGTGATGACGCGC
>DASWKF010000031.1:0-31337 GCA_036396795.1 Gammaproteobacteria bacterium | reverse complement strand
GAAGTCTGGGTGATTCTCGTGCCGTCCGAGCATGTCGCTGCGATTCAGGGCTGGGGCTTCACCGTGCGCGAGCGGCGCGATCTCGGCGCGCTGGACCGCGTGTTGCTGCGCGTGGATGCGCCCGAGGATCGCGACATTGTCGAAGCCGCGCTGGAGCTCGCGTTGGATGCGCCCGGCACGCTCGTCGATTTCAATCACGTCTATGAGGGCGGCAACCAAACTGCGGCGAGCTCCGGCAGAATACCCGGTGACGCGCCGCTCGGGCGCGCGATGCCGGGTGAGACACACCGGTTGCCGGCGCTCGGGATCGGTCTGATCGACTCAGCCGTAGTCGCGAACCATGCGGCCCTGGCTCATACCGCCGTCGAGCAGAAGGATTTCGTGCCCTTCGAAGGTCCGCGGCCGACCCGCCACGGCACCGCCGTAGCTTCGATCATGGCCGCCGCGGCGGGACCGTTGCAGGCAGAATCGACGGCTACAAAGATCTGGGCGGCGTCGGTGTTCTTCCGCGACGCCTCGGGCAACGACGCGGCCACGACCGCGAGTCTCGTCGCGGCGCTCGATTGGCTCGCGGGCACGCGGCACGTACGGGTCATCAACATGAGTCTGATCGGCCCGGCGAACCGGGTGCTCGAGGCCGCGCTCGAAACGGTGGCCTCGCGCGGACTGCTGGTCGTCGCGGCGGTCGGCAATAACGGGCCCGCCGGCGAGCCCCTCTACCCCGCGACTTACGATACGGTCGTCGGCGTTACCGCCGTGGATGAGGCGAACCGGATCTACCGCTACGCGAATCACGGCCGTCAGGTCATGTTCGCGGCCCCAGGGGTGGAGATCGAGGTTGCCTCCGATGCCGGCGGCTACGCAACGGAAACCGGCACGTCGATGGCCGCGCCCCATGTAACCGCGCTCATCGCGCAAGCGCTTGCGCGCGACGCGCGCCCCGCGGCCGAAGTGCTCACGGCGCTTCAGAGCAAAGCCGTCGATCTGGGCGAGAAGCACTACGACGAAGTGTTCGGCTTCGGGCTCATCTCCGCCGTCGATTGACCGCGCCGCCTAGAACCCCGCCTTGAAAGTCACCGATAGGACATCCTCGTCGAAATCGACGGCAGGCAGATTCGACTCGTTGTTCGCGCGCTTGTAGGCAATGCCGGCCGTGAACCGATCGTTCAGCGGGATCTCTCCCGAAGCCTCGAGCTGCAGGCGGTCATCCCTGCGCGCCGCACCGATCGACAGCGTCTCGTTGTCGTAGTCGCGTTGCTCGGATCGCAATCCGACCTTGAACGTCAGCTCGCGGCTGTCCAGCGTGAAGCGGCGCGAGAGCTGAATACGCAGCCTGTTCCCCGAGTAGTCGAACTGCCCGTCGTTCGCGTCCTCGTCGTCGTAGCGAAAGCCGATCAGGATGTAGGTTCGCAGACCGTTCACGAAGTAATAGAGATCGGACGACACGGCGTCGGCTTGCGCCGCGCGCCCCGGATTGTCATCGAAATCCTTGTCGGTGCGCGTATAGGCGACGCGGAGGAAGAACCGCTCACCGATGAGTGTGGAGAAATAGGGTGAGACTTGTGTCAACGTCATGAAATCGTCGCCGTCGAGCTCGGCGAGCGCATGCTGGAATACCGAGCCTACGTCGACGCGGCCGAAGTCGTAGCTCATGGTGCCGGAGCCGCGATGAATGCGCAGATCGAAATCATCGAAGTCGTCGTGCGCCGTCTCCGAAAAGTTGTAGCCGGCTTTGAGGTCGAAGGCGCTATTCGAACGCATGTCATAGGCGACGGCGAAGTCGAATAGGGCGATCGCGTCCCCGGAATTGGTAGCCGTATCGAGCTCGAGCAGCGCGACGTTGCTGTCGTATTCGACGCCGGTGCCGATCTCGAAGCTTACGGGCCGCTCATCGGTCTGTGCCGCTGCTTGGCCGCTCAAGTTCAAAGCTGTCACGGCGGTGCTGGTGATCAGCAGGGTTGTTCCTTTCATGGTCTCGATCCTCCTTTCACGATTCGCCTCGCCGGCGAGATGTCCGGGAGCCGGCGGCGTCAGGCCGCCGGCTCCCGTCATCATCAGCTCCCACCGCCTACGAGATCCGTGAGCGTGGTCTCGATCTCGGCATCGACCGACTCCGCCACCTCGGCGTCGATCGCATCGGAGATCTCCGAACTGACCACCGCGTCGATCTCTTGCTCGAGCTCAGCCTCGATTGCCGCAGCCACCTCACCGTCGACCTCCGAATCGATGGCACCGGCAATCTCCGCGCCGAGCTCAGCATCGAGGGTAGCCTCGATCTCGCCGTTGACCGTCGCATCGACTTCTCCGCGGACATCTTGCTCGATCGCAGCGGTGACTTGGTCCTCGACCTCACCCATCACGGCGCCGGTGATCTGCAACGACTCGTGCATCGTCTGCTCGGCCTGCGCCTCGACGCTGGCCGATGCGTCCATGCCCGTCTCGACCGCGGTTTCAGCGGCCGCTCGCGCCGTGGAGTGCAGCTCCGCGCCGGTCGCAAGCGTCTCGCGAACCGCAAGCCGGCCCAAGTCGCGACCGCCGTTTACCGCGCCGCGGAGCCTGCCTCGCCCTTCGCCGGAAACCGACGCATCGGCGTCAGCCTCACCGGAAGCCGAGGCGCTTCCTTCACCGCTCAGGTCGGCGTCCGCGTCCGCTTCGGCGCTCGCATCGGCATTCGCCTCGGCACCAGCCGATCCGGACAGCGGCATCGAGTCCCGCGAGAGCTCCAGCTCGCCCATGGCCCCGGATGATGCCGCTGCATCGCCCCTGCTCGATACCCCGAGCTGCGGGCCCGTGCGGGTCCACGGCATGCCGAGGCGCTCGGCCTCGATCTGCGAACGCAGCCCCGCGTCCCCGCTTCCCGTGAGGATCACTGTATCGGCAAGAGCTACGGTGCTCAGCGACATGACGATCAATCCACCTAGAGTCTTTCCTTGGCGCAACATGACAATACCTCCTTGAGATTGCACACGCTCTGTTAACGGGTGGCGGAGGGGATCTATTCCGCAAGTAGAGATGCGTCTACTTAACCTATTGTTTTTTATTATAAAAAAGCCTTCCTTGCGGAAGGCCCCGTGTTGACTTGGTGATGCACGACAGACCCTACATATTTCCCACAGCGCCCAGCGGACTCAAACCGCTACAACCTCAAGTATCTCTGCAAGCCCGACAAAATCGCCCGGGTTCCTTGTATACAGCGGTAGTCCGTTAGCAACTGCCGTCGACGCGATTAGCAGATCGGCAACGCGAGGACGAACAGATCGCCCCGCCGCTTTAGTCGCCGCGAAGACACGGCCATAGATTCGCGCAGCTTCGGAATCGAACGGCAGTGGATCCCAGGTCGCGGCTGCCCACTGAAGCCGGTCCTGACGTCGTGCTCGCTCGTCATCATCACTGGTTGCGTGAGGTCCGGCCGCAAGCTCAGCGAGCGTCACGGCCGCAATCGCCGTTTCCTCTGGAAGCGCTTCGATCGCGATGAGATCGTGGTCGACTACCACCGATGTGTCGAGCAATCCGCGTGATGCTTCAGCCATGAGCGGACTGGTCTACCACCGCATCCAAATCCGCTCGTAGGCGGTCCGCATCCACTCGAGCCGCCCGTCTCGCCGCATCCTCAATGACGGACCGAGGCACGAACCGCCGCGGTGGCACGGGCCGGAGCTCGGCGACGGGCACGCCATTCCGGGTAACAATGACAGTCTGACCGGCCTGGACTTCTCGCAGGACCGCAGCGGAGTCGTTTCGAAGCTGCCTTTGAGTAATCGTTCTATCCATGGCGCGCAACGTAGCACTTGTCTCACATCGTCGCAACACAAAGCTCGAATACAGAGCTCAATCCCCACAAATCTCCCCCATCGACGTTGATACGCGCCCGCAGGGAAGCTGTAAGTAATTGTGCAAATGGTGCCGGCAGAGGGATTCGAACCCCCGACTTCATCATTACGAATGATGCGCTCTACCAACTGAGCTATGCCGGCGTAGCTGCCCGGTGCCAATGGATTCTAGCGAGCCGGAGGCCAGATTTATAGTTGGGGTCGCCAGCGGGAGGTTGAGACGAAGGGCTGCTGAGCCACGGCCGCGCGTTCTCGTTGTGGCGCGGTTTATGCGCACTCCGTGCGAAAAGTCACGTAAAAAGCTGGGTCGAGCGCTTAGAGCGGGCTCCAGCGTCATCAACCCTGTCGTCCTATCCGCGTTATATGAAGATCACGTGGATTCTCTCCTGCGGCGCAACTGCTAAGACACGTTTAGAACTGTTGAGTTGGATTTCGGACGTTGAAGAGACGCGAAGCAGCGCGCGAAACTGACAAGCGTAGTATTACTGTGGCAGCACGACGCAGTACACGCCCAGGCGGCATGGTTTGCTCTAGTACGTATGGGTCGTTGCACTCACATTCTGCTCGTCGAAGACGACCTCGAGATCGCTCGGATGCTCGTCGAAACGCTGGAGGAAAGCGGGTTTACGGCATCGTCCGCGACCTCAGGAACCGAGATGAACAAGATACTGCTGGCGAATGACGTCGACCTCATCGTGCTGGACATCATGCTTCCGGGAGAGAACGGCCTGAGCATCTGCCGCCTGTCCTTCCCAAAAATCCGTCTTGGCTTTTTCTAGAGATCGCGGCGAGCCCTGTTCGAGTTCCGTTAACAATGTTAAAGATTGCGATTCGTGCTTAGTTACGAATTCGCACCCCACACGGCCCATCAGAATCAATGGGCGCTGCTCTCGGCCGTCAGGCGCTCAGCTCGTGATGTAGCGTTCGAGCTGCTTGATCAGTACCTGCTGGTCTTCGATCACGGCCTTGACGAGGTCGCCGATCGATACCAAGCCGATGACGCCGGAGCCGTCGGTCACTGGCAGGTGACGGACGAACTGCTCGGTCATCATCGACATGCCCTGTTGGACTGTGGCGTCGGGGGAGATCGTGAGCACGGGAGTGCTCAT
This sequence comes from Gammaproteobacteria bacterium, assembly GCA_036396795.1. Classification (GTDB taxonomy): domain Bacteria; phylum Pseudomonadota; class Gammaproteobacteria; order Steroidobacterales; family Rariloculaceae; genus JAHEEM01. Next base: position 26,398 of record DASWKF010000031.1, on the reverse strand, counting down.
GATGTTCCTGACTGGCGTCTCCTGCGAACGGAGACCCTGAAGGATCACTTTGCGCGAATAGTCGCGTTCGGAGAACAAGCCGACAAGTTCGTCATCCTCCAGGACGAGTAGGGCGCCGACGCCATGCTCGGCCATGCAGCGTATCGCTTCGAACACGGTTTCGTCCGGAGAAACGGACCAGACGGCTGTGCCCTTCTTGTGCAGAATGTCGCGAATGCTGTGCATGGCCTTCCTCCCTCCAGTTCGTTATCGTTCTTGTGTGCGCTGTACCTGCTGGCAATATCGAAGCGCCTGTTTTGACGCCGCCAGTTCCGCGTCCCATCAAGTCTCGGTGGCCTCCGGAAGGCGGCTCACCTGCGCGATGACATCGGACACGGCGTCAGCGCGTTCCCGCGGTGACGGCGCTTCTTTCCGGATGCCGGCGCTGGGGCCGTGCTCCGCCACCCAGTGCCGGACTCGCTCGCGTCGCAGCTGCTCGCGGGCATCGAACCAGCGCACACGGGCTTCGTCGTCCATGGCGTTCACCAGCCGCTGCTTGCTCCCGCGAAAATTTTCGGTGAGTCGAATGTGGCTCGGGCAGACCACGTCGCAGCACCCGCATTCGATGCAGTCAAACAGACCGATGTTCTCGAGCACGTTGAAATGGTCGTGTTCGGCGGCACGGTACAATTCCTGCGGCATTAAGTACGCGGGGCAGGCGGTGGCGCAGTCGCCGCAGCGAATGCAAGGCAGCGGCTCGGCGTCATCACGCAGCTCCGCTGCGGTCGCCGCGATGATACAGTTGGTGGCGCGCGTGACGGGCACCGAATCGCTGTCGAGCGCGATGCCCATCATGCTGCCTCCCATGATGAGCCGCGCGACTGGAGCGCCGTAGCCACCGCTCGCGGCCACCAGCTCCGCGACCCGCGTGCCGAGGCGCACTTCCAGATTGCGTGGGTCTGCAATGCCGCCTCCGGTGATTGTCGTGACCCGGCTCGTCAGAGGGTGGCCGGATCGCAGGAAACGGTAGAGCGCGACCACAGTGCCGACGTTCTGACACAAGTATCCGATGTCGCTCGGATAGGCGAGTGACGGCACTTCGTGCCCGGTCAGTAGCTGGATCAGCTGGCGTTCGCCCCCAGCCGGATAGATCGTCGGGACGGCAACCACGGTCAGCCGCTCCTGCGCGCCGAAAATCGGCATCTCCCGTTCCAGCGCTTCCAGGGCTTCCGGCTTATCCTTCTCCAGCACGACGAATGCTCGCTCCGCGCCGGTCAACTCCACCAGCGCGAGCGCCCCAGCGAGCACTTCTCGCGGCGAGGCGCGCATAAGCATGTCGTCACAACTGATGTAGGGCTCGCACTCAACCCCGTTGACCACGACCGAGTGTATCGGCCGACGCCAGGTAGCAGCGAGCTTGATTCCGGTCGGGAACACGGCGCCTCCGAGCCCAGCCAGGCCTGCTTGCGCCAGTGCCGCTGCAAGCTTTTCCGGCGTGTCCCACTGCGCTGGATCGGGGGGTTCAAGCTCAGGCCAGGGCTCGTCTTCGCCGTCGACCTCGAGTACGGCGCACAAGGCCTCACGACGGCGCGCGTGACCCACCGGATGCGTTTCCAGCGAACGCACGACGCCGGAGGTGCTGGCATGCGTCCACGTGGTCAGCGGTCCGCCGCCCTGCACCAGTGGCTGCCCGCGCAGCACGCGCTGCCCGCTCTGAATTGCGGGGCGTATGTCGCGCGCCGACAGACCCCCTTCAAGCGGCAGTATGAGCTCGCTCGGGAGGGGCGCGGACTGAAGCGGCGCTCGCGTGCTCGCACTCTTGTGCGGTTCCAGCGTGATCCCGCGCGCCCGGCGTGCCCGGCCTTCCAATCCGTCCATATGCAGATTGATCCCGTTGTTGTGAAAACGCGCTTGGCGCATCACGTTCGGCATATTCTACATCGTGGTAGAGTCGGTCAAACGTGCTCGTGAGCCCGAAAGCCAGGATGACGAAGGACTTCTTCCTGCGCCGCCTCGTCGATCGTCACGCCCGAGCGCGCCGGGAGGTCGGGCTTCAGCACCTTCAATGCGTAGGCCGCGCTCAGACCGTAGAACAAGACCATCGCCCCGAGATTGCGAATGAATAGCCAATCGATGCTGAGCCAGGAGCTCAGATGCGCCTCCTCGGCCGCTTCCCTCGAGCCTCAGCCAGTATAAAGAGGGCCCGTCGCCGCGGCCCTCGGGACCGTGACAGACGAGACAGATCGTACGGATAGGCATTTTAAGACCCCTGTCAGGCCCGCCGAGAGCGGTCGAGGCTGCGAGCGGAGGCCCGATCGGATGCCGTGAGCTGAATCGCGGACCCCGGGCAGGCCCCGGGCAGACTCCCGGCGGACTCCCGAATCTCCGCCTTCCCGTCAGAAACGCCGGCTGCCCGTTGACAATACGCGGCGTGCCGCCGGACCCGCCCGTCGGCGCGGCCTTGAAGCACGGACAGACACAGCCGGAATCGATGCTCGGTATCAGTGCAAGCGCTCGCCCGGTGGCGGCGCCCGGCTCGGATGGGCCGGGTCGGCCGGGTCGACAGCGGCGGCGTCCGCGCCCAGATGACCGAGAATCCGCTCGATCACGCCGGGCTCCTCGATGCTCGCAATGACCCTGAGCTTCCCGCCGCAGCGCCGGCAGGTGGTGATCTCGATCGCAAACACGCGCTTGAGCCGCGCGGCCCAGCTCATCGCCCGATGCCGCTCGATTCCGGTCGCTTCCGGCGCCTTGGGCTCCGGTTTGGCACGGCCCGCCCGCCGCAGACCCCGCCCGCTCGGCACCACCTGTGCCCGAAGCGCGCTCGCCGGTGCAAAAACGCCGTGATACCGGACCAGATGCGCTCTCGTTTCGGCACCAACGCCGCCAGCCTTGCGATAAAGTCCTCAGGCTCGAAAACGATGTGCGTCGCGCCGTCTCGATACGGCGTTTCAACGTCAACCGCACCTGCCCCTGCTCCGTCAGCGCCTTTGATCGGCGACTCCTCGCCCGGGTCGAACGCGAGATAGCAGTTCTCGATGTCGCGCGTGATTAAGCCCGCACGCTCAAGCTCCCGACCGATCCGCTCGGCGATCGTCTGCACCAAAACCTCCAGCTCTGCCGGTGTCGGACCGGGCACCGGCACGAACCGCGGCCGGCCCTCGCCGCTGCCGTTTCCGTTCCTGCCATAGACGCCATCGAGCACGAGCAGGTGCAGATGCACATTGAGATTGGCCGCGCTCCCGAAGCGCTGGATCAGCGTCACCGCCCCGGTCGCCGCCGTCGCGCGGGTCAGTCCCGCCTTGCGGACCAAGTGCCCCGAGATCGCCCGATAGACAATCCCGAGCACGCGCGTCACTTCCTCGGGACGGGTCGCCAGCAGGTATCTCAGCGCAAACGGCAACGACAGCACCCACTGGCCGATCGGCACCCTCGGCAGCAGTTCATCCACCAGCAGCGCCGCCGTCTCCGCCATCCGCCGGCCGCCGCCACGACCCTTGCAGCTGAATGCCACGAGCTTCTCGGCCTGGCAGGTCTCGCACTTCACCCGCAGAAAGCCGTGCTCGAGCAAACCGCACTTCAAATACGACTCGAACTCCGCCTCGACATAGCCCGACAGCGGCCTGCCCTCGGCCGCCCGCCGATCCCGGAACCTCGGATAGTGCTCGGCCACCAGCCGATGGAGCAGCGTCGTCTCCGGCCGGTGACGCCGGTACCCCGTCGGAGCGACAGATCCCGCGGCCTCGGCGAGATCCCGCGCGAGTACCATCGCCTGCATCCTTGCAATGCTTCGATCGCCAGAGCGTAGGCGTCGGCCCTCACGGGCGCCCGACGCAAATCCCGGCGAATCGGAGCCATTGAGAGGCCCCGTGGGCACAGACACCGCCAGGCCTAAACTTCGCCAACGCAAACGACGCCAACGATCCGATCGACGCGACCGCCACGTTGCGGCTCCGGCTGATATCATAATATCGTCAAGTTCGAAGGAGCCTCGACGATGGCAGACATTCTCATTCGGCGCGTGAGCGAGAAAACCAAGGCATCCTTGGCACGCCGTGCCAAGCGGCGCGGCGTCAGCCTGGAGGCGGAGCTACGCGACGCATTGGAGCAGCTTGCCCGAGAGAGCGCTGAGACGCCCGATGAGGCCGAACCGTTCGGCTCCTGGCTCGTAGGCGTGTCGCGTCCGGGAGCCGATTTGGACGAGAATCTCGCGCTCTTGCGCTCGGCGCGAATCAAGCCGCTCGACGAACGCTGAGCCGGCCTCGGCTGGATTGCTGCTGCTCGACACCAACGTTCTCTCCGAGGCGCTGCGGCCTTCTCCCGAGCCGCGGGTGGTGACTTGGCTCGACCGGCATTTTCCGGAGTCCGTAGTTTCGACGGTGACTCTCTTCGAGCTCGCAGCCGGTGTCGCCCTACTTCGTCCGGGGCGTAGGCGTGACACGCTCGAGTCAGCTGTGGCGCGGATGACTCGAAGGTTCGGGGATCGGGTGTATGCGTTCGACGCCGCCGCGGCGGAGGCGGCCGCGCGACTCCTGGCCACAGCCCGCGCCGCCGGTCTGGGAGTGCATCAACTCCCGTCCAAGCTGGCTGATCTTCAGATCGCGGGGACCGCAGCCGCGTATGGCCTGACCCTGGCGACCCGGGATGTGAAGGACTTTGAGGGTCTCGGCCTCGAGCTGGTCGATCCGTGGGCAGCGTCAGATGACAGTCGAGCGAGTTGATCGAGATCACCGAAGCGCTTCTCATCAAGTTGGCCGGACCGTCGGCCTACGAGCGCGGATTGAAATATTTCGCAGAAGGCCGAGTCACGGCAATCGACTCGAGTGAGCGGCACACTGCTGCAATCGTTCACGGTACTGAAGCTTACAGCGTTCAACTCACCCACACGCATCGTCAACTGGATGGTGCGTGTGACTGTCCGGCTTCGGAGGGTATCGAGTTTTGCAAGCGTTGCGTGGCGCTTGCACTCGTCCTTCAGGAACGACAGATCAATGGTGCGCTGCTCGAGCACGGAAGCGATGAGGAGAAGCTCAAGGCGTACCTCGCGCTGCAAACCCCTGGAACGTTGGTCGCAGAGCTGATGAGAGCATCGAAAGAGCTTCCGGAACTCAGGGAGCGGATGCTCCTGCAGGCCGAGCTTGCCACCGATCCCGCGCCAGCGCGTCGATTAAAAGAGGCAATAACCAAAGTCACCCGTCCGCGTCCGCTGTGGGAGTACGGTCAGGTGGCTGCCTATTTCGCGCGCGTCGAGGCGACGCTCGATAACGTCCTGGCCGTCGCGAACCAGATTAACACGGACGTGCTACTCAAAACGGTCTTGTATGGCATCGAGCGCCTCGAAAAGGCTTTGGAGCATGTCGATGACTCGGGCGGCTACCGATTCGGAGTGTACAGACTGCATCAACTGCACGTCGAAACGCTTCGGCGGCTCGAGTGGTCACCCGATCGCAAATGAAGAACAAACGGGGCTACCGAGACGGTGTGAAAGTGCTCATTGAAGCGAAGCCGTGTTTCGATGCCGTAAGCTCTGATGCATTCGCGAGTTTCGTTGCCCGACTGAAGGACAAGCACAAACAAAAACGAAACCTCTTGGCAGCGCTCGACGCATCGCTATTCCGGCTTGAGAAGGAGTAGAGCACCGCTGCCTTTTTGCGTTGCTCTCTTGCTGTCCCCATTTCGCGCGAACCCAGTAGACATCAATGGTCTGAAACCTACAAAAGACGTTGCGGGCGCCACTCCGTAATTGTTGCTAAAACAAATAGTTACGCGTGTCCTGAGGCATTACGAATGCGTTGCTCTACCGACTGAGCTACACCGGCATGTTCTGGAAGGCGCGTAATTATCGGGCACTTGCGATCGATCTCCAAGCGACGCCGAGCTACAGGCGCAAAGGCAACGACCGCAGCCGTGCGCCTGTCGCTGCAAAGATCGCGTTCGCGACGGCCGGCGCGACCGGAGGCACGCCGGGCTCGCCGACGCCGCCGGGCGGCTCGCCGCCTTCGACGATCCGTACCTCGATCTCGGGCATTTCGGAGTAACGCAGAATAGGGTAGTCAGCAAAGCTCGTCTGCGTGACTCGCCCGTCGGCCACCTGGATTTCTTCCTTGAGCGCGGCGGACAGACCCAAGGCGATGCCGCCCTCGATCTGCGCCCGGATGGTGTCGGGGTTGAGCGCCTGCCCGCAGTCGATGGCGCAGGCGATACGATGAACGCGAATGCCGCCTGGCTCGGCGCACGACACCTCGGCGACTTGCGCGGTCCAGCTTCCGAAAGCGCGATAAACGGCAATCCCGCGACCGCACCCGCGTTTCGGGGCGCTGCGCCAGTCCGTCATCTCGGCCGCCGCTTCCAGCACGGCGCGGTGCCGCGGCGAGTGCTCGAGCAGCGCGAGCCGGTAGTCGAGCGGATCCGATCGCGCGTCGTGCGCGAGCTCATCGACGAACGATTCGATCGCAAATGCGTTCTGCACGGCGCCGACCCCTCGCCAGGCGCCGACCGGCAGCGGCGAGCGCGTCGTGACCTGCTCCACGTGAAGATTGGGAATCGCGTAAGACACGTCGCAGTTGCCCAGAGCGACCGGCGGGCCCGCGACGCGTTGCCACCACGCCGCCGGCAGGCCCTTGCTGTCGAGGCACGCCTGGAGCGCGACGCAATGCGCCGGACGGAAGCGATCGTGTTGCAAATCGTCGTCCCGAGTCCAAAGCACTTGCACGGGCCGCCGCAGCTTGGCCGAGAGCTCGACGGCCTCGGCCACGAAATCCGTCTCGAGCCGCCGTCCGAACCCGCCGCCGAGAAAAGTCGTATTCACATATATCTTATCCAGCGGCAGTCCCGTCATTCGCGCCGCGACGTCCTGCGTAGCCGTCTGGTCCTGAGTGCCCACCCAGAGATCGCAGCGATCAGCGCGCACGTGGGCCACGCAGTTCGGCGGCTCGATCGTGCAGTGGGCCAGATACGGCGTGCGGTAGCGCGCCTCGATGACGCGCTCGGCACGCCGCAGGGCACGCACGGCTGCCCCGCGCTCGTTGGTTACGCGCCCCCGCTCCTCGAGCTTCGCTTCGAGCTCCGCATAAAGGCCGGCGGTGCAGAGATCCTGCCAGCGGCCTTGAGTCCACCGCGTGTCGAGCAGCGCCCGGCCTTCGGATGCGGACCAGAAGTCTCGTGCGACGACGGCGACGCCGCTCTCGATCTCGAGGACCTCGACCACGCCCGGGACTGCGAGCGCCTGCCGGGCATCGAAGCCGGCGAGCTTGCCGCCGATCGTCGGCGCGCGCGACACCAGCGCCACGACCATGTCGGGCACGACGACGTCGATGCCATATATTGCGGTTCCCCTGGACATCGGCGCGATGTCGGCGCGCGGCACCGAGCGGCCGATCAACCGGAACTCGCTCGATGGCTTGAGGGTCAAGTGCTCAGGCGTCGCGAGCTGCGCCGCGCGCCGGGCGAGCTCGCTGTACGCGAGCCTGCGGCCCGTGGGGCCGTGCACGACCGTGCCATTCTCGGCACCACATTCGGCTCGCGCAGCTTGCCAGATCTCCATGGCCGCCGCGATGAGCTTCTCCCGCGCGCCCGCACCGGCGAGCCGGAGCCGCTCCCATTCGCCGCGCACCGTCGTCGAGCCCCCCGTGAGCTGCGTGCCGAAAGAAGGATTTGCATACCTGCTGTCGGCCGGTGCGTTGGCGACGCGCACCCGCGCCGTATCGATCTCGAGCTCCTCGGCAATCAGCGTCGTGACGGCGTTGAGAGCGCCTTGACCCATCTCCGAGTGGTTGATCATGAGCACCGTGCCGTTGTCCGGCTCGATGCTGACCCAATCGTTGATGACGGTGCCTCGCGGCTCGGCAACGACAATCTCGTCGAGCGGCGGGCGGGACCTCGGCTGCTCGCGCGTGTTTCCCGCCGCAACCCCAGCGATGGCGCTGCGAATCCGCTGGTAGGTGCCGCAACGACACAAGACACCGTCCATGGCCTCAGCCGCAGCCTCCTTCGTCGGCTTGCTGTCCTTGCGGAATAGAGCTGCCGCGGCAACGATCTGCGCCGGCTGGCAATAACCGCACTGCGGCACCTGCTCGGCGACCCAGGCGTCGATGAGTGGGTGCTCCGAGGTCTGCGCGAGCCCCTCGATCGTCTCCACGGCGCGCTCCCCGACTCTTCTGAGCGGCACCATGCAGGCGTGATTCGGCTCGCCGTCAATGAGCACGAGGCAGGCGCCGCACAGCCCCGTGCCGCAGCCGTACTTCGTGCCCTTGAGGCCGACACAGTCGCGCAGCACCCACAGCAGCGGCATCTCGGGATCCGCTTCGACATCGACGCTGGCGCCGTTGACGCGCAGCGAAAGCATCTAATGAATCTCGCCGTAGAAGCTCATCCAGTTATGCTGATTGAGTTCCCACGAGCGGCTGGCGAAGTCGGTGCTGGTGGAGTTCCAGCTCATGCCGAAGGTGATCCGCGGCCAGACGAACTTGATGCCGATCTCGGTGCGGATGACGGCGTGGCGGATGTCCTGGGTGAACGGGCTCTTGTCGTTGAAGATCCCGCCTTCGATGGTCGAGTTGCGCGCGACGACGCTGCCCTCGATGCGCCCGTAAACGAACGCCTCGTCGGCGAAGAGCCAGCCCCCACCGACGCGGTCCAGCCAGTCGCGCGGGCGATCAGAGTCGCGCCGGACAGCCCGCCTCGGCAGCATCTCGCCGACGCCGGCGCCGTCGAAATAGCCGCGCATGTTGCCGAGCCGCCAGCGGCCGGTGATGCCGATAGATGCATCGGTGAAGATATTGCCGAGCCGAAACGCGGTCGTTCGCCCGAGGTCGGCGAGCAAGGTGCCGTCGCCGGCAGTCCAGCGGCGCAGCGGCTTCTCGCGCAGGCGCCGGACTTGCAGCCCGATCTCCTCCTCTATCTGTAACGGCCAACCCAGAGCCTCCGGCACATCGATGACGTTGTTGTGCCAGAATTTCTGGAAGCGCTCCGCTCGCGAGCACGGGCCCATGCAGCCGGCGGAGAACTCCCAGACGACGGATGCGTCCTCATCGTCGAGGCGCCCGCGAAAATACGAAAAGTACGTCCATCCGGCATATGGCCGGTCGTCGGGCGGGATCTGCTCGGGCGGAAGTGAGATCAGGGCGCCGGTATAGGTCTCGTTGCCGAGCGCCCACCCGAACCAGCGATCGTCCTCGGTCTTGAGCGCCGTGAGCCTGATACCGTTGGTATAGTAGCGGTCGGAATCGAGCAACGTGTCGTTGTCGTTGTCGAAGGTGAATTCCCAGTCGCCGAAGAACGTCTCCTGGGCGCGCAACGGCGAGCCCGGCGCGAGCATCAACGTGATCGACAGCGCCGCAACGATCGAAAGCCCCGGCTTGCAGCTCGCCCTGCCCGCCGGCGTCGCGGGCCGCGTTGTCCAAAGTGCCGTCATTCCGTCTCGGACGCGAAACCGGCCGGCGATCGCGAGCCGGCATCTCGCGACAGCATAGGAGACGCGCCGGCCTGCTGCGGCGCGGCCTGGAGACGCTCGAGCTCGTCGAGCACCGCGTAGGTCAGCGCAACGGTCCGCACGTCGATGTCCGGCGCCCTGAAATAATGATCGAGTCCCACTTCCGTGACCACGAGCCCACCTTCCACCAGTTCATCGGCGAGCAGGGTCAAGCCGTCGTTCGGCCCCTGCCGCCGCAGGATCTTGTACCGCGCCTGAGTCCCTTCGGGCACCTGACCCGACAGCGGCGCGGCGACATAATGCAACATCAACACCTCGGACGGTAGCTCGAGCGCCGCGAAGCTCGCTCGCCGCACCTCGGTGCTCAGATTCTCCAAGATGTCGGGCGGCTGGCCTTGGCGACGCAGCATGATGCCGGCGAGCCAGCGCCGCACACCCGACAGGTAGCGGTCGGCGTAGGGTGACCCGCGCAACAAGCCGCCGACGCTGATCCACGCCTTGATGCTGCTCATGGCGGGCCCACCGTCAAGCGCGCTCAAAGCCATGGCCGTCTCGGTGCCTCCCTTGCTGGTGCTGACGACCACGATGCGCTCGTGCGCTGCCGCCAAGTCCCTGAGCGTTCGCGTGACGAGCTCCGCGTTGGCCTCTACGTAGCCGAGCTCCTCGGTTTCGATGAACTCCGGCTCGAAACCGAGCTCGGTCAAGAGTGTGCGCTGGCGCGTGAAGCTCGCTCCGTTCGACGGATTGCTCCGGTAGGCATAGCCAGGCACGAACACCATCGTGTAGGACTTGTAGCGCGCGTCATCCTCGGCCGTCGGCGCGAATGATCCGTCCGATAGCTCCTCGACGAGCGCGGTATAGCGGTCTTGCAGCCGCCGATTGCGCGGCTGGGCGTAGGCACGCGAAACGAAATGCATGGTCGCGAAATCCGCCGACAGCTCATCCGCGAGCTGCTCGAGGCCCTCGCGGTCTCGAGGCACCGGGTCGAGGTCTTCGAGCGTGTCCTCGATGACCTCGGTCATCTCGGCATCGTCTCGCTGCCCGGGTAGATAACTCTCCAGATAGTAGGCCGCAACGCGCGAGTCGACCCTTGTCGCCACGGGCTGACCGGCCAGCTCGCCGCTGGTCTGAAAGCGCGCGATCGGGGCGCAGGCGCCGACACCGAGCGACGCGAGCACGAGCATCGCGCGCGCGATGCCGCGGCGCCGCTCGCGCGGACCTCGAGTAGCCGCACACGCGGTGTTCGGTCGAAACATCGAGCGCCTGTCCTCGGTCATGCTCACGCTAGTTGCAACAATTCTAGTCTAGCTTTCTTGCAGCGGGCCAACGGTGACTTGAGTCATGTCCCGGCAACGCCGGGTCGATCGTTAGCCTTGGGTATTGCGGTTGATCGGATAGCCTACGGGCGGTGCGAGCAGCGGCTGCAGCAGCAGACGATCCAGACGCGAATCGCGGGGCTCGCGGAACTGCTCGATGCCGATCGTCATGCCGGCGTGCCCGGCCGCCGGTTGCGACCGGTAAGTGCCGAACCAGCGGTCCCACCAGGGGAAGTTGAAACCGAAATTGCTGTTGGTCTCGTTGCGCAGGATGGAGTGATGCACGCGATGCATGTCGGGCGTCACGACCAGCAATCTCAGCCAGCGGTCGAGGCCCACCGGCAAACGAACGTTGCCGTGATTGAACATCGTAACTGCATTCAGCAGCACCTCGAACAGCAGCACGGCGCCGGCGGGGGGGCCGAGAGCCGCAATAGCCGTATATTTAATGAGCATCGAAACCCCGATCTCCAGCGGGTGGAAGCGGAACCCCGTGGTCACATCGAAGCCGAGATCGGTGTGGTGCACGCGGTGCAGCCGCCACAGCAGCGGCACGGCGTGGAACAGCACGTGCTGGAGGTAGATCACGAGATCGAGCGCCAGCACGCCGAGCACGAAGGCCGTCCACGGCGGCAGGCTCGAGAAATTGAGCAAGCCCCAGCCGCGTTCCTCGACGAGAAGCGCGAAACCCACCGCCGCGCCCGGAAAAACGATCCGCAGCAGCACCACGTCGACGGCGAGGATTCCGAGGTTGCCGGGCCAGCGCGCGCCGCGCGTGACTTGGAGCCCGCGACGCGGCGACAGAAGCTCCCAGGCGGCCATCGCCACCAGCACGGCGGCAAAGATCCCGAAACGCAGCAGCGCTTGGACGTCCTGCGATTCGCCAGGCATCAGGCTTTTCTCCGCGACCGCGGCGGAGAACTCGGGCCCGCCCGCCTTGCGGCCGCGGAGACCGGATTAAGCTTTGCGGCTGGCGTTGCCGATCCGAATGATCACGTCGACGCCCCGTTGCTCGGTGCCGCGCGGCAGGGCCGATCGCACCTCGAGAGAAACCGCGTCGGGCTCGATGTCGATGAGCTCGCCGGTATCGACGTGATAGAAATGATGGTGCGGGGTGACCGTCGGGTCGTAGAACTGTCGCGCGGGGTCCACCTTGACGGTGCGCAACAGGCCGCGCTCGCAAAACAGGTTCAGGCTGTTGTAGACAGTCGCCTTGGAGACGCGCAAGCCCTTGGCCTTGAGCGCGGCGATGATCTCGTCGGCCGACAGGTGCTGCGGCGCGCAGAGGATGACCTCGCCCACGTCGAGGCGCTGCTGCGTCGGCAGGACGCCGTGCGCTTCCAGGCGCCTCGCGATCTCTTCCCGTCCCAAACTGCGACCCTCTTAGAAATCAGAGGCTTGGAGTATACCCTCGAGGCGATTGGAGCGCCACGACCCGCCGCCGGGATTGCCCGCGGCGATTCCGGCCGAAACGCCGGGTTAGCCGGCTCGCCGAGGCCCATCGGACGCGATAGTCTCGAGCGAGACTCCTTTCGGCCCCGGCTCGCGACCCTTGACGAGACACGCGCCCGTGCGCCGCGCCCGCGGATTCACGCTCTGGGAGCTCATGATCGTCGTCGCCGTCCTCGGCGTCACGGCGGCCTGGGGCATACCGAGCTTCCAGGCCTTCGTGCTGGACGCGCGCCGCACCGCCGACGTCAATGCCTTCATCATCGCAGTTCAGCTCGCGCGCAGCGAGGCCGCCAAGCGCGGCCGCGCCGTGGTGCTGTGCAAGACACTCGACCAGTCGAGCTGCGGCGGCGACGAGCTACGCTATGACGCGGGCTGGATGGTGTTCGTCGACAGCGACGACCTGCGCCCGCCGCATCGCAGCGACGTGGAGCCGTTGCTCCACTTCCACGCCCCGCAGATGCTGGGGTCGATTTCCGCCAACCGGCCGCTGTTCGAGTTTCGCGCCTTCGGCTGGCGCAGCACCAACGGCACCGTCACCTTCTGCGACGCGCGCGGCCCGGCCGCGGCCCGCGCCGTCATCGTGAGCTATACCGGGCGTCCGCGCGTCGACGTGATCGGCCCGGGCGACCGGCCTCTGCAGTGCCCTGATTTACCATAACGTTCCCCCTACCGTCATGCGCAGACTCACCATAGCGCGGGCCCCCCTCAGGCCGCTCGTCGCCGCCCGACCACCGGCCGTCGGAGGGTTTTGGCTCGCGCATCCGGCGATCCCTATAGTCCGTGCCCATGAATACAGAATCCGATCGCGGCTTCACGCTGCTGGAGTTGATGGTGACGGTGATGATCGTCGGGATCCTGTTGACCATCGGCGTCCCCAATTTCATGGAGTTTCAGCGCAACAACGCCATGACCGCGGCCGCCAACGACCTCATCTCGGCCGTGCTCCTGGCCCGTACCGAGGCCGTCAAGCGGCAGGCGCCGATCACGCTGTGCGCGAGCGCCGATGCGACGACTCCCGCCCCGACCTGCGGGGTCGGCGCGAACACGGGCTACATCGTGTTCGTCGACGCCGTGAATCCGCTGGTGCCCGCCCCGACCGACGGCAATGCCGTCGTCGACGGCGGCGAGACCGTGCTGCTCCAACACGCCGCACCGACCGGCACGATGACCGTGGCCTCCGACAGCACTTACATCACTTTCGCGCCGACCGGCTGGTCACAGCAGGCCGCCGGCCAGCTGCAGCCTTCGTTGGCCAGCGTGCTGTTCTGCGACGATCGTGGCAACCGCGACGCGGGCGGCACCTCTTCGGCCCGCGTGGTCGTGGTTGCCCCGACCGGCCGCCCTCAGATCATGCGCTCCATGGACGACGTCACCGCGGCCGTTGCGGTTACCGGCGGCGCCTGCCCGTAGGATTCAGATCATGAGCACGAGCGTACTCAAGCAAAGCGGATTCACCCTGGTCGAGGCGATGGTCTCGCTGGTCGTGCTTTCCGTGGGAATGATCGGCATCGCCGCACTCTACGCGCAGGGGCTGGGCGCGGAGCGTACCGCCATCTATCGCACTCAGGCCGTCAACCTGGTCGCCGACATGGCCGACCGCATCCGCTCAAACCGCCTGGGTCAGGCGGCCTACGCCGGCGGCGCCGCCAACAACGGCTGCGATCCGCAGAGCGGCGGCGCGAACTGCACGCCTGCGCAGATGGCCGCGCACGATCTATTCGTCTGGAACCAGCAAGTGACGGCGCTGCTGCCCGGCGGGCAGTGGCAGATCCAGTACAACCCCGGCGCCGTGCCGCCGAGCGTCACGCTGAACCTCACTTGGACCGAGGTCAATCAGGGCCAGGTCACGCATCAGATGCTGATTCAAGTCCCCAACAACTAGGCACACGACGCACCGTGAATACATCAGTGTCCAAACCGATGAAACGCATCGCCGGCATCACGCTGATCGAGCTCATGGTCGCCTTGGCGATCGGCTCCTTCCTGCTGATCGGGGCCATCACGGTTTTCATGCAGAGCCGCACGACGTTTCGCATCAGCGAAGCCGTGGCGCGCTTGCAGGAAAACTCGCGCTTCGTCCTCGACGCGCTCGAGCCCGACATTCGCATGGCCCAATACTGGGGGCTGACGAGCCGCACGATCAAGATACGCGGGCGGGCGACGCCGGCCGACCCGGTGCCTGTGGGGCTTGGAGTCGCGGGCGATTGCGGCCAGAATTGGTCGATCAATCTCGATGCCGCGGTCGGCGGCACCAATAACGGCTACGGTTGGGCTTGCGCGCCGAATGGCGCCGCGCAAGCCACGTCGGATACGCTCGTGATCCGGCGCGTCAGCGAGGATCCGATGCTGTTGTTGAACGCCGGCACGATGTATGTGCAGTCGGCGCGTTTTCGCGACGGCCAGATTTTCGTCGGCAACGCCGTGCCGCCCGGCTTTCTCCCGGCGACGTCGGCCACTCACCAGCTGGTCGTCAACGGCTATTACGTCAGCACCAACTCGTCTTTGGACACGCCGGGGAACCCGGTGCCGTCACTGCGGATGAAGACGCTCGTCGGCGGAGCGCTCGGCGTGCGCATCGTCGACCAGGAAGTCCTGCCCGGCGTCGAAGACATGCAGGTTCAGTTCGGCGTGGACACCGATCTCGACGGCGCCCCGACCCGCGGCGCCATCGATCGCTACGTGAACGCGGGCGATCCGAGCATCACGCCTGGAAGCCCCGGGTTCCTGCCCGACGCGGAGATTCTCGCAGTGCGGATCTGGCTGCGGCTTCGCGCCGAGCGCCCCGAGAACGGCTTCACCGACGCCACCAACTACGTTTATGCGGACCAGAACGTCGCGGCGCCGAACGATGCGTTCCGCCGCACGCTCGTGTCCAAGACCATTTATCTACGCAATGCGAGAACACCGACCTGATGAACACCAGTAAGCACTGCGCGATAGCTGCGCGTCAATCGCAACGGGGTGCGGCCTTGATCGTCGGCCTGATCCTGCTGATGGTCCTCACGGTGCTCGGCGTGTCCGGGATGAACACGGCCACGCTGGAGCTCACGATGACCAGCAACGCCCAGTTCCACCAAGATGCGTTTCAGTCCGCCGAAACGGGCATTGACATCGCGATCGAAAGGCGCGCTTTCAACACGATCCCCGGCTCGCCGGGCAACACCATTCCCTTGACACCCTTGGGAGCCGGTACCTACTGGACCCAGGCCAACATCACGCCCCAGGATCCGACCCCCGTGCCGGACGGCGGCTTCAGCGGCGGCGTCGGCGTCCCGGGAACGGTACAGGCTTTTCATTTCGACATCGTTGCGGTCGGCACGGGCGCCAGGAACGCGACGTCCACGCACAACCAGAGCTTTTACGTCGTCGGGCCCGGAGGCTCCTAAGCGGCCTTCGGCAAGGAGATAGATCATGTTTCGAGTAGTCATCGCAACGGTTGCTCTTTCACTGAGCACGCTGAGCTCGGCCTGGGCTTACAGGGTCCTGGACCAGATCGAGAACGCCTACGAGCTCACGCTCGGGGTCGTGACGCTGCCAGCTGGCAGCAGCGGGTCGGTCATCTTCACGGCCTGCGAGACCTGCCGGACGACGTCCCTGCGTGTCAGCGCCGAAACGACCTATTTCGCCAATGGCTCGCAGGTGAGCCTGGCGGACTTGAGAGGTCTCGCGGATCGCCTGCGCGCCACCGCGGCAGGCCGCGAAAGAACGGCAGTTTATGTCTTCTACGATCCTAGGACGCTTCAGGTCACGCGCCTGGCGCTCGGTAGCGCCGGCTGACAGATTGTTTGTTGACGCACGGAGTGCGCAACTGATTCAACAAGGGATTAGGTTATGAACACCAAGTTTAAGCGAAGTTTCTGGACGGTCATCGGCGTTTCCTGGGCGGTGCTCTCGGGGCTGCCGGCGGTCGCGGACGACACGGAGCTTTTCGTTGCCGACGTCGCCGACCTCGGGAATGCCCAGCCGAACATTCTGTTCATTCTCGATACGTCGGGTAGCATGTCCTCGCAGGTGAGCACCCAAAGCACCTACGATCCGAGCGTTTCCTACTCCGGCGACTGCGAAACCAATCGAGTCTACTGGCGAACCGGCACCGGCAATCCGCCGGACTGCGATACCATTCGCTGGTTCAATGCCTCGGCGTTCACTTGCGACGCCGCGATGCAGGCCTTCGCTCTGGGAACCGGGACCTACACCGACCGCATGGCACAGTTCGATCCGGGCAGTGACGATCGCTGGGAACGCATCAGCAGCTCGCAGAAGAGCCGCTACGTCGAATGCGAGGACGACGAGGGCATCCACGGCCAGACGACCGGCGATCCCGACGTGTACCCCCGCAACGGCGACGGCAACAACCCTTGGACGAATAGCGCGAACCAGGGAATCAACTGGGGTCAAAGCCCGGCCGACCGGCTCTACACGGTCTATGAAGGTAACTACATCAACTGGTTCTACGGGCCGACGGCGACGTCGACACGCATCCAGGTCATGAAGGACGTGAGCACGAGCCTTTTGAACTCGGTCAACGGCGTCAACGTCGGCCTCATGCGTTTCAACAACAACGAGGGCGGACCGGTCATTCATGCGATGGAGGACATCAGCACGGCCCGCTCGGCCATGCAAACGAAGATCAACAACCTGCCCGCAAGCGGCTTTACGCCGCTTTCGGAAACGCTCTACGAAGCGGGTCTGTATTACATGGGCGGTAACGTCGATTACGGCAACGTCGGTGACCCTGACTTGAGCGTCGCGGAGTCTCGAATCGTCGGCAATCCGTCGACTTACGATTCACCGCTGGAGCTGTCGTGCCAGAAAAGCTTCATCGTGCTGCTGACCGACGGCGCGCCGACTCTGGACGTCAGCGCCAACGGCAAAATAACGGGACTACCCGACTATGCCGATGCGACCGGGTCGACGGGCTGCGACGGCAGCGGCGACGGCCGCTGCCTCGACGACATGGCGGCTTATCTCTTCAACGCCGATCTTTCGCCGGAGCCGGGTCAGCAGAACGTGGTTACTTACACCATCGGCTTCACGGTCGACCTGCCGCTGCTGGCCGATACCGCGGCCGAAGGCGGCGGCGCTTACTTCACGGCCAACGACACGGCCTCCCTGTCTACGGCGTTGACCAGCATCGTCACCGAGATTCTCGATACGGCGACGACCTTTACCGCGCCGTCCGTGTCGGTCAACAGCTTCAACCGGACGCGAAACCTCAACGACCTCTTCATCAGCGTCTTCCAGGCCTCGAGCGACGTCCATTGGCCCGGGAACCTGAAGAAGTACCGGTTGCGCCCATCGGACGGCGAGATTCTCGACGCCAACGGCAACCTGGCTGTTGATCCGGCCACCGGTTTCTTCGCGGATACATCGCAGAGCTTCTGGAGCGCGGTCGTGGACGGCGCCAGCGTCAATCGCGGCGGCGCCGCGAGCCGCCTGCCCGACCCGGTTTCGCGCAACATCTTCACCTATCTGGGCAATTCTCAAGGGGCAATCGAGCGGACCAACACGGATATCGACGATTCCCTGCTCGGCACCGGCGGTGCGGGCGATCCGACCCGGGATCAGGTCATCGACTACATCCGCGGCCTCGACGTCACGGACGTCGATCAGGACAACAACTCCAGCGAGCCGAGGAACCAGATGGGCGATCCGCTGCACGCACAGCCGATCTCGGTCATCTACGGCGGCACTCCGGGGAATCCCGATATCACGGACGCCGCGATCTACTTCGCCACCAACGACGGCGTGCTGCACTCGATCGACCCGAACACCGGTGTGGAGAATTGGGCCTTCCTGCCCGAGGACTTCCTCCCCGATCAGATCGAGCTGTTCAAGAACGACTCCTCGCCCGATAAGCACTACGGCGTAGACGGCAGTCTGCGCACACAATTCGTGCTCAAGAACCAGGACGGCGTCATCGACTACAGCGCAGGCGAGCGGGTCTATCTCTACTTCGGCATGCGCCGCGGCGGCGACTTCTACTACGGCCTCGATGTTTCGCGGCCCGACTCGCCGGCGCTGCTCTGGCGGATCGACGGCGCCACACTGACGAACAACGGCCAGAGCTGGTCGGCTCCGATTCCGACCCGCGTCGCAGCGCCGGGCGTGAATGCGGAGCAGCTGGTGCTAATCTTCGGCGGCGGATACGACACGACGCAGGACAATGCCAACGGCGGCACCGACACCGAGGGCAATGCGATCCACATGGTCGACTCCCTGAGCGGCAACGTGCTTTGGGAAGCCACTAGCACGGAATTCGCGGACATGCAGTATTCGATTCCGGGCGACATCAGAGTGCTGGATATCGACGGCGACGGCTTAGCCGACCACATGTACGCAGGCGACATGGGAGGCCAGGTTTGGCGGTTCGATATCTTCAACGGCCAAGCCGACCTCGTCAACGGCGGCGTGATCGCGCAGCTCGGCAGCGCGCCCAACACGACGCCGAGCGCGGCCGAGAGCCGGCGCTTTTACTACGCCCCGGACGTGGCCTTGACCAGCGACGAATTCAGCAGCTTCTTGCACATCGGCGTCGGCTCCGGACACCGGGCGCACCCGAACAGCGTGTTCACCCAGGATCGCTTCTATGCGCTGCGTGACTACGAGCCTTTCGACGGGCGCTCCCAGGCGTTCTACAATGGGCTGACGCCGATCACCGAGGCCGATCTCATCGACATCACCGACGATGTCAGTGCGGCGGTGCCCGCGGGCAGCGCAGGCTGGAAGTTCGAGCTGCGTGACGGCGGCTGGCGCGGCGAGAAGGTGCTCGCAGAAGCTCGAACCTTCAACAATCAGGTGTTCTTCACCACGTTCACGCCGGGCGGCGGCGCCCTTACGAACGGCTGCCAGCCGACCTTGGGCACGAACCGCCTCTATATCGTGGATCTGCTGACGGGCGCGCCCGTGAACAATCTCGACGGTTCGGCCGACGAGGAGAACCTGACCGAGACGGATCGCTATCGCGAGTTCCGCGGCTCGATCTCGAGCGAGGTCGTGTTCCTGTTCCCGTCTCCGGACGAGAACGACTTTCCTCCGGGCGAGGAGTGCGTCGGCGATGAGTGCACGCCTCCGCCGCTGGCTTGCGTGGGCTTGTTCTGCTTCCCGCCGGGGTTCGGAAATGCACCGATCCGAACCTTCTGGAGCCAGGAAACCACGCAGTGACCTCGAGGCGCCGCCAGGCTCACGGATGAGCCGGGCGGCGCCGCTACCGACTCAGGGACCAGACCAATGCACTCCAAGACACGCTACTCGAAAAAAGCCCTCCAGCCCCGGCGCCGGGTCCTCGGCTTTTCACTGATCGAGCTCATGGCCACAGTCGCCATCATCGCCGTGCTCGGCATGATCGCGATCCCGGCCTACCGGCAGTATTCGATGCGCGCGCAGCGAACCGAGGCGAAGGCCGCCTTGCTGCAGCTCGCGACGAATCAGGAGCGCTTCTACCTGCAGAACCGCACCTACACCAACAACTTCGGCCAGCTCAATATGACCGGCATGAGCGAGAACAGCGTCTATACGCTTGCCATCCCGGTCGCGGACGCGACGCAATATACGGCGACCGCGGTGCCGACGCCCGGCGGCGGAATCAACGGCAGGGACATGACCACCGACGCCGATTGCACCCAGTTCAGCATCGACTCGCAGGGCCTCAAACAGGCCGCACCGGACCCCGACATTCAGTGCTGGTAGGCCGCCGAGAAGCCGGCGCCAAGCCGGCAGCGCTCGACCCGGGTCAGCTTCCGGGCGGCGGCTTGGCCTCTGCCGGGCCTCGATGAATCAGGCTGTCCAATATCAGTAGCGCGGCACCGACCGTGATCGCCGAGTCGGCGACGTTGAACGCCGGGAAGTACCACTGCTCGTAGTGCACTCGGATGAAGTCGACGACGTAGCCGAAGCGAATCCGGTCGATCACGTTTCCGAGCGCCCCCCCCATGACCAGGCTCAAGCCTGCCGCAAGCAGGCTCTGCCCGCGCGCAGGCAGCCGCAAGAGCCACACGCAGATGCCGAGGCTCACCACCAGCCCCAGCACGATGAAAGCCCATCGTTGCCAGCCGGAAGCGTCGGCGAGAAAGCTGAAGGCGGCGCCCTCGTTGTGCAGGCGCATGATCTCGAGCACGGGCAACAAGACGATCGCGTCGAACTCGGCGAACGCGTCGATGATCAGCGCCTTGGTCCATTGATCCAGCGCCACCACGGCAAGCGTGAGCCCGAGCCAGGCCGAGGCGCCGAGCCGAAACGGGGATCGAGCCGGCGCAGTGTCGTTCATGACGCGCTCACGCAAACGCGCGGGTTTCGCCCGCGCCGGCGACATTGCTGACGCAACGCGCGCAAAGCTCGGGATGCGCCGGATCCGTGCCGACGTCGGCGCGGCGGTGCCAGCAACGCACGCACTTCGTCGCCGTCGTCGGCGCGGCCGTCAGCCACAGCTCGGCCCCGCCCTGCCGGCTCTCCACGGCATCGGCGGGCCGCTGCTCGGACCGATCGACGCTTGCGGCGGAAGTGATCAGGATGAATCGCAGCTCCTCACCGAGCGCCTCGAGCGCCGCCCGTTGATCCCCGGAGCAATAGATCGCGACCTCGGCGTCGAGCGGCGCGCCGATGCGCCCGGCGACGCGCAGCCTTTCGAGCTCCTTGGCAACCGTCTCACGCAGGCTCAGGATCATTTCCCAATCGAGCGCCGGCTTCGCCGCGGCCTCGGGAAACGCGTGCCAGGTCGCCAGGAACACCGACTCGGCGCGAGCGCCCGGCAGCTCCTGCCAGATCTCCTCGGCGGTGAAGCTCAAGATCGGCGCGAGCCAGCGCACCATGGCCTCGGCGATGTGGTACATGGCCGTTTGCGCCGAGCGGCGCGCGTTGCCGTCGGCGCGCGTCGTATAGAGCCGATCCTTGATGACGTCGAGGTAGAACCCACCCATGTCGAGGACGCAGAAATTGTGCACCTTGTGGTAGATGTGATGGAACTCGAAGCGCTCATAGGCGTCGATGACCTGCGTCTGCAGCCCGCGCGCGCGCTCGACGGCCCAGCGGTCGAGCTCGATCATGTCCGCCGGTGCGACTGCGTGCAGCTCGGGATCGAAGCCATGCAGGTTGCCGAGCAGGAAGCGCTGCGTGTTGCGCATGCGCCGGTAGGCATCCGAGACGCGCTTGAGGATCTCCTCGGAGGCGCTCATCTCGCCGCGATAGTCCGTCGCGGCGACCCATAGCCTCAAGATATCCGCGCCGAGGGTCTTATAGACCTTCTGCGGTTCGACGACGTTGCCGAGCGACTTCGACATCTTATGGCCGTGCTCGTCGACGGTGAAACCGTGCGTCAGCACGCCGCGATAAGGCGCGCGGCCGAACATGCCGACCGACGTGAGCAGGCTCGATTGGAACCAGCCGCGGTGCTGATCGGATCCCTCGAGATAGAGATCGGCCGGCATCGACACTTCGTCGCGCAGCGTGCCGACAACCGCATGGCTGAGACCTGAGTCGAGCCATACGTCCATGACATCGGTGACCTTCTCGTAGTCGCCGGCATCCTCGCCGAGCAGCTCCTCGGGATCGAGCTCGAACCACAGATCGATGCCGTTGTGCTGCACGCGGTCGGCGATGGTCATCGCAAGCTCCGGTGTCCGCGGATGCAGCGCGCCCGATTCCTTGTGGACGAACAGCGTGATCGGCACGCCCCAGGTGCGCTGCCGCGAGATACACCAGTCCGGGCGGCTCTCGACCATGCCGCGAATCCGCTCCTCGCCCCAGCCCGGCGTCCACTCGACCGCGCGGATCGCCTTCAGCGCCTGTTCCCGCAGGCCGCCACGGTCCATGCCGATGAACCACTGCGGCGTAGCGCGGAAGATCACCGGCGTCTTGTGCCGCCAGCAGTGCGGATAGCTATGGGCGACTTTCGCGCTGTGCAGCAAGGCGCCGCGCTCCTCGAGCAGGCCGACGATGTGCTCGTTGGCCGGATCGATGTGCTCGCCCGCCAGCAGCGGCACGTTCGAGAGATACTTGCCGTCGCCGTCGACGGGGCAATCGAGCGGCAGCCCATACTTCACGCCGAGCGCGAAGTCCTCGTGACCGTGGCCGGGTGCGGTGTGCACGGCGCCGGTGCCGGCCTCGGTCGTGACATGCTCGCCGAGCACCACCGGCACTACGCGGTCGTAGAACGGGTGCCCGAGCTCGACGCCTTCGAACACTGCGCCTGTCGCATGCGCCAGTGGCCGCCAGGTCGACGGCCGATAGCGCTCGCGCACCGAGTCGAGCATCTCCGTTGCGACCAACAAGTGCTCGAGACCCCGATCCAGCGTCGCTTCGACGAGGCTGTAGTCGAGGCTCGCGTTGAGGGCGACCGCCTGATTGCCCGGCAGCGTCCAAGGCGTCGTCGTCCAGATGGGCACCGCGACTCGGGCGCCGGGCTCGAGCGTCACGCCGAGAAGCCGGGCGAAGCCGGCGGGATCGACCGCGTTGAAACGCACGTCCACCGCCCACGAGCGCTTGTCCTGGTATTCGACTTCCGCCTCGGCCAGCGCCGAGCGGCAATCCATGCACCAATGCACCGGCTTGTAGCCGCGAAATACCAAGCCTTTCTCGAGCAGCGCGGCAAAGGCGCGGAGTTGCTCGGCCTCGTAACGCGGATCCATGGTCAGATAGGGGTCGCCCCAATCCCCCAGGACACCGAGGCGCTTGAGATCGGCGCGCTGCCGCTCGATCTGCTGGGCCGCATACTCGCGGCAGGCTTTGCGAAACTGTCGAGCGTCCAGGCGCGTGCCGACTTTGCCTTGTTTGCGCTCGACTTGATGCTCGATAGGCAGCCCGTGGCAATCCCATCCCGGGACGAAGGGCGCGTCGAGCCCGGCCAGCGTCCGCGACTTCACGATCATATCCTTGAGCACGTGATTGAGCGCGTGACCCAGGTGAATGTCGCCGTTGGCGTATGGCGGGCCGTCGTGCAGCACGAAGCGCTTGCAGCCGTGGCGCGCGGTTCGAATGCGCCCGTAGAGGTCGAGCTCCTCCCAACGCGTGAGCACGGCAGGCTCGCGCTGCGCGAGATTCGCGCGCATAGGGAAGCTCGTGCTGGGCAGATTGAGCGTGTCCTTGTAGTCGGTCATCGGCTGGAGAAACGAGCGGGGATCGGTCAGGCGGCGAGCGCGGCGCGCGCGGCGTAGGCGTCCTCGTGCATCTGCGCGACCATTGAATCGAGATCCGAATACTTGCGTTCCTCGCGCAGGCGCTCAATGAACTGTACCGTGATGTACTCCCCGTAAATATGCTGGTCGAAATCGAATATGTGCACTTCGAGCAGCGGCTTCTCGCCGCCCACCGTCGGGCGAGTGCCGACGCTCGCGACGCCGTCGAGCGCCCGCGGCGCCAAGCCGCCGACGCGCGCGGCGAAAATGCCGTCCACGGGGGTCTGGAGACGGCTCAGGCTCACGTTGGCGGTCGGGTAGCCGAGCTTGCGTCCCAAGCCCAAGCCTCGCACGACCCGGCCCGACATCGAGTAGTCGCGCCCGAGCATGCCCCGCGCAGTTTCCAGGTCTCCCGCACGCAGTGCAAGTCGGACGGCCGTGCTGCTGATCCGTTGGCCCTGCCAGTGTACGCCGGGGACCACGGTCACGCCGAAGCCGAGCTCCGCGCCGGCGCGCTTCAGCGTGTCGAGATCGCCGCTGCGCCCCGCCGCGTAGTGAAAATCGTCGCCGACGACGACGTGCCGGGCAGCGAGCCCCTCGACCAGAAATTCGGAGACGAATACCTCCGGTGTCATGTCCCGCACCGAGCCGAAGCGCGCGCAAACCAGCTCATCGATCGCCAGCGAATTCAAAAGCTCGAATTTTTCGCGAAACCTCGTCAGGCGGGCCGGCGGATTCGCCGGGGCGAAGAACTCCCGCGGCATCGGCTCGAAAGACACGACCGCGGCCGGAAGCCCGCGGGCTTTGCCGCGGCTCACGAGCTCCCGGAGGATCGCGCGATGTCCGAGATGCACGCCGTCGAACGCGCCGATCGCGACGACTCGCGCGTTCGCGGCAGACCGGGCCGCACCGGGGAGATAGCGATACAACTGCATCACGGGCCCGAAATCTACGTCACCATTGAACGATGAGTGCGGGATTATAGGATCGCAGGCGGCCTTTGCACACGAAGACTTCCCGGCCTCAAGCCCAACAGATAACAGCAGAGGAAATACACGCCGGCCCCGGATGCGACGCAGAGCCCCAATGCCGCGATGCGGTCGGTCACGCTCAGCGCCGTCCAATCGCCGAATCGGAGCTGAATCCAGTAAACAGTGATGCTCATCACGGCGGTTGCGGTGGCGACGCGCGCGGCGAAGGTCGTCCAGCCGGATCGCGGACTATAGACGCCGGCGCGCAGCAAGCCGCGCAGCAGCAGGCCCGAGTTGACGAGCGCCGACACTGTCGTGGCGGCGGCGAGCCCAGCGTGCGGCGCCGCGTAGCCCGCCCGCACGAGACCGACGACCAGCACGATGTTGAGGCCCATATTCAGCGTCAGCGCGAACACGCCGATGCGCACCGGCGTACGCGCGTCCTGCCGCGAGAAGTAGCCTGTGGCGAGCACCTTGACGAGAATGAATCCCAGCAAGCCGAGCGCATAGGCGATCAGAGCCGGTGTTGCCATCGCGACGTCGTTTGCCGTGAAAGCGCCGCCGTAGAAAATCGTCGTCAGCAAGGGCTCGGCCAGCAGGATCAGGCCCAGGGACGCCGGCAGGCCCACGAACCACACGAGCCTCAACCCCCAGTCGAGCATCGCGGAGAACCGCTCGGGCGAGGTCTCGGCGTGCAGCTCCGATAGGCTCGGCAGCATCACCGTAGCGATCGCAATGCCGAACACGCCGAGCGGGAACTCCATGAGGCGGTCGGCGTAGTAAAGCCAGCTGATGCTTCCCGCCGCCAGAAACGACGCGATCAAGGTGTCGAAGACGATGCTGATCTGCGCAACCGAGGAACCGAACATGACCGGCAGCATGAGCTTGAGCACCCGGCGCACGCCGGCATGCCCCCAACCCCAGCGCGGCGTCGGCAGCAGCCGCAGACGCAGCAGGAACGGAAACTGCAGCAGCAGTTGCACGCAGCCCGCGACGAACACGCCCAAGGCCAGGCCCATAGCGGGGCGCTCGAACGCGGGCGCGACCCATCCTGCGAACACGATCAGCACGACGTTGAGCAGCACCGGCGTGAACGCCGGCACCGCGAATCGCCGGTAAGTATTGAGTATGCCGCCCGCGAGCGCGGTCAGCGAGATGAAGAATAGATAAGGAAACGTCAGCCTGAGCATGTCGGTCGCAAGCTCGTAACGGCCGTCGCCATCGACGAAACCCGGCGCAAACACGAGAATCAGCAACGGCGCCGCCAACACGCCCACGGACGTGATGGCGAACAGCAGCACGGCCAGGGTGCCGGCGACACGATCCAGAAACTCCCTGGTCTGGGCTTCCGAGCCGGTGCTGCGATACTCCGCGATGATGGGCACGAAAGCTTGCGAGAACGCCCCCTCGGCGAAGAAGCGCCGCAGCAGATTGGGGATCTTGAACGCCACGAAGAAGGCGTCCATGACGAGGCCGGCGCCGAACCAGTGGGAGAAGCCGATGTCCCGCGCGAGACCGCTGATGCGCGACAGCAGCGTCATCGAGCTGACGACAGTGGTCGACCGCATCAACCCCGGCGTTCGTCTCTCGCTCGTCGCTGCCTCAGTGTTCATGCGGTGCTCATTGCCTGTTGACTTGGCCCCGGGCGGTCACAATAATACCGCCCTTCCCACGGACGCCGTGCGTCCGCCCGATACCAGAGCCAAGGGACGACGTGGCCAACATTCGATCCGCCAAGAAACGCGCCCGGCAGGCCGTGCAGCGACGCTCCCGCAACGTGACCATGCGATCGCGCCTTCGCACGGCGGTGCGCAAGGTGCTGCTTGCCGTTCGCCAAGGCGACAAGACCGCGGCACGAGCGACCTTCCAAGCCGCGGTGCCGGAAATCGACCGCATGGTGACGAAAGGCATCATCCGCAAGAACCGTGCCGCAAACTACAAGCGCCGCCTCAACGCCAGGATTCGCGCGCTGAGCTAAGGTGTTCCGTCAACACGCGTACATCGTGCCTGACAGGAGCGCCGTGAATACTTCCATGTAGGCTCGCCGCGCGCGTCCGACCGCCATGGATGGCGGACGTGCCGGAATTGCAGGAGCAAATTCTGGCCATGCGCGCGAGCGTCCCGTCAGGCACGATGTACGCG
>DASWKF010000030.1:0-3502 GCA_036396795.1 Gammaproteobacteria bacterium | reverse complement strand
TTCTCTTGGCAGAGATCAGAGATTCAAGGGCGACCGTCGTATAGGTCAAACCCGGGTGAGTCCCCCGGCAAAGCCGGGGGCTTACCTTCAATGAGTTAACTGTGTTCTGTGTCACGTATTTCAGAAAAAATCTTATGGCATCCGCCGCGTAACCGGCAAGAACACCGGCGGCGGCAGATAACCTTGTATCGGATTCCCTCGCTTCGGCTCCCGAACGTCGCCCTCTTTCGTATCTACCCGAAAGGGAATCATTAAAACGCATTGACAGATCAACTGAACAATCGTTGCCGGCAGTGCACGGCGCCTTGAATCAATGAACGAGGGAACAGTCGACACGTCCCGGAAATCGCATCTTCTCTTGAGCTGTCAAGGTCAGCCGTCGAACCGCGCCCCATGTCGCTGTCGTGATGGCGGCCGCGATCGGTGGACTGTTCAATTCCCATGCCCAAGTCGGGGTTTTCTTTTCCCGCCCTGTCCGTTACGCAGTAACGCGGTAATACCTGGCCGTATTGCGCGGCGTTCGGAAATCCATGGGGGCAAGTCCGGCGTTCAAGACAACACGTCCTCGAACGGCTCCGGCTTCGCGATCCCGTATCCTTGTGCATAGTCCACCCCGATTTCCCGAAGCTTCTCGACGATGGCGTCGTTCTCGACGAACTCAGCGATGGTTCGTTTCCCCATCGCGTGCCCGATGTCGTTGATCGATTTGACCATCGCTAAGTCAATTGCGTCATCGACAATCGATTTGATGAACATGCCGTCAATCTTGAGGTAGTCCACGGGGAGATTCTTCAGATAAGCGAACGAGGAGAAGCCGGCCCCGAAGTCGTCGAGTGAAATCCGGCAGCCGCACTTGCGTAGTCGGTCGAGAAAGACCCTCGCATTTTCAAGGTTTGCCATGGCGGCGGTTTCGGTGATCTCGAAGCACACTTTGGTTGCCGGCACGCCTGTCTCTTCGAGCCGGTCTATCACGTATCGGCAATTCTCCATATCGTCGAGCGACGTTCCCGAGAGATTGATGGAAATCACGTCGACGCCCTCAAGAACGCTCGCGTGCGCCGCCATCCGGGACAGCGCAGTATCGATCACCCATCGATCAATGCGGGGGGACAACCGGTATCGCTCGGCCACCGGGAGGAACAGCCCCGGGGAAACAAATTCGCCACGGTCATCGATCATCCGCACGAGCAGCTCGTAATGTTTGCCCTCTGCCCCTGACGAGAAGAGCGGAGCGATACGCTGCGCGACGAGCTGAAAAGACCCGCCCCGCAGTGCGCGTTCGATGCGCGATACCCACGCGGACTCGGTACTGCGCTGGATTTCATGGGCATCTCCCGGACCGGCAACGTACACGTCTTCCCCTGATTCCCTGGCTTGGGCACACGCGCCCGCAGCGCTTCGCAGAACCTCGTCCGGGGTTCCGCTGGTCTCGTCCACGCCGACCAGTCCCATCGCCAGATCGATGGTGAATGACTGTTCTCCCCACCGGAACTCGAACGTTTCCATGCGTTCTCTGAGCGCGTTGGCCAGACGCCAGGCCTGGGTGAGGGTGCAGCGCTCCATGAGCACCGCGAACTCGTCACCCGATATCCGCCCGAGCGTATCTCCCCCGCGTGCGGTCTCCGTGAGTATCTCGGCGATTTTTCGAAGCAGGCCGTCCCCCCCGGCATATCCGCAGGCGGTGTTTACGACCCGAAGCTGTATGACGTCAAGGGCCAGGACGGCATGCTCCGTGCGGTCCTCGCGTGCCCTTTCGACGAGGCGGCCAAGACAGCGCGCGAATTCTTCGCGATTCACGAGGCCAGTGAGCGCATCTTTCCTGAGCTTGTCCGAGAGTTCGTGAATCCGACTGACGTCCCTCCCTACCGCCTGGATTTCCACCAGTCGACCGTCCTTATCGAAGATGCCGCGGTCTACCCACTCCTGCCATCGCGTGGAGCCGTCGGGCAACGTGGATGCGTGCTCATCCACGGCGACCGGATGCTCCGGGCTCAGCGCATCGAGCTTGCGTTGCCTGGCCTGCCGGTGGTCTTTCGCCACGTGGTCGAAAAAGCTGGTGCCGAGCAGCTCTTTACGGGTCTTGCCGAAGTAGCGGCAATAGGCATCGTTGACAAAGGTTCGCGTACCGTCCGGCAGACAGCGCACGATCAACTCCGTCTGATCCTCGACGATAGCGCGATAGCGGGCCTCGCTTTCACGGTACGCCTTCTCGGCCCGGACCCGCTTGGTGATGTCGAGGCCCACCCCGGCCACATACAGCTTGCCGTTTATCTCGATTCGATTGCCGTTGAAATAGACGGATATTCGGCGCCCATCCTTGGTGACGAAAGTCGCTTCGAGCGCCGCCGCGCCTTTGGCGATGACCTCACGAATCTTCTCGCGGGCAGCTTCTTTGTCGTCGTCGTCGAAGAACATGAGATAGGAAGCGCCGCGAAGCTCGGCGTCCGTGTATCCGGAGAGCTGCATTAACTGCTGGTTCCAGCGAACCAACTTACCGTCCTCGTCAAAGAGGTAGAAGGCGCCGGGAAGGTTGCGGAACAGGTGTTCTACAAACTCCCAGGAGTCGTCTTTTCCGAAATCAGTAGAATCACCAGGGGTCATTTTTTAGTCTTCGGCACGTCGTGTTAATGGCGGTAAACTCTGGCCCGGGAAACGTCGGCCTAATTGGGACGGAAATCTCATCGGTCCGGCAAGATGACTTTAGCCCCTGTTTGCGAGGTTCGCGACTTCAGGCCCCGAATCCGGCCGTCCAGAATCCCCGCCAAGCTGCCCGCTGCAGAAATCGCTATTTTCCCGCAGGTGCTGGTACGACCAGACGCGGCCGTTACTCAGTCGCTTTCGAGAGAACCACGAGCAGGTCTTCGCCAGCGCACGCCGTGGAGCGATCCCGTGCGAGCAGCGTGTATGCGGTCGGGACCACGAACAAAGTCAGCAGCGTGCCGAACGTCATGCCGCCGACTATAACCCAGCCAATCTCCTGTCGACTTTGCGCACCGGCGCCGGCGGCTAACGCAAGCGGTAGCGCGCCCGCCACCATCGCCGACGTGGTCATGAGAATTGGGCGCAGACGCAATCCGGCCGCCTCGACCACCGCATCGCGGAGCGGCTTGCCCTGCGCCTGTAGAGCGTTTGCGAACTCGACGATCAGGATACCGTGCTTGCTGATCAGCCCGATCAGGGTGACGAGGCCGATCTGGCTGTAGATGTTCAACGTACCGCCGGTCAGGTTCAGCGCCAGAAGCGCACCGGTCATTGTCAGCGGCACGGTGAACAGGATGATGAGCGGATCGACGAAACTCTCGAACTGCGCCGCCAGAACAAGAAAGATGAAGCCTAGCGCAAGTGCGAAGACGAACAGCAGGCTGCTGCTCGTTTCCTTGAACTCACGCGACTCGCCGGAGAAATCATAGCGTACCGTCGGCGGCAGGACGCGCCGGGCCGCCGATTCGAGGAAATCGAGTGCCTCGCCAAGCGAGTATCCGGGCGCGATATTCCCGGTAAT
>DASWKF010000029.1:0-40858 GCA_036396795.1 Gammaproteobacteria bacterium | reverse complement strand
CAAACGCCACCATCGACCCACCATGCTTCGCCGCCATCACCTTCGTCAACGCCGCAGTCAACGTCGTCTTACCATGATCCACATGACCTATAGTCCCTACATTCACATGCGGCTTCTTTCGCAAAAATTTTTCTTTGGACATTTAGGAGTACTCCCGAGAGTCTGCCGCTGCCAAAGCAAAGCCGCGGCCGTTTATGCAGGTAATAGTGATGTGTTGATCCGCCGAACCTTGGAGCCCACAACCGGACTTGAACCGGTGACCTCTTCCTTACCAAGGAAGTGCTCTACCACTGAGCTATGTGGGCGGGAAAATTCCGAGCCTGCCTCAAGCTCTGACCCAAGCCCTTCCCGAATTCCTCAAACGCACGCAGCCCATTCCGTGTTCAATGGAGCGGGTGAGCGGACTCGAACCGCCATCATCAGCTTGGAAGGCTGAGGTTCTACCCTTGAACTACACCCGCCTCAAGCGCTGATTTACCCCCACCACCGTCAATGGTGGAGGGGGTAGGATTCGAACCTACGAAGGCATAGCCAGCAGATTTACAGTCTGCCCCCGTTGACCGCTTGGGTACCCCTCCGCGAACACAAGCCGAGTATTGTCTGATCTACCCCCGGAGGTGTCAACAGAACGCACGAGCCGGTTGCTGGGCGGCGCCGGGCGCCAGAGCGGCTCCCCGGTCGGGCTCCAGCCGCAGTTCGGACGAGCGCCGGCGGCCCGCCCGGGGGCCGAGCCGGCGTATGCGCCTTCACGTCCGCCCAGCGACGCTCGCGTGACGCCTTCAGGATGCGGCTCCAGATGAGCGGAAACCCAAGCGCGGCGGGCACTACATAATTGCAGGTCATAGGCCCGCGTTGCGGCCGGTTGGCAACCCGGCAGCCTCGAACCCAGCGGAGCGAGTGTCTCGGCGCCGGCTCGGGCGCTGGCTTT
Source organism: Gammaproteobacteria bacterium (assembly GCA_036396795.1). GTDB lineage: Bacteria > Pseudomonadota > Gammaproteobacteria > Steroidobacterales > Rariloculaceae > JAHEEM01. The sequence continues at coordinate 39,930 of DASWKF010000029.1, read as the reverse complement.
CTCACGCTTGCACGCGCTGGGCGCGCCCTTTCCCGGGGCGCTCGCGAGCGTCGGATTTCGCCCGGGTCTTGATTTTGCCGGGACGCCGGGCATCCTTCGCTCACGGATCCCCAGATCTATACAAGCAGCAGAAAGGCGAGCTCACGTGGAACGGCGTTTACTGGAAAGAAGCAAAGTATCGACGGTGGTATATCTTGCGGTTCCCGGAAGCCGCTTCCATCGCTGCCGCGCCAAAAACCTCTCCGCGATGGGCGTATTCCTGGAGATGCGCTCGATGGGCCTGCCCGCCGGCACCATCGTCAACCTGGTTTTTGCCGTCACGCTGGCGAACACGATCCGCTTGCATCGGAGGCGCGCAATCGTCACCCACATCAGCGAGCACGGCGCCGGATTGATGATGCAAGGCCGCCCCCGCTACAGCAGCCCCGAGCTCGCCGAAAGCTCCGGCCGTTAGAATCTGTCCTTGAGCGCCCGGGTCCGGGCGAACACCTCGACCAGGTCACTGCCGTCGCAGCCGACGCTCGCCTGAATTTCGGCGCTCGCAGGCCTCAGAAAGGGATTCGTCGATTTTTCCAGGGCGAGCGACGTGGGCACGGTCGGCGCGTTTTTGGCGCGCAGCGCGTCGACCTGCCGGCTTCGCTCGACCAGATCTCTGTTCCCGGCCTCCACGGTCAAAGCGAATCGAGCATTCGCTTGCGTGTACTCGTGAGCGCAATAGAGCTTCGTCTCGTCCGGCCAGCGCATCAGCTTTTGCAATGAGCTCCACATCTGCGCCGGAGTACCCTCGAACAAGCGCCCGCAACCGAGCGAGAACAGCGTATCGCCGACAAAGGCGACGGCATCCTGGGGAAAATGGTAAACGATATGCCCGGTTGTGTGGCCGGGTGTATCGAACACCTCCACCGGATGGGCGCCAAAGAAGAATCGGTCGCCATCGCCGTATTGAACGTCGATACCCGGGATCCGGGCGGCATCCGCTCTTGGCCCGATGATCTGGCAGCCCGTTGCTCGCTTGAGCTCGAGATTGCCGCCCGCATGATCGGCATGATGATGCGTATTGAGAATATGAGTGAGCCGCCATCCCTTCTCGGCCAGCGCCGCCGAAATGGTCTCCGCCGAGGGCGTATCTATGGTTGCGGTCAGGTCCTCGTCCGCATCGTGAATCAAGAAACCATAGTTGTCGCTGAGACAGGGGAACATGTGAACTTCAAGTGGCTGCATGACTGAACCTCGATAATCGAAGGCGTCGGCGTGCTCGGACGCCGCGTTGCCGTCCCATCCCAGCGACAGCTCCGAAGTCCTACTTATCGTACAATGCGCGGCGACACGTGCAAGCCCGAGAACGATGCCGACCATTACACTACCAGACGGATCGAAACGCGAGTTCTCTACTCCGGTTTCGGGCATGCAGATCGCAGCGGCGATCGGAGCGCGACTTGCGAAGGACGCCGTGGCGCTGCGCGTCGAGAACGAGCTGCGCGACCTTTCGACCGAGCTCCACGAGCCCGCATCGGTGGAGATCGTGACGCGAGACTCGGTGGATGGCCTGGAGATACTGCGACACGACGCCGCTCACGTGCTGGCAGAGGCCGTCAAGGAGCTCTACCCCGAGACGCAGGTGACGATAGGACCGGCGATAGATGACGGTTTTTACTACGACTTCGCCCGCAAGCAACCGTTCACGCCGGAGGATCTCGAACGCATCGAGGCGCGCATGCGTGAGATCGTCGAGCGGGACGAGACGATCGTGCGAGAGCTTTGGGACCGCGATGAGGCCGTGCGATTCTTCACCGACCAAGGGGAGTTGTACAAAGCCGAGATCATCACCTCGATTCCTCCCGACGAGGCCCTATCGCTCTATCGCCAGGGCAACTTCATCGATCTGTGCAGAGGCCCGCATTTGCCGTCCACAGGCCGTCTCGGCAAAGGTTTCAAGCTCACCAAGCTTGCCGGCGCCTACTGGCGGGGCGACTCTCGCAACGAGATGCTGCAACGGATCTATGGAACTGCATGGTCGACCGAAAAGCAGCTCGCGGAGTATCTGCACCGACTGGAGGAAGCGGAGCGGCGCGATCACCGCAAGCTCGGGCGCGCGATGGACCTGTTCCATTTTCAGGAAGAGGCTGTAGGCGCCGCGTTCTGGCATCCCAAGGGATGGACCTTGTTTCAGACGCTGCTGACTTACATGCGTCTCAAGCAAACAGAGGCCGGATACCGAGAGGTCAACACGCCGGAGCTCATGGATCGCTCCCTCTGGGAGGCATCCGGTCATTGGGAAAGCTTCGGCGAGCACATGTTCACCAGCCACACCGAAGACAATCGCACGCTGGCCGTAAAGCCGATGAACTGCCCGGGGCACGTGCAGCTGTTCAAGAACGACTTGCGCAGTTACCGCGATCTGCCGCAGCGTCTGGCCGAGTTCGGCAAAGTGCATCGCTACGAGCCGTCCGGCGCACTGCACGGCTTGATGCGCGTGCGGGCATTTACTCAGGACGACGCGCATATTTTTTGTACCGAGGATCAGATCACCACCGAGACCGGTGCAGTTTGCGACTTGTTGCTCGGCATCTACAAAGACCTGGGTTTCACGAACGTGCTGATCAAATTCGCCGATCGCCCGCAACGCAGGGTCGGGAGCGACGCGGTTTGGGACCGGGCGGAAAGCGCCCTCGTCAATGCGATGGATCAGCTCGGCCTGGATTACAGCCACAATCCCGGGGAGGGCGCGTTCTACGGTCCGAAAATCGAATTCGCCTTGCGCGATGCGCTAGGCCGCGAGTGGCAGTGCGGAACATTGCAGGTCGATTTCAACCTGCCGGGCAGGCTCGGCGCGAGTTATATCGGCGAAGACGGTGAGCGGCACGTGCCGGTGCTGTTGCACCGAGCGATCTTCGGCTCACTGGAACGGTTTATCGGCATTCTGCTCGAGCATTACGCCGGCAGGCTGCCGCTGTGGCTCTCACCGGTGCAAGCGGTCGTTGCGACGATCACTTCGGATGCGGATGCGTTCGCGCTGCACGTCGCGGAGCTGCTGGCGGCGACCGGGCTTCGGGCCGAGGTCGATTTGCGCAACGAGAAAATAAACTACAAAGTGCGCGAGCACACGCTCGCGAAGGTGCCCGTAATCCTCGCTCTCGGAAAACGCGAGGTGGAGCAGCAAACCGTATCGATTCGGCGGCTCGGCAACAATCGACATACCGTGCTGCCGCTGGATGAGGCTTCGAGGATGCTCGCCGAGGAGTCCCGGAGCCGAGTTGCGCCGGCCGAGGATGACGCCTAAGCAATGCGCCTAGTCAGCTTCGAGCTCGAAGGCCGAGCAAGCTTCGGGCTGCACAACGGCAAAGGAATCATCGACGCAGGCACCAGACTGAGCGCGCGATTTCCCGATCTCAAAGCCGTCTTGAGAGCGGGCGCCCTGGATGAGCTCCGTCCGCTCGAAACTCTCGCGCCCGACTACGATGACGGCGAGATCAGCTATCTTCCCGTGGTGCCGAATGCCGACAAGATTCTCTGCGTCGGCATCAACTACATGAGCCATATCCGCGAGACCGGCCGGGAACCGCCGGAACATCCGGTCTTGTTCACGCGTTTTGCGGATACCTTTGTCGGACACGACTGCGCTATCGTCAGGCCCCGCGTCTCGACGAGCCTGGACTACGAAGGCGAGCTCGCGGTCGTGATCGGCGAAACGGCGCGCCATGTCCGGCGTGACGACGCTTTGAGATATGTCGCAGGCTACACCTGCTGCAACGAGGGCAGTGTCAGGGACTACCAATACCACACGATCCAGTTCACGGCCGGCAAGAATTTCTTTCGCAGCGGCTCACTCGGGCCATGGTTGCTTACTGCCGACGAGCACGCCGATCCGAACCGCTTTCACCTGCAAACGCGCATCAACGGCAGCGTGCTCCAGGACGCGTCCGTCAGCGACCTGTGCTTCGACATTCCGCGGCTCATCGAGTACTGCTCGATCTGGACGCCCCTTCACCCCGGTGACATTATCGTAACCGGGACTCCCGGAGGCGTCGGCCGCGTGCGCAAGCCGCCGATCTGGATGAAGCCTGGTGATACCGTCGAGATCGAGATCAGCGGGCTCGGAACTCTGCGCAACTCGATCGTTGATGAAAGCGAAAAAGAACAATCGGCTCGTTGACCGAATCGTCACGGCCGGCGCGTTCTGTCTTGTAGCCTCGACGTGGCCGGCGGCTCAGGAGGCGGATACGGCGTGGATCGACGACGACGCCCTGCAAGCCGGTCGGATTCTCGTCGACTTCGGCGGCGAGCAGCGCTTCACCGAGCGCATTCGCGCCGCGGCGATCATCGATGCGCCGCAGGCCCTGGTTTGGACGATATTGAGCGACTGCGAAGCGGCGCCCGACTACGTCGACAAGGTATTGAGCTGCGAGCTGATCGAGACGCTATCCGCGGACCAGGCACGGATCTTCCGGCAAAGAGTCAAGTTCAGCTGGTTTCTACCCAGTTTCGAGCACGTTTTCCGGCTCGATCTCGCGCCCTACGACAGAATCGAGGTCAGCAGGGTCAGCGGACCGCTCGACCGACTCGAGGGCACCTGGTGGCTCACGGCCGAGACCGAGACGCGCACGCGGGTCGTTTATGTACTGGACTTCGACCCGGGATTGCCGCTGCCCAGGTTCATCGTGGGCGCAACGCTGAAGCAAGACGTCGTGTCGGTCTTGAGGACGGTCCGGCAGCGTGCCGAGAGCGCGCCGTAGCGGGCGACGGCCGTCAAGCGGCGGATTCCGGCGAGATCGACAACGAAGCGAAATCGTAAAGCGCGGTGTCCGCGAGATGCGAGAGACTGACGTTCTGCAGGCTGCGGAACAGACGTCCTGTGCGCCCCGGATCCTGCCTTTCCCAGTCCGCCAGCATCGCCTTGATGCTCTTGCGCTGCAGATTTTCCTGCGAGCCGCAGAGCTTGCACGGAATGATGGGAAACTGCCGGCCGCGGGCGTAGCGCGCAATGTCGCGCTCCTCGCAGTAGGCCAGAGGTCGAATCACGACATTCCGGCCGTCATCGCTCAAGAGCTTCGGCGGCATGGCCTTCAAGCGGCCGCCGTGAAACATGTTCAGGAACATCGTCTCCACGATGTCGTCGCGATGATGACCCAACGCCAGCTTGGTCGCGCCCAGCTCCGTGGCGACACGATAAAGGATGCCGCGCCGCAACCGGGAGCACAGACCGCACATCGTCTTGCCCTCCGGTATGACGCGCTTCACGACCGAGTAGGTATCCTCCGCGACGACCCTGTAGGGCACACCGAGATCTTCGAGATAGGCGGGAAGCACGTGCTCGGGGAAACCGGGCTGACGCTGATCGAGATTCACGGCAATCACATCGAAATTCACCGGGGCGCGGCGCTTGAGGCTCAGCAGCATGTCGAGCAGGGTGTATGAATCCTTGCCGCCCGACAGGCAGACCATGACTCGGTCACCGTCTTCGATCATGCGGTAGTCCGCGATGGCTTTGCCGACGAGCCCGCGGAGCCGGGCTCCGAGGCGTGCCAACGTGCGCGAGCCAGCGCTGCCGCGGCGCGTCTGCCGGAGTGCCGTCATCGAGTCCGCCGCCGGGGCGGAGGATGACTGTCTGATACCATCCAATGCTCTAGCTCCAAGAATGAGTTGCGCAGCCATGAGTGTAAACGCTGGACGTCCTTAATGGATAGCTGGATCAACAACTTGCAGCAACTGGGCGCACTGTTGCCGTCCTGGGCAACGGCCACCCTCGGTGTCAGTGCCGTCATGCTGCTGGCCCTGGTCGCCGAACTGATCGCCAAGAGAAGGCTCGTCGGCGCTTTGAATCATCTGACGCGGCAGTCCCGCTATCGCTGGGACGATGCGCTCATCGACGCGGGTGTCTACGGGCGACTCGCGCAGCTGCTGCCCACCGCGATCGTCTTCTTCGGCCTGCGCTGGGTTCCCGAGCTCAGTGACACCCTGGTGCGCTTCGGCGAGAATCTGGCTCTCTCCTACGGAGCGCTCATGACCAGCCTTTCGATCAGCGCCCTGCTGACCGCGGCCAATACGGTCTACGAGCAGTATCCGGTCGCTAAGGAGCGGCCGCTCAAGGGCTACATCCAAGTTGCCAAAATCGTGCTTTTCGTCCTCACGGGGGTGCTGATCATCGCGATTCTGATGGACCGCAGCCCGGTATTGATGCTGAGCGGTTTCGGCGCCATGACGGCCGTGCTCCTGCTGGTGTTCAAGGACACCATTCTATCGCTCGTGGCGAGCATTCAGTTGAGCGGGCTCGATATGTTGCGAGTCGGCGATTGGATCGAGATGCCGAGCTGCGGCGCCGACGGCGATGTCATCGATATCGCGCTTCACACGGTAAAAGTCCAAAATTGGGACAAGACGATCACCTCGATTCCGACGCATAAGCTCATCAGCGATTCATTCAAGAACTGGCGCGGAATGAGTCAGTCGGGCGGCAGGCGCATCAAGCGCAGCGTGTATATCGATCAAAGCTCCATTCGCTTCCTGAGCGACGCCGAGGTCGAGAAATTCAAGCGCTTCGCATTGCTCTGCGACTATATGCGCGCCAAGGAGAAAGAGCTGGCCGAATACAACGCGGGCGTCGGGCGAACCGAGAACGCGGCGATCAGGCGCTTGACGAACGTCGGCACCTTTCGTGCCTACCTGCTCAACTACCTAAAGCATCACCCGAGAATTCGCACGGACATGACTTTGCTGGCGCGCCAACTCGAGCCCGGGCCGAGAGGCCTGCCGCTGGAAGCATACGCGTTCACCAACACGACCGAGTGGCGAGCATATGAAGACATCCAAGCGGATATCTTCGATCATCTGCTCGCCGTCGCAGACGAGTTCGGCCTGAACGTGTATCAAGAGCCCAGCGGCAGGGACGTCGCCGCTCTCGCCCCTCTGCGCCCGACTAATTCGCCCCCATCAGGGACTTGAGATCCGCGAGCACCTCGGCCGAGTGGCTGGCCGGATCCACTTGCGCATAGTGCTTGGCGACGCGGCCGTCGGGTCCGATGATGAACGACTGCCGGGATGCGACCGAATTGTCGCTGCGAAGTACGCCGTAGAGACCCGCGACCTCCTTGCTGGCGTCGGACAGCAACGGGAAGGGCAAATGGTACTTGTCGGCAAACTCCTTCTGCGAGGAAACCTCGTCGACGCTGACGCCTACGATGGCGGCGCCGATTTCCTCGAACGAAAAGATGTTGTCCCGAAACTCGCAGGCCTCGGTCGTGCATCCGGGGGTATCGGCCTTCGGATAGAAATAGAGGACCAGCCACCGGCCCTGGAAATCCTCCAGCGCGTGCCACTCGTAGTTCTGGTCTTGCAAGCGGAACGCCGGCGCGGCGTCGCCTGCTTGCGGCAATGCCACGACCACGGAAGCGCCAGCCAGCACGGCCATGCCGAACACCGCTGCTTTCACTATCGTTCTCATCTCTTGTTCCCCCAGCCGGCCTATGACCCGGCCCCAGATCATACACCCACGATCTTACGGCGCACACAGCCTGCAATTAACCATAATCTGGCGACGGCTGCCATTCTTTAGTCTAATCGCTCGGCCCGCATCCGGCACTGTGAAGCGAGTCACTGTAAGTTTTCCCGGCATTTCCTAGTGTTGCAGGATCGCGATTAAGTAAATCGGGCTCCCAATGAAACGCAGGCTGGTAGCTACGGGTCTGGCGGTGATGGCGCTGGCGCTCCTCGCCGCGCTCGTGTTGCAGTCTCGGCCGATGCCGGTAGAGACGCACCTGGTGCACCATGCCGCGCTCGCCGAGCTCGATCGAGCGGTCGAGGACCTCTACACGTTGATCGCCGCGCTCGAATCCGCACGCGCGGAGGATCAGACGCTCGGCGAGGGCACGGAGGCAGTGCTCAGCCGTCTCGAAGCCAGCCCGGTGACGATCAGCCAGCAACTTTCCCAAGTGCGCGGCGCGACGCTTCAGGAAACGCGCGTGCAAAACCGCCTCGCGGGCTACGTTTCAAGCGTCGCCGATACCACCAGGCTCATTCGCGAGCTCATAGACGCCCAAGCCGGCTATGTCGAGCAGCTCGATCTGCTGCGCGACTCCGGGCCCGGTGTCGTTCAGCGGCTGCGGGAGATTCGCCTCGACGAGGCGGCGGACACGACGTTTCAGCTCGTCGTCGGCGCGCTCGATTTCACCGGCGTCGGCTCCGCGGCAAGCGGATACGACCTCAGGCAATTGCAGAACGATTTGCGTCGAGACCGCAGCGTCGCCGCAAACCTCCCGGGTGAGGTACGGACGCTGCTCGATGCCGTCGATGCGATATTGTCCGGCAAGCCCGCGATCGAGTCGCGGCTCGATCAGATTGCCGAATCTTCGGTCGCGACGGCGGCTGGAAACCTGATCACCGCCGCGGAAGACATCTATACGTCCACGCTTGCCTCGGTGAGTCAGGCGCGAACCTTGCTCTCCGTGTTCGCGATGCTGCTGCTCGCCGCGGCCGGCTTCATCGCGCTGCGCCTGAGCCAGAGCTACCAAGTGCTCAACCGGGTGAACTCCGAGCTCGAAGAGCTCAATACCTCGCTCGAGCGGCGCGTGCATGAACGAACGGAAGAGCTCGAAAATGCGCTGAAGGAGATTCAGAACTCTCAGGCGCAGCTCGTCCAAGCGGAGAAGATGTCGTCACTCGGCCAACTCGTCGCCGGCATCAGTCACGAGATCAATACACCGTTGCTCTATCTCGCCAACAACGCGGTGCTGATCCAGGAACGCTTGGAGCTGCTGCACGACTTCGTGCAGCGCTGCGCGGGCGCATTCAGCCTCAAACCGGACGATTTCGAGGATCGCAAGGCGTTTCAGATCGCCCTCGCGAACGCCCTCAAAAGCCTCAAGGCGAGAATCATCGACGAGGAGCTGCTCGCGAGCATCGAGGAAGCGACAGATCTGCTGTCCGACAGCATCTCAGGGCTGAACGATCTGACCGAGATGGCCCAGGGGCTCAAGGACTTCAGCCGCCTGGATCGCGCCCCGATCGAGAATTTCAACGTCAACACCGGGCTCGACCGGAGCCTGTTGATTGCACGCAACGCCATCAAGTACAAAGCCGAGGTCACGAAGGATTACGGCGAGCTACCGGATATCGAGTGCGCGCCGTCGCAGCTTAATCAGGTGTTCTTGAATCTTCTTACGAATGCGGCGCAGGCGATCGACGATCACGGCGAGATCCTGATCTCGACCAAGTGCTACGGCGACAGCCACGTCTCGATAAGAATCGCCGACACCGGTTGCGGGATTCCCGAGGAGCATCTCGACCGAATACGGGATCCGTTCTTCACCACGAAGGAAGTCGGCACCGGAACGGGACTCGGTCTTTCGATCGTCGACAAGATCATCCGCGCGCACGGCGGCGAGCTTTTCGTCGAATCTGAGGTCGGCAAAGGTTCCGCGTTTACGGTCGTGCTGCCGATCAGGCAGGCGAGACCCGGCGAGCTGTCCGGCGACGAGCGGGGCTCCCCCGCACCGACCGGCCACGCGGCGGAAACTCGGGAAAAGATTGCGGCGGCCGTCTAAGCGACTCCGATGGCGACGCAGGTCGACAACCCCGAACCCAAACCGAAGCTCCTGTTCGTGGACGACGAGCAGCGAGTGCTGAATTCCATGCGCGTCATGTTTCGGCGCGACTTCGAGCTCTTCCTTTCCTCCCGCGGCAGCGATGCCTTGGAGATTCTCGACCGAGAAGATATCGACGTCATCGTCGCCGATCACCGGATGCCGAAAATGACGGGCGTGGAAGTGCTCACCTGGGCGAGGAACAAATCGCCGCGCACGGTGCGCATCCTCCTGACGGGATACGCAGACCTCGACGCGGTCGAGGGATCGATCAACGAGAGCGAAGTCTTTCGCTTTCTCACCAAGCCTTGCCCGCCGACCGAGCTCCGCGCCACGGTCGAGCTTGCAGCGCGGATCTCGAGGCAGCGACCCGCGCCAGAGCCGCCGGCCACCCTCCAGCCTGCGATCGTGGAAGAGCAGCAAGAGGCGGCGGTCGAGCTGCCTGCCGTGGCCGCGCAGGCCGAGGAGCTCTCGCTTGTGGAGAGCATGGATCGTGCCCAGCCCGAGGCGCCCGCCGATGACAAGTGGACTCGCACGATGACGGACATCGAGCTGATCGCGACCGCCGTGATCGAGCGACCGCCCGAAATCGACGGGGTGGAGGCGGAACCCTCGGCTGCTCCGCCAGCGCGCGCGCGGATGGGAGGCCTGGTCGTGTTCTCGGACGACCAGACGATCGTTGAAACCGTGCGCGAAGCCACGCAGCACAGGGTTCAGATTCATGTCGCGAGCAACATCGTGCAAGTCGTCAGGATTTTGTCGGAGTACCGGCCGGGAGTGCTCATAACGGATATCTCGGCGGACCGGAGCACGATTCAGTCGATGACGGCGAACCTCAAAAGACACCTGCCCGAGCTCGTCACGATCGCCATCTCACAGCACCGCGACGTGCTCGACATGGTTTGGCTGATCAACCACGGCCAAATCTTCCGCTTTCTGCGTAAGCCTCTGTCTGCCGGTCGTTGCTCGGTCAGCATCCAGGCGGCACTACAGCACCATAAGTCGCTATTGAGGGATTCGGCGCTCGTCGAACGCCACGCGGTCGACGACACCGCAGACACGGGTCTCATCAGCGGAATGATCGACACGATTAGAGCGGTAAGGCGGCTTTGGGCATGAGCTCGAATCAAGCCCCCCTGAAAAAATCACAGGACATTACCGACCTGTTGCTGTATCTCGGTGGGATCATCGTCGCGGGAATCGGCATCAGTTGGCTGCTCATGACCAAGCCGTGGGATGAAGCCGACCGGCCGGCGCGTGGCCCAGCGGCGGACGCGGCCGTGACAGCCGAGATCGCGGCGATTCGAAATCCGCAACCGCTCGCGCATCCGGAAACCGTCACTGACAACCCGCTGCGGCTCGCCCGCCTCGCTTACGAAGCCGGCATGCTGGTCGAGCCGGAGCGCTACAGCGCCTGGACGCTATACAGTGAGGTCCTCGCGGCCGACCCGGAGAACGTCGCCGCGACAACCGGTCTCAACGAGGTTGCCGATGCGCTGCTGGAGCGAGCCGCGACCGCGCTCGAGCAGGGCAGGCTGGACGCTGCCGGCGCGACCCTCGAGCTCATCTTTGCGAGACTCCCGGGACACAGCGGCGCGGAGCGCCTCGCGAACGAAATCAGTGTTGCGGAGCAAAGCGCCGACGATAGCGAACCGCAGCGGCGCGAAGCTCTCGTCGAACCGGCAGAGCCGCCGGTGGTGCAGGCGTCGATCGCAGCGCCGGCCTCGGGCCGTGATGCACTGCCCGTCATCCAGTCCGCGGCCCCGATTGCAGTCGATCCCGTTCGCGAGCTTTGGACCGCATTCGATGCGGCAATCGCTGCAGGTGCGCTGATCCAGCCGCCGGAACAGAGCGCCAAGCACTACCTGGCTCAGATGCTGAGCTTCGGCCCGGAGCATGGACAAACGATCGAAGCTCGTGAACTCCTGTTCGCGACGCTTCTGAGCCGTGCGAGCATCGCAATCGTCGGGCTGGACGAAGTCGCCGCGGAGACCTGGATCGCGGAAGCGGAGTTGCTCGGTGTCCACGCCGACCGCATCGAGCGGGTTCGCAACGAGCTGTTCGAGAACCTCGCCGCGGCCGAGTCGACGCGTCCGATACCCGCGGCTCAACTGATGATACTCGAGTACACGCCGCCTCGTTATCCCACTACCGCAGCCAACCGAAACATCGAGGGATGGGTGGACGTCGAGTTTCTGGTGCAAACCGACGGCAGCACGACCGACGTCGTCGTGTCGGATGCATCGCACGAGAGCTACTTCAGAGACGAAGCCCTCGAAGCAGTCGAAGCGTGGCGCTTCGAGCCGCGTATTTTCCATAATCGCCAGATCGAGCAGAAAGCGTACACGCGAATCCGGTTCGCGCTCGAATAACCGGTCCGCTTTCGCCGAGCAAGACGCTCGGAGCCCCCCGGCAACCCGCCGTTGCGTTAAGATGAAGCCTGGAATCCCTTTCAGCGTCCCGACGACGAGAGGACGGAAACGGCGGTCATGCTTCGCGTAATTCAACTCTGGCTCTTCGCGCTGTTTGTGGTGGGCGGCGCTACCGAAGTCTCGGCGCAGTGGCGCTGCGATTGCACCACTATCGTTGCGGGCTGCACCGCGGAGGTGACGGCGATGGAACGCTGGATCGACGTCCGAACCGACACGCCGCAATGCGCGCGAGTCGACTATTTCGTCGACGGCCTGCCCTTCGTGACGACCGTCGTCGAGGGCGAAAGCCGTCTCGACTGGATCAGCCCGCGCGCTGAACCGGATATTCTGATCCAGAGCTGTCAGGTATGCGCCGACCAGGCCGACGCGCTCGCGGCCGAGCGCACCGAAGGCAGTAATACGGTAGAGGCCGAGGACGCGCGTTTGGAGCCCTTGCTCAGATGGTCCCCCCAATATCCGCCCGTGGCGCAGCGTAACGGCGTCGAAGGCCACGTCACGCTAGAGTTCGACGTCACGCCGCAGGGCACGGTCGAGAACCCGACGGTGCTCGAGTCCGAGCCCGCCCAAGTGTTCGATCAGGCCGCGCTCGCCGCGGTGCGCCGCTGGCGTTACGTTACCGACGAGCAGCGCCCGGTGACGTCGGTCACCGAGCGCCTGGAGTTCGCTCTCGCCGAGATGCTCTGGCAGCTTGCGCCGCCGGCCGATGGCGCCACGCAGACCGCGACCGCGGGCATGCCGAGAAACCGCTGCGTGCGCGAGGATGCGGTTTACAACTTCGGCGACATGGTCGAAGCGGGACTGATGAACGCGTGCGCCGAGCCTCTGCTGGTTTTCGGTTGCGCGGAGGGGGTCGGCCGGGATGTCGGCCGCTGGGTCTGCACCGACTCCGAGAGTCTCGAGTCCCTATTGGTGCGCCCTGGAGACGAACGCATCGGCACGACGGTCCGCCCGAGCGATCTCGCGCCCGGCGTCAGCGGATTCGGGTACAGCGACAGCTTCTTCCTGGCGCGGGCCCCGAACTCACAGTACTGGTGGATCGCCTGCGACACGGCCAATGAGCGTTGCCGGGAGAACGCCCGCATGTGGGTGCGCTCGATGAATCGCCAGCCCGCCAGCGTGGACCCTCGAGGCCGAGCCTCGATCACGCTTGCGCAATCTTACTGACGATGCCCCGAGAGACGCTGCGGCGACAGCTTGAAAACCTGCACGGTGAATTGGCCGCAGGCGAACCGCTGGACGCCGAGCTGCGCGAGCGGCTTCGCGAGGTCGCCGACGATATCGAGCAACTCCTGAGCGAGGGCTCGCGCGAAAGCGACGCATCGACGGCCGAGCGGCTGCGGCGGCATGTCAAGCGCGCCACCGTGAATTTCGAGACCGAGCACCCGCGTCTCGCCGGCATCCTCGAGGGTCTGGCGGACACGCTGGCCAAGCTCGGCCTCTAGTAAACCCAATCCTGAGAGATACGCCTTGCGCACGCTGATGGGCGGCTGTCACTGCGAACGGATTCACTTCGAGGTCGATGTAGAGCACGAGGACCGGATCGGCGTATCGGAATGCAACTGCTCGATCTGCCAACGGAGCGGCTATCTGCACCTGATCGTGCCGGCCTCGAGGTTCCGGCTGCTCCGCGGCGAGGAGATCTTAACGAGCTACCGGTTCAACACCGGCGCGGCCAACCACCTGTTTTGCTCAGTCTGCGGCATCAAAGCCTTTTATGTCCCGCGCTCCCATCCCCACGGGTATAGCGTGAACGCGCGCTGTCTCGATGCCGAGTTTCTCCAAGGCATCGTCATCGAGCAGCAGTTCGATGGTCGCAACTGGGAGCAGCACGCCGACGAGCTGCCCGAGATCGGCCCCTGAAAAGTATCGACAGCACTGCCCGGCCCCGTTTGTGCTAGATTTTGCCGATCGGACCTGGAAGCCCTGGGGAAGACCGGCAAGAGTCGAGGGAGGGATCATGAAGCCGATGCTCTCAGCCGCACTGCTCGTCGGATCGATGCTCGGCGACGGCCTCGCCTTCGCCCATCACGGCAGAGGCAATCGTTACGACATGGACGCCCAGATCGAGCTGCGCGGCACCGTCAAAGAGCTCGTCTGGCGCAACCCGCATATCGCAGTCCTCGTCGACGTCCCCGGTGATGACGGGGCAGCCGTCACCTGGATCATCGAGCACAGCAACGTCAGCACCTTGGCGCGGCTGGGCTATCACCGCAACTCGCTGCGGCCCGGCCAGACCGTGACCGTCTTCGCCAACCCGGGCACGACCGGCGAGCCACTGGGCCTGTGCCAGCGGCTCGTGCTCGAGGACGGCAGCGTCATCTTCGTGCGCGGCGCGGGCGTCGACTAGGAGCCGCCGGTGCGAAAAGACGCTTACATCTTCATGACCTTGGCCGTGCTGGCCGTCGACCTCACGCCGGCCGCGCGAGCCCAGGAGCCGGACTTCGATCCGCGGGATCTGTCGGGCATCTGGTCCGGCTCCGGCGGTGGCGGCGGCGCGGTGCCGTATGGGTCCGACATGCCGGCGATGACGCCCGAAGGCATGGCCCGCTATCTGACCAATATTCCGACACGCACGGAAGACACGCGCCTTAACCCCACCGACGATCCGGCGCTATCCAACGATCCGACCTTCGCCTGCAATCCGCGCGGCTTCCCGCGGACGATGTACGACACCAACGTGCGCTTGTTCGAGCTCATCCACCTCGAGGATCGCGTGCTGCAACTACTGCAACGCGAGCGCACGCTGCGCGAGTTCTGGATGGACGGCCGCGAGCTGCCCGCGCCCGAGAACATGGACAACATCGGCCCGTCCTGGTACGGGCATTCGGTCGCCGAATGGGACGGCGACACGCTGGTCGTCAACACCATCGGCATGGACGACCGCGCCTGGCTCGACTCCACCGGTCATGTCAAGAGCTTCGAGGCGCGCGTGGAAGAACGCTACCGCCGGATCGGCCCCGATACCATCGAGCTTCGCATGCTGCTCTACGACCCGACCTATTACACCGAGCCTTGGGAGGCGGAAACCCGCATCTTCGAGCGCGAGCCGCGCGAGCGCATTACCTACTTCGGCTGGTACGGAATTTTCTCCGGCATCACCGATCTGATGTGCGCGCCGATGAATGCGATCGAGCGTTTTCGGGAAGGCGCTTACTAGACCGGTGCAGGCGGCGTTTTCACGGCGCGGTATCGGAACGCTCGACAGAGACGACGCCTTCGCTGCGGCCGCGAAGCTCACCGCTCGTGAGCCAGTCGATTGAGGCTTCGTGCATGAACTCGGCTTGAGTCGCCTCCCAAACGGCGAAATGGGTCGCGCATACCATGCGCACGAGGACCTTGTCCCTCGTGCCCGTCAAGTCGCGGAACAGCGCGTCCGCCGAAGGCAGCAGACCGTCCTGTTCCCCAACAAGAATCAAGACCGGCGCGGAGATCTTGGCGGCGTATTCGGCATTCCAACCCCAGCTCGCGAAAGTGCGCACCCGCATCACCCCTTCGGGCGGCCCCCAGACCGAGCCAAGGGCGTCGAAGCCCATGATGTTCCGCCAGATCACGTCGCGGATGCCCGGATCGACTTGGCTCTCGCAGGCAACCGTCGACTCCCAACGGCCCTGCATGAGGGCTTCGCGCGTCTGCAACCGCATCGGCGGCGCCGGCTGCGGATAGCCGGCCGGAGGCGTCGACGCGGCGTCCGCGTCGTAGACGGGGGCGAACAAGATGAGCTTGTCGACCTTCTCCGGATGCCGGGCTGCGTAACCGCCGGCGCGCGGGCCGCCGAAGGACCAGCCGATGAGGTGTACGCGATCGACGCCGCGTAAGCCCCTGAGGTAGTCGACGACGCTATCGATCTCCGCCCAATCGGACTCGAGCGTCGTCAGCGTCTCGGCGAACTTGGGCTCACAAGGTTGCGACGAGGGATCCAACGTCACGATCGCCTGGTTTGCAGCGTCCATGTTGCATCGATCACCCATCGCCGGGCGCGGCGAGAAACCGTAGCCCGTGTGGTCCATCGAGAAGGTGTCGAAACCGGCCTCGGCGAGCGATTCCATCCAGCTATAGCGTTTGTATTCGAGGTCGAAGCCCACGACCGAGGGCACCGAAGTGCCGTGAATGAACAACACCACACCGCCCGAACTGCGGCCTGCGCCGATCGCCTCCGCAGTCACCCGAGTCAACTTCTCGTGCAGAAAAATCCCGACTCGCTCGCCCTTGTTTACGCGCACGGTCGAAGTGTGCGGCACGAAGCGCTCGACGGTAGTGAAATCGGCTTGAGCGCCGGCTACGTTGCAAAACGCCGCGCCGAGCAACGCCAGATTCAGAAATCCCCGCACGCTATGTCCCTCTCGATCCCGAATTCGGTATTATCATGCAGCATATCGCTCAGGCGAACCAGAAGGAGAACAAGAAATGGGTGAGATCACGACCGGTGTGAATTGGGTTGCCGTCGTCGTCGGGGCCGTGGTTGCATTCGCGCTCGGCTGGCTCTGGTATTCGCCGAAGGCATTCGGCAGCACATGGGCTCAAGGCATCGGCATCTCGATCGACCCTTCGTCTGCGGCCGCGCCTCCCGCCGTCGCCATGATCCTTCAAGCGGTCGCGACGTTCCTGCTTGCATGGGTGGTCGGCGTCACCGCTGCAATGAACGCGCTGCTGACGATCATTCTGATCGTCGTGACTTTCGTGTTCTTGATCACTGCCGGTGGGAAATTCGCGCAGAAAAGCAACGCGGCCATCGCGATCGAGGCCGGATACGTGGTCGCGATGGTCGTCATCATGATCGTCGTTCACGCGATCCTCTAGGCGCGCGATAGGCAACCATGTCACGAGGGATCGACGGCGTCCGCAGACATCCGGCCAGTCGCGGGATCCTGAGGATCGGCCGGCTCAATACGTTCGTCTGCATGTTGCTGGTATCGTCGATCGCCCTCGCGCAACCCACCGACCGGGATCGACCGGCAGCGAACGAGGCGCTGCAAATGGCTCGGGCCGCGGCTGCGTTTCTCGACGGCCTGACGGAGATGCAGCGCGCGCAGGCCGTCTACGCATTCACCGGACCCAACCGGACGAACTGGTCGAACGTGCCGATGTTCGTGCATCCGCGGCCCGGCGTACGTGTCGGCGAGCTCGACGAGCAGCAGCGCCGCGCGGCGCAGGCGTTGCTGCGCGCATCGCTGTCTAGCCAGGGCTATCAGAAAGTCGCCGGCATCATGCGTCTCGACAGCATTCACGGCGCAATGGAGCTCGAGCAGCTCGAGCGCGAAGGCCCACCGGAGGATGCCCGCCCCTTCCATCGGGAAGAGGCAGAAAGCTTCGGGGCGGGCAGCTACGGCATCGCGATCTTCGGCGAGCCGGCGCCGGACGCGAGCTGGGGCTGGATCCTACAGGGCCATCACCTGGCTGCGAGCTTCACGGTCGCGAGCGGGCGCGTGGCGTTCACGCCGCTGTTTCTCGGCGCCACGCCGCTCGTGCTCGAGCACGGCATCGATGCCGGTTGGTCGGCGCTGCCGCATGAAGCCGGCCGAGGTTTCGAGCTCATGGCGGCGCTCAGCGACGCGCAACGAACGATGGCGACGGAATCGGGCGACGTCCCGGGAGACGTGATCTACGGCGTCGGCAACAAAGATCGCCTGCCTCAGCCGGCCGGCCTCAAGGCCAGCGACATGACGGAGGAGCAACAACGACTGCTACGCATGCTCGTGGAAGAATATATACGCAATGCGTCGAACGCCGTCGCGCAATTGCAACTTGATGCAATTGCGCAATCCGGCTGGGATCGCCTCTGGTTTGCGTGGCGCGGCGCAACCGGGAATGCAAGCGCAGCGCTCTACTATCGGGTGCAAGGACCGCGCATCTTCATCGAGCTTTCGCAACGCCCCAATCACGTTCACACGATTGTGCGAGATCCGCTCAACGACTACGGAGAGAATTGGCTCGGCGAGACGCTGACGGAGGAACACACAGCCAACGACCGCTTCGAAACTGCAACGCGCGCCTACGAATCGGCAGAATCATACTGAAGGTACGTTCGTCTAGGTTCACTCTACTACCGACTGCATCCGAGATATTTGCGCGAATACAAGCATCAAAAGCGTCCAATGCACATGGGTCAAAAAACAGTTACAATTGCGCGCCCTACACCACCACGAAACCATCTCGGAGTTCAAAGGATGACGACGACGCGCAGGAAGCGCCCCGCGAGCACGGGTTCTCAGTTCGATATCAACGGCGTACGCAAAGCCAGTATCGCTATGCTTTCCAGCGCGCATAAGAGCGGCCGCTTTCGCACTGTCGCCGATGTCCTCATTGCCATGGAGGTCATGGATGCCGATCTCGACGGCAACCCGCACTCGATGCGCTCGCTGTCGGAGAAGCTCGACATCCCCTACACCTCGGTGTCGAGGATCGTGTTCGGCTTGACCGCCGAAGGCGCCGAGGGGGAAGGCATCCTGACGCTCAACTCACATCCGGAGGACCGCCGTCGCAAAGTCATCGGCGTCGATCCCGGTGCTCATAAGCTGTTCGGCAAGGGACCGGACAAAGCCGCCGAGCGCGCAATGCTCGACTACTACGGCTCATCCGTAAAAAGCCTCAAGCCCAAAGGCCGATCCGGGCGCGCATAGCGTCCCGATCGCCGCCGGATCGATAGCCCTGCGTCAAAGCTGGTCGATGTACTCGGCCATGCGGTGCCGCATCGGCTCGTCGGGCATGCGCCCGTACGCCGCCATGGCGTTTTCCGCCATGTGAACCGGGTTGCTCGTCTCGGTCAGCACGCAAGTGAGCACGGGATTCGCAAGAATGTACTTGAGTGAGAACTGCGCCCAGCTGTGGCAATCGAACTCGGCCGTCCATTCGGGCAGCGGCACCTCCGCCAAGCGCCGGAAATAGGCGCCGTTCATGAACGGCCGATTGATGATCACGGCCAAACCACGGTCACGCGCTATCGGCAGCATGCGCTCCTCGGCGAGGCGCTCGGTGATCGAGTAGTTGACCTGGAAGAAGTCGGGCGTCTCGCGCGAGAGGAACGCTTCGAGCTGATCGTAGAGCTCGTACTGCGAGACAGTGACGCCGATGTAGCGCGCCCGGCCTGCGGCCTTCCATTCCTTGAGGCTCGGCCAGTGCGTTTCGAGATCGGTCAAGCTGAAGACCTGCGCGAGATCGATCGTCTCCCGCCCGTAATTCCTCAAGCTCTGATCGAACTGATCAATGCC
Organism: Gammaproteobacteria bacterium; assembly: GCA_036396795.1. Taxonomy (GTDB): domain Bacteria; phylum Pseudomonadota; class Gammaproteobacteria; order Steroidobacterales; family Rariloculaceae; genus JAHEEM01. Next base: position 20,718 of record DASWKF010000029.1, on the reverse strand, counting down.
CGCCTGCCGGCCGACCTGGTCCACTTTGGTGGTAACGAACAGCGCGTCGCGCAGGTCCGGCTCGTTGATGACGCGACCGAATCCGGAATCGTTGTCCGGATCTCTCGGCCAGGTATCGACGACCTTGCCGCCGTGCTCGACGAGGGCTCGCAGCACCGCGGCAAGGTGCTCGGCGCCCTCGGCGGCGATCTCGGAGACGGCTTTGCTCGAGCCCAAGCCGATGACGGGCAGCTCTTCGCCCGTCGACGGTATCCGCCGCAGGGGCATGGATTGTTGCGCGAACGCGCGCGGGGCTCCGAGACCGGCGGCGCCGAGCGCGGTCAGCAATGCGAGGAAATCGCGCCGAGTGTGTTCGAGTTGTCTGGTCACCGGATGCTCCCCCTGGAGGAATTCGATCTTGTTAGAAGCTTAACACTCTAGACCACGAGCGCGGAGCCGGGTTCCGATCCGGCTCGAGCCTTAGGCCGAGACGGACCGTAGGAGCCCCGGGAAATAGGCGAGCAGCGTCCCGATGCGGGCCAGGTATTGCACATAAAGCGCCCCCCAAAGCCCGTGATTTCCGAAAGGTGTCAGCAACCACCAAGCGATCAGGAAAATCGCGAGCGTGATCAGCATAGCGTTGCGCATCGGCGCAGTACGTGTGGCACCGATGAAGATCCCGTCGAGCTGAAACGCCCAAACGCCGAGCAGCGGCGCCGCGGCCGTCCACGGCAGATAGGTTCGTGCGGCGCTGCGTGTCGAAGCATCGACCGTGAGCAGATCGACGAGCGAACCGCCGCAGAGCGCGATCACCAGGACGATGACGGCGGCGACGCCGGCGGCCCAAAGCGTCGTCAAGCGCACGGCGATAAGCAGGCCCGCGCGATGCCGCGCGCCTATCGCTCTGCCGACCAGCGCCTCGGCGGCGAACGCGAGCCCATCGAGAAAATACGCCGCCACGGAAGTGAAATGCATGAGCACGGCGTTGGCCGCGAGGATGACCTCGCCCTGCTTGACGCTCTGCGCCATGAACCAGACGAACACACTGATCAGCGCCAAGGATCGCAGCATGATGTCGCTGTTGACCATGAGCGTGCGCCTGAGCCGGGCACGCTCCAGCAATCGACCGGCGTCCACGCGCGCGTTCATCGTTCGCAGGTGCCGCAGCGCGATCGCGAGCCCGATCGCCGCGGCGACGTACTCGGCACCCAGTGTGCCGAGCGCCACACCCCTGACGTCCCAGCCGAAGCCGAGCACGAACAGCGCATCGAGCGCCATGTTGGTGAGATTCAACACGAGCTGCAGAACGAGTCCGATGTCGGTGCGGCCCAGGCCAATGAGCCAGCCGAGCAAGGCATAGTTCGCGAGCGTCGCCGGCGCCGCCCAGATACGGATGTCGAAATAGCTGAGCGCAAGTACCTCGATCCGAGTGCTGCCGCTCAATAAGGCAAACGCCGTCTCACGAATCGGCCATTGCAAGACGATCAGCGCGCAGCCGACGACCGCCGCGATCATCAGCGCCCGCCCGAGGCTCGCTGCGATCTCGCCGCGGTCCTCCGCTCCCAGCGCTTGCGCCGTCAGACCCGTCGTGCCCATGCGCAAGAAACCGAAAGCCCAAAACACGAAGGTGAAGATCAGCGATCCGATTGCGACTGCGCCGATATAGGCCGGATCCGGAAGCTGTCCGACGACACCCGTGTCGACCACGCCGATCAGCGGCGTCGACACGTTCGACAGCATCACCGGCGCGGCGATCGACAGCACCGAGCGATGCGTGAGCGTGCCGCGCGGCTGCGAAATCTCGATCGGCTGATTCAAGCTGTATCGTCCTTGCATCCGGCTTCGTCGCGGCATCCAACGAAGGGCGGCAACTCCATGGGCTGGAATCCACCGTGCGCAGCGCCGACGCATAAGTCGCGCAACGCAAGGGCGCGCCGGAGAATTCGAAAACGGAGCTCGTCGAGAAAGAATCCGCGCTCGTGAGCGATACGACGACGCTCGAAAAGCGCGTAACCCTGCTGGCCGAAACCAAGGAGCTGGCCAGGCAGCAAGGCGTGGTCGAAACCGAGATCGTCGAGCTCGAGCGAGAGCGGGTGCTGCGCACCCAGGAGCTCACCGACTACCGGAATACGCTCGCCTACGATTTCTGAGATCGCGTCGCCGGAGACAGCCGCGCGTCAGGTCTCGTCGTCGATCACGATCCGCAGCACGCGGTCGTCGAAAGGCTCGGGCTCGAATCGTCCGTCGCGATTCGTCGTTCCCAGATAGAGCGCGCCGTCCGGACCCACCGCGAGCGCCCGCAGACGTCGGTACAGCGATTCGCTCGGCTCGCCGTCGCGCCATATGCGTTCGTTGAACCAACGCTCTACGGCCGTCACTCGATTGGGATCGCTCGGGTCCTGGAAGCGGATGCGGATCAAGGCCTCCGACCACAGCGCGCTCAAGTAGAGATCGCCGTTGTGGAAGATCAGATCTCCGGGCGGCACCGACGGAATCCACGACAGGATCGGGTCGACGTAGCCGTCGACGCCCGGCGCGCCGACCACGCGCGGCCAGCCGTAGTTCTGTCCCTTCTCGATGATGTTGATCTCATCGAAGGCGCCGATGCGCGGCTCCCACTCCGTCGTCGGGCCGTGATCGGCGACGAACAGCGTGCCGTCGTCGGGCCGAAACGCTATGCCTAAGGGATTGCGGAAACCGTAGGCCCAGATCGGGCTGCCGGGCCACGGATTGTCGGCGGGCACCTCGCCCTCCGGCGTGAGCCTCAGGAGGCTGCCGCCGACGTTGTTCAAGTCCTGCGCGCGGCCGCGGACACGCGCGTCTCCGGTGCCGATGTAGAGCATGCCATCGGGTCCGAAGCGCAACCGTCCGCCGTTGTGGGTCGTCGCGCCCGGGATGTCGTCGAGCAGGATCTGCTCCTCGGCGCCGCGGCCGTTCACTTCACGGAAGCGGCTGACGCGGTTGGTGACCTCATCGCCGGCCCCATCGACCGTGTACATGACGTAAATCCAGGGCTCGGCCGGGAAGCGCGGATGCAAGGCCAGGCCGTTGAGGCCGTTCTCGCGAATCTCGGCAGCGACGTTCTGCACCGTCAACCAAGGCGTCGGGTCGAGCACGCCTTCGGGGCTGATGATGCGCACGCGGCCGGCTTTCTCGGTCAGGAACAAGCGGCCGTCGGCTGCAAATTCGAGGCTCCAGACCACGTCCAGCCCCTGGGCGACGGTATCGACCGTCACGCCGGGCGGATTCAAGTGGTAAACCTCGAGCGGAAATCGCGGCAGGTTGCCGATGATCGGGCGGTCGTCCTGGGCACCTATCTGGCCGTAGGCGACACCCAGCCAACTCATCAGCACCGCCGTGATCGAAGCCCGTATCGCGTTCTTGGTCATTCTCATTACAGCTCCTCCGGATGCGCCGGTGCGTCCCGCGTGCCCCAACTTAGAACAGCTGGGTCGGCCAGGCAAGTGGCTCTCCGACATGCGGAGCTTGCAGCCTGTCGTTACAATACCGCGGAGACCAAGGCGCGCCGACGCCGACAACAGTAACGATCACGGGGGAATCGCATATGTACTCGAGGCCGACTCTTTTGGCCGCGATCGCCGCGGCCGCAACGATCGCGGGGACCGCGCACGCACAAACGGAAACCGACGCGCCGATGACCTTCTTCGTCACCAGCGAAGCGCACAGCGGCGATCTCGCCGGGCTCGCCGGCGCCGACGCGACCTGCCAGCGGCTCGCCGCCGCCGTCGGCGCCGGCAGCCGCAGCTGGCGCGCCTACTTGAGCACCCAGGGCACGCAGACCGAGCCGGGCGTCAACGCGCGGGACCGGATCGGCGACGGCCCCTGGCACAACGCCAAGGGCGTGATGATCGCGGCCAGCGTTGCCGGCTTGCACGGCGACATCGAGCGCGACCGCAACCTGATCTATCGCGAAACCGCGCTCGACGAGCGCGGCGAGCTCATCAACGGACGCGTCCGGCCCGAAGGCGAGAACAACGAGCACGACATGCTCACCGGCTCCGACTCCCACGGACGCGCCTTCCCCAGGGGCTTCGCCTCGGGCGATGTCGACCTCACGTGCCGGAACTGGACCTACGACGGGCCCGACGGCCGCGCGATGATAGGCCACCACGACCGTTTGAGCGGCTGGAACACCTCGTGGAACTCCTCTCACACGACGTCCGGCTGTTCCCTCGAGGACTTCAACAGCACCGGCGGCGCCGGGCATTTCTATTGCTTCGCCGCTGACTGAGGATTGCGCTCGAGAGAGCACTCACGCGAGACCGAGCATTGCCACCAACTGCTCGACCTCGGTGAATGTCTCATCGGCGCCGGCGGCCGTGAGATCGGCCGCCGGCATGAGACCGGCGAAGCCGAACACGGTCATGGCCGCGGTGTGCGCAGCCTTCACGCCGTTGACACTGTCCTCGATCACGACGCATCTCGACGGCGCGGCGCCCATGCGCTTCGCGGCGTAGAGGAACACGTCGGGCGCGGGCTTGGCGCGCGGCACCTCGGTCGCGCTGAACAGCCTTCCTTCGAACAGCGGCAGCAGGCCGGTGCCGCCGAGCGTTGCGCGCATCTTGTCGTGATCGCCGCTGGAGGCGATGCAATAAGGCAGATCGAGGCGATCGAGGAGCTCGGGAATGCCGCGCATCGCCTCGACCTCCTCGCGCAACACCTTATCTCGACGTTTCTTGTATTGCGCCACAGCATCCGCAGGGATGGGACGCCCGAGCCTTTGCTCGACAATTCTGAGGTTCTCGGCCAAGGATCGTCCGAGGAACAGCTGGTGGCGCTCCTCCTCGGACAGGTTCAATCCGAGCTCCGCGAGCCACTCACCGAACACGCGATTGCCGATAGGCTCGCTGTCGACGACGACGCCGTCGCAGTCGAAGATGACGAGATCGAAGGGGCGGTTCAAGCGTAACGCCGGCGCGGCGAGGGCGAGATGGTGCCGGCAGAGAGACTCGAACTCCCGACCTGAGGTTTACAAAACCCCTGCTCTACCAACTGAGCTATGCCGGCGCCGCGGCGCTCGCCGCTTATTGGGGCTTTCGCGCCCGAATGAGCATTCGATCCGTGTTTCGACCGAGAGACTCGTCCCTGACGTTGAGCGTATGGTTGTCTGCGGAATTCGCGAGCACGTCGGATTCGGCCTCGACGGTGAAACCGGCCTGCTCGAGCAACTGCAGCACGCGGGCCCTTTCGATGCGATGCAGCTCGGCGTTGTCCTGGCCGGCGATGCCGACGTGGTCGATGAGCCCGAACACGCCGCCGGGCTTCAGCGCGCCGTAAACCCCGGTGAGAAACGCAACGCCGGCCTCCTCGCTGTCGTTGGCCGCGTCGTGCAAGTTGAGCGCCGTGAAGGCCGCATCGACGGTGTCGTCGAGCTCAAGAGAGCCGAGCTCGTGGTTCCAGACGATCACGTTGCCGAGTCGCTCGGCCCGAGCCGCCGAAGCCTCGGCGAACCGCTCCGCAAACCGCGCTGTATTCTGCGAATAGACCGTCCCTTCGGGGCCGACTGCAGCCGACAGCACCTCGGTATACCAACCCCCGCCCGCGAACACCTCGAGCACCGTCATGCCGGCGTCGATGCCGACGAACTCCAGCACCTGTCGAGGCCGGCGCATCGCGTCTCGCTCTTTCTCTTCCGCGGGGCGCTCCGCTGCCATCAGCGCTGCGTCGAAACCCGGAGCAAGCTCAGCGCTGGCCTGAAACCCAATCGCAACGCCGGCCGCCACCACGGTCACGAAGCCGGCAACTCGTCTAAGTCCGTTCATGATGAAGCTCCTCCAGGAAAGATCGCAGCCTCAGTCTACCCGCTCCAGCCGGCCGCACCTAGGGACAGGGGCGCTGCTCGAGGCGATTAATGCGCCCCGGAGCCTGCAGCGACTCGAGGTCCAGCAGGTCTCCCGGACCGAGACCGATGTCGATCCAATACAAGGTTCCGCGCCGGCTGCGGTCGGTGACCGCCGGAGGATAGCCGAGGCTTCGTGCCTGCTCGCGAACGTTCGCCGCGCGGCTGATCTCACTGAAAACGCCGAGCGAGATGGTCTGGCTCTGCTCGCCGCCGGGAACGATGTAGGCATCGGAGATCCCGTTGTCGCGCAGCCGTTCCAGCATCTGCTCAGCAGCGGATCGCGTCGGTATCTCGGTCAGATGAACCCAGTAGCCGACCCAAATGTCGCCCTCGACCACGCGCTGACTGGGTGCCATTCCTGAGGACCGAAGCGCGGCGCCGGCGGCAGCGGCTTGCGCGAGCTCCTCGAACGGCCCGATGCTGACGCAACGCTGCGTGGCACTCAAAACCACGCCGCCGCCCGGCACCGAGAACCCCGAAGCCGGCGGCAACGCCTGGACGGCGCGCATCGCGGCCTCCTCGAGCTCCGCGACCAGCGTCAGCCCGGGGACGCCCGCGTCTCTGTCGGCGAGGGCCTCGGCCGCAGGCTGCCTGAACCACGCAGACCACGCTGCGTAGCCGAGATTCGCGAGCACCAGCGACAGAAACAGATTCCGCATCAGGGCGCCGAGGCGATCCAGGCGAGTCCCTCGAGAATGAAATGTGGCCGGTAGCTTACCGCTATCCGAAGCCACGGGCGAAGCGCGTCCGCGCCTCCGCCGGTGAGCACGACCGCAAGCGGCGCATCGAGCGTGGCCGCGACCGTCGCGACCGCTTGGTCGAGCGCCGCCGCGACACCGAGCATGGCCCCGTGTGCGACCGCCTCGTCGGTCGATCTACCTAGAAGCTCGATGCCGCTCGGTACCGAGACGAGCTCCAAGGTCTTGCCGATGCCGCCGGTCTCACGCTGCAGCGCGGCCGCGGCCATGCGCGGCCCGGCCATGATGAGCCCGCCGAGATGCCGGCCCTCCTCGGTGACCGCATCCAGGGTCACGGTGGTGCCGGAATCGATGATGCACGCGGCGCCGCCGATGAGCCGGTGAGCGGCGACGAGCCCCACCCAGCGGTCGACTCCGAGGCGCGACGGATCGACATACGCGCAACGGACGCCGTATCGTTCCGCCGCCGTTTCGACCAGGCTCAACTCGAGCCCGCGGTCGCGGGCGAGGCCTTGCAGGCGCTCGGCGAATCCGCGCCCGGCGACGTTCGCGGCGACGATGCGGCGGTCCTCCGGCCGCAGGCCCTTACCGACTGCCTCGAGCAGCGCGGGCTCTGATCGAGCGTGCGCGACCGCGCCGATATCGCGCAGTCCCGAACCCTCGGTGTGTGCCCATTTGGCGCGCGTGTTACCGATGTCGACCACGAACGTCACGTCATCGCCCTCACGCTGACCTCGCCGGAGAGGATCTTGCGCACGCCCTCGACGGTGTCGACGAGCAAGCCGCCGTCGGCCGCTATTCCAGCCGCCGTGCCGGAAACCGAATGCGCATCGCCCAGCACCTTGACGCCGCGCCCGCGCAGATAGTCAACGGCGAGCAGCTCGTCGAGATACGGCGCGAAGCCGGTGCTGTCGTAGCTGCGCAGTAGCATCGAAAGCTCGTTGATGAGTCTGACCGCAAGTCGGTTTCTCGACGGCGATGAGCCCTGCATCGCCGAGGCAAGATCGACGGCATCGGCGCCGGAGCTACCAATCTCATCGAGCGCCGTCGAATCCATCGAGACGTTGATTCCGACGCCGACGACGGCTAGGCACGGTCCATGGCCTTCGGCCGACAGCTCGACGAGAATCCCGGCGAGCTTCCGATGCTCCCAGATGAGATCGTTGGGCCATTTGATCTTGAGCTTGAGGCCCGTGAGGCCCTCGAGAACGCGGCGGACGACCACGCCGGCGGCCAGGCCGAGCGCGCCGCAATCCGCCGGCTGAGCCGCGAAGGTCCATGCCAGCGAAAGGCATAAGCCGCCGCCGAGCGGCGCCACCCAGGACCGGCCGCGACGGCCGCGTCCGCCGCGCTGAAACTCCGCGAGGCAGACGCCGAGCTCGCCCGGCGCGGGCCTCTCGCGGCTGAACAAGTGACTGTTGGTCGAGTCGATTTCCGTGAAGACCTCGATCCGCGACGAACACCCCTCCGGACCGTTGAGCTCACGGGCGATAAACGCGCGATCGAGAAACTCGATCGGCCGGCTGAGCCGATAGCCGCTGCCGATGCGTGAGTCGATCTTGAGCCCGAGATTCTTGAGGCGAGCAATTTGCTTCCAGACTGCGGCTCGACTGATCCCCAGCGCTTCCGCCAGCGCCTCTCCGGAATGAGGTCGCCCGTCCGCCAGCAGGCGCAGCAGCGGCAAGCACGTGTTGAGAGCCCCTGCGGCCACTGTCAGGGCCCGCGCCAGAGCTTGCCCATGCGATGCTCGCTGCCGTCGACAAGCCGGCGTATGTTGCCGCGATGCGTATAGATGAGCAGACCCGCGGTCAGCACCGCCAGCACGAACAAGCCGCTCTGCTGGGGCAAGCCCGTGACACCGAGATAGGCGACGGCACCGAGCGCCGCCGTCATTGTCGCCAGGGCGACGAATCCCGTCAGCGCGACGACGCCGAGCCAGAGAGCGATCACGAATATTCCTGCGCCCGGCGCGAGCACGCAGATCACGCCCGCTGCGGTGGCGCCGCCCTTGCCGCCCTTGAAATCGAACCACAGCGGATAGACGTGCCCGAGTATCGCCCCGAACGCCACCGCATAGCGGATCAGCTCGCCGCTCACGACGGGATCGGCGAGCGCCGGGCCGAAACCATGCTCCGGCAGCACCATAACCGCGAGCACGCCCTTGCCGACGTCGATGACCATGACCCACAAGGCAAACACTTTCCCCTGCGTGCGCAAGGCATTGGTGCCGCCGGCATTACCGCTGCCCATTGTGCGAATGTCGATGCCGCGCAGGCCTCCCAGAACGAGGCTGCCGACGATCGAGCCGAGCAGGTAGGCCGCCGTGAACTTGAGCCCGAGCTCGAGCATGCTCAGCTCCCGAGCCAGGCGATGCGACGCTCAAGACCGGCGGCATCCGGATTCGCCTGCGCGGTCAGGCCGACCGTGTCGAGCGGCGCGGATTGAAGCGTGATCGGAAGCTGCAGCAGCTCGTTTCGCCGAAACAGCGTGATGGTCACGGTCTCTCCGGGGTCGAAGCGCGGCAGCCGGCGCGTCAACGTGGCGGCATCGACCCTATAGCCGCCGAGCGCGATGATCTGGTCGCCCGCGACCAGACCCGCCGACTCCGCGGGCCCGCCGGCGAGCACGCCGAGCAGCTCCAGACCGTCGCGCGTGTCGCGATAGCTCGCGCCGAGGGTCAACGAGCGTTGATCCGCCTGCTTCGGCGCGCCGCCCTGATCTTGCGGCCCCGCGCTGGCCCGAAGCTCCATGCTCACCGCAAATTCGGCAAGTAGCTCCGCCAAAGGCAAGTCCACGGTGTCGCGCACGGCCAGGTCGAAGAACTCGCCGAGATCGGCGCCGCCGAGTTCCTCGGCGACGCGCTCGAAATCGCCCTCGCCCAGGCCCTCGCCTTGGCGTCCGAATCGTTCCCAAAGCGCCGTCATCACCTCGTCCAGGCTCACCGCGGAGCTCGACGCCTTGCGCAGCTTCAAGTCCAGCGCCAAGGCCACGAGCGCTCCTTTAGTGTAGTAGCTGATCGTCGCGTTGAGGCTGTTGGGCTCGGGCTTGTAGAGCCTGTCCCAGGCATCGAAACTCGCCTCCGCGAGGCTCTGATGCAAGCGCCCCGGAGCCCTGTAGACCTTAGTCAGCATCTGCGCCAGGCGAACGAGGTAGGCATCGAGCCCGATGAGGTCGCTGCGCAGCAGCAGGAGATCCTGATAGTAAGACGTGATGCCTTCGAATACCCACAAAAGCCGCGTATGGTTGCGCCGATCCAAGCGATACGGGACGAACGCCGCGGGCTTGAGCCGCTTGACGTTCCAGCTGTGAAAGTACTCGTGGCTGCATAGCCCCAGGAAACGCTGGTACTCGGCCGGCACGCCCGCCTCACCAGCCTTTGGCATGTCGTCGGCGCTGAACATCAAGCTGCTCGACGAACGATGCTCCAAGCCTCCGTAACCCTTGTCGAGGGCGAGCCCGAGAAACACGTAGCGCTCGAAGGGCGCCGGTGGGCCGAAGAATGCGAGCTGCGTTTCGCAGAGTTGCCGAAGGTCGCCGGCAACACGCTCGAGATCCGTATCGTGACGGCCGGCGACGACCAGCTCGTGCGGAATATTCGCCGCCGTGAACGCAACGCGCGCGAAAGCGCTGATCTCTGCCGGATGATCGATCAGCTCGTCGTAGTTCTGCGCCGCGTAGCGGCCGAAGCCTCTCGTGTCGGTATCCACCGGTTGCATCGCGGTCGCGACCTGCCAGTCGCGGCATCTCGGATCCTCCGGCGCCTCGAGCCAAACGGAGACGGGCTCGACCTCCTTGCCGTGGACCCACAGGAATACGCAAGGGCCGTTGAAGTAGGCGCGCCGCCAGTCGAGATAGGCGCCGCGCACCGAAAGATCCAGCGCGTGCACTCTGATCGTGACGCGAAGATGGTCTTTCGCGCCTCGCGCGACCCAGCTTCCCTTGTCGATCTTGGCGATCTCGATGGGATGCCCGTTCGACTCGGCCTTCACCTTAACGACATGACGGGCGAACTCCCGCAGCAGATAGCTGCCAGGTATCCACGACGGCATGCTGAGCCGTTGCTCCGTTTCGGGGTTATCGACGTCGCAGGCGATCTCGAAGTGGTGCTCGTTCGGATCCGCGATACGCAGGCGGTAGGTCGTCACTGAGGTCAACCGGTCGCCGCCCGTACCGCCGGACGCGCCGCGATCTCGGCGGTCCATCGCGACAGATGCGGCCGTGCCGGCAGCGGATCATTGCCCAGCACGCGCGCCGCGAATCGCACGTAGACGTAGGCGGCGATATCGGCATAGGTGTAGCGGCCGACCGCGAGGTGATCGCTCGAGTGCAAGCGCCTCTCTAGCTTATCGAGAAACAGCTCGGTGCGCTTTCGCCCTCGCTCTGCAAGCGCGGGGATCTGCTCGTAGGGCAGGATTCCGGGCAATGCCCGTCCTTGAAAAGCGCCGGAGCTGTTGCGAAGCAGCTCCTGAACTCCGAGATAGCCCTCGAAAGTCGCGATGTCGTGCCACATGAGAACGAGCGCCTGCTCCTTCGGGTCCGTTCCCAGCAGATTCGGCTCGGGGAAAACTCGATCGAGATAATGAGAGATCGCGAGACTTTCCGTCAGGTAAGTCCCGTCGTCGAGCTCCAGCATCGGCACCGTCGCACCGGGGTGCTTCTCCGTGTACTCGGCCCGCTGCTGCTCGAGCTCCCTCAGATTGATCGATTCCGTCGGAATGCTCAGCCCTTTCTCGGCGATGACGATGCGCACCTTGGTCGGGCTGGGGGACGGACGAAAATCGTAGAACTTCATAGGCCGTATCGCGGTGCTCTTGGTGCTGCCTTGGGCTGTCGCGAGTCTATAGCAACCCGGCATGGGCGCAACAACTCGGCGCCGCGCGTTCGCGGCAATTCCTCCAAAGGGCGTGGCGTATACTTGGACGCCGCGCTTTCGTCGAGGCCGTGATGCTCGAGCTTCTAGTTGATTTCGACAGTTGGCTGATCGTTTTGACCACGGTTCTCGTCGTCATGTCCTGCATTGAGGCGCTGACGGGACTCGTGATGATCACCAGGTCGACCTCGTTTACGTTCCTCGAGATGCAACGCTACTGGCGCGACACCTGACGGCGACGCCACATGGGGACGGTAGTACCCGATGTTCGCATGAAGGGCGTCAGCAAGTCGTACGACGGCCATGCCGTGCTCGAGGATGCCGAGCTCGAAGTCGGCCGAGGCGAGTTCGTGGTGATACTCGGGCGCAGCGGCACCGGAAAATCCACGTTGTTGAACCTGATCGGCGGCCTGGATTATCCCACGCGAGGCGAGATAGCGATTCTCGGTCGGCGTCTCGCCGACCTCAACGAAACCGAGCGGTCGCGGCTGCGTGCCAATCGAATCGGCTTCGTTTTTCAGTTCTTCAACCTCATTCCCACCTTGACGGCGCTGGAGAATATCGAGCTTCCGTTGGCGCTCAATCGCTATTCGAGGACGGACGCGCGAGCCAAGGCGCTTGTCCTGCTGGGAGAGCTGGAGCTGACGCGCTGCGCGCCGCGATTTCCGGATGAGCTTTCCGGAGGCGAGCAGCAGCGAATCGCGATCGCCCGCGCGATCGCCCACGATCCGCCGATCGTTCTGGCCGACGAACCTACGGGCAACCTGGACTTGGAGACCGGGGACATCGTGCTCGCGCTCCTCGATGGAATTTGCCGCAAGAAAGGCGCGACCTTGATCGTGGCGACGCACAGCGACGAAATACTCGGCCGCGCCGATCGCGTCCTCAGGATCAGCAATGCGCGGCTCGAGGAGGCAGGGCCCTGATTCGTCCGCTGCTGATAGCGGCGGGGCGGTTCTATCGCCGCCACCCGTTGCAATTGCTGCTAGCGCTCATCGGCGCGGCTCTGGGCGTCGCGGTATTCGTCGGCGTCGACCTCGCCAACGACAGCTCCCGCCGGGCGTTTCAGTATTCCGAGGAGCTGCTGTTCGGCCGAGCAACCCATCAGCTCCTCGGAATTGGCGGCGCGCTGACCAGCGAGCAGTATCGGACGCTGCGTTTGCAGAGCGGACCACTGCTCGCCGCGCCCGTCATTGAAACCGAGGTGATTGTCCGGACTCCGATGGTCGAGCGTCGCATGACGCTGATCGGCATCGACCCGTTCGAGGAGATGGATTTTCGAAGCTATTCAGGCTTCGGTGCAGCGGACGACGCCTCCATGTTGACCTTGATCACGCGACCCGGCGCGGTGCTCGCTCCCGCCGCGCTCGCGGCGGAGCTCGGCCTGGACACCGGGTCCACGCTCGACCTCCTATTGGAGGACGATCGGGTGGCGACGGTCGAGGTCGCCGGCCTCATCGAAGACGGCGGGACTCCGACGGACGGCATCGCGCCTCTGGTCGCGGACATCGCCACGGCACAGGAGTTGCTCGGTCGGGAGACGATCGACCGCGTCGATCTGCTGCTGACCCCCGAGGCCGAAAGACGCTTGGAGAATCTCTTGCCGGCCGGCGTGACACTGGTCACCGCGGGCAGCCGCAACCGCGTATCCGACGAGTTGTCCCGGGCCTTCAGCATCAACCTGAGCGCGTTGAGCCTGTTGGCGATGCTCGTTGGCGTATTTCTGATTTACGCGACGGTGTCATTTACGGTTCTCCAGAGACGCAGCGTGTTCGGGATGTTCCGCGCCTTGGGCGTGCAACGGGCCTCGCTGCTCGCAAGCGTGCTGTTGGAGGCCTTGCTGATCGGTGGCGCGGCTACCGTCCTCGGCCTCGCGCTCGGCCACGTGCTCGCCCAGGGCCTGGTCGAGCTGACGCTGCGAACGATGGACGATCTGTATTTCTCGGATGTCGTCAGGCCAGCGGCCCCGTCCGGCTGGTTGTACCTGAAAGGCTTCGGCATCGGCATCGGCGCGGCGCTCGCGGCCGCGGCCGTGCCTGCCTACGAGGCCGCGCGTGTGTCGCCGCAGGTCGCGATGAGTCGCGCCGCTCTCGAGCGCAAAGCCCGAAAGCTCACGCATGCAGGGGCGGCGCTCGCGCTACCGTGCGCGGCTGCCGGCGCGCTCGTGTTGCTGGCGTCGGATCGGAGCTTGACGGCAGCCTTTGCCGGCTTGTTCTTCGTCATCATCGCCTTCGCGCTGCTGATCCCGACTTGCGCCGCGCTCGCCTTACGGGCCTTGGAAAGGCTCGCCCGGCCCACCTTCGGCTCGCCGGGCTCGCTCGCCATCAGGGGCGTGGCGAGATCCTTGAGCCGCACCGGCGTTGCGACTGCGGCGTTGGGCGTAGCCGTCGCGACGGTGATCGGCGTCGGCCTCATGATCGCGAGCTTCCGTGTCAGCGTCGAGCGGTGGCTCGAATCCACCTTGCTCGCGGATCTCTATGTCGATGCCGAAGGCTGGGCCGTGTCCGCGCGCGACCCGCTGGCCGACCGAAATCTCGGCTCGATAGCCGAGCTGCCCGGAGTGCGCGGTCTCAGCCTGCTGCAGTTCCGCCGGCTGCCAACCGCGCTCGGCGAGCTCAGCCTCAGGGCCGTGCTTCCCGGTCCCGACGGTTGGGGGCTCACCGTCGTCGACGAGCTCTTCCCGGGCACCGTCGAAGCGATGGCGCGCGGCGAGGGAATATTCGCTTCGGAGACGCTCGCCTATCGAAACGCGCTCGCCGTCGGCGATACGCTGGTGCTGCCGGCCGACGGCGGCTCGGTCGAATTCCGGCTGATCGGAATTTACCGGGACTACAACACCGACGGCGGCGGAGTGCTGATGCCGATCGAGATCTATCAGCGGCACTGGGCGGACCGCGATATCGACGGCGTCGGCATCTATCTGACTGCTTCCGCGGATCCGGCCAGCGTGCGCGCGGAAATCGAAGCGCGCCTCGGAGGCTTCCGCAATCTCCGCTTGCGCTCGACCGAAGCGATTCGCAACCAGTCACTCGCGGTTTTCGACCGGACCTTCCGAGTCACCGAGGTCTTGCGCGTGCTGGCAGGGATCGTGGCGTTTCTCGGCTTGATGAGCGCACTGCTGTCGATCGAGCTGGATCGCGGCCGGGAGATCGCGGTCTTGCGGGCGCTCGGGCTCACGCCGCGGCGGGTGGGCATCTTGTCGTTGACGCAGACATTGCTGCTCGGTGGGATCGCCGGCTTGCTGTCGATTCCGCTCGGGATCGTCATGGCGAAACTGCTCATCGACGTCATCAATCGGCGATCTTTCGGCTGGGGGATGGAGCTGACGGTGAACGCGCCGCCCATCGCCTTGGGTTTCGCATTGGCGGTCGCCGCGGCGCTACTCGCCGGGATCTATCCGGCGTATCACGTGAGTCGCCTGAGCGTCGCGGCAGGGCTGCGGGAGGAGTAGCGGGTGCGAGAGTGCATCGCTGCGGCTTGCGTATCGCTGGTGGTCTTGGGCTGCGCCGGCGGGCAGCGCGAAGCCGGTTCCAGGCAAGCGACGAGCCCGGCCGACTTGCTGTCGGGCGATCTCAGCGGCTATGCCCTGGCGCTCGAGACGAGGCCGTTCGCGTTTCCTGCCGATCACAACAGCCACCCCGAGTTCAAGACGGAGTGGTGGTATTTCACGGGAAATCTGGAGGACGGCGACGGACGGGCTTTCGGCTTTCAGTTGACGTTCTTCCGCTACGCGCTGTCGCCGCAGCAGCGCGCAGGTACGTCTCCGTGGAGAGCGCATCAAGGCTGGATGGGCCACCTCGCGGTCACCGACGTCGCGGAGCGACGGTTCTTCTCAGCTCAGCGCCTGTCGCGCGCGGCCTTGGGTTTGGCCGGCAATACCGCCGCCCCCTATGCGCTGTGGCTCGAGGATTGGTCGGCAACCGCGGACGCGGCCGACCCCTTCCCGTTACGGCTCAGCGCCGCGGATCGGGACTTCGCCTTGGACTTGATGCTGACCGCCCGGAAACCTCCCGTCCTGCAAGGCGAGCGCGGCTTGGACCGCAAGGGGCCGGAGCCCGGGAATGCGTCGTACTACTACTCGGTTCCGCGGCTGAGCGCGCGCGGCGAGATCGCGATCGACGACGCCGTGCATGCCGTCCAAGGCAATGCCTGGATGGATCGGGAGTGGAGCAGCAACGCGCTCAGCCCCGAGCTCCAAGGCTGGGATTGGTTCGCAATACAGCTTTCCGACGGCCGTGATCTCATGTTCTACCGGCTCCGGACCGCGAGCGGCGAAACCAGCGCCTACAGCGGCGGCACGTTGATCGAAGCCGACGGTAGCTACCGAGCCCTGGCTCCGGAGGAGATCAGGCTTCAGGCAACCGAGTTCTGGACCAGCCCGGTGTCCGGCGCCCGTTACCCCGTCGGTTGGCAGATCGAGGTGCCGCAGGAGGATCTGTCGCTTGCTGTCGAGGCCTTGATCCCCAACCAGGAAATGAACCTCGCCGTTCGCTATTGGGAGGGCGCCGTCGCGGCGACGGGATCGTCTGCCGACGGCGCGATCAGTGGACGCGGGTATCTCGAGCTGACGGGCTACTAGCGCGACTGCAGCCAGCCCGGCAGAAAGCTGTAGGGATCCTTATCGACGCTCTTGTCGTACGCGACTTGGTTCTCCTCGAGCAGCTGCTGCAGCCGGCCTTCCCTGTAAGCGTCGAACAGCTCCGTCGCGCCGCCGACACGCGCGCCGCCGACGAAGATCTGGGGAATCGTCTTGACGCCGAAGCGGGCGTTGAGCGCGGCGCGAATCTGCCCGCCGCGGTCGCCGTCCTGGTACTCCACAGAATCCAGGTCGATCGACCGGTACGCAATGCCGAAGCTCTTGAACATTTTCCTCACGGACCAGCAGAACTCGCACCACTCGAGCGCGAACAGCACCACCGGTTGCTGCTCGTCGGTCAGCGCGGCGCTAAGGTAGGCCTCGGCTTCCGGAGTCGTCGCCGGCGGCGCGTCGACTTTCTCCGGTTGCGGCGGCGGCGCCTTGACGTCGAAGCGGTAACCAGGCGTCGAGCGCGAAAGTTCGAGCTCCTCCTGGGTCATATCCTCGGGAATGTCCGCGAACAGGGGCGTGCTCAGATAGCGTTCCCCGGTGTCCGGCAACATGCAGAGCACCGTTGCCCCGGGCGGCGCCGATTCCGCGATCTTGATGGCACCGGCGAGCGTCGCGCCAGCGGTGATGCCGACGAAGATGCCTTCCTCACGGGCGAGCGAGCGCGAGAGGCGCATCGCATCGGCGCCGTTGACAGCGACGATCTGATCGATCAGGCGGCTTTCGACGGCGTCTTCGGTAAGCTTGGGGATGAAATCCGGCGACCAGCCCTGCATCAGATGCGGTCGGAACCTCGGATGACTCGCGGCGATCGAGCCGTCGGACATTCGCCGTTGCGGAATCCCGCTGCCCAAAACCTGCGAGTTGTCCGGCTCGCAGACGACGATTGTGGTATCCGGTCGCGCCTGCTTCAACACGCGCGCAACGCCTTTCAGCGTGCCACCGGTGCCGTAGCCCGTGACCCAGTAGTCCAGGCGCTCGCCTTCGAAAGCCGCGAGAATCTCCGGTGCCGTCGTCCTGGAGTGCATGTCGGCGTTTGCCTCGTTGTCGAACTGCCGGCACAGGAACCAGCCATGCTTCTCGGCAAGCTCGATGGCCTTGGCGAGCATGCCGGTGCCCTTCTCGGACGCCGGCGTCAGCACGACTTTCGCACCGAGGAACCGCATCATCTTGCGCCGCTCGATGCTGAAGCTTTCCGACATCGTGACCGCCAGCGGGTAGCCCTTCTGCGCGCAGACCATCGCGAGGCCGATGCCGGTGTTGCCGCTGGTCGCCTCGATCACGGTCTGTCCGGGCTTGAGCGCGCCCGATCGCTCGGCGTCCTCGATGATGCCGAGAGCCAGCCGGTCCTTGACCGAGCCCATCGGGTTGAAGGACTCGAGCTTCGCGAACAGGTTGATGCCGCGCGGACCGAGCTTGTTGATCCGCACGACAGGCGTGCGCCCGATGGTCTCCAGGACGTTCGCAAACTTGCGCGGCATGGGCGCAACGCCCGCCGCGGCTCGAGATGGACTGGTGACCATCAGTCGTATACCCAGTCGCCGCCCGCGGTTTCTCCATACTCGAGCACGGGCGATCGACTCTGAGCGGGCTTCATGAACCGGTCAAACCAAGCGATCGACGCGGCCACGGCTTCGCGCTGGATCGGATCGGGATCGTAGATACCGTCAGCATTGCGCTCCACGAAAGCGAAACCGTGCGCGTCGTGATCGTAGGAGAGCCATTCGACGACCTTACCGGCATCGCGCAACAGCTCGTAGTTCAGCCTGAACGTCTCTCGGTTGTGGTCCCGGTCGCGGCCGATGATGAGAATCGGCGTCCGGATTGCGTTGATCCGCTCCATCGCAGTCGCCTCGTCGAGTCGAGCCCGCAGCGCGGTGATGGCTTGTTGCTGCATTTGCTCAGTGTTCACGTCGAGCGTCTCGGGCTCGTCGGGCGCGTTCGGGTCTGGATTGGGTCCGACGGCGAGAAAACCTCCGGAAGCGGGCTCGGTCGCGATGGCTGCCCTGAGGCCGTGGTACTGGGCTGCGATCTTCATCAACATCTCGCCGCCGTGGCTGACGCTCATGTAGCCTACGCGATCGGCGTCCACCTCGGGCAGCGACTTGACGAACTCGATGACCTCGATTGCGTCTTCGAATTCCTGAGGACCGCGACTGTACCGCTGACGTCCCTGGAACTCGCGAACCGTCAGCGGCACGGAAAAGTCCGTGTCGACTTCCGCCCGGTAGCGCATCCAGACGACGGCATAGCCCGCGTCGAGAAACTGCTCGAGTGTCCCGCTGCCGTATTGGGTCCATTCGCGCAGCCAACGGAGCCCGAGGCCGCCGTTCATATGGGCGAAAACAATCGTCGGAAACGGCCCAGCACCTTCAGGCTTACGGAAGCCGATGGGCGCGTAGACACCGTCCAAGAGCTCCACGAACATATAGCGGGCGGGAATATCCGAGCCCATCACCGGCTCCGTCATCTCGACTTGAACATCGTCGAGCCGCTCTGGCACGAAAAGCCACATCGGATCGATGCTCTGATTCTGCTGCTGGGCCAAGGCAGCCCAGGGCAATAACACTCCGGCAACCACAACCAAGATCGTACGCATCAGCTTGCTCCGTATTGTTCTATCCGTAGTCCTCGGACCGCTGATCATAGTACGTTTCGTGGACACACGAAAAACGGCGCGAAACCGTTGCCCCGTCGGCGCAAAGCTGAGAAGCTTTCGCTAAGCCGCAGCGCACAAACCTCCACCAATGGTCGGCGTGCTGTGCCGGCTTCGCCTGGATACTTCGAGAAAAGGGGGACCTGTCAGCAATGGACATCGAATCGAGATTTGATCGCAGAAACATGATGAAGTGGGGACTGCTGTCCGCCGCGGCGGCGCCCATGTTATTCAGTCGGAACGCGCTCGCACAGCACAGTTTCGGCCCGAGCGACGAGCTGCTCGGCCGCATCGACGGCCGAGCAGAGGAACGCCTGTTCACCGGCGAAACCGTCCGCGGCGGCGGACAAATGGAGATCCGGCTGAATCAGTCGATTCATACGGACGACCCGGATGAGCTCGAGGTCGCACAGCGCCTGCGACCGTTCGACCCCTTGTCATGGTACGACGAGTGGCGGCGGGTCGCGGAGATCAACGAGGAGCTCGCTCAGCGGTTCGAGGAAGATGACCTCAGGCTGTCGGCAAACGAGTTTTACCTGCGAGCATTCCGGTTCTACCGAGCGGCTATCGTCTACCAGGAAGACACCGACGACACGATGATGCCGGGCTATCTGAAGATGATGGAGATGTACAACAAGGCGTGGGAGATGGCCCGGCCGCCGTTCGAACGCGTCAAGCTGGTGGTCGACGGCAACGAGCTCGACGGCTACTTCCGCAAGCCCGGCGGTCCTGCGGGCACGCGCTACCCGACCGTGATCAACTACTTGGGCGCCGACTCGATGGCGGAAGCCACCGTTCTCGGCCGCGGCAGCTACGTGGCACGCGGCCTCGCGTTCCTCGTGATCGATCTTCCAGGGCAGGGCGCAGCGAAACGGCTCAAGCACCTCTACATGCAGCCCGACACCGAGCGTTATGTCTCGGACTTGGTCGACTATCTCGAGACGCGGCCGGACGTCGACCCGAACCGAATCGGTTTGCTCGGCCAGAGCATGGGAGGCTATTCGGCGCCGCGGGCGGCGGCTTCGGAGCCGCGTATCAAGGCCGTCTCGGTGGCCGCAGGCTCGCACGACCTGCTGCGCGATCTGTTCGATTACTTCCCGCCGATTCAGGAACGCATGCGCTGGATCATCGGCGCAAGGGATTTAGTCGATGCGCGAAGCAAGATGCGCGAGTATACGGTGGAAGGCGTGGCACATCGGATCGAGTGCCCGATGCTGATCGGCTACGGACCGACCGACCGCATCATGGATCCGGAAGGCGCTTACCGGCTCTATCAAGCTGCCGTCAACTCCGACCGGGCCATGTGGTCGGGCGGCGGTCATCCGCACCACACGGCCAAATCGGGCGGTCCGCTGGATCGGGAGCTCCCGACCGAGCAGGACTGGCTCGCCCGCACCCTCGGCGCAATCTGAGCCAAAAAAAACCCCGGCCCTATGGGCCGGGGTTTCGTCTAGAAGCCTGGCGGTGACCTACTCTCACATGGGGAGACCCCACACTACCATCGGCGCTGGACGTCTTCACTTCCGAGTTCGGAATGGGATCGGGTGGTTCCCGTCCGCTATTGCCGCCAGGCAAACCGGTTGGCGCTCACGCGCGCGTGAGCGTCGTTGTGGATTTGATCCGTCAGATCGCACAAACAAACTTCTTGAGTGTTATATGGTCAAGCCTCACGGGCAATTAGTACTGGTTAGCTCCATTCATTACTGAACTTCCACACCCAGCCTATCAACCTCGTAGTCTTCGAGGGCCCTTCAGGGGGATCAAGTCCCCAGGGAAACCTAATCTTGGGGGGGGCTTCCCGCTTAGATGCTTTCAGCGGTTATCCCGTCCGTACATAGCTACCCGGCAATGCCACTGGCGTGACAACCGGAACACCAGAGGTACGTCCACTCCGGTCCTCTCGTACTAGGAGCAGCTCCCCTCAAGTTTCCAACGCCCACGGCAGATAGGGACCGAACTGTCTCACGACGTTCTAAACCCAGCTCGCGTACCACTTTAAATGGCGAACAGCCATACCCTTGGGACCTGCTACAGCCCCAGGATGTGATGAGCCGACATCGAGGTGCC
>DASWKF010000028.1:0-10314 GCA_036396795.1 Gammaproteobacteria bacterium | reverse complement strand
AGACCAGTCGCCCCGAAAGCGCGGACTCAATCGATGTTCTTTCCAGTCGTGAAACAGACCCGTCGCGTTTTCTCAAACTCAGAGTTGCCACCGCCCTCCTTTATGAAGAAGTATCTATTTCATGAGACAGTGACTCATCCGCTCCAATCCTTGTACTCGATATAAGCTGGTATTGGCGTTTTCTTTGATTCCACCAGTTCTACCCGTTCAGCCAACCACTGGAACCACTCCCATGGAGTGTCACGGCCCGCCGCTTCCCGAAAATCTACAACCAACCGCTCGGCCATCCCCCATGCGGACAATATCGGGTGGCTGAAGAAATCGCATACTAAGTCGAGACTGATGTGCCCGCGATGCACCATGATTCCTAGGCTCTCCCATGTGCCAAAGTAGGAATAAAGCATCGGCACGTTGTCCTTAAATCTTGCTTCCAGATCCTTTTGCGTCAGGCCTCGAGGTATATCAAACGAAGCCCTTAGGATTTGCTGGAACTCGGCCGTCTCAATGGACCTAATCATCTCGAATGCTGCCTCGCGTTCGGCACTGGCTTTGGATTGTCGAATCTGGAGGCCGAGGTAGAGGAGAGAAGCCACTACGGCGAACCCAGCCACTATCTCCGCGACGGCAGCCCATTCGGTTAAGGTCATGTTCGCCCCTCCAGCCCTGTTCTTCTTCAAAGTACTATGCGGCGATCAACTTTCCGCCCGTTAACGAAGGTCTGCTTCGGCCACTTCGGGTCGAAGAACGCCGACCAGTTCAACGTTAACATGATACTACTTGGCCGACTCGAGTATGCCTTATTCGAGACGATCACCCGCCGTCGATGCTGACCGACTGGAATCGAGATCGACTTGAGACAGTCACCAGAAAATCGCCGTGAACGGCGGGAATACTCTCGAATTCTGTCGGTCGCTTGAGGTAATGTTAACGCTCGCGGGAACGCCAAAGATCGTAAAGGTTTGTTAGCCATCTGCGCGCATGCGCTGCGCGATGCTCCGATCTCTCCCGTACGCGCAGACGGCTAACAAACCTTTACGATGAGTTGCATTCAAGAACTGCCTACGAAAGGCCGGAACTGGCCGAGGACCGACGGACGATTATCCCGAGCTTGGCCGTTCGAGCGACCGCGACGCGCCCTGACACCGAAAGGAACCGACATGCCTGACCCGAAGACCCCCGCCGAGCAGAGCCCGGCACACGACCCGGCCCAGCAGACCCTCGCCGAGGCCGACGCCGTCGCCCTGGAGATCCGCGCCCTGTACGAGCGGATCGAGCAGCGGGTGCTCCAGCGCACGTGGACCCTGCCCGAGCTCGCCGTCGGGTTCACCAACGATGCCGCCTATGTGGGCCGGCTGGTCCTGGCCGCCGAGCGCACCTGGGGCATCGACGGCGACGTCGACGCGGAGCTCAAGCACAAGCTCGCCGAGTGCCTGTGGTGGCTCTTCGTGCTCGCCGACAAGCTCGACGTCGATCTGCCGGTGGCCTACGCCGACACGATGCGCAAGATCGGCGGCGGTCTCCGTGGCTGACCCACTGCCCCTGACCGGCCATCTCGCGGCGTCCGACGAGCCGGAGCTCGTCCGTACCCCCGCCGTCCGCTACGTCGCGGTGCTCGGGACCGGCTCGCCCGGCACCGACGAGTTCTACCGCAAGAAGACGTTCGTGGCGGACGTCGCGCGCACCCTCGCACCCGACGCCGCGACACCGGTGATCGAGATCCAGTACTGGTACCCGGAGGGCTCCGTACCGGTCGGCATCGCGGACTTCTACAGCGTGAACCCGATCCCGTCGCTGCGGTACCGGATCATGGCCGCCGTCGCCGACGGCACCACCGACGACGACGTAGCAGCCGCCCGCGCCACTGCGGCGAGCAGCGCGGCCGACCCGGCTGACCGCCTCGAGGTGTTCGCCCTGCCCGAGAGCACCGCGGTCCAGGTGATGCACCACGGGCCCTTCGCCGACGAGTTCGGCACGCTCGAACGGTTGGGGGCGTTCGCCGACGGCGCCGGCGTCGCCCGGAGCGGGCCGCACCACGAGATCCACCTCGACGCCTTCACCCGCCAGACCCCGCAGGATGCGCTGCGCACGATCCTGCGGGATCCCGTGGCCTGACGGAACCCGCCCGCCGTCGGGCGCGAGCTACTCCCAGACGGTGAGGCCGAGCCATATCATTGGTCGTTACGTTGTTCCGTCCGAGATCGGAGACCGTTCAGCCGGCTTTCGGGCACTTCGTATGACGGCTCCTGGCCGATCTGGTGCGCTCGGACTCGCGCGTTCGGGCGGAGTCGAGCGGCAAGACGACTTATAAACACAGTCATTCCTGTCCATTGAACAGCGCCAGGAGATCCAGAGGCAGCACACGGTCAGCTCCTACGCCGCGACGACGATGACGCGCACGCTGGCTCGCGCCGGGAAGCGCGAGTAGTTTCACACTATGACGCCGAGCGGCACCCAAAGGGAGCGGCCCGGCAGTCGCCGATCGTCGTCCCGTGCGATAGGTGCAACCATCGCCGGTAGAGCAACGTGCGGTAGTTCCACAAGGTGCTTGGATGTCGACCTCCTGCGGGGGATAATGCGGGCGTTCCGGAGAGCAGTATCATGGACTATCGAGCTCGGATCACACGCGACCCCCAGATCTGCGGTGGGGAGCCCGTCATCAAGGGCACCCGCGTGACGTTGCGGACCGTGCTCGCGAGCCTCGCGGACGGAGACAGCCTGGAGCAGATTCTCGAGGCTTTCCCGACGCTAACGCCCGAAGACGTACGTGCGGTGATTGCTTTCGCGGCCGCTTCTGCTGAGGAGGATCTGCCCGTTCCGGCGCTGCCCTACGCGTCGTGAGAATCAAGCTCGACGAGAACCTACCGGCCACGTTGGCCGAGCCGCTCGCAGCGTTGGGGCACGACGTCGATACTGTCCCGCAGGAGCAGTTGAGCGGAAGGCGGGATCTCGACATTTGGGATGCCGCGCAGCGTGCCGGCAGATTCCTCGTCACGCAAGACTTAGATTTCTCCGACGTCAGAGATTACGAGCCGGGCACACATCACGGCATCCTGCTCGTGCGGCTCTCGAATCCATCGCGTCGTGCGCTGATCGAGCGCATCCGAGCCGTCTTCCGCGACGAAACCGTCGAATCCTGGCAACGGTGCTTGGTGGTCGTCACCAATCGAAAGATTCGCGTAAGGCGCGGCCGCTGACGAAGCAAGCGGCCAAGAGAAACGTTGCGCCTAACGTGAATGTCGTGGTTCCTTGGTGACCAGAGCTTCGACCCCCGTTAACTGGCGACGGTCCGCGAGCCGACGCAGCGCCGTTTCGTGCTCGCTTGCCCCGCAGCGGCTCCGAGTTTCCCGGCGTCCCGGTCAGGCCGTTTCGGCGTTCTGCTTGCGCCAACTCATCGGCGGCACGCCGAACTCGCGCTTGAAGGCACGATTGAACGCGGCCTCGGATTCGTAGCCGACCTTGAACGCAATGCGTGCGATGGAGTCGTTGCTCTCTTTGAGCTGCTGGGCAGCGCCTTGGAGGCGCTGTTGCGCAAGGTAGCGCATCGGGGGCTCGCCCATGATGCGGGTGAATCGCTCGGCAAATGCCGAACGCGACATCGCGACTTCCTGTGCGAGCGCTTCCGTAGTCCAGCGATGGTTCATACGGCTGTGGAGCAGCGCCAAAGCGCGTCCAACGATCGCGTCGCATACACCAGCACGCCAGCCGCTTCGCTCGGGCGGCAGGGAGCCGAGATATCGACGCACGGCCTCGATGAACAGCAGCTCCGTGAGCTTGGCGAGTACGGCTGGCGACTTCACGAGCCCGCTGGCAAGCTCTCGGGCCGCGAACTTGAGCGAACTTTCGATCCAAGTCGCCGACGCGCCGTCTGCCACGTTGACCACCAACACATTGGGCAAGATGCGCAGAATCGGGTCGTTCGGCGTGTCGTTGCCGAGAAAGCCGCAGAGCATCTGAGTTCGCTCGCCGCCCCCTCCATGAACAATGCGCGCGAGTCCCCCATCGGCGGCTGGGAGAATCAGTCCGTCGGTGCTGACCGCTCGAAGCGTCACGTCGCTTCCGAGGCGATGCGCGCTGTTACGCGGCAACACGATGATTTCGCCGCCTCGAACTGTTACCGGCGGCTCGTCATCGACCTGCAACTGAACCTCGCCGGAGCTGACGTAGTGGTAAGCGATGTTGAGCGGCTCGGGAACGAACGGGCTGCAATCCTCCGGTCCGACTTGTGCGGTCACGCACCACGGCGCGGTGAACTCCGCATCGAGGAAGATGCCTCCACTCAGACGCGTCGCGCTCAGGATATCAGCCATTGGGTCCATGCAAGAGTGTCCGTTCATTTCCGGCGCATCGGACAAAAACTCCGGCGGGTCGCGCATTCTTCGATAGATCGGCTGGGGCTAGAGTAACACCTGACCATGGCGGCAGCCGAGCTGCCACTCGAACCTAGCATTCGTGAGATTGAAGGAGCCCATCATGCTGACGGACCAACAAGGAAACTCTCTCTCAGGCGCGACGCCTGAGGTCGCGCAACTATTCGACCGAGCCGTCGAGTCATTCAACATCTACAGGGGCGACCCGCTCAGGCTCCTCGATCAGGCCATTACCGAGGCGCCGAGATTCGCGATGGCGCATATCTTGAAGGCGCATATCCTCGGTCTCGCGACCGAGCCCAAGGCAACCGCCGACGCGAGAGGCATCGTTGCAAACGTGAAGAGCGTCCCGCTGAACGAGCGAGAAGGCTCGCACGTGGCCGCGCTCGGGCTCTTGCTCGATGGCAACTGGAGCGCGGCGGCGCTCGCGCTCGGGCAACACAACGCCCGCTACCCACGCGATATCGTCGCGTTGCAGTCCGGCCATCTCATGGACTTCTATCGCGCGGACGCCCGTGAGCTGCGCGACCGGATCGCGCGGGTCTTGCCGAAGTGGTCGGCCGACATCCCGAGTTACTCGATCTTGCTCGGCATGTACGCGTTTGGACTGGAGGAGTGCGGCAGCTACGCGCGTGCCGAGGACGAGGGGCGTCGGGCCGTCGCGATGCAACCGCTCGATTGTTGGGCACACCACGCCGTGGCCCATGTCATGGAGATGCAAGGCAGAGCGGAGGACGGGCTCGGGTGGATGATCGCGCGTGAGCCGCATTGGTCGGGCGACGATAACTTCTTCAAGATCCATAACTGGTGGCACCGCGCGCTGTACCACTTGGACTTGGGTCAGATCGAAGAGGCACTCGCGCTCTACGACGGCCCGATCCGTGAAGCACGCAGCTCGGTTGCGCTCGATCTCGTCGATGCCGCGGCGCTGCTGTGGCGGCTGCATCTGCTGGGTCACGACGCCGGGGATCGGTGGCAGGAGCTATCGAGGGCGTGGGACGAGCATGCCGACGGCAAGGGCTATCCGTTCAACGATTGGCACGCGGTCATGGCCTATCTCGGCGCGGGACGGAACCCAGATGTCGAGCGCATGCTTGCCGCAACACGCCGCGAGTCCGCCGAAGGCATGGAAACGAGCAGATGGGCAGTCGCAATCGCCCTGCCGCTCGTCGAAGCGTTCGCGGCCTTCTGGCGAGGCGACCACGGGGCTGCGGTCGACCGCCTCTACGGCGTGCGCCACATCGCCAACGCTTTCGGCGGCAGCCATGCGCAGCGCGACGTCATCGATTGGACGCTGACGGAGGCCGCGATCCGTGGCGGGTTCACCGATCTCGCCGAAGCGCTGAGCAACGAGCGCCTCGCGCTCAGGCCGCACAGTCCAATCAACCGCGATTTCTTGTCGCGCGCGAGTCGCGACTCGGCCGTGACCCGCGCCGCATGAGCTCGACAGTCAATACAAGGAGTGCGTTATGAAGCAGCTTGCGATCGTCGTTCGCGATGACGCTTACGACAAGATGCTGACGCCGCTTACCTTCGCTTATACGCAGGCGAAGGAAGGGGTGCAGGTGGACATGTTGTTCGTGCTCTGGGCTATCCGTGCATTGACGAGCGAAGGTGCGGCGCGGCTCGAGGTCGACGGCCCGCACGCGGCGGAAGCGCCGTCGCTGCGAGAACGCCTAGCAGCCGCCGGCGAGCCGAGCGAGATCGAAGACTTCCTCAAGCTCCTCGCGAGCACCGGCAACGTGAGGCTCTTCGACTGCCGATACGCGGCCGCAACATTTGGCGTCGAAACGTCTGATCTCATCCCGGCAGCGGAAGGTATCGTTGACCCGGGCTGGTTTCTCAAGGAGAAAGCGATCACGGCGGATCACTGTCAGTACTTCTAAGCGAAAGACGTTCCCGCGGCAGGTGTATGGAGCCTATCTGGTCTGCGCTTCATGCGCTTGCGGTCTCGGCTGGTCAGAGACCCGTCACGTCGGGCAGGATGTGATCCGGTAAGGCCGAGCTCGGGGGGGCGAGAAGTAGCCCGTCATTGTTAAAGGGTCGATTGGCGGATCATCCAAGTTCGATGAAGCATTGACTGCCTGTATGGCTGTCGGCGGTCGTCCCTGGACCTCGGCGGACTTGTCCTCGACCGGCGCCAAGCCTATGTGCGAAAATTAGGCCCACAATGCGGCCCATATCAATGGCTGCATTGAAGAGAGTTGCTTTTCAACCAATTGCTTAGGAACGGGGTACTGTTCCCATCACCCGCTCCACTGCTGCGCGATGCCGTCGCGGCCGGCGACGATCAGCGCCTGCGCCGAACGCTGGCCGATGCACCGCATGCCGCGCGCGCCCACCCGAGCAGCGAGCATTTCTGGCCGCTGCTGGTGGCCGCCGGCGCCGCGCCAACTCAGCGGGACTGGCAGGTGCTCGACGGCGGCATCGCCCATGGCGTGCTGGCGATGGACGCTTTCGTCTTCGCTGCCGAGGCCGTGTGACAGGAGCCATGCCCCTGCGCGATGACCTTCTGATCCGCGGCCCGACCCGACACCGGCGGCGGCGCAACTGCTGCTGTTCCGTGGCGTGGGTCTGGTTTCCCGCTCCATTTATTCATTAAGCACTTGATCCGGTCTGCTCGTAGCTTGACGCTCAGCAGCGGGTCCGCCTCGAA
The DNA here is from genome assembly GCA_036396795.1 of Gammaproteobacteria bacterium. GTDB lineage: Bacteria > Pseudomonadota > Gammaproteobacteria > Steroidobacterales > Rariloculaceae > JAHEEM01. The sequence goes on along the minus strand of DASWKF010000028.1, from coordinate 3,291 downwards.
GCCGATCGTTGTACTGTTGTACTATCCTTACGAGTGCCCTGGCGGCAGCCGGCTGGACTGAGGAACTGACACATGGGTGGCAAGCGAGGACCGACCGGTCCGGATCTGACAATGGGTGTCGCCCTTGCCGACGTGCCGGAAGGCGGCATGATCGGCGGTCACGTCGGCGACGAGAACGTGCTCGTCGCGCGAAGGGACGGCAAGCTGCTCGCCGTGAGCGCCAAGTGCACGCATTACGGCGGACCGCTCAACAAGGGCCTGATCGTCGGCGGGATGGTGCGCTGCCCGTGGCATCACGCCCGTTTCGACCTCGAGACCGGCGAGGCTGTCGGGGCGCCGGCGCTCAACCCCGTCTCCTGCTGGAGAGTCGACGTCGAGAACGGAAAGCTGTTCGTGCGTGAGCGGAGCGCGCCGCCCGCTGCGCGTCGGCGGCCGGCACGCACACCGTCGTCGGTCGTGATCGTAGGCGGCGGCGCCGCGGGTGAGGCGGCGGCCGAGATGCTGCGGCGCGAGGGCTACGACGGGCCGGTGACGATCCTGAGCGACGACGCCGCGCTGCCATGCGACCGGCCGAATCTTTCCAAAGATTACCTGGCCGGGACCGCTCAGCCTTCCTGGATACCGCTTCGGAGCGCGGCGTTCTATCGCGAGCAACAGATCGATTTGCGCTTGAATACCAATGTTGCGGCGATTGATCCGGCGGCTGCCGAGGTTCGCCTCGCCGACGGCACGGCGCTCGGCTACGGCGCCCTGCTGCTCGCGACCGGCGCCGAGCCGATACGCTTGAACACGTCCGGCGCCGAATTGCCGCACGTCCATTACCTGCGCACGCAGGCGGACAGCGAGGTGATCATCGATGCCGTGGAGTCCGGAGCGAAACACGCAGTCGTCATCGGCGCGAGCTTCATCGGACTGGAAGTCGCCGCCTCGCTGCGCCAGCGCGGCGTGGAGGTGCACGTGGTGGCGCCCGAGACGCGCCCGCTGGAGCGGGTCATGGGCGAGGCGCTGGGCGAATTCATCCGGGCATTGCACGAGACGAAGGGCGTCGTGTTCCACCTCGAGCAGACGGCCGCACGTTTCGACGCCGATTACGTGACCTTGCAGAACGGCGAACGGCTGGCGGCAGACCTGATCGTCGTCGGTGCCGGCGTGCGCCCGCGCACCGCGTTGGCCGAGGTGGCTGGCCTCGATGTCGATCGCGGAGTCCTCGTGAACGAGTACCTGCAAACCAGCGCGCCGAACGTTTACGCCGCCGGCGACATCGCGCGCTGGCCGGACGGGCCGAGCGGCGAGCGCATCCGCGTCGAGCACTGGGTGGTCGCCCAGCGGCAGGGTCAGGCCGCGGCGCGCAACGTCCTCGGGGCTCAAGCGCCCTACACGGAGGCGCCGTTTTTCTGGAGCCAGCACTACGATGCCGGCATCAATTACGTCGGCCACGCCGTGCGCTGGGACCGGATCGAGACCGCCGGCGACCCCGCGAAATACGACTTTACTGCCCGTTTCATGGACCGAGGCCGCACGGCGGCAGTGGCCACCATCCATCGCGACCTCGAGAGCCTGAAGGCGGAAGCGGAAATGGAGGTGCGCGCTGGTGCTTAGGCTTCGCTTCAGGATCCCATGCGATCGTATCTCGCGAAAGTCTGTCCCACGCCATCGACCGCGGCGGCATCGTAGCAGAGGGAGCTGAGCCGGAAGCCAGCGGGTAGCGGAAGCGTCGTGCCTTGGAGCAGGGGGGTGAACGGCTCGCCGGCAATCAGTCGGCGCACGGTGTTCACGAACAGCGTATTTAGCCGCCCCGCCGACAGCAGCGTGTGCAGCGCGGGGGCGCCTTCGCACTCGCGGACCTTGTTGGTGGCGAATTGGTAGTCAAGCGGCGATAGGTAGTTGGTACAGGCCACGACAACATGACTTCCATCGGTAGTCGTCCAAGCGAGCAAGCTTCCGCTCTGACTTTGGCGGCTTCGGATCAGGAATTGCGCCGCCGAGTCCTCGGTGAACACGATCCGGATTGTAGTAATCCTTGAAGTGCAGCAATTTCTTCGCTAGATCACGAGCCTTCCAGAACGGCACGTGATCAAGATACTCCCGCCGGATTGTGCCCATGAGCCGTTCCACGAAAGGGTGCGAGCGCGGCCCATAGGGCACGGTCTTTACCTCCCTCACGTCGAGAATTCGGAGATTCGCCTTCCAGCGGTCGAATTCGAACAGCGGATCGTGATCGCTGCTGAGGCAGTGGGGCAGGGTAGCGGTTCCGGCGATCGCCTGATTGAATAGGCGGCAGACCGTCGGACCATCGAGAATCCCAGCATGGACGGCGAAGCCGATAATCCGGCGGCCGAACTGATCCATGATCACCAGCACCCAATGGGTCCTGGTGACTCGCAGCGAAACAGGTCGGCGCTCCACAAGCTGTCCTTCGAATGGCCCAGGAAGCTCAGCCAGGACGGGCCGCTGGAGCCAGGTTCAGGGCGGTAATGCTTGGCCAGTACGCGGCGGACGACGTCCTTGTCGATATCGACATCAAAGGTAAACGAGATCTGCTGGGCGATCCGCCGGCAGCCGAACCGTGGATTCCGTCGTTTCATTTCGACGATGGCGGTGATCAATTCGGGACTAGATCCCTTGGGCCCCGGCTTGCCTCGACGCTTCGGCGTGAACAGCAATTGGTACTTGCGCTTCACCAACGCCCGATGGCAGCCGAGAATCGTAGCGGGCTTGAGTACGATGGCCGACCGGGCCAGACGGGCAGGGCGCATGAAGCCGGCACAAAGCCCAGCGATGACGCGGTCTATCGGGCGAAGGTTCGGCGCTCGCTCCCGGGACCGATTGAGAATCAGTAGCTGGTGTTTGACGAGTAGTGACTCGGCCACAATCGAGCGACGACCGCCCGGGCCGAATAGGCGGGCGGTCGTCACGATCAGGTGAATGAAAAGGATCAGAAGGTCACGCACGATTCGAAGAGCCTACCGACCGCGCTACGATTGGCAAGTCTTGGATTCTGAGGCGATTTGCGCTATGAATTACCAATTCGCCACCCACAGGTTGAACCAGTGCTGCAGAAAATGGATGCGCAGCATCCGCTCCAGTCCTACCGGCGGCCGGCCGGCCCCCTTCGGCACCGAGTAATACGGCTTGATCACCTTGCACAGATCGCGCCACGGAATCACTTGTTCCATCTCCGCCAGAAACCGTTCCCGACGCGTCGTTTTGCGGAATCGTTCAAAACCGTTCTCGGCGAGGGTCTTCTGGCGCATGCTCATAAACTCCGGGCGGCGTGAAACGATGAACAGT
>DASWKF010000027.1:0-27313 GCA_036396795.1 Gammaproteobacteria bacterium | reverse complement strand
CTGGGTTGCGACGGCTCGCTCGTCGGTATCGTCGAGGATCAAGACGGTGAGCCGCTCAACGTCGGCCGCAAGACCCGGGCGATCCCGCCTGCCATCCGACGAGCGCTCAAAGCCCGCGACGGCGGCTGCCGCTTCCCGGGCTGCACGTACACGCGCTTCACCGAAGGTCATCACGTCAAGCACTGGGCCGACGGCGGCGAGACCAAGCTCTCCAATCTCATCACGCTGTGCAGCTTCCATCACCGCCTCGTGCACGAGGGCGGCTACGGGCTGCGCGTGACCGACGACGGTTTGTTCGTATTCTCCGAGCCCGATGGCACCCGCCTGGCGGAGGCGGGCCGGCTCGACCGTCACTTGCAGAAATGTTTCAGCGGGAACATTTCAACAGACGAGCCGGCGACGTTGCCGCTCTTTCGCATCAACCGCGAGCACGGCCTTGAGATCGACCGAAACACGGCGATGAGCCGCTGGATCGGCGACCGGATGGATTACGGCTGGACGACGGAGATACTTTGTCGTGACGACAGTGCCGGGCCCCGCGCGGCCGGCGAGGAGCGACCACCGGGGCGTTGATCCGGCTCGCGAGCGGTAGTACGTCAAGGCTGAACGGTCTCGCGCATCGCCGGCGGCGCGCTGATCGCGTGGGGCGTGGCCTGTGTGGGCAGTTCCGGCGTAACTATCGTTGCTGTCGCGCATACGAAGAGGCGGCCCGGATATTGGCGTGACCGTATCTAGCCTGTTGTTCAGTCCCCGTCGTGGGTCGCGGGATCGTACGCCTCGACGACCTCCGGATCCGGCCGCCGCACGCAGCCGGTGCAGTTCTTCCCGCTGTACTCGAGCGCCGTGAGCACGTGGCGGATGCTCTCCAGCCGCGCCTTGGGCTTGTCGTTGGAGTTCACGATCGTCCAGGGGATCTCGGCGGCGTGGGTCTTGGCGAACATCGCCGCAATGTAGCGGGTGTAGACGTCCCATCGGTTCTGCGCCTCGTCGTCGACGGGGCTCAGCTTCCACTGCTTGAGCGGGTCCTGGGCGCGGACCTTGAAACGCTTCCGCTGCTCCTTGCGCGAGATCTTGAACCAGAGCTTGACGAGCTCGATGCCGTCGTCGACGAGCATCCGCTCGAACTCGGGCACCTGCTTCATGAACAGATCGTATTGCGTCTCGGTGCAGTAGCCCATGACGGGCTCGACGACGGCGCGGTTGTACCAGCTGCGATCGAACAGCACGAGCTCGCCGCGATCCGGAAGCTGGCGGGCGTAGCGCTGGAAGTACCATTGCCCTTGCTCGAGCTCGCTCGGCTTGGGCAGCGCGACGACGCGCGCGCTGCGCGGGCTCAGGTTCTCGATGAAGCGCGCGATGGCACCGCTCTTGCCCGCGGCATCGCGGCCCTCGAAGATCAGCGCCACGCGGCGGCCGGCGGCGTGGACAGCCTGTTGCAGGTAGACGAGCTCGATCTGCAAGCGCTCGAGCTCGCGCTCGTAATGCAGGTTCGCGATCGTCGCGGAGACGTCGATGTCCTTGCTCGCGAGGAGCGCGAGCAGCTCGTGCTGCTCGTCGAGGCCTTCGAGCTCCTCGTCCTTGAGCTCGAGCTTGATCTCGAGCGTGTGGGAGAAGGTGCTGCGGTAGTCGGGGTTGCTCATCGCGAGACCAAGTCTCGCATGAACGGGGGCTCGAGGGGACTCTTAGTCGCAGCCGGGGAATTCGACGACGCGCCAGTAGCGCTCGACCATCTCGATCGCGCGGATGAAGCTCGTGCCCATGTCGGACTTGAGCATGTAGCCGGCGACGTTGAGGTTGTAGGCCTCGAACTTGTCCTTCTCGTCGGTGGACGTGGTCAAGATGAAGACGATCGAGTCATGAAACTTTCTGTCGGCGCGGATCTTTTTCAGAAGCTCGATGCCGTTCAGACGCGGCATGTTGATGTCGAGAATGAGCAGAAACGGCCGCGGCAGGCGCTGCAACGCCTCCCAGCCCTCGATGCCGTCCTTGGCGACGCTCACCGGGTTGGCGATCTTGAGCTTCTTGAACGCTTTGAGCAGCGCCTTGGCGTCGATGTCGTCGTCTTCGACGACGAGTATGCTTACTTCTCGGCTAGTCGGCATGCCGTCGCCTCCGTTATCGATGTGAGCCCGCTTTCGGGCGCGGATTTTCTCCACTGGAAGTAGAACACGGTGCCGCGGTCGCCCGGGCCCGGGACGAACCATACCCGGCCGCCCTGCCATTCGACAATACGGCTGACGATGGCAAGCCCCATGCCGCTGCCCTCGACCTCGTCGCGCGGCTTCAAGGTCTGGAACATCTGGAACACGCGCTCGGCGTATTCCTGCGGAATGCCGGCGCCGTCGTCGGCGATCGAGAACTGGTAGAGCTCGTCGGTCTCCTCGCAGGCGACGATGATCTTGCCGGTCGGTCCCGGGTGGTGCTTGATCGCGTTGCCGATCAAGTTGCGGAACACCTGCTCGAGCGGCGTCACGTAGGTCGTGAACGTCGGCAAGGATCTCGAGACCTCGACGCCCATGCCTTCGGGCACGACCATGAGCTCGGTCAGATCTCGGACCAGCGCGGCGCAGTCGACCTCGGCGATGCTGCCGACCTTGCGGCCGACGCGCGAGTACTCGAGCAGGTCGTCGAGCAGCCGGCCGAGCCGGCGCGTGCGCTGCTCGAGCAAGCCTAAGTTCTCCTGCACGTCGCCGTCTTCGTAAGCCTTCAGGTCTTCGCGCAGCCACTGCACCAGCACCTCGATGGCGCGCAAGGGCGCTTTCAAGTCGTGCGAGGCGACATAGGCGAACTGCTCGAGGTCCTGGTTGGAGCGCACGAGCTCCTGCTGCTTCTCCTCGAGCTTGAGCTCGATCTCGTGGCGGTCGCTGATGTCGGTGGCGGTGGCGAAGATGCCGAGCACGTTGCCGTGCGCATCGAAGTTCGGCTTGAACTCGTGATGGAAGAAACCCATGCCGTCGCCCTTGCGGCCCATCGCCTCGTAGGAGACGGTCTCGCCGCGCAGCGCCCTGTCGATGTATTGGGTGCGCGAGTTGTAGAGCTTGGCCCCGTGAATCTCGGACAGGTGCTTGCCGCGCACGTCCTTGCCCACCCAGTTGGTGTTTCGCAGGAAAATCTCGTTGGCGAAGACGATGTGCTGGTCCTTGTCCATGTACATGAAGCTCTGCGGCACGCCGTTGACGAGCGTCTGTAGCCAGTTCTCGCGTTGGCGGAGGTCCTGCTGCAAGAGCTGGTGCTCGGTGTCGTCCATGACCGTGCCGATGAGCTGGCCGGCGCTGCCGTCGGGGTTCGGCAGCCATCTCGCGCGTGCGGTCAGAAACCGGATCTCGCCGGGAGCGCGCAGCAGAAACACGATCGTGCGCGTCTCGGTGCCGTCCTCCTCGCCGCTGAAGTACCGGCGGACGTTGTCGGCCGATTCCGGGTGCACGCTTTCGAGCAGCGTTGCGAGGCCGCAGGGCTCGGACGCCTGCTCGAGCCGCAACAGATGCCGTGCGAGATCGTCGCCGCGGAAAACGTCGCGGTCGATGTCGTAGCGCCAGGTGCCGATGCCGGCGGCGTACATGATGAGCTGCTGCTCGACTTGCACGCGGCTCGTGGTTTCGCTCATCGGAGCCTCCTCATGCCGGCAGTCGCGGCGGTGACGTCGGGCAGAAGATCGGGGGCGGCTGCCGGTCGCCCGTCGCGGAGCTTCTCGGCGAGGTCCTCGGGCCGGGCGGGCATGCTGAAATAGCGGCCCTGCACGAGGTTGCAGCCGCGCTTTTTCAGATACGCGAGCTGGTTCTCGTTCTCGACGCCCTCGGCGACGACCTCGAGCCCCAGGGAATGGCCGATCGACAGCACCAGACCGCAGATCGCGGTGCCGTCGTCGCGCTCGCCGAGATCGGCGACGAAGCTGCGGTCGATCTTGAGCACGTCGATCGGAAACTGACGCAGATAGCTCAGACAGGAATGACCGGTGCCGAAGTCGTCGATCGCGAGCCGCACGCCGGTGTGCTTGAGCTTCTTGAGCGCGTCCTGCACGCTTTCAGTGTTGTGTATCAACGAGCGCTCGGTGAGCTCGAGCTCGATGAGGCCGGGGTCGATGCCGTATTTGGCGAGCATGGACTCGACCTGGCGGTGGAAATCCGCCTGGTGGAAGCTCGCGGCGGCGACGTTGACCGATACCCGCACCGGCGTCAGGCCCGACGCCCGCCACTCGCTGATCTGCCGGCAGGCGCGCTCGAGCACCCACAGCCCCATGGGCACGATGTAGCCGCTCTCCTCGGCGACCGAGATGAACTCGCTCGGCAGCATGAAGCCGCGCTCGGGATGGTTCCAGCGCAGCAGCGCCTCCAACGCGTGAATCCTGCCGTCCGCGAGGCTTACCTGCGGCTGATACATCAGGGTGAACTCGTCGTGCTTGAGCGCGCGGCGCAGATCGTTCTCGAGCGTATGGTATTTGATGATTTCCTCGTGCATGTGCTGCGCGAAGAAGGTGAAGTTGTTGCGGCCGCGGTCCTTGGCCCGATACATCGCGATGTCGGCGTTGTTGAGCAGCGCCATCGGGTCGTTGCTGTCGTTGGGGAAAATCGTGATGCCGACGCTGGTCGTGATCGACACCTGGTGCGGGCCGACATCGAAAGGTTTCTCGAGCGCGCTCAAGATATTCTGCGCGGCGGTCTCGAGCGCCAACGGCCCGTCGATGTCCTCGAGCATGACGGCGAACTCGTCGCCGCCGAGGCGCGCGAGCAGATCGCCGTTGCGCACGCAGCCTTTGAGCCGGTCGACGACGAGCTTGAGCAACGCGTCGCCCGCGTGGTGCCCCAAGGTGTCGTTGACGGCCTTGAAACGGTCGAGATCAAAGAACAGCACGCCGATCTTCTTGCGGCCGCGGCGGGCGCGGGTCGAGGCGCGCGCGAGCTGATCCTGAAAATAGCGCCGGTTGGGGATCTCGGTCAGCGGGTCGTATTGCGCCAGGAAGCTCAAGCGTTCCTCGGAGCGTTTGCGCTCGATCGCATAACGGATGGCTCGCAGGATCGTGCGGCCCTCGCCTTCCCACTTGACGATGTAGTCCTGCACGCCGCGGTTGAGAATCTCGATGGCGAAGTCTTCGTTGCCTTCGCCGCTCAGGACGACGATGGGCAGCTTGGAATCGGCGGTCTTGATCTTGTGGACGGACTCCTGGCCGGTGGAGTCGGGGAGATTCAAGTCGAGCAGCACGACGTCGAAATCGTCTTGCGCGATGGTGTCGACGGCCTCGCGCATCGACGCGACGCGCACCAGCTCGACCGAATTGGCGTTCTGCCGGCGCAGGCAGGCTTTGAGAAACTCCGCGTCGCCGTGATCGTCTTCGACCAGGAGGATCTTCATCCGCCCGCCGTTCGACCCGCCTTCAGGCATTCGCTCCATGGATCCGGCAGCCTCCCCGTTGCAAATCCGCTTAGCAATCAGGATCTTATTGAACAACTCGACCGAAAACGCTGCGGCCCGTCACAATTCGGTCAAAGTCGCGGGCCCGCAGGGATCTCATGGCCAAGATCAAAACGCGTGCAAAAACAAGCCTTTCGAGCGGCTTTCCGCCGGTCGCGCGCGGTGACGCGCGGCTCTTGATCCTCGGCAGCCTGCCGGGCGTGCGCTCGATCGAGGCGCAGCAGTATTACGCTCAGCCGCAAAACGCGTTCTGGCGGATCATGGGGGAGCTCGTCGGCGCGGGGCCCGAGCTCGGTTACCCGCAGCGGTTGCGGCAGCTAAAGAGAAGCGCGATCGCGCTGTGGGACGTCGCGGCCGCGGCCGAGCGGCTCGGCAGCCTCGATACCTCGATCGTGCATGCGAGCGTCGCGCCCAACGACTTCGGCGGATTCTTCGAGGCCCACCGCCGCATCGGCCTGATCTGCTTCAACGGCGCCAAGGCCGCGGAGCTCTACCGGCGGCTCGTGCTGCCCGGCCTCGATCCGCGCTTTGCAAGAATTCCGACGCAGCGCCTGCCGTCGACGAGCCCCGCGCACGCGGGCATGACGTATGCGCGGAAGCTCGAGGCCTGGTCGTCGATCGGGGAGCACTTAGGCCGATGAAAACCGGCGGCATTTTGTTAACTGACTCACAGTTAGCGCCGCCGCGTCTGTGAGCCTGCGTCGTTGAACGTATACTCCGAGCATTGGTTACCCGAGGGAGTCGTTCATGAAATGTGTTGACGGCTTGATGCGCTCGGGCGCGGTCATCTGCCTGCTCACGGCAGCCGCGTGCACGACGACGGGCGACAGATCCGGCTTTTCGAGAAACCTCGCGACCATCGAGTGTCCCAGCAACGCCGTGCTGATGTGTGAGAACAGCCACCGCGGCCGCGAATGCGGCTGCGTCGAGCACTCGCTCATCTGGAAGCGGCCGGGATTCGCCGAGCTCTAGTCGGCGCTCGCGACGCCTACAGCGGTCGCAGCTTGATGTTGCGGAAGCGTACCGTGCCGGCGCCCCATTGGAACGCGATCGGGCCGCGCGCAAACGACGCGTCGTTGCTGTCGACCATGAGCGTGTCGTTCATTCTCACGACGAGGTGGTCGCCTTCCATGACGATGTCGAAGGTGCTCCACTGGTCCGCCGCGTCCATCTGCGCCATCGGCTCGGCGAAGTTGACGATGCCGCCGGTGCGATAGGTCTGATCCTCGCGCTGATCGAAGATGTTGACCTCGTAGCAGGTCGCCGCGGCGATGTTGGCGCCGTCCTGACAGCGCATGAAGATGCCGCTGTTGGCCTCTGGGCTCGCCCAGATCTCGGCCTGCACTTGCACGTCGCCGTAGCTGCCGCGCGTGACCAGGAAGCCGTTCTCGGTGCCCTCGGTCGCCTCGACGTAGTCGTCGACGATGCTCCAGCTCGAGCCGCCGACCTCGGTGAAGCTCGAGAGATCGTGGCCGGCGAACAGATTCACCCAGGTCACCTCATTAATTAATGAGTAGGTGTTGGTGTCCATCGGCATGGCTGCGGGTGCAGCCGGGGCCGGCATGGGCGCGGCGGCCGGCATCGGCGCGGCGGCGGGCGCCTCGGCGGTCTCGCCGCCCATGTCGTTCTGGCAAGCCGCGAGCGCAATGCCGGCGAACGTTCCTAGCAATAAAGTCGATCGTTTCATCGTATTCCCCCTCAATCTGGTTCAACCCGTCGCAAGTGATAGTTGAACGGTGTGCCTAAAGTGTTCGCGTTCCCCCAGAGCAGATACATGCCTTCGACGATGCGCGCGTAGCGCACCGGCCCCAGGTCGATGGGCTCGAGCCCCATGCCCTCGATGAGGCCGGCGACGACGGCCTTGGCGTCGGCGTCGTTGCCGACCATCGGCACGCTGACGGGGCCGCCGGTCGCTTGCGGATCCAGCATCGTGCGCCAGTTCATCGTGTTGAGCGCCTTGACGACGCGCGCCCGCGGCGCCATCGCCTGGACGAGCTCGGCGTTGGACGTCGGCACGGCGAAATCGCGCAGGCCGTCGCTGCCGACGATGCGCGGGTTGGTCGGATCGAGCACGATCTTGCCCGAGAGATCGCCGAGGTTCTCGACCACGGCTTCGACGACGTTCCAAGGCACGGCGATCACGACGATGTCGCTGCGCGCGGCGGCTTCCGCCTGACCGGCCGCCGAGGCGCCGTTGCCGGTGCGCGCGACCAGCGCTTGCACGTCCTCGCGGTCCGGGTCGCGCGAGCCGTAGACGATGGTGTGTCCCTGCGCGGCGAAGGCCGGACCCAGGGCATTGGCCACCTCGCCGGTGCCGATGATGCCGATGGTTGCGGCGAGCGCCGCGGTCCCGGGCGCGAGGACCGCGAGCCCTGCAAGGGCGGCGGCGGCGATAAGGCGGCGTGCGGTTTTCACGGGCTGGCCTCCATGAGCTGTTCGAGGGTCGTTATGCGCGAAGGCTGGCAGTCATTCTAGCGCATTTAAAGCAAGCGCTTCCTCTCGAGTGTTTGCTCCAGCGCGGCGAGCCAGTGCTCGTAATAGCCCGGCGCGCCGGGGATATCGGCGGTTGTGTCCGCCGCCGCGATGCGCGCGACGAGACGCTCGCGAAACTCGTCCCAGCTGAAAAGCCCGCGCTCGCTCAAGGTCACCGCGAGCGCGAACGCACGCCGCTCCCAGTCGGCGTGAAACACCAGCTCGCCGGAGCGGCGCGGCAGCGCCTCGAGGCCCGGCATGAGCGCGATCCCGGGGTCCGCCTGTGGCGCTTCGCTCATGTCATCAGGTCTATCTGCCCGGGCCCGGCGCGGCCGCGCGTGCTACGCCGATCATCGAATCGCGAGTCACGAGCGCGGCGAGCTCGCTTTCGCTCAAGTGCCCGGAGCCGGTGGGACGCTCGGGGATCACCAGATAGCGGATCTCGGCGCTCGAGTCCCAGACGCGCACTTCGATGTCGTCGGGCAAGTCCAGCCCGAGCTCCGCGAGCACGCCGCGCGGGTCGATGACGATGCGCGAGCGGTAGGCCGGGCTCTTGTACCAGGTCGGCGGCAAGCCGAGCACCGGCCAGGGATAGCACGAGCATAACGTGCAGACGACGACGTTGTGCACGTCGCGGGTGTTCTCCAGCGCAATCATGTGCTCGCCCTGGAGCCCGCTGAAGCCGAGCTCGGCGATCGCCGCGGTGGCGTTGGCGAGCAGCCGCCCCCTGTATTCGTCGTCGACCCAGGCGCGCGCGACGACCCTGGCGCCGTTCATCGGCCCGATATCGTGCTCGTAGACCTCGACGACGTGATCGAGCGTCGCCTTGTCGACCAGGCCCTTGTCCGTCAGGAGCTTCTCGAGCTTGGCGACGCGCTCGGCGAGCGCGCGAGTCTCCTCCGGCGACCGCCGCGCCGTCAGATAGGGATTCGGCGGCGCGTCGTGCGCATGATCATCCACGGCGGGTCTCCCGTCTTGCAGGCTCGAGATGGTCTTCCCAGAGATCGATATAGAGGCGATCCCTGGGGCTGGCCGTGGGCCCCCAGAGCTCGTTGGCGGCGAACTCGACGCTGTAGAGCGGCTGCGGATCCTCGCCCAGGCCGTGGGCGTTGGCATCCGGGAACACGTGCGTGCCGCGCAGCGCGGCGATGCTGCCGAAGCAGCCGCGCACGTAGCGCGGCAGCCGCGTATGCCCGCGCGGCTGAAGATTGCGCGCGCGGACTCTGTCGCCGAGCGTGAAGCGCGCCGCTCGCGCACGCGGCTCGCGCGCCGACGCGCGGCCTTCGCGGATCACGGTGTTCATCGCATCGATGCCGGGCGCGGCCGCCTCGGCGCGGCCGTTCGCTTCGCCGCTCGCAAGCTCGATGTCGCTCACCAGCCCGGTGTCGAGCGCGAGCAGCTCGAAGCGCGCGAGCCAGTTCTCGTAGTAGCTCGAAGTCAGATACTCGATCGGCGTCAGCCGCTCGATGCCGTGGCGGCGGTAATCGAGGGAGCCCAGGGCGCCGCCCGCGGCGACGTTGATCGCGAACACGCGCCGTTCCCAGTCCTCATGAAACACGGGCTCTTCGGGCTCGATCTGGACCGGGCCGAAGCAGGTCATGCCGCCCAGGTCGTGAATGCCGTTCATGCAACGCGAGTCGCGCGAAGCTCTAGAGGCTCGTGGTATTCAGGATTGCCTGCTCGGAAACGAGCTGCCAGCCGCGCGCGTGCTGCATGAAGTCCCGGTACGAGGTCCAGACGCGCGCGACCAGCGGATCCCTGGCGGCGAGCTCCTCGACGACCTCATAAGTCAGACGCTTGAGCCCGGCGAGCACGTCCTCGGGGAATGCCCGCACGTCGGTGCCGCTGGCGCGGATCTGCTCCAGCGAATTGGCGTTGCGCGCCATGAACTCCGAGATCATGTCGAGGGTGGTCGCCTGACAGGCGATGCGCACCATCGCTTGCAAGTCCTCGGGCAGCGAGTTCCAGGCGTCGAGGTTGACCATGCACTCGAGCGTCGGGCCGGGCTCCTGCCAGCCCGGGTAGTAGTAGTACTGAGCGGCGTTGTGCAGGCCCAGCGCGAGATCGTTGTACGGGCCGACCCACTCGGTCGCATCGATGCTGCCGGTCTGAAGCGCGGTGAAGATTTCCGACAGCGGCAGATTCACGGGCGTGCCGCCGGCGCGCCGCAGGACCTCGCCGCCGATGCCGGGGATGCGCATCTTCAAGCCGCGCAAGTCGGCGAGGCTGTTGATCTGCCGCTTGAACCAGCCGCCCATCTGCACGCCGGTGTTGCCGGCAGGAAACGGCATCAGATTGAAGCGCCCGTAAACTTCGCGCCACAGCTCGAGCCCGCCGCCGTAGTAGAGCCAGGCATTCATCTCGTGGGCGTTCATGCCGAAAGGGATGCAGGCGAAGAACTGCGTCGCTTCGCTCTTGCCGCGCCAGTAGTACGCCGCGCCGTGACCCATCTCGGCCGAGCCTTGCGAGACGGCGTCGAACACCTCGAACGCCGGAATGAGCTCGCCGGCGCCGTAGATCGTGATCCGCATGCGGCCGCCGCTGAGCTCCTCGAGATAGCGCGCGAGCGTGTTGACGCCCGTGCCCAGGCCCGGAAAGTTCGGCAGCCAGGTCGTGACCATGCGCCAGTTGAAGGATTCGGTCGACGCCGTGCTCTGCTGTTGCCCGGGCGTGCACGCGGCCAACGCGGCGCCGCTGCCCAAGCCCGTGATGAATTCACGACGTTTCATTAGACGGTCCTTGTGTTTTCCTTATCTCAAGGAGTGTAGCGTGCTTTGCGCTCAGCCCACCAGGCCAGGCGCTCCGCGATGGTCTTCTCGAAGCCCTGGCCGCTCGGCGTGTACCACTTGGCGCCCTCGAGCGACTCGGGCAGATAGCGCTGGCCGGCTGCGAAGCCCCCTTCGGCGTGGTCGTAGCGGTAGCCTTCGCCGTAGCTCAAGCTCTTCATCAGCTCGGTGGGCGCGTTGCGAATGTGCAGCGGCACGGGCTCGGCCGGGTGCTCGCGCGCGGCGGCCTGCGCGAGTCCCCAGGCTTCGTAGATGCGATTCGATTTCGGCGCCGAGGCGAGATAGATCACGGCCTCGACGAGCGCGAGCTCGCCTTCCGGCGAGCCGAGGAAGTGATAGGCGTCCCTGGCCGCGAGCGTGATGCTGAGCGCACGCGGATCGGCGAGGCCGACATCCTCGACCGCCATGCGCACGATGCGCCGCGCCAGATACATCGGATCCTCGCCGCCGTCGATCATCCGCGCGAGCCAATAGAGCGCGCCCTCGACGTCGCTGCCGCGCACGGCTTTGTGCAGCGCCGAGATCAGATTGAAATGCTCCTCGCCGGCTTTGTCGTAGCGTGCCAGGCGCTTCTCGAGCACCGCGGCGACGAGCTCGGCGTCGACAGGCCTGTCGCTCGGCAGCTCGGCCGCGACGATGTGCTCCCAGACCGCTTCCGTGGCGTTCAGCGCCCGGCGCGCGTCGCCGTCGGCGTGACGCGCGAGCAGTGCCAGCGCCTCGTCGTTGAACGCGGGCGCCCGAGTGCCCGGCTTCGAGTCCGCACGCAAGGTCGCAAGCGCCTGCGCGACGATCGTGACGATATGTTCGGCGGCCAGCGGCTCGAGCACGAACACGCGCAGCCGCGAGAGCAGAGCGGCGTTGAGCTCGAACGACGGATTCTCCGTGGTCGCGCCGATCAAGGTGATCACGCCTTCCTCGACCGAAGGAAGAAATGCGTCCTGCTGGCCTTTGTTGAAACGATGGATCTCATCGCAGAACAGGATCGTCGCGCGGCCTTGGACGTCGCGGCGTTGCCGTGCATCCCTGATGATCTCGCGCACGCGCGGCACGCCTTCGGTGACGGCGCTGAACGATACGAACTCGCCGTCGGCGTAGTTGGCGATCAGGCGCGCCAGCGTGGTCTTGCCCGATCCCGGCGGCCCCCAGAACACCATGCTGCCGGCGGCGCCGCGCTCGATCGCCTCGCGCAGCGGTTTCCCAGGACCGAGCAACTGCTGCTGGCCGAGGAAGTCCTCGAGCCGGCGCGGCCGCATGCGGTGCGCAAGCGGCGCTTTCGGGCCGGCCTCGGCGGGGAACAATGAAGGTTCGGCGGGCATGGCAACCCGGCCAGTGTACTCAAAAAGCGCGTATAATCCGTCTAGAATGCATCCAAAGGCCCTCGCCGGGCCCCATCGTCCGGAGTTAGCTCATGTATCAGTCGACACGCATTTTGTTCTCGGCGGCCGTCATCGGCTTCGGCCTCCCGCTGGTTGCGCAGGCGCAGCCCGAATTGCCTGAAGGCGAAGGCAAGGCATTGGTCGAAGGCATCTGCGTGGCCTGTCACCAGACGGATTTGATCACGGACTCGGTCGGCTATACGCACGACGAGTGGAGCTATCTTTTCGGTCAGATGATCGCTCTGCCGGATCCGATCGCATCGGATATCTCGGGTTATCTCGCGGAGCACTTCCCGCCGAGCGGCGAGCGCCCCGCCGTCATCGTTCCCGGCGAGGTCGAGATCACGTTCCAGGAATGGACCACGCCGACGCTCGGCCAGCGGCCTCGCGATCCTTTCATGCACTCCGACGGCAGCATCTGGTGGGCGGGTATGTACGGCAGCCTCGCCGGCCGGCTGGATCCTGCGACCGGTGAGATGTCCGAGGTCAGGCTCGATCCGACTGCCCGGCCGCACACCGTGCTCGAGGGCCCGGACGGCGACATCTGGTACACCGGCAACAGCAACGGCACGATGGGCCGGATCGACCACGACACGCACGAGATCACGGTTTATCCGCTGGGGAATCCCGATGCGCGCGACCCGCACACCGCGGCGTTCGCCGACGACGGCTCGCTGTGGTTCACGGTGCAGAACAGCAACATGCTCGGGCGCCTGGACCCGGCGAGCGGTGAGGTCTGGCTCCGCGACATGCCGACCGAGCGCGCGCAGCCTTACGGCATCCGCAAAGATTCCGAGGGCATGCTTTGGATCGCCTATCGCGGCGCTTACAAGATCGCGCGAGTGAATCCGGCAACCAAGGAGCTCACCGAGTTCGAGACGCCGAAGCACGGCCAGTTCCCGGACATGGGGCACTACGTGCGCCGGCTCGCGATCGATAGCGAAGACAACGTCTGGTACGTGGATTCCGGGCGCGGGGGGATCGGCCGGTTCAATCCCAAGACCGGCGAGTTCAAGGAGTGGGCTTCGCCCGGCGGTGTCGACTCGCACCCGTACGCCATCGAGGTCGTCGACGACGTCGTCTGGTACAACGAGTCCGACATGCGTCCCGACACGCTGGTGCGCTTCGATCCCGCGACCGAGACCTTCCAGAGCTGGGCGATCCCCTCGGGCGTCGGCATCATCCGCAACATGCACAAGACGCCGGACGGCAATCTCGTGA
Source organism: Gammaproteobacteria bacterium (assembly GCA_036396795.1). Classification (GTDB taxonomy): domain Bacteria; phylum Pseudomonadota; class Gammaproteobacteria; order Steroidobacterales; family Rariloculaceae; genus JAHEEM01. The sequence goes on along the minus strand of DASWKF010000027.1, from coordinate 14,052 downwards.
TTCACCAGTCGAGCACCAACACCGTGGGTCTGGTGACCATCGGCGAGAACGACGAAAGCTAAGCTGAATCGTTGCGCCGGCGCCGGCCGCGTGATTGCGGCCGGCGTGTTGCTGTCGGCGTTGTCCGGCTGCGCGTTGATCGAGGATCTGGAGCGCCGCCTACTCGCGCCCGAGCCTCAGCCGCAGGCCACGACCGCACCCGACCCCGCGGCGCCGCGGCAGGCGCCGCTGCCCACGCGTCATTTCGAAGCCATCGCCGCGGACGAGGAGGTGCTCGGCGCCGTTCAGGTGCTGTTCGCGCGGCACGAGAACACGCTCGTCCAGCTCGCGCGCGAGCACGACTTGGGCTACGAGGAGCTGCGCCTCGCCAACCCGGGCGTCGACGTCTGGTTGCCGGGCGAGGGCACGCCGGTCTACCTGCCGACCATGTACATCGTGCCCGTCGCGCCGCGCGACGGCATCGTGCTCAATCTGCCGAGCATGCGGCTGCTCTACTTCGCCGACGATGCCGTGACCAGTCACCCCGTCGGCATCGGGCGCGAAGGCTGGGCAACGCCCACGGGTCGGGCCGAGATCACCGGCAAGGCCCGCGACCCGGTCTGGTATCCGCCGGCATCGGTGCGCGCCGAGCATGCCGAGCTCGGCGATCCGCTGCCGAGCGTCGTCCCGCCGGGGCCCGACAACCCGCTCGGCGCCTTCGCGATGGGCCTGTCCATGCCGGGCTATCTGATTCACGGCACCAACAAGCCCGCCGGCGTCGGCATGCGCGTCAGCCACGGCTGCATTCGTCTTTATCCCGAGGATATCGCGGCCCTGTTCGAGCGGGTGCTCTCGGGCACGCCCGTGCACATCGTCGATGAGCCCGTGCTGGCGGGTTGGCGCGACGGCGAGCTGTATCTGGAGATCCACGTGCCGCTTGCCGAGGACGCGCGCGACTTGACCGTCGAGGCCGAGCGCGTCATCGCCGCGGCCTTCGAGCGCGCGGGCGTCGCTGCCGTTGCGATCGACGCCGAGCTGATCGCGCGCATCGTGTCCGAGCGGCGCGGCATTCCGTTTCCGATCCTGAGCCCTGGGCCGGGCATCGATGGCTATCTCGCGAGCGCGAGAATCGTCGAAAACACGATACCGGCGGCGGTCGCCGAGACGACGGCGCGTGACGACCCCGCGGCCGGCGAGCCCGGCGCGCAGACACCTTAGGGCGCTAGTTTGCGCCGAGCCGCTTGCGCAACGCGCGAAAACGTTCCGCCGACGGCTAGCGGATTCGCTCCAGCGCTGCCTGCAAGATCGGCACGATCACGGCGCCCGCGCCGGTGATCTGGGCGATCTTCGCCTGCTCGGTTTCACCGTCCGAAGGGATCAGCGGCATGCGCTGCCGCTCGGACTCAGCGATGAGCTCGGGATCGGCGAACGCCGCGCTGATCGCGGCGCGCAGCTCGGCCGTCGCTTCGGGGTCGAGCCCGGGCGGGCCGAAAAACCCGCGGTGCATGTCGAGCATGTTGACGATTGCTTGCACGGCGGGCCTGGACTCGGGATTCGAAACTTCCATGGCCGTCGGCACGTCCGCGTAGCGCGGATAGCGCTCGGCGCCCAGAGTCAGAATCGGGCGCTCGTCGCCGGCCTCGATGACGCCGAGAGACGCGCGCCAAGCGGTGATATGGCCGTCGCCGTCGCCGCGGATCACGGCCATCGCGGTGTCGGCGTTGCCGTCGTATCCCATGACGAGCTTTAGCTCCATGCCGAGCGCGTGCCCGAGCACGACCATCGAATAAAAATCCTCGTCGGTGCCCTGAGACGGAAACACGAACGGCCGGTCGAGATTCATGAGCGCCTCGGCCGAGTCGATACCGGAATGCACGCCCACGGTCAGCACGCGCGCCTCGGTCGCGGCGCGGCCGAGATAAACCAGACGGGTCGTGTCGAAGCGCACCGCCTCGCTGCCCGAAAGCTGTGCGAGAATCAGCGAAGGAATGCTCGTGAAACCGATCGTGCGCCCGTCGGGCTCGGCATACCAGAGATAGTTCGTGCCGCGGATGTTGCCGCCGCCCGTCATGATGCGCACGCGCACCTCCTCGGCGCCCGCATGCTTGGCGATATAGGGCGCGATCATGTGGGCATAGCGCGCCATCAGGCCGCCGGCGCTGTTCGGCACGATCAAAGTCACGGTCCCGTCGCGCACGCTCGCAGCCTGCGTCACGGCGCTCAACGACACGAGAGTCAGCACGCACACGGCGAGCGCGGTAAACGTTCGTTGCGATGCGTGTTTCGCTGTCATCCCGCGATCCAAGGTTCCAACAGGCCGTGGTAGAGCTGCAGCTCCAAGCCGACGACGAACAATAGATATACCGTCGCCGCGAACGCGAGCGCAACCGCGGCCGCCTTCCAGGGCGCGTAATGCTTGCTGAAAGTCAGGAAGCCGGCACAGAACAGAAACACGGCCGGCACGGGGCCGAGCGCGACGATGAGCAGCACGAACAGGGCGACGAAGCCGAAGGCCTGAAGCTCGCGTCGCGCGTCGCGCCCGGACGGCGCCCCCGCGGCTTCGGCCGCGTCTTCGGTCCCCGGCGTCTGCCGCCCGCCCGTGAGCAGCAGCAAGGGGCCGAAGGTGTTTTTCGTGAGGCCGCCTTTGAGGTTTTGCCGCACGATCTGCGCGACCAGGCAGACGAGTCCGATCAGCGCCATCGGGATCGGCACGAGCCGCGCGTTCGGGCCGAAGCGTGTCGCAACGGCGAGATAGCCCAGGAAGAAGACGAGCAGCACCGCGGCGAGCAGATTCTCTTGCGCGCGACGGCTCATGCGTTTCGGCGCTCGAGCGTGCGCTTGAGCTTATGGCTTCTGACGAACGGCAAGGCCGTCGTGACGACGACGAAGATCAGCATCGTGAGCGCGATCGGCCGCGTGAACAGAAAGTCGTTGCCGTAGAGGCTCAAGGAGATATGCAGGTTCCGCTCGATCATCTCGGCGAGCACCATGCCGATGACGAAATTCGCGCGCGAGTAGCGGTACTTGTCCATGACGTAGCCGATCAGGCCGAACGAGGCCGCGACCACGACGTCCGCGATCAAGCCGCGGGTGGCGAAGGCGCCGAACAGGCACACCGAGAGCACCAGTGGAATCAAAATGTTCGGGTTCATCATCGGCAGCCGCGCGAGCTGAGAGGATACGGCCAACCCAAGCAGCGTCGTGAGCAGATTCGCGATCACGATGATCCAAACCATGCTGAAGACGATATCGAGCCCGCTGGTCAGCATTTGGGGTCCCGGCACGATGCCCATGCTCAAGAAAGCCACGAGCAGGATCGCCATGCTCTCGCCGCCGGGAATGCCGAAAGCCAGGGTGGGCATGAGGCCGCCGCCTTCGTTCGCGCCCAAGGTCGCGTCCGGCGCGATCACGCCCTCGACCGCGCCCTTGCCGAAACGCTCCGGCGTCTTGGACGTCTGCACGGCGTGCGCGTAGGCCGCGATGCCGCCGACGCTGGCGCCGACGCCCGGCAGCACGCCGATCCAAAGCCCGAGCAGGCTCGAGCGAACCACCAGCCACCGATGGCGAAAGGTGTCCTTGACGCCGTCGAGCACCGAGCTTTGCTCCGAGCCCGCGACGCGATCGACGATCGTCGCGCCTTTGACGTGCAGCTTGATCATCTCGGCAACCGCAAAGAGCCCGATCATCGCGACCGGGAACGAGATGCCGTCGAGCAGATAGACGCTGCCGAACCAGAAGCGCGGCGTGCCCGTGACCGGGTCCATGCCGACGAACGCGATCATGATGCCGAGCGCGGTCGCGATCAGGCCTTTGAGTAGAGAGCCTTCGCTGAAGGTGGCGATGATCGTCAGGCCCCAGAGCGCGAGCATGAGGTATTCGCTGGGGCCCAAAGCGAGCATGACGGGGCGCACGATCGGAATGCTCAAGGCGAGGAACACCGCGCCGATGATACCGCCGAGCAAGGCTGCCATCGCCGAGGCGCCGAGCGCGCGGCCGGCCTGGCCTTGCTGGGTCATCGGATGACCGTCGAAAACCAGCGCGAGACTTTTCGCGGCGCCGGGCACGTTGAACAGGATGCTCGTGACCGAGCCGCCCCAAATCGTCGCGATGTGCGCGCCCAGCAGCAAGGCCAGCGTTGCCGCAAGCTCGTGGCCGTAGGTGAACGGCAACAGCAAGGCCAGGGCGACGATGCCGCCGAGGCCCGGCAGGATACCGACGACGAGCCCGTAGACGACGCCGATCAGCATGAACGTCATGGCTTGCGGCGTCGCCAGCGCGACGAGCCCCGCACCGATGGCCTCGAGCATCTGCCGTTAGTCCCCCCGGCTGTGTTGGGTGTTATCGAGTGTTATTCGACGACCTTGCCCAGCAAGCTCACGACGTCCGTCTTGCAGTCGATCATCTCCTTGGGAAACACGATCGTGATGGCGTCGACCGGGCAAATCGATTGGCACAAGCCGCAATACCAGCACTCGTCCGGATAAGCGATCACGGGCAGAGTCTCGCGATTGTCTTCCTCTTTATAGATGAGATCGCCGGGGCAGATCCAATCGCAGAGATTGCATTTGACGCAAGTCTCCGGGTCGATCCTGATCGGGTTGTGCACGGTCTCAGCCGACACTAGACAAGCTCTCCCGACCGACGCGCGTGAACGCCGCCGCCAGCGGCCGGTCGCAGGACTGCGTGCTCACGCGCGGGCTTTTCTCGCCGCGCTGCACGAGCACGAATTTGCGCCAGTGCTCGTCGTCGGTGGCCGGATAATCGAGCCGCCGGTGCGAGGAGCCCGTGCGCGTTTCGGCACGCGCCAGCGACGCATGCGCCATGAGTTCGGCCGATAGCCGGATGCTCTTGGATTCGTGCACCCGCATGAGGCCGTGCAGGTCGTCGGCCTCGAGCGTCGGCTCCTGGATGGCGAGCGCCTTGAGCGTCTCGAGCGCGAGATTCAAACCCTTTGCGTTTCGGCGCACGCCGACGTAATCGGTCACGGTCTGACGCGTTTTGCGCTCGAACTCTTTCCAGGACATGCCGCCCGGTTGGGCCAGATGTTGCAGCGCCGAGGCGCGCAGCGCGTCGGCGAGGCGCATGTCGATGCTCGGTCGGGCGCCCCGCGGCTTGCGCAGGTGCGCCGCGACGCCTTCGCCGGCGATGTGGCCGAGTACCGAGGCGCCGGCGATGCCGCCGCTGACCGAGGCGCAATCGCCGGCCGCGAACAGGCCGCCGATCGAGGTCTGCCCGTCGGTATCGACGGCCAGCCCGCTGCCGCGGAAGTAGACGCCACTGCGGCGAATGCTCAGCTCCGAGATCGAGACCTCGACGGGCTCCTCGCGGAACTTCAAGTGCTTTTGCTCGTAGAACGCCGGCATGGTGTAGCGATCGACCTGCAGCGTCGCTTCCATATGGTCGAGAACGTCTTTCGGCAGGTGCCGGCAGTCGGCGTAGATCGGGCCATTGCCGAGCAGATATTCGGTGATGACGGCGTCCGCGATCACGGCGCGGCGCGCGTTCTCGCCCTTGTCGTCGTACTTGAACATGAAGCGCTCGCCGCTGTTGTTGATGAAGTGCGCGCCTTCGCTCACCAGGGCGTTCAAGCCCTGCGCCGAAAAGCCCTTGGGCGTCAACGTCGTCTCGACGAACTCCATGTTCGTGAGCACTGCTCCGGCGTCGTAACCCATGCGATGCGCGTCGCCGGTGTTGTAGGGGCAGTGCCAGCTGTCGAACGCCACGCCCGAAGCGTTGTTCGACAAGCGATTGACCTCGCCGGCCGCGAGCACCACGGCGTCGGCGCGTATCGCGAACCATTCGCCGCTGCGAAAATTGAACGCGAGCGCGCCGTAGACGCGCTCGTCCTGGGTCAGCAATTGCACCGCCATCGTGCGCGTCAGCACCGTGCCTTTTTTCTTGCGCACTTGTTGGCCGATGTGCTTCTTGAACTCGGTGCCGTCGAAATTGATGTGATAGGTGCCCGGCAAGCCGAAAGACCGCAGCCGGTAATAGTCGCCGTAGCGGGGGTCCTTGAAGTCGACGCCGAAGCTCTCGATCTTGCGCAGAATCCGCGGCATCTCATGAATCACGCGGCTGGTCACGGCCATGTCGACGATGCCGTCGGTGAGCTCGGGCACGTGCTTGAGCAGAAACTCGGGCGTGTCCCACTCGGGTCCCGAGTCCATGATCGTCAGATAGTGGTCGACGCCGCAGCCGACGCTGCCGCAGTGATCGAGCACCTTGCCCTTCTCGCAGACGACGACCGCAAGGCCGGCCTCGAGCGCGGGGATCGCGGCCATGCAGCCGGCGACGCCACCACCGATGACGAGCACGTCGGTGTCGATGGTTTGCCATTCGGCGCTCACGAACTCACCTCGGGCGTGGCCGCGAGCAGCCGCAAGACTTCCCGCGCGGCCAGGTTGGCTTCCTCGCGGGTGACGCGCTCGGCTTCGTCGGCGTCCCGGGCCTCGATTGCCGTGACGATCGCCGTCAGGTGCTCGATGCTCTCGCGCGATCGGCGGCTCGAGCGCTGCGGATGCGCGAGCCCCAGCGCGCGCCAGCGCCACATGCGCGCATGCAAGCTGCCGAGCATCGCGCTCAAGCTCTCGCTCGCCGCGCCGGCGTAGAGCATGTCGTAGAAATGCGTCTTGGCCTCGGCGATGTGCTCGGTGACGCCGGCGTCGTACGCCGAGACGACGCTATCCAGAGCCGCCCGCAAGGCCTCGAGGTCCGCGCGGCTCGCATGCTCGACGAACTGGCGTGCCGCGAGCCCGTGCAACACGGCGCGAATGCGGTAGAGATCCTCGGCTTCCTCGGGCGTGAGCGTGCGCACGACGGGCCCGCGGTTCGGGATGACCTCGATGAGCCCTTCCGCGTCGAGCTGCCGCAAGGCTTCTCGCACCACGGTGCGGGACACGCCGAGCCTCTCGGTGAGCTCGCGCTCGGTCAGGCGCTGCCCCGGGCTCAAGCGGCCGGAGATGATCGCGGCGCGTAGCTTTTCAATGACTTGTTGGCGCAGCGAAGCGGCGGTTTTGTTGATCTTGAGCAGCAGCGCCTCGCCCATGCGTCAGCATTGTAATACAATCATACAATCTGTCCATAGCCGTGAAACTCGAGAGGAACTAAGGAAGCCGTTGCCATGAGTGTGAAGGTGGGGATCATCGGCCTCGGCCGCTGGGCGAAGGTGCTGACCCGTGCGGCCCGGCCGTCCGGCAAGCTCGAGATCGTTGCGGGCTTCAGCCGCTCCGAGGAAAAACGCCGTGCGTTCGAGGCCGAGCTCGGCATCGCCGCGGTGCCGGATCTGGACACGCTGCTCGGCAATCCCGAGATCAAGGGCGTGATCCTGACCGTGCCGAACGAGCAGCACCTGCCCGTCGCCGAGGCCGTAGCTGCGGCCGGCAAGCACGTTTATACCGAGAAGCCGATCGCCAACACCCTGGAATCGGGCTTGAAGATCGAAGCCCTGGTCGAGCGCTACGGCGTGCAGATCATGGTCGGGCACAGTGCCCGGCTGCTCAAGGGCACGCGCATGATCAAAGACATGATCGATCGCGGCGAGCTCGGCAAGGTAGCGTTCATCGAGGCTAACTTCTCGAACGAGCGCGCGCTCGAGCTGACGCCGGATACCTGGCGCTGGTATCGCGACAAGGCGCCGGGCGGGCCGTTGTCGCAGCTCGCGATCCATCAGTTCGACAGCGTCCACTATCTGGGCGGCGAGATCGCCGAGGTCTCGTCGATCGCCTCCAAGCTTTCGCCCGTCGGCGCCGAGGTCGACGACCAGTCGATGACGACGCTGCGCTTCGCCGACGGCAAGCTCGCCTACGTGGGCTCCTGCTGGACCTCGCCCGGCATTTATTCTCTGCGCGTGTTCGGCCAGAAAGGGCTCATGCACTACGAGGTCGACTTCAGCAGCTGGGACACGCCGGACAAGCTGCACGAGACCTCGACGCTGTACATTCAGCGAGGCAAGGATGGTTACGGCAAGCGCGAGGAGCTCGAGATCCCGCCGGGGAATATGTTCCTGGACGAGCTCGAGATGTTTGCCGAGATGTGCGCGACCGGAAGACCCAGCGAGCTCAGCGCTTACAATGGCAACGTTGCGCTCGCCGTCGTGTATGCGGCCTTGCGTTCCGTCGACCGGAACGGCGCGAGTGTGGCGATCTCGGATATTCTCGACGAGTCGCGCGCCAGGATCTCAGCATGAGCACTTTCGAACCCCGAGGCAGTTGACTATGAACCGTTTACCCAGCCGCTACTTCATCGATTTGACGCAGCCCGAGATCGCGGCGCAGCTCAAGCGCAACCCGCTGGTGCTGCTGCCGGCCGGCAGCACCGAGCAACACGGCCCGCATTTGCCGACCGGCACGGACATCTACGCCGCGAACGTGATCGCCCACGCGGTCGCCGAGCGCATGGACGGCCTCGTGCTGCCGGGCGGTCCGCTCGGCGTCACGCCGATGCACATGCCGTTCGAGGGCACCTTGAGCCTGACGCCCGAAACCTACCAGCGCGTAGTCATCGAGACGGGTATCTCGGTGGCGCAGCACGGCGCCACGCATTTGCTGATCCTCAATTGGCACGAGGGGAATATCCCGTCGCTGTCGATCGCCGCCGATGCGTTGCACCGCGAGCACGGCCTCAGCGTGCTGACCGTGCAGGCCTGCTATGTCGCCGCCGAGCTCTACGGACACGAATGCGGCGGCTTGACGCATGGCGGCGAGATCGAAGCGCTCGCGATACTCGAGCACGACGCGACGCTCGTGCACCTCGACCGCATCGAATACTCGTCAGAGCACGAGCACGGTCGCAAGATGGACAAGCTGCGCCGCACGCGCAGCTACCAGCCAGTGCTGACCGACATCCGCTCGATCGCGCCGACGGGCTGGTACGGCGATCCGGCCAAGGCCACGGTCGAGAAAGGCCGGCGCATGGTGGCCGATATTGCCGACGCGATCGCCGCGGAAGCTGCGGACATCTTCCGACGACTAGCCGAGGTGCAAGGCGGCGTCGCGGAGATCACCAAGCTCAAGCAAGTCGGCTGACGCCGGGAGCGGCGCGGATGGCTCGGGTCATCGGTCTCGATCAGGCGCGGGAGCTCGGGCTTCCGGGGCGGATCTCGCGGGAGATCGTATCGAGCCGCGACGGCGCGCACGCCGTGACCTTGCGGCATGTCGAGATTCCCGTCGCCGATCCCAACGCCCCGCCACGTGAGCCGCATCTGCACGGCGACTCCGAGGAGTGCATCTACGTGCTGTCGGGATCGGGCGCCTTTTGGACCGAGGCCGGCGAGCAACCGGTCGTGCCGGGCGACACGATTCTGATTCCGGCGGGTGAGCCGCATTACACACGCAACACCGGCGGCGAGCCGCTGGTGCTGTTGTGCTTTTTCCCGTCGGCCGAGCTCGGCCGCCATAAATAGATGAGTCCGGTGGAGGGGGTCGAGGTCGTGTGCCTGCGCCCGGAGCGGGATTTCCTGGAAATCGGCGTGACCCCGCCGGCCGATCTTCGAATCGCCTACCTGGCGCCCGCCGATGCCGGGCTCAAGGACGCGATGCGCGCCGCGCAAGCGCTGGTGATCCCAGCCGTCGGCCCGAAGCTCGACGCCGAGCTTTTCGCCGGCAGCCGCGTCCGGCTGGTGCAGGTCACGGGCGCCGGTGTCGACCGGCTCGACGCGCCGGCCCTGAAGACGCTCGGCATCGCGGTCGCCAACGTCGCCGGCGGCTCGAACAGCGCCTTGGCGGACTACTGCGTGGCCGCCGCGTTGGACCTGTTGCGGCGCTTGAGCTGGGCCAGTGCCGAGATCCGCAAGGGTAACTACGCCGCGTTTCGCGCGGAGATGATCGCCGCGCGGCTGCGCGGTCTCGAGGGGCTCACGGTCGGCATCGTCGGGATCGGCGAGATCGGCCGTGCGGTGGCGCACGCGTTTCTGCATCACGGCAGCCGCATCGTCTATTACGATCCCGCGATCGAGGCTTCGAGCCTGTCTGCGGCGCTCGGCGCGCATGCGCTGACGCTCGAGGCGCTGCTCGAGCAGGCCGATGTCGTGAGCCTGCACGTGCCGCTCTTGCCCGCAACCGAGAATCTCATCGGCGCCGCGGAGCTCGAACGCATGAAGCCCGACGCCGTGTTGATCAATGCCGCGCGCGGCGGCATCGTCGATGAGACGGCACTGGCCGAGACCCTGACCGCGGCAAGCATCGGCGGCGCAGCCGTCGACGTCTACTCGACCGAGCCGCCGCTTGCGACCAATCCGTTGCTTGCGCTTCGCGGGGATGCCGCGGCGCGCTTGTTGCTGACGCCGCACATCGCCGGCGTCACGCGCCAGGCATGGGCGGGGCTGTTCGCAGCCGCATGGCAAAACGTCCGACGCGTTCTCAAGGACGGCGAGCCCCCGCTCAACCGGGTATATTAACGGCGATAACGACAACCAAAACGAGCTACGGAGCGAATGATTTATGTTTAAAGCACGCACTGCATTCTCGACGACCTTGCTGGTTTCAGGTGCGTTGCTCTGCGGCGTGCCCGCGCTCCAAGGCGCGGCGCAGCAAGCCGCGTATTTCGAAGGCGAGCGCGTAACGATTTACGTCGGCCGCACGCCCGGCAGCGGCGGCGATCTTGCCGCGCGTTTGTTCGCCGAGCACTGGCAGCGCCACATCCCGGGCGAGCCGACCATGATCGTGCAGAACCTGCCCGGCGGCGGCGGCACGCGCGTGTTCAACTATGCGGCTGAGGTCGCCGACGCCGACGGGCTGCATCTCGTGTTCTCGCCGACGGCGGGCGTCGAGGCCGTGCTCAAGATGCCAGGTTTGCGCGCCAACTTCGCGGAGATGCCGTTCATCGGCGGCCTCATGAGCCCGAACATGGCTTACGTGAGCACCGGCAAGCTGAGCTCGGCCGAGGATCTTCTGACCGCCGAAGGCTTGCGCTTCGCCGGCCAGAATCCGATCGCGCGCTTCGATTTGCTCGGCAGGCTCGCGCTCGATGCGCTCGGTGTCGACTACCAATACGTGACCGGCTTCCAAGGCGGCGCGGACGTGTTCAACGCCGTGCGCCGCGGCGAGGTCGATATCCAGGTTGCATCGCTCGGCCAATACCGTTTCTCGATCGAGCCGACGCTGGTCGAGGAGGGCCTGGCGATCCCGCTGTGGCACAACCCGGGCACGGGCCCCGACGGTGAGCCGTACGCGCTCGAGGTCGCGGGCGACATCCCGAGCTACATGGAGTTCTACGAGAGCGTCAAGGGCGAGCCGCCGTCGGGACGGGAATACGAGATGTTCAAATGGCTGCTGCCGCGCGTCAACGACATCGTCTATGCCGCCATGGCACCGCCGGGCACGCCCGACGACGTCGTCGAGATCTTGCGCGAGAGCTTCGGCGCGGTGACGCAAGATCCCGAATACCGGCAGGAAGCGATCAAGATGTACGGTTTCGAGCTGCCGCCCATCGGCGCCGAGCAAGGCTCGGAGATGATGCGCGGGCTCTACGACGTGCCGGAAGACGTCGAAGCATTCTTGCGGGAATACATCGATCGCGTTCGTTAACCTCGCAGCACAATCCCCGCGCATCGTGCGCCTCAGCTCACCATGATCGAGGGCATGCTGGACGGTCTGGCGCTGAGCCTCGGCTGGCCGTCGATCGGATTTCTCATGCTCGGCATCTTTGTCGGCATCTGGGTCGGCGCCGTTCCGGGTCTCGGCGGCGCGATGGGCCTTGCGCTGATGCTGCCGTTCACCTTCGGCATGGACCCGGTGCCGGCGTTCGCGTTGCTGCTCGGCATGTACGCCGTCACCTCGACTTCGGACAGCATCTCCGCGATCATGTTCGGCATCCCCGGCACGGTCGCATCCCAAGCGACGATACTCGACGGTTATCCGCTGACGAAGAAGGGTCAGGCCGCGCGCGCTTTCGGCGCGGCGTACACGGTCTCGGCTTTCGGCGGCGTCGTGGGCGCGCTTCTGCTTGCGGCGTCTCTGCCGATCGTCTTGCCGTTCATCAATGCGTTCGGCGTGCCCGAGTTCTTCATGTTGTCGGTGCTCGGTTTGACGATGGTCGGCGTGCTTTCGGGCCGCTCGCTGCTCAAGGGCATCACCGTCGCCTGCTTCGGGCTGCTGTTGACGACGGTCGGTTATGCGAACGCGACCGGCGTGCCGCGGTTCTATTTCGGCATCGATTATCTGCTCGACGGCATTCCGATCATCCCGATCGTGCTCGGCCTTTTCGGCATTCCCGAGCTCATGGAGATCGCCGTCAAGAACACCTCGATCTCGCGCGTCGCGCCGGAGACTGGCGGCAGCCGTCTGCTCGACGGCATCAAGGACGTCATCGAGCACCGCTGGTTGACCGTGCGCAGCGCGCTGATCGGCACCTACGTCGGCATGCTGCCGGGCCTGGGTGCCGCGATCGTCGATTGGGTCGCCTACGGTCACGCCGTGCAGAGCGCGCGCGACAAATCGCAGTTCGGCAGCGGCGACATCCGCGGCGTGATCGCGCCCGAGACCGCGAACAACGCGCACAAGGCGGGAGCGCTGATCCCGACGGTCGCTTTCGGCATCCCGGGCAGCATCGGTACCGCGATCCTGCTCGGCGCGCTCGTGATCCAAGGCTTGCGGCCCGGTCCCGATATGCTGACGATCAACCTCGATCTCACCTTCAGCATGGTCTGGGCGATCGCGATCGCCAATCTCGTAGCCGCGGGCTTGCTGCTCGCGTTCAGCAGCCAGCTGCAGAAGATCGCGTTTCTGCCGGGGCATTTGGTCGTGCCGGGCGTCATGGTCGTGCTGCTCATGGGCGCGTGGATCGCGACCAATTCGATCGGCGACTGGTGGGTCGCGTTGGCGATGGGGACCCTCGGCTACATCATGAAGCAGGGCGGCTGGCCGCGTCCGCCGTTGATCCTGGCGCTCGTGCTCGGCGTGCTCATGGAAGACAACTATCAGCTCAGCACGCAGATCTACGGCGAATACGCCTGGTTATACAATCGTCCCGTGGTCCTCGTCATCGAGGCCTTGATCCTCATCACCGTGCTGCTCGCCCTCTGGGGCGTGATCAAAGCCAATCCGAAGAGCGATGCCGAGGCCGGCGAGGGCACGGCGATCAACCCGCTCGTCTCGCTGCCGATCACGGTGGTTTTGCTCGCGACCTTCGCGGTCGCCTATTGGATCACGACGGGTTTCGCGCAGCGTGCGACGGCGCAGTTCCCGCACGCGGTGCTCGTCATCGCGCTGCCGCTCACGCTGCTGATCCTGCTGCAGGACAGTCGCGCCGTGCTCGGCGCCGTGCGCGCGGCCGACGGCTTCGGCGCGGCGTTCTCTACCGCGGTCAAGAAAGCGGATCTGCCGGCGAGCTTGACGTTCCTGGGATTCTTGCTCGCGCTATTCGGGCTCACCTACGTCGCGGGCCAGCTCGTTGCGCTGCCGGTCTTCGTCTTCGCCTATCTCGTGACCTGGGGGTCGTATCGCTGGCCGGCGGCGCTCGCGTATGCCGTGACCACGCTGCTGCTGGTGTGGGCGTTCTATGGGCAGCTCATGAATCTGCTGTTCCAGGATTCCTGGCTGTTCAGTTGAGCCCTGCGCGCTATTGCCGCTCACGGAAGATGCGTATCTGCTCGTTGAACTGGTCGGCGACCTCTTCCATGAGGTCGACCGTGTCGTTATAGGCGCGCGTCAGCAGTGAGCGCTGATCGTCGTTGAGAGAGCGGTCGTCGCCGGCGTCATCGAGGCATTCGAGCGACTCGTTGCTGCTCGCAATGAACTCACGGACGGTTTGCTGCCCCGCAACCATGTCGTCGAGCGTGGCGTTCGCGCCGTCGGGCAGCGAAGGCGTCTCGCCGATCAGACACTCCCCCGCGAGCTGCGCCAGCGCGGCCGACGGCGCCGCGATGATGTTCTCGGCCCCCTCGGGCACCAGCATCTCGTAGAGCGATTGCGCGACCTCGTAGGAAGCGTGCCGCGGGCTCGCGATGCGGAAGTACTCGTCGAGCGCCGTGATCGCCGCCGGCTTGCGCTCGGTGACCATCGCGATCGTGGCTTCGGTGACGCGCAGGTCGGCGGTCATCTCGCCGCACTCGGCGTGATAGCGGTCCATCCATGTTGC
>DASWKF010000026.1:0-2597 GCA_036396795.1 Gammaproteobacteria bacterium | reverse complement strand
CGTCGATGATCTCGCGGGCGCGCTTCGCATCGACCACGTGGCCCTCACGATACGACTCGAGCGCCGCCTCGATCCCGGCCTCTTCGTCGAGCGACAGGGCCGGCGCATCCTCTTCGGCAGCTTCCGCGATGTAGCGGCCAGCAGGCAGGTCGCAGATTCGGGTGGAAGGTCCTTGCCGTTCCAGGTCACGAATCGTGTTTTTCGAGCCATCCAGGCGATTCTAGAGAGCCGGCGGGGCCACCTCGCGGTAAAATGAGGCTTGAAGGAATGACCGTTAAGGCTATTTACGAAAACGGCGTATTCAGGCCGCAGGAACCCGTCCATCTCGCCGAACGCACGGAGGTGGAGGTCCTGATACCCGCTACGGTCTCACCCGACGTTGACGACCCCACCGGCTGGAAAGCCGCCGAAGCACTGATCGGCTTCATCGACGATGCCCCGGCCGACATGGCCGAGCAGCACGACCACTACCTCTACGGCCAGCCGAAGGTGTGATCTTCCTCGACACGGGATTCCTCTTCGCGCTCGTCTCGAAGAGAGACGCCCACCATCCGCGCGTCGTCGAAGTCTTCCGAACCTTCAAGGATCTGCGGCTCGTCGATCACCTGCTCACGACGAATCACGTCATCGCCGAAACGATCACGCTGACTCGGAAGATCGGCCCACGAGGCCGCTGCGCGGCCGGGAGACGAGCTCTACGGTGAGAAGTTGGCGCGCATCCACTGGGCAAGTCCCGATGAGGAGCGAGCCGCCTTCGACTACTTCAAGCGACACCAGGATCAGACCTACAGTGCCGTCGACTGTCTGAGCTTCGTCGTCATGGAGAAGCTGGGCATCCGTGAAGCCCTCGCCGTCGATTCGGACTTCACGCATCGGTTCATCGCACGACCGGGACCACAACGAGGCTGATGCGACGGCGTCTTCGTCGTCACAACACGCCGGAAACGCGTGCGCCTTCACGATGCGATCGACCGTGACGCAACCGTGACGTGACCCGATCGATTTGGCGAGAACTACAGTGGCTTACGGGGATCGACGCTCGTGACCCGTACGCCGCTAAGCGGTTGAATCTGTCACGGTTATCGCAATAGAGAGCACGCCGTCGCACACGGCCAAGTGGATTTCCAAGCGTGCTCCTTCAACCACTCGGCCATCTCTCCGTCTTTAGAATCAGTAACTTACGGCGTCGGCTCAGGCGAACGGACCGCGAATCGTGTAACACCTCCTAACGTGCCGCGATCACTTACGGTGATTCCCGATCCCCGTTATTCTCATCGAACTGCGAGAGCCTTTCCAAGCGCAAACTGAGCAGGCGTCCCCCGGGAGAACCGGTCGATGTGTTTCGTCGCCGGATTTCCCACAACGCAGTCGGCAGGTTCAGTCCCGAACGGATGGCCGGCATTGCTCGTGTGGCTGCCCCTTGTTCCAACCGACGGGCAGGAAAAGGGCAACGTCGGTGACTGCGGCCATTACCATCGCGCGGGAGAGACCTGGGTCGGGGCCTCAATCCGGAGCGCGCGCATCTCGGCGATGGTCGCTACGGTGCTCGGTCATGGTTCCGGTGTTGAATCTTTCGTCGGGGGATTGCTGAGCGCCCGTCTCACTGAGGCGCTGAGCGGCGGCAGGTCGTCCTGCAACGTGTTCCAGAGCGTTTCCAGATCGACGCGGTCGTACTGATGCCGCAGCCAATTGCCGATGCCGCGGATCTCCGGCCACGGCAATCCTGGGCACAGCTTCGCCGCGTCCTCCTTCAGCCGAATGGCTGCCTCGCTGATCACGAGTAGCTTGCGCTCGACCGCCGCAATCGTCTTCAGATCCTGCCGGAACGACTCGAAATCCATCCCTTCCGTAAATTGCTGGATGCTGTCGACGGCGTCTGCAATGTCGCGGAGAGCACTTACCGGGTTGTCAAAAGGCAAGCACCGCCTCGCGCTCGGCTCGCCGGCGAACAGGTTCCTTGAGGGTGTTGGCCGGGGACAGATCAACCTTGACGCCGAGCAGGTCCCGCAGGCGGTTTTCCAGCTTGACCATATCGATGAGCGTGAGCCGGCGCCCCGGCTCAAACTCGGCGATCAAGTCGACGTCGGAATTCGACGACGCTTCTCCACGTGCGACGGAGCCATGGAGGCGCAGGTGGACGATCCCGGCCGCACACAGTTCCGCTCGGTGTGCCCTGAGCTTTTCAACGATCTCGCGCCGCTGCATACGAGTACTGTGCCATACCGCGGATGGGTTGACAACTCGTTGCGCGGACGATCCATTTGATGCGCTCACAGTTCGCGAGCCCCTCCGCCTGGCGGTCAGTGTCCATCGCTTCATCAGCCGTCACGACGTGCTCGACAAAACGATCCACGGAGCTCACTTGCGGTGTGGCATCAAGCAGCCGACGGCGATCGTCGAGAGCGGAGGTAGAATGCGCGGTATCGTGCCGATACGGTATTCGACGTCAACTCTCGTTGACTCGGCGAGCTGTGTACCGTGGCTGGCGGCTGAGGGCCCACTAGCGTATACGCCCGAGGACCCACCTGCCACAGACTATTTCTTCCAGTACAGCTGGATCTTGCCGGAGATCTTCAATTTCAAGGTTCACAAGCGCT
>DASWKF010000025.1:0-2997 GCA_036396795.1 Gammaproteobacteria bacterium | reverse complement strand
GGCACCTTCTACAGCCTCAGGATCGGGCCCTTCCCGGACAAGGCGGAAAGCCTTAAGGTCTGCAATGCCTTGAAGCGAAGCGGAATCGATTGCTCTCCCGCGACGCCTTGACCCGCTTATCCCCGCATGAGGCGTCGAGGCGCAGCCCACGTCCCCGCGTATCACGCCAGTCCTCACATCTGTAAAGAGGATGTGCTAAGGCGCTTCCCCGGCGCGACATGTCGCAGGACCCCATGGCAAGCAGTAGATACCTTTGGACCGTCGTTGTGAAAGCTCCATGAAGATCAAAAACAAGCCAGTCTCCGAGCAAGAGAGCGCAGTGCCCGAGCCGCTGCAGGACCATCTCGTCCTCCTCGGGGCAGAGGAGCCCCACTCCTCTCATCTCGGCGCGCGGCTGCGGGGCTATTTCCTCACCGGCCTGATCGTCGTGGGCCCGGTGGCCATCACCATCTACGTCGTGTGGTGGTTCATCAATCTGGTCGATGGCTGGGTCAAGCCGCTCATCCCCAAAGCTTATCTGCCCGAGACTTATCTTCCCTTCAATGTGCCGGGCGTCGGCCTCATCGTCGGCATCTTCGGTCTGATGGTGATCGGCGCGCTGACGGCCAATCTGTTCGGCCGCACCATCGTCAGCTACGGTGAGATGATGCTCGACCGCATGCCGGTCGTGCGCGGCGTGTACCGTCTGCTCAAGCAGATCTTCCAGACGATCTTCTCCAAGAGCGGGACCTCCTTCAAGCGGGTCGGCGTCATCGAATTTCCCCGCAAGGGGCTTTACGCACTGGTCTTCGTGTCCGGTGAGCCGCCCGCCGAGGTGAAGCAGAAGCTCGGTAACGGCGAGGCGCTCATGACCGTTTTCATGCCGAACGCGCCGAACCCGACCACCGGCTTCGTCATGTTCATGCCGGCGAAGGACGTCACCCTGCTCGACATGGCGCTTGAGGACGGCGCCAAGATGGTGGTCTCGGCAGGTCTGGTGGCGCCGCAGCAGGACGCGCTCAAGACTCTCGCGGAAGAGGCCAGGGCCAAGAAGCCGGTGCCGGAGGAGGAACCCGTCGTGTAGACGCGTTGCTCTATCATTTTCTCGCTCTACCGCAGCCGCAAACAAGAAGTGTCCGGGTAGATCGAAGAGCCAGGGCATGTCATGATTGAGGCATGGACCTAGAAGTCGCCCGGAAGTCGCTGTCCAAGCGGAACGCGTTCTCTACGAAAAAGATCGCGTTCGTTGCCGTCGCCTGCCTGGTGCTTGTTGCGGGCATTGGCTTGCGCGCGAGTCACTATTTCGGTGGAACGTCGGCGGAGAGCGAGCCGGCTGCGGTTGAAGCGCCTGTACCTGCGCCTTCACCTGCACCTGCGCCTGTAGCTGCACCTGAGGCGGCGTCGCCGTCCAACACAGAGCCAGCCGAGTCGGTCCCTGAGACGGCGCCTGCCACGCAGGAAGCCGCACCTGCGCCGAGTGAACCCGCTGGACAGGCTGGCGATGCGGCTGAGCAGGCCGCGCCGGAAGGCGATGCGGTTGAGCAGTCTGAGCAGGCCGATTTTCCTGGCTCCGGCATGATCCTCGTCGCCAGAAAGCCTGTCGAGGTGTTGGCAAGTCCGTCAGCCTCCGCCCCGGCCATGTACGGCTTTCCGGCCGGCCGGCCGTTCCGTGTTATCGGTCGCGAAGGCGGCTTCGTCCAGATCAAGGACTTGAAGAGCAGCGCGAGCGGCTGGATCGACGAGGCCGCCCTCGCGGCGCCGCCGCCGAGCGCACCGACCGTCGCAGCGCCGTCTCAATCGAAGCCGGGCGCGGTCAACCGGAAGCCGGCTACCGCGTCGGCCGATCCGAAGCCAAAAGCGGCCAAGAAGGGCACTCCGGTTACCGCCGAATCCGAGCCGGCCGCCGAGCCTGATCCCGCCCAAGCGCGCAGGCCCCCCGTTCTATTCGGCCGAGGCGGATTCTTCGGAGGAATCTTCGGCGGCGGCAACGCCAATTAGCGTCGAACCGTGTAGTTCGCTTGGCGCTGCTTCAAGCGTCAGCCGGCGCGCATCAGCTTGACCGCGTCGTCCCGCTCGAAGAGATAGAGCAGAAGTTTCAGCGTTTCGGCATCCTGCCCCTTCAGCTCGGGATCGCGCGATAATGTGAGCCGCGCCTGGTCGCGCGCCGCCTCGAGCAACCCCTGGTGCTCAGGCAGGCTGGCAATGCGGAACAGCGGCAGTCCGCTCTGCCGCGTGCCGAGCATCTCGCCGCCGCCGCGGAGCTTCAAATCCTCCTCGGCGATGACGAACCCGTCCTCGGTCCGGCGCATCACATTGAGCCTCTCCCGGGCCGCCTCCGACAGAGGTTGGCGGTAGAGCAGGATGCACGAGGACTCCTTGGCGCCCCGACCCACCCGGCCCCGCAATTGATGGAGCTGGGCGAGACCGAAACGCTCGGCATGCTCGATGATCATGATCGACGCATTCGGCACGTCGACGCCGACCTCGATGACGGTGGTCGAGACCAGGATCGAGAGCGCGCCTACGGCGAACGCCGCCATGACGCGATCCTTGTCTTTCCCCGCAAGCCTGCCATGCACGAGCCCCACGCGATCGCCGAACCGCTTGGCGAGTTCGGCGTAGCGCGCCTCGGCCGCGGCGATGTCGAGGACCTCCGACTCGGCGACGAGGGGGCAGACCCAATAGGCCTGCGCGCCGCTCTTGAGGGCACGCTCGATGCCGCCGATCACCTCGTCGAACCGTTCCAGCGGCACGGTGCGGGTGGCGATGGGCTTCCGCCCGGGCGGCTTTTCGTCGAGCCGCGACACGTCCATGTCGCCATAGCTCGTCAGCAGCAGCGTGCGCGGAATGGGCGTCGCCGTCATCACCAGGAGTTCCGCGCCGAGGCCTGAGCCCTTGGCCTGAAGCGCGAGGCGCTGATGCACGCCGAATCTGTGCTGCTCGTCGATGACGACGAGGCCGAGATCCTTGAAGACGATATGCTCCTGGAACAGCGCGTGGGTGCCAATGAGAATGTCG
>DASWKF010000024.1:0-2031 GCA_036396795.1 Gammaproteobacteria bacterium | reverse complement strand
CTTCAGCGCCGGTTCATCGAAGATCGCGGACTTGACCTTGGTGGTGATGACGGTGTCGTCGATGTACTGGCCGGTGCTTTCGCTGCGCGGCGTGGCAGCACAGGCTGAGAGTGCGGCGACCCCGACGAACAGAGCGATCGTTGCCGTACGGCGCAACAGTGAATTGACCATGATGGACTCCTTGGCAGAGGTGGGCGTCAACCCCGGCGGAGAGAAGTGCGTGCCGGAGCCATCCGCATCTCGCATCCCTCGGGGCCCCCCGTGGGACTGCAAGTGAAGGATGGATGATCGCGGCGCAACGCGTCCGTACGCTGGACAACATAGGCCTGTCGCCCGCCCCCGGGCGGGTCACGGATCAGTTTCCTGTTCAGCCCGTTTGTCTGCGATTTTCCAGTTATGAATGGTCTTCAACAGAGGGGTCGTTAGAGAATTATTTGTTTATTCAATAACTTACGATGATTTTTTTAATATTAAATCTTAAAGATCTACTCATGTGCGTTGTCGTACGGAGCGACTATTGCGAATAAGCGTATCAAATGAACGACTTATCAAAGGCGGCGTGTATTTAAAATCAGGACTATCACTGAATATTCGGAAAGGTAAGGGGCCATGAAACAACCTGGATCTTTAGCCATGCTGTTGCCTGCACTGATCAACGTTGGCGGAGGCTATTTCAGCTTCGTAATACCGGTAAAGCCCGAAACGCCATGGTGAACGGCGGCGGGCGCCGAGGGGCACTGCGGACCGATCCGGGTGCTTAGATCGCGTCCCCCGCCGGCAGCAGGCGATCGAACTCGCGCTTGACCACGTCGTAGCACTCACAGGCGTGTCGTTCCAGCGCCGGTCGATCGAGCACGGTGATGTGGCCGCGACGGTAGCGTATCAATCCGTGATCCTGCAGCTTGCCGGCCGATTCGGTGACGCCCTCGCGACGCACGCCGAGCATGTTCGCAATCAGCTCCTGCGTCATCACGAGATCGTTAGAGGGGAGGCGATCAAGGCTCAGCAACAACCAGCGCGAGAGCTGCTGCTCGATGGTGTGATGACGGTTGCACACCGCCGTCTGTGCCATCTGGGTGATCAGCGCCTGCGTATAGCGCAGCAGCAGACGCTGCATCGGCCCAGCCCGGACGAACTCGTCCTTCAGGTACTTCCCCGGCAGGCGGTAGGCGTAGCCGGCGCTCTGGACGATCCCCCGGCTCGGAGTCGTCTCGCCGCCCATGAACAGCGAGACCCCGACCATCCCCTCGTTGCCGACGATCGCGATCTCGGCCGAGTGGCCGTCCTCCATCACGTACAGCAGCGAGACGATGGAGGTCGTCGGAAAGTAGACGTGCTGTAGCTGGGTGCCGGATTCGTAGAGGACCATGCCGAGCGGCATCGGGGTCAGCTCGAGCCCTGGATGCACGCGATCCCACACCTCGCCGGGCAATGCCGCGAGCAGATGATTCTGGCGTGGGTCGTGATGAATGCTCATGCTCAACTGTCGAAGAGTCACCAGCGTTCAACCCGCCGGGCGCCGCAATCTTAGTCGCGCTCGGGCGAAGCCGAAACGCACGGCGCCAAAGGCGATATGTACGCAATGGTACATTCATTCACCCCGCGAGTACAACCAACGGGTATGCCGCTGCGCGGGCGGGCGCGGCCATCGGTACGGATCCGGCACGGATCGAGGGCGCCGGTCCGCGCGCGCTCGCGATTAGGGCGCGCGCTGGACCACTCTGTGTGCTAACGCGCAGACACGGGTCCGCCAACGCGCCACCCTGCTCGCAGTCCTCGTCGGGACAGGCTCTCGATTCCTGTCCGAGCCTGACCGCATTGCTTGATGGACCTTCCCACGGGAGAAAAGCCCACGTGTCGCCATTCGAGCCTGCCACCGGAGAGAATTTCCTGCTCGCCGCCTTGCCTCGCCGGGAGCACCGGCGCTTTCTCGCGAGCTGTCGGCCGGTCGAGCTCGCGTTCGCCGATGTGCTGGCCGATTCCGGTGAACGCATCCGCCACGTATACTTTCCCACCGCCAGCTTCGTCTCC
>DASWKF010000023.1:0-1971 GCA_036396795.1 Gammaproteobacteria bacterium | reverse complement strand
CGGAGCCGTTCATCTCGCATGGCAGGATACCGAGAGAACGTTAAGTTCGGTCTCACCATGACCTCCGTTTCGGGCTCATTTCCGGCGCCGGGATCCCGCCTTTTAGGCAAGTCCACGTCATTTTGCCAGATTCAAGCATCGCGCCGCCCCGAGGGGCTCACAAGCCGAGCACATCCTTCATCGAGAAAAGGCCGGGACCCTTGCCGCGCGCCCACAGCGCCGCTTTGACCGCGCCGCGCGCGAAAATGCCGCGGTCGGTGGCGATATGGGTAAGCTCGATCCGTTCGCCCGGTCCGGCGAAGATCACCCGGTGCTCTCCCACCACGTCGCCGCCGCGCAGCGCGGCAAAGCCGATATCCCCCTGGCGCCGCGGCCCGGTCTCGCCGTCGCGGGTGTGCACGCCCCGCTCCTCGAGCGAAATCTCGCGTCCCTCGGCGGCGGCCCGGCCGAGCATCAGCGACGTGCCCGAGGGCGCGTCGCGCTTGTGCCGGTGGTGCATTTCAAGGATCTCGATGTCGAACTCGGGTCCGAGCGCCTTGGCGACCTGCGCTGTGAGGACGGCGAGCAGGTTGACGCCCTGGCTCATATTGCCGGCCTTGACGATGGTGGCATGCCGGGCGGCGGCCTCGATCTTGGCTTCGTCGGCGTCGGTGAGACCGGTGGTGCCGATGACGTGAACGATGCGGGCCTGCGCCGCAAGCGCTGCGAAAGCGACCGTCGAGGCCGGCGCGGTGAAGTCGAGCACGCCGTCGACATGGGCGAAGAGAGGAAGCGGATCGTCGGTGATGGCGACGCCGAGCGGCTCTAAGCCTGCCACCTCGCCGATGTCGCGGCCGACATAGGGCGAACCCTTGGCCTCGATGCCACCGGCAACCTTACATCCCGGGGTGGCGGCGAGCACGCCCGTCAGCGCCTGGCCCATGCGGCCGGCGGCTCCCAGCACGGCGATCTTCATGTCACTCATTGCCAATGACCATCAAGCCAGGGAGGCGCGGCCATGGTAGAAGCGCCTCGAATCTCGTGGCGAACTTCTATGACGCAAAACGCCTCGCTCACAAGCCCCGCGATATCAAGGCGACGATCGCGAAAGGCCAAAAAAGCTGGGAGGGTGCGGAACTAGGCGACGAGGGGGCGTTTGGCGGTCACCTCTTCCGATTCCGGCACGTCGGCTTCAGGCTTGCCGTAATAGAAGCCCTGCACCTGATCGCAGCCCCACTTCCTCAACATCGCCGCCTGGCCTTCCGTCTCCACGCCTTCGGCGGTGATGGTCACGTTGAGCGACTGGCCGAGGCCGACGATGCTCGACACGATGGCTGAGGTCTGCTCGCTGGTACCGAGGGTGTCGATAAAGGAGCGGCGATCTTGATCTTCTTGACCGGGAAGCGGGTGAGATAGCTCAGGCTCGAATAGCCGGTGCCGAAATCGTCCATGGCGATCGACACGCCGAGCTGGTCGAGGCGGGTGAGGATCTCCAGGACCGATTCGGTGTTTTGCAGGATGATGCCTTCGGTGATCTCGAGTGCGGTCTCACTCAGCACCCTGCGCACCAGCCCATAAACGTCCTGGGTCTTGAACTGGGCGGGCGAGAGGTTGACGGCGAGCTTAGTGTCGGACGGCCAGGTGGTGGCGTAGGAGCAGGCGGTCTTCAGGATCCATTCGCCGAGCGGCACGATAAGGCCGGTCTCCTCGGCGATGGGGAGAAACGTGGTCGGCGGAATCTCGCCCTCGCCCGGGTGCCACCAGCGCACCAGCGCCTCGTAGCCGGTGAGCCTGCCGGTGTCCAAGTCGAACTGAGGTTGATAATCGAGATAGAGCTGATTCTTGCGGAGCGCATTGCGGAGATCGTTCTCCAGCCGGCGCCGCTTCTGCAGGGCCGCGTCCATGGCCGGCTCGAAGAAGCGGAACGTGTTGCGCCCGTCTTCCTTGGCGCGGTAGAGCGCGAGGTCGGCGTTCTTGAGGAGCACGTCGGGG
>DASWKF010000022.1:0-13868 GCA_036396795.1 Gammaproteobacteria bacterium | reverse complement strand
TCTCGGCGCCGCCGTGCTGCGGGCCCTGCCGGGAGCCGACGTGCGTACCGTGAAGTCCCTTGCCGGCGCCCTCGAAGAAGCGGGAAGGTGCGCCTTGGGCCTCGTCCTGCTCGACCTCGGGCTGCCGGGCTGCGCCGGCATGGACTCGGTGCTCCGGTTCCGCGAGGCGCACCCGGCGGTGCCGGTGCTCGTCGTGTCGGCGAGCACCGACGCCAGGTCGATCCGGGCCGCGCTCGCCGCCGGCGTGGCGGGGTTTCTACCGAAGAGCGCGGCGGTGCCGGTGCTGCTGAACGCGCTGCGCCTCGTGGCGGAGGGCGGGCGCTACGTCCCCCCCGAAATCCTGGGCGAGCTCGAGCCGGGACCGCCGCAGGCCAACGGCGCAGGATCGGCGCAGGGCCGGCTCACGAAGCGGCAGCGCGAAGTCCTGGCGCGCATGCTGACGGGCCAGAGCAACGCGCAGATCGCGAAGGCGCTGGACATCGAGGAGACCACGGTGAGGCAGCACGCCCACGCCGTGTACTACGCTTTCGGGGTATCCACCAGGGCCGAGCTCATGGCTGCCGCAAGGCCGCGCAAGGCCGGTAACGGCTGAAGTCCTCGTTCTAGAACAGGCGGCGCGGCGTTCTAGAACGGCCGTAGGATGGCAAGAATGCACATTCAGGCTACGCTCCCGTGCATAAGGGAGCATAGCGATTCAACTCGCGGGAGAGATCGGGGAAGGGCACTTCGGCTGGCTGGTCGGGAGCCTGTGCCAGTTGAACCGCATCCCGTTTGACGCTGCACTGCTTCTCCAGAAGTTTCCCGCGCCGCATTCCTTCCAGCAGCTGATCGAGGCGCTGCGCTCGTTCGGCTTCCGCACGGGCGAAGGCAGGATCGCCAAGGCGGCGTACCCTTGCGTCGGGTTTCTCGCGGGTGAGGAGAAGAAGCCCGCGATTATCGTGAAACGCGACGCCGAGCGGCTGCTCTACTTCGTCGCCGGCAGCCAGACGCCGCAGACTGCGCCGGTCGCGTCGCTGAAGGACCAGTTCGACGCCGACGTGCTGCTGGTGCGGCACGAGACGGCGAAGGAGCCGGCCCACGAGGACGGAGCGCCGGCGGCGTCGAAATTCGGTTTCCGCTGGTTCTGGACGGAGCTTCTGCGCCACAAGCGCATCTGGCGCGACGTGCTCCTTGCCTCCTTCTTCATCCAGCTGATCGGCCTCACCACGCCGATCGGCACCCAGGTCATCATAGATAAAGTTATAGTCCATCAGACAGATAGCACGCTGATCGCGATCGCGGTGGGCCTCGGGATGTTCCTTTTCTTCAGCGCGGGGATGAGCTGGCTGCGCCAGTACTTCGTGCTGCATACCGGGAACCGGGTGGACGCGGTGCTGGGGAGCCAGGTGTTCCGGCACCTCTTTCACCTGCACCTGCCGTACTTCGAGCACCGGCCCACGGGGACCATCGTCGCCCGCATCCACGCGGTGGAGACCGTACGGGAGTTCATGGCCGGGGCGGCGGTGTCGGTGATCCTCGACTTCCCGTTCCTCCTCATCTTCGCGGCAGTGATGTTCGCCTATAGCTGGCAGCTGACGCTGATCGCGCTGGGGATCCTCTTCGTGGTGGCCGGGCTGTCGGTAGCGGTGACGCCCATGCTTCGTGCCCGGTTGAACCGCCAGTTCCTGCTCGGGGCGCGGAATCAGGCGTTTCTCACCGAATACGTGGCGGGGATGGAGACGGTGAAGTCGCTGCAGATGGAGCCACGGCTGGAGGGAAGGTATGACGAGCTCCTCGCCTCATACCTCGCCTCGGGCTTCGCCACGAGGCAACTCTCCAACACCTATAACGTCATAGCGAATGCGCTCGAGCAGACGATGACGCTCTCCATCCTGTGCGTGGGGGCGTTGCTCGTGATGCAGCACGATGGCTTCACCATCGGGATGCTGGTTGCCTTCCAGATGTTCGCAAGCCGGCTCTCCCAGCCCATGCTGCGGCTTGCCTCCCTGTGGCAGGAGTTCCAGCAGGCGAGCATTGCGGTGAAGCGCCTTGGGGACATCATGGACGCGCCGGCCGAACCGCATGTGCTGACGCCGGGGCGGACGACGGAGGGCAAAGGCGAAGTCCGGATCGAGGGACTGTCCTTCCGGTATTCGCCGGAACATCCCTACCTATACAGGAACCTGAGCCTCACGCTGAAGCCCGGAAAACTCACTGTGCTCACCGGGCCGTCGGGTTCGGGGAAGAGCACCTTGGCGAAGTTGCTGCTGGGTTTCTACCAGCCCACCGACGGCCGGATCGAGATCGACGGGAAAGACATTCGCCATCTTTCGGCCAACGAGCTTCGGCAGTACTTCGGCATGGTGCCCCAGGAAACGTATCTTTTCAGCGGCACCATCTACGAAAACCTGATCGCGGCGAATCCCAATGCCGGATTCAACGACGTGGTGCAGGCGTGCAAGGTTGCGGAGATCCATGAGGTGATCGAGAAGCTGCCGCAGGGATACAACACGGTGATCGGCGAGCACGGAGTGGGGTTGAGCGGCGGGCAGAAGCAGAGGCTGGCGATCGCGCGGGCGGTGCTGAAGAGACCGAGGATTTTGATCTTCGACGAGGCGACGAGCGGGCTGGATACGCAGACGGGGGAGAAGTTCGCGCAAACGGTGAACAGGCTGAAAGGCACTGCGACAGTGCTCTTTGTTGCTCACCAATTGCCCAAAGGGCTTAACGTCGACGAGGTTTCGGCAGTCGGACCAGAGCGGCCAACGCTAATCAGAATAGTGGAAGGAGATGAGTGTGAGAAGAACGGCTAGTGGTACTCGCGGGCTACTACAAAGACTTGACTCGACAACTGCCATAGTGGCGGTGCTCTATTCCATGGCGGCTACGCAGGTTGCATGTGCCTCCGACACGCCCAGTAGCCCAGTTGGTAAGTACGTAATGGTTCGTAGCACTGAGATCGGCTACTCAGTTTGCCGAGAGTTCGCGCAGAACTTGAACGAGTCTGCGAACAAGCCGTTTACACATTGCCAGTCCCATATGTCGAGCAAGTTCGAACGCTTCGAGAGGCCCAAGTGGGAGGAACATCCAGTGGACCTGACTCTCGCCGAAAGAATGGTCAAGCGCAACTTGGCCGATTCAGCCCCAGACAAGGCGCGTACTGTCTGGAACGAATGGTTGGATAAGACCAAGTCGGTTCGATCTAACTCCCAACTCCGAATGTGGGTCTTGCGAACAGATATAGACGGGAACGGCGCTCCTGACACGATATATCGCATGAACTACGGAACATCAGCAAAGGTCGTGTCTGTTGACAAGAAGGAAGACAGTCTCGACCACTGTGATTACACGAATAACAGTTTTCTCGCGGTCGGCACTAGTGACTTCGCGCGAAGCTTCAATATGTCTCGCGACGTCGGAGATCTGATCTATGACGCTCGAAGCAAGCGCTACTTCCTTGTTGCTTGGTCATCCTACCCCGCTACCGGAAGTGGGCTGTGGGGCAACAATCTACCGGAAGTGCGGGCGGGCGCTAAAGGAGGCATTGCACTCTACGAACTGGACGCTTCGTGGGGACCAGTAGCGATTTGCAACATTCAATGGGTGGCGCGATAGCCGGGGTCGCGCGTTCTGTCGAGGATGAGAAACAGGGGAAAAGACCATGCCACTGACCTTTAGTGCTCCACTTGCAAACTACCAGACCATTAGATGGGATCTTCTTCGCTACCTTGAGGAAGAGGGCGGACAACCGAAGCTTCAGGTCTATACCGACTCAAACGGGTTTGCGACCATTGGAGTGGGTTTTCTCGTTGCCGCCAATGTACAAGAAATTCTTGCGAACATTGGCTACCCGGCGAGCTATGCAACAAATATCCGCAATGTGCTTGCCCAAGTTGTGAACGGCAAAGAAGTGAATGTGTCATTCGGCGTAGGTCAAGCTGGCGCGACCGCTGCTCGCGAGGCCATCAACGCAGAGCTTAGAAAAGTGTCGGGCAATCAAAGTGCGTCGTTTGAGTTCAGCAATGCTCAGCAGGTCCGCGCAGTATTTGACACCATTATTGGAAGATACGAGGGGCAGGTGAACTCTTGGTTGCCAACAGGCGTGACGCTGCTACTTTCCCGAGAGCGTTTGGCGCTGGTTTCGCTTGCTTATAACAACCTTCTTGGACCGAGGCAAGTAAGGCAAGGAGTCGTAACGTCGTGGAAGAGTTCTAACCTTCGAGACGCCATTGCGGCCGGAAACCGGGCTGAAGCGTGGTTCGAGATTAGATACAACTCGAACCTTGGTGCACTGGTACGAGATCCCTTGTCGGGTCCAGGCGGGATTGCAAAGCGACGCTATGCCGAGTCGGCGTATTTCGGCCTCTATGATGAAGAATCATCCGATAGACAAGCGGAGGCGCTTCAGGTTTACCGCATGCTCCAAACGCACCGTCCCTACATTCTTGCGTACGAGAAGCGGTATGAGGGTCGTATTCCTCAAGCGAACCTAGATTACAACCTTGTCGCAACCCAATTTTCTGTTCCGTCGCTTATTGATGCGCTGGGCCCCGCTGAGGCGGAACTGTTCGCATCACTTCGGGCGCAGTACCCCGTTCTCGGCAATCTATCGGAAGATGATTTTCTCTCTATCGACATCTATCTCGATCCAAACAGGAATAAGTCGACTGACCTACTGAATCCTAGCCACGGGTCAACTCTGAACGCCCGAGAGTTCGCACCAGGCGCGGATCCTGATGGATCGATACCCGAGATCGCGATACGCAATGTGCTGATTGGTGAAGGAGGCGCAGACACACTGATTGGCGGAAAGGGTAATGACATTCTTCTGGGTGGTACGGAGGTCGATGCGTATGTGTTTAAGACCGGCGATGGCGAGGACATCATCGTCGATCCGGATGGAACCGCGAAGCTCATTCGAAACGGATACAAACTGGCGTTCGGTGTTAAGAATAGCGAGCAGGGGCCTTGGAAGCAGATATCGAATGGTGTGGAGGTAACCTTTACCAAGGTTGGCACCGGTGACATTGCGGACCTCGTCATCGATTTCTCCGACACCCCGACCGACCGAATCACTCTTAAGAACTTTGATTTCACGAAGGCACTGCTGGACTACTACGGTCTTCGCCTTATCGACGCCCCGGCCGACCCGACGTTCACGGCACCTACAACCCCGCAGACCACGCGGGAGATCCTGGGCGACCTCGAGGTCGCAAAGTTCGTTGACACGTTTCCTGCTATCGCAGACCCCAGCTGGCCCGGAGGCTGGCGCCCCGATTTCGGAACGACGCCGGTACGGGGCTACGAGATTCTGAGCGGCACCGCGGATTCGGAAGGTAATCCGACCTCCTACACGGTCGAGTACACGCTGAACGACGACATCCAGAACGCCGTACTCACGAGCACGCCAGCTCCCGGCCAGGCCGATTACCTGCTCGACAGCGCCGGCGACGACAAGATTCTTGCTGGCGATGGAGACAACACCATCACTGCGACGCGCGGCGGTAACGACTGGATCATCACGGGCACGGGCGCGGATTACGTCACCACGAATGGCGCAGGCAATAACCTGATTGAAACCGGCGCCGGCGACGACCTCATCGCCGCGAACGGCACGGGCGACGACCGTATTTTCGCGGGCGACGGAAACGACATCGTGTTCGTCTTGGCCGGCTCGAATCGCGTCGAGGCAGGGGCCGGCGACGACCGGGTCGACGCGGGGCCCGGCGACGACCATATCCTGGGCGGCGACGGCGACGACGAGATCACGGACGAAGGCGGCTCGAACCTGATCGAGTCGGGCGCGGGCCGCGACTTGGTTACCGGAGGAACCGGCGAGGATTGGATCGAAGGCGGCACCGAAGGCGACATCCTCGGCGGCGGCGAGGGCAATGACTCGCTCTTCGCCGAGTCCAGCGACGGCGGTACGCTGACGATCGACCTGGCGATCGCCCAGGGCGAAGCCGGAGAGCAGCGAGAGGGGCCCGGCGACGTCCTGGATGGCGGCGCCGGCGACGACGTGCTCCTGTCCGGCGCTGGCGCGGACCTCCTCGCGGGAGGCCTTGGGGAGGAGATCATCGTCGGCGGCGCGGGCGACGACACCATCTATGGCGACGGCTCGGTGACCTGGGCGAACCTCGGCTGGTCGCTGGTGCGCACGCGCACCGACGTGGGCAACGCCGCCACGTTCACGGTAACCACCTCGGATATCGAGGTCGTCTTGAGCGACTCAGAGGGCGGGCTCGACATCATTTACGGCGGAGCCGGAGCGGACTGGGTATACGCCGGCGTGGGCGATGACTATGTCGAAGGCGGCATCGGCGACGACGTGCTCTTTGGCGATGCGGGGCATGACGTCATCCTCGGCGGCGCGGGCAACGACTTCATCTCGGGTGATTCGGTATCGGTAGACGCCGCGGGCCTGTCCGGCGACGACTATCTGGTCGGCGGCGCGGGCGACGACGAGATGGTCGGCGGCAAGGGCAACGACTATCTCGACGGTGGCGACGGCTTCGACATCCTCTACGGTGGGGAGGGGGACGACACGCTCGTCGGCGGACCCGGGATCGACCTTCTCGCCGGCGGCCCGGGCAAGGACACCTACGTGTTCGATCGCGGCGACGGCATCGAAACCATCCTCGACCTCCCGACCGGAGGCCCGGACGACCCGGAGGCAAGCATTCTGGTCCTCGGCCCCGGCATCCGTCCGGAGGACGTCAAGTTCCGCCCCGGCTCGCTGATCGTCGACCTCGGCAACGGCGACGCCATCCATTTCCTGGGCTTCGACCCCGAAGACCCCCTCTCCACGCCGGTGCTCGACGCGATCGAGTTCCAGAGCGGCGGGTTCATGACGCTGCAGGATGTGCTCGAGCAGGGTTTCGACATCGACGGCGACGACGACGACAACCTGCTTTTCGGCACGCCCTACACCGACCGCATCGACGCCAAAGGCGGCAACGACACGGTGATCGGGCGCGCGGGCGATGACACCATTTTGGGCGGTACGGGCGACGACTGGCTCGAGGGCAACGACGGTATCGACGTCATAGACGGCGGGGAAGGCAGCGACGAGCTCCTCGGCGGTTGGGGCGACGACACGCTCCAAGGAGGCGACGGCGACGACGCGCTCGCGGGCGATGGCGGCAACGATGTCCTCGAAGGCGGCGCGGGCGCCGACAGCCTCGCAGGCCACGACGGCGACGACGTCCTGAACGGCGGCACCGGGGACGACCTCCTCATCGGCAACGAAGGCTCGGACACCTACACCTTCTCCGCGGGCGACGGCAACGACCTCATCGACGAGCAGGCGAGCATCGCCCTCGGCGTGGCGGACGAAGCGGGCATCGACGTGGTGCGCTTCGATGGCACCGTCACTCCGGGGCAAGTGACGCTCTCGCGTGGAGCGAACGGCGACCTTGCGATCCGCTACGGAACAGGCGACGCGATCAGCGTCATCGGCCAATACACCGGCGCCGCCCAGGCGATCGAGCGTATCGAGTTCGAGGACGGCAGCTTCATCGACAAGGTGGCGCTCGACGCCCTGCCCATCGCCCCGATCCAGGGTACGGCCGGCGACGACACCCTCACCGGCACCCCCGGCAACGATACGCTCGAGGGCGGAGCGGGGGCGGACACCTACTCCGTATACCTCGGCATGGGCCGCGACACGATCGTCGATGCCTCCCCTTCCGGAGAGATGAGCACCCTGCAGCTCGCCGAGGGCTTGAGCCTCGAGGGCCTGAAGGCGCGCCAGTCGGGAGACGATCTCGTCGTCGACATCCGTGGCACGACCGACGGCGTAGTGATCGAGGACTACTTTGCGGCGGGCGCCTCCCAGACCTGGCAGATCGAGGAAGCGGGCGGCACGTTCACGGCGATGCAGGACTTGATCGACCGGCCCGACCCCTACGCGGGCAACGTCGCGCTCGGTGCGAGGGAAGACTTCAGGCAGGCGCTGCTCTCGGCCTGGGCGACCGAGACGGTGAATTCGCCCCTCCCCACGCATGCGCTCATCTTCAACGGCTGGTCGCAGACCACCTTCCACTTCCTGGGAGGGGGAGGGTTGCAGCCGTACACCGAGGTGCTGCCGCCTGTCACCAGCTTCGCGCTCAACGGCTACGGGCTCAAGACCGGCCCCTACTTCAGCGGCGCGCCGCTCGTTCACCACAGCATCGACGTGCTGGCGACGAGCCAATCGTCGGACGACGCCACCATCACCGCGCAGAGCCAGTCGCAGCAGAGCTCGGAGATCGTCACCTACGGCGTCACCCCCGGCAACATCATCCCCGGCTACGGCGCCCAGAGCACTTCCAGCACGTCCACGTTCTTTGCCAGCGCGATCGCCTACAACACGATCGTCAGCCGCACCAACAGGGGCTGGGCGCCCATCGACCTGGTGGCCGGCTCGGGCGCGGGCTATCCGGCGACGCTCGCCATCGAGCAGATCGACGAGATCCGCACCGTCGAAGACATCACCGGTGGCGCGAGCGCCAACACCATCTTCGGCGCCGGGGGAATCACCGTCGGCCACGTCGCGCTGATCGACGCGGGCGAAGGCGATGACGAGGTCCATGCCGGGCCGGACGACTTCGCCTACGGCAACGAGGGCGACGACACGATCTACGGCGGCGCGCTGGTCTACGGCGGCAATGGCGCCGACACGCTCGATGGCGGCGCCGTCCAGTACGGCGGGGCCGGGAGCGACACGCTCGACGGCGGCGCATTCATGGCTGGCGGCAGCGGCGACGACACGATGACCGGTACCGAAGGCGCCACCACGTTCTATTTCGATCCTTCAGAGGTCGGCGAGGACGTGGTGGAGGATCTTGCCGGGGTGGAGATCGACCAGCTGGCATCCTGGTACTACGAGGCCCTCGGCATTGAGGCGGGGGGCGAGGACGACGGGGGACTGTGGAGCGTGGCCGGCCAGACCCGCGGCAGATTGAGCGATCTCTACTGGTTCGAGGAAGATCATCGCGACTACGAATCCCAGGCCGATGCGCGGTTGGGGTCCAATGGCGAAGACACCTACTTCTTCTACCTTTCCCTCGACGACCTGCGAGCGGACCTCGCAGCCGTCGGTGCCCCGTACCAGCCCGATGACGTGCGCTACCTTCTGCCGCTCGAAGACCTGAGGGCGAACGACTACGAGGCGCTGGAGCGCTTCCATGAGTCCGGTCTCATCGAAAGGGACACGGTTTCTTTCGGCCCGGGAGTGCAGCCCGGCGACCTAACGCTCACCTGGAACCTGGTCGATACGGAGGACCCGCTGGGCGGGCCCGACGTGCCGCACGTTGCGCTGGAGATCAGCTGGGGTGCGAGCACCTCGGTCAACGTCGCCATCCCGCGTGCCTTCGATCCCATCGGCTCCGGGCTGGAACAGTTCCGGTTCGCGGACGGGACCGTGTTGACGATGGCGGAGATGATCGCGCTGGCGCCGCCCGCGCCGAGGTTCGATCCGGCAACCCCGATTTCGGGCGGCGAAGGCCCCGACCTCCTGGAGGGCGGGCGCGGCAGCCACCGCTACGAGTTCGAAGCCGCGGCGACGGGGATCGACCAGATCGTGGACTACGGTATTGGAACATTGCCTTACCTGAATTCGTACTACGCGGAGCGGGGCCTGGAGAACTGGCAGCACCGGCCCGAGTACCTCAATCCGGGCCGGTACCGCATCTACCGCGACCTCAGGTCCGGGGGATACGACTATTTCGATACCTTCGAAGAGGCCGCGGATGCGGCCGCGGCCGACAGGAACCAGCCGGTCCAGTTCGTCACGCCGGCGACGGTGGTTGCGCCCGTCGTGAGCCGCGCCGACACGGCGACGCTCGACCAGATGTATGACGAAGGCTTATTGGACCGGGATGTGGTGTCGTTCGGCGCGGGGCTCGGTCTCGAGGACCTTGACATCTCGTTGACCCTGTTCGGGCGGACGGCCGACGCGCATCCCGAGCAGCCCTGGTACGGAGGCGGCACGCTCTACGTGCGCTGGAACGGCGGCGCGGCGGGGTTCGACCTGGAAGTGCCGGACGCGAACTACGGATTCACGGGTGCGGACCTCGCCCTCGGCAATTGGAACGACTACCGGCTCGGGGAGGGCATCGAGGCGTTCGATTTCGCCGACGGTTCCACCTACAGCCTCGAGGAGTTCCTGCAGAACGCGACGCTGAACCTGATCTACGGCTACGAGTTCCTGCGCGGCTCCTCCGGCTCGCAAATCATCGAAGGCGACTACACGGGTGTGGATTTCGGGCCGGACATCGCTCTGTCGGACATCTATGTCGTCACCGACGGCAGCAATGACCTTGTGTTTGGCGTCATTGCCGATTCCGCACTGGGCCGAATTCCAGACTGGTATGCGAGTCCATCCGCCATTCCGCAATGGGAGTTCCGATTTTTGGACGGTACGGTGCTAGACACCGACGCAGTGACGCGGCTGGGAAGAACCCAGACGGGCGGGGCGTTCAGCGATTTCCTTGTTGCGGATCCCGACTTTGCGAGCGCTCTGCTGGGCAACGGTGGCAGTGACTCCCTCATAGGGGGCGACGGGAATGACTTGTTGAGCGGCGGTCCGGGCCACGATTTCATCTCCGGGAGAGCTGGCAACGACATTTACGTGTTTGGGGCCGGTAGTGAGGTTGATGAGGTGTTGGAATCGGCGGAGCAGGACGGAGCAGGGATCGACAGAGTGCGGTTCTCCGCCGATGTGGAGGTGAGCGACGTGTCGGCAGAGCAGGATTTCGACACGCTGATCCTCTCGCTTGACGGCGGCATGGACCAGTTGCGGCTCCAGAACTGGTTTGCGGAGCCTGGCGGCGCGGTAGAGATCTTCGAGTTCGCGGACGGCACGACTTGGGATGCGGCCGCAGTGGAGGCGCTGCTGCCCCCTATTGAGGCGACTGCCGATGGAGACTTTCTCTACGGCCGAACGGGCGGCGAAATTCTCGACGGTTTGGCAGGGGATGACGAGATCTACGGTTTTGCCGGAAACGACACGCTGCATGGCGGTCCGGGCAACGATTTCCTGTCAGGCGGCGCCGGCGACGATACCTACGAATTCGAGCCGGGCGACGGAGCGGACCAGGTCTCGGACCGCAGCGGAGCCAACGTGCTGCAGCTCGGCGAGGGAATCGATCCGGCAGCGGTCGGCGTCACGCGAGACGAGGAGTCCCTGTACCTCGTTTTCGGCGGCGGAGATAGCGTTGGCGTGCAGAACTGGTTCTTCGAGGAGGAAGCTCGGATCGCGCAGGTGGCGTTCGACGATGGAACGATCTGGAGCCCGGCGGACCTCGAGAGCCGCATCGCGCTGCTCGGTTCGACGGAGTTCGACGACATCCTTTGGGGTTCCGAGGGTGCGGACGTGATCGACGGCCTCGCCGGCGGGGATCGGATCTACGGCAACGGCGGCGACGACGTCATCGAGGGCGGCGACGGCGCAGATGAGATCGAGGGAGGTTCCGGAAACGACATCCTGCGCGGCGGCGCGGGCGATGACGGGCTCTACGACTACGAAGGCAACAACCTTCTCGAAGGCGGGGACGGCGAGGACTACCTGTACCACGAGGGCCACAGCATCGCCATCGGCGGCGCGGGCGATGACTGGTTCGACGTTTACGCTCCCGACGGCGTAATCGCCTTCAACCCGGGCGACGGCAACGACACCGTCTACGCGATCGAGTCCTTCACGCTGTCGATCGGCGGCGGCGTTACGCCCGCGGAGCTCTCCCTCAGCCCGGACGGCGACGCCATCCTCCTGAAGGTCGGAGCTTCGGACTCGGTGCGCCTCACCCGGGAGTTCGAGGACGAGCCCCAGGCCTGGCCAACGATCACCCTGCAGCTCTTCGGCTCGGTGCACACCTACGACTTCAACGGCGTGATCGACGAGCTTTACGCGGCGCTGGACGCCAATCCTTCTCTGACCGACTTCGCGCTTGAGAACGTGCTGCCGGCGCACCTCGTCGCCTCGAGCGAGACGGACGCCCTGGGCGGAGCGATCGCCTACCAGTACGCAACCACTGGAACGACAGCCGGGTTGAGCAACGCGCAAATCCTTTCGGTGCTGCAGGACGCGGGCTTCGGCGCGGCGGTGCAGCCGATCTCGGTCGGCGAGGTCAATAGCGCGCCCGTCCTCGACAATTCTCTGGCCGACCTCGCCACGAACGAAGATGCGCCCTTCAGTCTCGCCCTCCCCGCCGACGCCTTCTCCGACCCCGACGCGGGCGACGAATTGACGTACACGGCGAGCCTCGACGACGACTCGGCGCTGCCCGGCTGGCTCTCCTTCGACGCACAAACGCAAACCTTCTCGGGGACGCCTTTGCAGGCCGACGTAGGCGCGATCGACGTCAAGGTCACCGCCACGGACGGCGGCGGCCTGTCGGCCGAGGATACGTTCACGCTGACGGTGGCGAACGTGAACGACGCGCCGGTGGTCTCCGCCCCGGACGCGGAGCTCCTCCTGAATGACTCCATCCTGGCCGGCACCCTGTTCTCGGTGTTCGACGAGGACGGCCAACCGCCTACGCAGTACGAGTTCTGGGACGACGTCGCGGGTGGCGGCCACTTCGCGGTGAACGGCATCGAGCAAGGCGCTGTCGGGAGTATCCCCGTCTCGGCGGCCGACCTCGCGAACACCGAATACGTCGCCGGCGCCGACCCGGGCACCGAGCGCGTCTGGGTGCGCGCCTACGACGGTGAAGCCTGGAGCGCGTGGAAGTCCTGGAGCATGACGAGCGCGCTGCACATCCCGAACGCGGCGCCGGAGGCGACGCCCACCGCGGCGACGCAGACGGTGCTCCTCGGGGAGTCGGCCGCGGCCTCGTCGCTCTTCTCGGTGCTGGACGCCGACGGCGACCCGGCGGCGCGCTACGAGCTCTGGGACTCCACCGCCGGCAACGGTTTCTTCGCCGTGAACGGAGTCGAGCAGGCGGTCGACACGGCGATCGTTGTAGCCGCCGCCGATCTCGCCGACACCGCCTTCGTGGGCGGCAGCCAAGCAGGTTCCGATCTGGTCTGGGTCCGGGCGACCGACGGGCAGACGTTCGGCGCCTGGAAGAGCTGGACCATGAACTCCTGGCCGCACGCGACCAACGCCGCGCCGGTGGCGAGCGCGCCGGATGGCGCGGTGCTGCGCGACCAGGCGGTGCTCGCGCAATCGCTCTTCTCCGTGACCGACGCGGACGACGACGCGATCATCGAGTACGAGCTCTGGGACGACACGGCGGGCGGCGGCTACTTCACCGTGGGCGGCGTAGAGCAGACCAACAACCCGATCCCGGTCACGGCCGCGCAACTCGCCGACGCGGAGTACGTCGGCGGCGCCGACCCGGGCACCGAGCAGGTCTGGGTGCGGGCGAACGACGGTCTGGAGTGGGGCGCCTGGGAGCCGTGGAACATGACCACGGCGCTGCATATCCCGAACGCGGCGCCCGAGGCGACACCCGCTGCGGCGACGCAGACCGTGCTCCTCGGGCAATCGGTTGGGGCCTCGTCGCTCTTCTCGGTGCTGGATGCCGATGGCGACCCGGTTGCCCAGTACGAGCTCTGGGACTCGACCGCCGGCAACGGCCACTTCGCGGTGAACGGGGTTGAGCAGGCGGTGAACGCAAGCATCGTCGTAGCGGCGGCGGATCTCGCCAATACTGATTTCGTAGGCTCGGCGAGCAGCGGCTCGGACCTCGTCTGGGTGCGCGCAACGGACGGTCAGAGCTACGGCGCCTGGAAGAGCTGGAGCATGAACTCCTGGCCGCATCTCACCAACGCCGCTCCGGTGGCGGAAGCCCAGAACGCGACGCTACTCACCGCTGAGGCGGTGGCGGCCGCCTCGCTCTTCTCGGTCTCCGACGCCGACGGCGACGCGCCGGCACAGTATGAGTTCTGGGACGACGTGGCGG
>DASWKF010000021.1:0-3614 GCA_036396795.1 Gammaproteobacteria bacterium | reverse complement strand
GCCATCTCGGTAAATTCGTGGTGCGTGCTGCGGTACCGACGCTTTCGATGGCCTGCGCGATGGTTTTCGCGCACCCGACCTACGAGGACGCACAGCTCGGCCACGGTCAGCTCGCCGCTGACCTCGACCGGACTCAGTACGTCGAGAACGTCGAGCTTGCGAAGCACTACTTTGCCGGCGAGGACCGCGGTGGGAAGCTGCAGCTCATGGCGATCGGCGAGCGGCGCTTTTTCTTCCAGCGCGGGATGGTCTGGGACGTGACCGATCCGCTGAATGCCGAAGTAATCTCCGATGGCACGTATATGGGCGGTCAGCTCCAGCTTGCCTACAGCCGAACAGCGGGTAAATGGATACTCATGAGCGGCGCACAGGCCATTGGACCGGGCACGGAGGGCTTGAGGGGCATACGGACCTACGATGCCTCCGATCCCAACAATGTCGTCCATCTTGCCGACTACAGCGTAGATCAGGGAGATCCGTCGAGAGCCGTGCAGCAGGGATCGGGCACTCACCGCAACTACTGGGACGGCGGGAAATATGCGTACCTCGACAGTCAGATGAACGACGATTTCCCGAACGGCGAGAGCAACCGTTCGAACGGCGTGCAGGTTATCGATATGGAGGACCCCGGCAACCCGCGCTTCGTCAGCTATTGGTGGGTCCCGGGCATGCACGTCAGTGAGCAGGCCGAGTATGAGGCCTGGCGTGAGCATGGCGACGAAGTGTCCAACACGAG
Organism: Gammaproteobacteria bacterium; assembly: GCA_036396795.1. GTDB lineage: Bacteria > Pseudomonadota > Gammaproteobacteria > Steroidobacterales > Rariloculaceae > JAHEEM01. Next base: position 2,878 of record DASWKF010000021.1, on the reverse strand, counting down.
TCAGCACGGACCCTTCTACGTGCCCGAGCGTATCGAGGACGGCGGCCGCTACGCTTACAGTACCTGGGGCTCCTTCGGATTCAAGATCTTCGATCTGGCCGACATCAGGAAGCCCGTTCCCGTCGGTGAGTGGCGCCCCGACGCCAATCGGCCGGGCTGGCATATCGAATTCCACGGCACGAACGGCGCCTTCCTGAATCGCAATATCGCGATCACGAACCCCGAGGCGCTGAGCCCGCACTGCATGGCAGGCCCGTGGTACGACAGCTATGTTTTCGACGTCAGCGACAAGCGCAACCCGCGAATGATCTCCACCTTGCCCGTGCCGGTACCGCCCGAAGATGCACCTTACGATCATTTCTGCAACAAGCGAGGTCGCTTCAGCACGCACAACATGCCGCACCACAAGGCGCCGGGGCAATTTCATCCGACTGTTACAGCGTACACCTATTTCAACGGCGGCCTGCAGTTCTACGATTTGTCCGATCCCGCCGACCCCGAGATCGTCGGCTATTTCATCCCGGCACAGGGCGGGACGATCGACGATATCTTCTCTTACTACCGAGACTCGGATAACGTCTTCATCGAGTGGGATCGCCGCCTCGTCTGGCTGACCTCGAACACGGGAATTTATCTGCTGACGACACCGCTGCTCGGCGATCCGGTGCTCGAGCCCATGCCGGTCACGGAATGGGCTGCCCCCGGTGTGAACGTGGGCTTCGAAGAATTCGCGAGGTAGGAACGCACTGTTGTTCAAAGCGATTCGGCATGTTAGTGCGCCCATGACGCGAGCTAGATTCTGGCACCACCGTACGGTTTTGGTTGCTTCATCTAGTTCCCGTCGCGAGAGAATGCAAGGTGAAAAAAATGTACACGCGATGCTGTCAATTTCTTGCGCCAGTCTTGATTCTGTCTGGACTGTACGTCGCGATCTCTGATGCCGCCCCCCTGGTTCGCGAGTACTACGCCGACGAGCGAGGAACTCTTCGGCGGTATTCTCGGGCGGTGGTCACCGAAGGCGGGCGTACCGTATGGTTGGCGGGCCAAACGACGCTTGAAGATTCTCAGGGTCGCTCGATTGAGAACGATTTCGACGCACAGCTTCGCGAGAACTTTCGCCTCATAGGCACACACCTCGATCAGTTCGGTGGGACAGTCCGGGATATTGTGACCATGACTGTTTACGCCAAAGACGTCGACAATGCCGACAGATACGTTGCGATCAAGGAAGAAATCTTTGGCGATGGTCCTTATCCATCGAGCGCATGGATCGGTGTTGTGGGTTTCTCGCGTCCTGGAGTCGTCGTCGAGGTTAAAGCCGTCGCGGTGATCGGCGACTAGGAGGACGCCGAGACGCTCGCGTTTGTCCGCGAGCGCGCCACGCACGTCCGCTATCTCACGTCGGTGTGCACGGGCTCGCTTGAGCAATTCGTCGTGACAAGGCACCCGACACCATGGATTGACCGCTTTGAGACAAAGAGCGGACTGGGCAATGATATATTCTCGATGTCGATTGTAATGGCAGTCAAAAGCGGATATCACGTTTTCGTAAGATGAGGCGTACTATCATGTGCACAAAGGGCGCTCGACCTTGGGTTCCTGTCGCGCTAGCGGTAAGTCTTTGCACGATCACATCGGAGGCTGGCGTTTGCTGCCGAAAATGACGCATCTGAAGAAGTCCGGGACCACGTTCGCTTCTCCTTCTTGTCCAATGAGAAACAGCAACAGGAGTTGAGGGCCGTCGCCTTGGATTCAGGCAGATCCGATCGAGAACGCGTGGTGGCGGTCGGACAACTGCGCTACGTCGACGGTCAGTTCAAAGAACTGGATCACGAGGGTGTTGTCGCCGCGTTGGAGAGATGGCCGTTAGGGGGCTAGGCGAGTTTCTGGATCACCCAGGTGTACGAGAAGCCCTCGAAGAGGCGGTTCGAGATACCTCTATAGTAGTCAGGAGAGCGGCCGCCGATTCCGTGCAGGGGAGCCGCCTCTGATTAAGGTTAATATGCACGGCAATGAATACACTATCCGCCGAAACCAAAGCGACCTCTGGGCGTCAATCGAAGATTTCTTCGGGCTCTGGGAGGTTGTATGGGAGCTGAAAAGCGAGCCTCTGAATGTGCCAGATGACGAGTGTCTTGAAACGGCTCAGCGGATTGTTCGGCGGCTATTGAGGCAACGTTGGGACGCTCTATGTGCGCTCGACAGCCACGCCTAAGGAGGAACCGCTTCCGAAGGAATGGGCAACAGTTCTCGCCGATGAGACGGTTTGGTTGGAGCCAGCAAGCTCCAATGCCCTTGCCGTAGTTATCGCATCAACCGACGATGGTGAAGCTGCGTATAAGGGCATCGGGTGATCGCTCCAGCCGGGTGTTGAACAGCGTGGAATGATGCTGTCCTTGGCTACACAGGGGGAGTGCTACGATGAAGATTGACGAACGAACGTACGCAATAGTGGCAATCGTTTTACCGATCATATTTCTTATTGTCGTGGTGGCATTGTTCGAGCTATTTGCTCCACCTGGCATATAGACAACCGGTTTTTTGGTCTGCCAAAGGAGCCCACTTACGTAGTTTTCTACTTCTGGCCGTGTGCTGATCCTGAGAATAGACTGATGACGGCTTCTGGCCGCGACCCGAAGTGCACACCGGCAAAACGATCGAGCGAGGTCGTGGACGGAAAGCGGCCACTTAACAGCATCATTGCGCGTTGAGGGACCACCAAAATTCCAAACGGAGACTTTTCTTCACGGGTGCCGTTTTTGCGGTGCAGGGAGTCTAGCGCGAATTAGTCTCCGCTTTTCCCTGGGTCAGCAATTCTTCGCCGACAGGAGAACTATCCCGAGGCGCTGCCGTGAGGTGATGCAAAAAAGGGCGAGAT
>DASWKF010000020.1:0-1599 GCA_036396795.1 Gammaproteobacteria bacterium | reverse complement strand
GACAGCCGTTTGGTGTCCGCGGGGAGAAAACTCAAAAACTCTTGTCATCCCGGCCGAGCGCAGCGAGAGCCGGGACCCAGAAGTCCGTGACCTACTTCGTCTACATCCTGGCGAGCCGTCGAAATGGCACTCTTTACGTCGGCGTGACGAACGATTTGGCGCGCCGAGTTTACGAACACAAACGCGGACTCGTTCCCGGCTTCACGACCAAGCATCAGGTTCACCTGCTTGTCCATTACGAGCCGTACGATGACATACGGGAAGCCATCGCGCGCGAAAAGCGCCTCAAGCGCTGGCTACGAAAGTGGAAGCTCGAACTGATCGAACAGGGCAATCCGACTTGGCGAGATCTCTATGAGGATATCACGCCGTGATCTGGGTCCCGGCTCTCGCCGCTGCGCGGCGCGGCCGGGATGACAGGAGAGTGCGGTTACCGCCGTGCGCGGCGCTTGGCAGGCGCCTTCTTGCGCGCCGGAGCATTCTTCGCCGGACTGGCGCCTCGACCTATCGGCCACCCAGGGATCGAATGGTCCCGACAGTCTCATAACGAACGTCGACACCGTCCACCACCTGCGGAAGACCTTGCAATCGGCTTCCTCTCAGGTTGACCTTGAGGCAATACGACGCCTTGTTTCGCCCGATGCCGATCCCCACCACATCGCCGCGGGCTTGCAAACGCTGCTTCAGCTTCGCCTTTGCCGCACGCGCCTGGTCGATCGTTACCGTCATGAACCAAATATATGCAGCCGCCGGTCAAAAGAGAAGGTCGACACCGAGCCGATCGAGAACTGTGGAAAGCGGATTGGCATACGTCAATCCTGTGCCGTTGCTGCCGCCCTGGTCGCTGCCCGCGAAAAGCAGGCCGACACCCTCTCCCGCTTGGTTGACGATCAACGAACCACTGTCTCCGCCGTCGCTGAACGGGCGTGACCCCACGCCCTCGATCTCGATCTGATCGTCGAATCGCAAGTTGCCGTTATCGAACGAGATCACGACGTCGTCGAGCTCGAATGCGGTCACATGGCCTCGAGTGAGGCCGGTGGTCCGTCCAACCTTTGCTACGCGAATGCCGACGTCGCCGAGCGGTGGCGCGACACCGGTCAATTTTCCCAAGCTGCGGACGTTCGAGGGGCCGATCGAAATCTTTGGCGCCAACGAGGCCGTCGCCGCGTCGATATCGTTCGGCCTGCCTGCCCGCAGACGCTCGAACGCCGCGAGGTGCCCGACCACGTCATGGTCTTTTGCACCTCCGTCGTAGTCGCCGGGCTGAAGGATCACGTCGCCAATCTTGCCGCGATTCTCGTTGGCGAGGACGTGATTGTTCGAAAGGATCAGCGGAGCATCATTGCCGCGAAGGTGCACAAAGCACCCGAGCGTTCCGGCCGTGATCCGGAAGTGACCGACCGAACAGCCGATCAACAACGGTCTTTGGCGACGCCGATACCAGGGCGCCGCACGTTTCTGAATGCGTCCGACATAGCGGAGATCGACCTCTCTCCTCGCAAGCGCCCGGATTTTTCGCACTTCCGGACTATCCAAGAGCGCACGGCGCTGAACGCGCACGGCGAGGACGACGCCGCGACGTCCGGCCGGCGCGAT
>DASWKF010000019.1:0-45421 GCA_036396795.1 Gammaproteobacteria bacterium | reverse complement strand
TCACTACGACCTCCTCCAGCATCGCCTGCGCGGATGCGCTCTGTGCTACGGCCTGCCCCGAAGATAGCAACAGCGCCCCGCTCAGGAGCCCCGTGCTACCCAGTAGACAAGTACTAGCCTTCATGATTGTCCTCCTAACATGAAATCCCAAGATGCTTCGCCGATGGTTGCGTAACGCGGTGAGCGAACCGAGCCCGGGCGCGCGCGACCATGACTTGCTGCTGTGCATACCCCCACCGTCATAGCGAAAATCCAGAATTGGGCAGAAAAGCAACAGTGAAGAGCCCCCAGTGTTGCTTTTGACTCATGTTGCCACACAACCTGTCGCTCAGATTCGACAATCTAGCTGCGATCTCCGCCGAAGTCAAGCCAATAAGCAACATCTATGTATATGTTTTATATGTTTTTTTCTAAATTGTATCAACTCAACTACAATCTTTGGATCTGCTGGCACGAAATTCCCGGCCCTAGGCCTGCCAAGCCCTCGTGCCTGCCGGGGCCCGCGCGCATGTGGGTTAGTCTGCGCGGCGCTATACTCGCCGGCAGCTCCCAGAAACGAGGCCGAAGCGAGGAATCCCGTGCTCATGGTCTTTTCGCGACGTGCCGTGACGGTCACGGTGGCTTCGTTGACGCTCGCCGCGGCCGGCGGCATGGGCCCGCGGTTCGCCGTCGCGCAAGACCGGAGCGCCTGCGCGCTCAGCGGCTGGGCCCCCGACCTCGTCGCGGCCTGGAAGGCGCGCCGCCTCATCGGCAACGCCGGCTGCTACGCGGGATTGATCACCAGCATGGATGTCGGCCGGGAGATGCGCGACTCGGCTATCGCCGAATTCGACCGGCTGTTTCCGCGCGCAGGTTACAAGGTCGTCGGTCTCGACCCGGTGAACGCCGCGCTGCCGGGCGTGGACCGCCCCATGGTCGGGACCCTGTATGTCGGCATGTTCCTGACCGACGGCGCGATCCTGCCGCTGGAGTCGGCCGAGCTCATCATCACCGAGCCGGATTTCCTCGTCAGCGTGGCCGACGAGAGAATCAACGAGGCGCGCACCATCGAGGAGGCCGCACGCTATCTGGATCGGGTCTACGCCTTCATCGAGACCCTGGCACCGACCTTCGTCAACAGGCCGCCGAACCCGTATATGATGCAAGCGTCCAATCTCATGGCGCGCTGGGGCGTCATCGGCGACAGCATCGCGGCTTCGGCCGACCCGGCTTTCTTACGCAGCCTCGAAACCATGACGGTGACGTTTCGCGACACGGGCGGAAACGTGCTCGCCCGTCAGCCGGGGTCTTACCTCGGCGGCAACCCGCTCAGGGGCGTGCTCGTGGTCATCGAGGAGCTCGCACGCCGCGGCGAGCGACTGATGCCGGGCGACCTGGTCAGCTCGGGCTCCTACATGCCGCCGATCGCCGTCGACGAGGCCATCGGCTACGAGACGATCTACGAGGGTCTCGGCGGGCAGACGCTGCGGGTGTCGACGAGCTTTCGTTGAGCGCGCTCCCGGCGGGCTGAGCCCGCCCAGGAAGGCGCCGCGCCTTCTGGCGCCCCCGTTACCGGTCTCCGCTGTAGCGCAGCACCCAGATGCCCTGGTTCTTGTGGCTGACGAAGATGTTGCCGCGAACGTCGACGAGCACGTCCTCGCTCTGCACGGCCAAGGCGCCGCGCGGCAGCGGGCCGCGCCTCTCGGTCGGGTCCGGGGGCAGGAACCAGCCGACCTCGCGCGGATTGACAGGCGTGGAGATATCGTAGATCCGTAAGCCGCCGTTGAAGTAGGTCAAGTAAACCAGATCGCCCTGTTGCTCCACCAAGGGGCTGTGCTGGAGCTCGTTCTGATTGTGCGGGCCGAAGCGGCCGCCGTGGGTGCAGAAGTAGTCCGCCGGCTCGCCTTCGGGCGGTTGCGGCAGCGGCAGCTGTGAGATCAGGCGCGGCTCCTCGAGATTCGAGATGTCGACCAGGCCCGCGAAGTTCAACGGCTCGTCGCAATTCTCGGCGATCGCTTCACTGTTGACGATCGCGAGATTGCGCTCGAGATACGGCAACGCCGTGTGCACCGACAAATGCGTCGGCCCGAAAGGCGGGCCAAAATCCAAGCGGCTGATTTCTCTGATGTTCGACGGATCGCTGATATCCGCGATGATGAAGCCGGCGCCGCCGAAGGGTAGAAACGCGAGATCGCCGCGGATCTGCGCAGGGCCATGCAGGCGGGCGCTGTCGTAGGGCTCGGCGTCGGTTTCTTTCATGCCGGCGGGGGCAAAGCGGCCCGCCTCGACGGGATTCGCCGGATCGCCAATGTCGACGATCTGGTAGACGTCGCCGCGATAGCCGGGCAGGCCCGAGGCAAGGTGCATATAGCGCCCCCCCGGATAACCGTTGCGGTGCGTGCCGCCGCCGGTCGTGAAGCTGCCGATCCTGCGAGGGTTGAGCGGATCGTCGAGGCTCCAGATCAGCACCGCTTCCGGCGCGTGCGGCTGATCCGGGTCGCCGCCCCACCCCCGTGACAGCGCGTCATACGACGTGATCATGAGGTCGTCGGCGATATCGATTTGCCAAGTCGAGGTGTTGGCCGGGCCCTCGATGAACTTGACCGTCCGAATGTCGGTAGGATCGGTGACGTCGAAGATGCTCCAGCCGCGATGAAAGAAGTTCGAGGTGTACATGTACCAGCGGTCGCCGGACTGCGTGAGCGCCATCTTGAACGGCGAGGCGCCGGCGGCATCGGTATAGCCGACGATCTCGACGTTGTGGCTGCGGGCGCCCGGCGGAATCGGATCCGCCGCGGCAAAGCCGGAAAATGCGAGCAACAGCAAGCCGAGCCGCCAGTGTCGGTTGGTTCTGCAAGACATTGATTTTCTCCCCCGAGGACCGGTCGGGGATTATCGCAGAAGCGTGCTTGGAGAGGGAGGCGAAACCAGCGCCGGGACGTTCAGAGCAGGAACACTGCGGCCACGTACGCGGCAAAAACCGCCAGTGAGGCGAAGCTCAAACCGTCGAGCTGTGGCAGGCGTCGAATCAGGTGCTCCATGGACGCCAGTATGCCGCCCTCGAACATGCTCCGAAGGAATATTTGCGCCTATTGATATAACCGTCCGGGCGCCTCCGCCCGACGAGCCTCAAGGCGTGTAGCGCAGCGCCACCAGCAGCGTTACCGGCACGACCGCCGCCCACAGCGCGAGCGCCTGCCAAACGACCCGACCATGCAGATTGCGCAGGCTCTCACGTGTGCATTCCAGGCCGATGAAGAACAACGCGACCACGATGAAGGCTTTCGACAGCGCCTGTGCCCCGTCGAACAAGGCGGCGGGGGCGCCGAGCTGCACGCGCGCGAGCGACCCGGCCACGGATGCGAGGATGAACAGCAAGATGAACGCGGGAATTCGAATCTTCGCGCCCCTGGCGCCTTCGATCACGCTGAAGGCCAAAACCAGCGGGATCAACCACAGCGTTCTGCCGAGCTTGAGCGTTGCAGCGACCACTGCCGCTTCTTCGCCGTAGACGGCCGCCGTGGCGACGACCGAGCTCGTATCGTGGACGGCGAGCGCCGACCACACACCGAATTGTATCTGGCTCATGCTCAAAGCTTCGCCGATGATGGGAAACGCGAGCAGCGCAATCATGTTGAGCGTAAAGACGATCGCCAGAGCCACGGCCATCTGGTCGGGCTTCGCGCGCAGGATCGGGCTCAAGGTCGCGATCGCCGTGGCCCCGCAAATCGCGGTGCCGGCGGCGATCAGGCGCCCCAGGATTGCGTTGATCTTGAGCGCGCGTGCCAGAAGGATGCCGGCAGCGAGCGTCAGGAGCACGTATACGGCAACGAGAGGCGCATAGTCGCGGCTCACCTGCCACATCGTCTGCGCGTCGAGATTGAAGCCGAGCAGCACGATGGCGGTCTGAAGCCCGATCTTTCCGAGGAGCCCGCCGTGCTCGAGCACTCGGCGGTCGAGCCACAGGGACAGGGCCGCGCCGGTCAAGATCCCGGCGAGCGGGTTGCCGAGCCAGACGAGAGCCGCGAGCAGCACCGGCACCGACCACGCGGCCCAATCGAGCCGGCGCCCTGGGGCGCCCGAGGCGCCGCCGTTGCCGCGGGCGTCGTCGGCCGGCCGCGCGGCCTGTTCGTCAGGCTTCAAGACGCGACGAATGTCCCGTTGGCGGCTAGGCGCTGCGGTAGAGCTTGGTCATGACGAACTCGCGGTGGCCGAGGGCTTCTGCGGCAGTCAGCCGGCCGTTCGCCGTCTTGACGATCATGTCCATGAGCGCGTCCCCGGCGTCGCTGATCGTCATCTCCCGTCTGATCACGCCGGACACGTCGACGTCGATATGCTCGGACATCGTCCGCGCCGTGCGAGGATTCCCCGTGAGCTTGATCACCGGCATGATCGGGTTGCCGATGATGTTGCCCTGTCCCGTCGGGAAACAATGCACGACGTAGCCCGCGGCTGCTTGCAAGGTGTTGCATTCAGCCGCCGCCGAAGAGGTATCCATGAAATACAGCCCGGGGCCCTGCTGCGGCGCCTCGGCCGGCTTGAGCACGTCGATGTAGCTGACCTGCTTGCCGATCTTCTCGAGATTGCCCAGCGCCTTCTCCTCGATCGTCGTCAGGCCGCCCAGGATATTGCCCTTGGTCGGCTGGCTGTCGGAAAGATCGGAGGTCTTGTAGGGCTCGACCACTTCGTCCTGGTAGGCCTGCCAGGTTCGCATGAACTTCTCGCCGATTTCCGGCGTCGCAGCGCGTGCTTTGCACAAATGCTCGGCACCGGTGATCTCGGTCGTCTCGCCGAAGCAACCGTAGATGCCCTCGGGGATCCACTTGTCGTACATGTTGCCCACGGCCGGGCAGGACGCAAGCCCCGTGGTCGTATCCGATTCGCCGCACTTGGCCGCGACCCATAGCTCGGAAACGTCGCATTCCTCGCGCAACAGACCCGAGGTCGCGTGCACGAACTCCTTGGCCTTGTACGAAGCCCGGGCGATAGTCGCGATGTCGCCGTGCTGCTCGATGGAGAAGCCGGCGACGGGCTTGCCGGTCGCCGCGATGCCGTCGACGACCTGCTGCGTCCAGCCCGGCTCGATGCCGATGACGACGCAGGCCGCGACGTTGGGGTTGCAGCCCGTGCCGATAATGGTGCGAAAGTGCAGCTCGAGGTCTTCACCGAACTGAAGGCGGCCGTAGGAGTGAGGCAACGCGATCGTGCCCTGGATGTTCTTCGCGACGGCCTCGCAAGCGGCGTTGGAGATATCGTCCACCGGCAGGATCGCGACGTAGTTGCGAACACCGACGCGGCCGTTCTCGCGCCTGTAACCCCAGAACTTCGTGTTTGTCGACATGGCAAGCTCCTGGCGTCTACCAACGCTTGGTCTTGAGATTGTGGACGTGGACGTGCTCGCCCTTCTTGGCCGGGGCGGCCATGCGGCCGATGTCCTCGCCGTACTTGATCACCGTATCGCCTTCGGCGAGATCTGCCAACGCGATCTTGTGGCCGATGGGCACATCATGCTTCGTCACGATCTTGAAGTCGCTGTCGTCTTCGGTCACGACGCAGAGCAATTCGTCCCCCGCCTTGACGCCTTCGACCACGACCACGCCGACGTTGTCGCGTTTGTCGTGGACCAGTAACTGAGGAATGCTCACTCGTTCTCCCTTTTCACTTGTTTTTCTTTGCCAGTCGGCCAACGGCGTAGCGTTGCGGGCATGACCATTGTATCGCAACGACGCTCGGCTCCGTAACCTTGGCGGGGCTCGCCCGGCGGTGCCAAATTGACAGCCGCCAAGGCCGCTCTCTAGACTCCGGGTGTCAGCTCGAGGGGGAAAAAAAATGCATATAAGAGCCGTCCTTTCCTGTACCGCCGGTATGCTGTTGCTCGCGTCGGCCCAGCTGGGCCTGGCTCAGGCGCCGGTCTACGAGTTCGATCCCGATTGGCCGAGCGTGCCGCTGCCGAACAAATGGTGGATGCAAGGCGTGACCGGACTCTACGTCGACGACGACGACAACATCTGGGTCCTGAACCGTCCCAGCAATCTCGACAATACCGAGAACTATGCCGCGGTCGATCCTCCGCTGGCGGAGTGTTGCGTCGCGCCGCCCGCCATCATCGTTTTCGATCAAGACGGCAAGGTCGTCAACTCTTGGGATACTCAAGAGGGCCACGGGATGATGGTGGATCGCGACGGCTTTGTCTGGATCGGGCAGGATACCGTTCGCAAGTTCACCAGTGACGGCGAGCTCGTCGCGGCCGTCGGCCGCATTCCCGAGGAACGCGCGCCGGAAGGCAAGTATCCGCCCGACACCGAGATCATCGTCGGGGGCCTGGAAGAGATCCGCGCCGACGAGGCGGCACGCGAGGTCTATGTCGTCGACAACTACCTCAACGGCCGCGTGCTGGTCTATGACATGGACACGCTCGAGTTCAAGCGCGGTTGGGGCGCCTACGGCAAGCCCCTCGACCAGATCAGCATGGATACGTCGGCCGAGTACGATCCGGCATCGCCGGCCGGCGAAGACTTCTTCGGCCACGTCACCGTGGGTTTATCCAACGACGGGCTCGTCTATGTCGCGGACCGCATAGGCAACCGCATACAAGTGCTCACCAAGTCCGGCGAATTCCAGAAGGAGTTCTTCCTCGCAACGCACACGCTACAGCGCGGCGCGGCGGGCGGCATCGCGTTCTCGGCCGATCCCGAGCAGCGATATCTGATCATCCCCGATATCCAGAACAATACCGTCAGAATCTTGAACCGCAGCGACGGCGTCGAAGTCGCGCGCGTCGGCAGCGCGGGGAACAATGGAGGCCAGTTCCACGGCCTGCACATGGTCGACGTCGATTCGCAGGGGAATATATATACCGGCGAGGTTCAGGCGGGTGAGCGCGTGCAGCGCTTCCTGCTGGTTGAATGAGCCCTTGATCCGGAGCCGCGATCGTCAAGCCGTGCCGAAGGCGGGCCAGTAGAGCGCCAGCGCGTAGCCGACGAGGACGACCGCGATCAACGCCAGCAGGCACGCCCAGAAGCCCTTCACGGCCATGGTCTTGAGATTGATGCCGTAACCCGCGGCCACGGCTGGACCGCCCGCCGAAGTCGGCAGCATGAAGCCGCAGTTGCCGATGGTCGTGACGATATAGACGAACGGTAACGGATTCAGATCCAGGCTCTGGAAGGTGCTGATCGTTATCGGCACCGTGATCGCGATCGCCGCCGTGTTGTTGGTGATCTGGGTCATGAGCAAGGTGAGCCCGGCAAAAACGATCACGGCGACGAAGCCGCCGCCGCTGGCAAGGGGCAACAAGGAGTCGGCGATGTAGCTTGCCGCTCCCGTCTCGCTCAGAATCCGTCCAAGTGCCGTGCCGCCGGCGAATAGATAGAAGAGCCCCCACATCATCTTGCCCTGGGCATACTCCCAGGTCATGAGGTGCTCGCCGCGCGGCCGAAGCACGAAACACAGCAGCGCAAACGTTAAAAATGCATAGGCGGGACTGAACGCAGGCACGAGCCCGGCGTACAGCGGCCGCGTGAACGCGAGCAGGGAGGCGACCGCGAACAGCACGAAACCCCACTTCTCCTGGACGCTCATCGGCCCGAGCGCCTTGAGCTCGCCGACGAAGAACTCCCGCGTGCCCTCGATCTTCTTGATTTCCGGCTTGAACGCGAAGCGCACGTACAGGAAGGTCACGATCATCACGGCGATGCTCAGGGGCAGGAAGCGCACAACCCAGGTGGTGAACAGGAACTCCTGACCCGTCACCATCTCCTGAATGTATTCCATGGCGAGCAGGTTCGGGGCGCCGCCGAGCGGCGTCGTCGCACCGCCGGCGCTCGTGCCCCAGGCGACGGCAATGACCAGCGCGGTGCCCAGATTGCTCTCCCAGAGGTCCTCGATGCCGATGAAGCGGAGCATCGCAACGACGATCGGAATCATCGTCGCGGCAACGATGGTATTCGGCAAAAACGCGCTCAGGATCATGCCGATTGCGAACCACGCGAGAATCTGTCGCGTCGTATCCGTGCCGACGCCGATCAAAGAAACCAGGGCGATGCGCCGATCCAGGCCCCAACGAGTCCAGACGGTCGTCAGAACGTTCGCCGACAGCAACAGAATCACGAGGTCCGACGCATAGGCCGACAGGACGCCGTCCAGCGGCGCGAAATCGAACAGTGCGACGGTCGCCAGCGGCAGGAAGCCAGTCACGGCCAAATGAACGGGCCGGGTGATCCACCACCACGCCATCCAGAGCAGCAACCCGAGGCTGCAGCGTATCTCGTAGCTCATGCCCTCAATGGGCAGTATCAGACCGACGAGGAAGATTGCCGGCCCTGCGACGGTATGCAGGGTTTTGTAGCGATCGTCTGTGCTCGTGCCGCTTTCGCTCACGGCCGTTTTCACCGTTCCCGGCTCGTCGAGGGCTAGTTCTGCCCCGGACGCATCTCGGGCAGTTCCGACAACATGAGCTCCTGGCAGATGAACTCGGCCAGCTCGAAATCACGCTTGCGGTAGGTCATGACACCGGTCAACGGCCGCTCATAGGCGACCGGATCATCGATCGTGATGCGGTTCTCGAGGGTGTTCTCGTCGATGTGCCGAATCCGCTCGACGACCGTGAGCTCGTCGCTGAACGGATGACCGAGCCGGTCCAACCAGCGCTGCACGTCCTCGGACACCCACCCGATGGCGTGACGCGTCTCGACCACGAGAGAATCGCCCTCATAGTGGCCTATCGAATAACCGTTCCAGGTGTGCAGCGGCACTTCCGGGAACTCGCGGCCGTCCATATAGATCATGCGCCAGAAATTGCTGACTTCAAAAAGCATGACGGCTCTGTCCGGAAGTTGCAGGATCTCGAACGGGCGGGGACGCAAATAGCTCGCCGGGATGCCCATCGGCATGCACGTCAACTCGGCTGCGTTGGATTCAGTCGCCGATGCGGTTCTGGGGCCATGGATCGGCTTGGCGAGATCGAAGCGCTCGCGCCCCCAAGCCGTCATCGGCGGCTCGCCTTCGATGAAGGTGTCTCCGGAGCTCGACCGCTGCCAAACACCGGAGAAATCCGGAACGGCGCCGCCGATCGTTTGCGCCGCCGTCATGATCGGAAAAATCAGCGCCAACGCACCGATCATCGTGATACCAGAACGCGTTTGCACAGCCAGTTCTCCTTTCCGAAGTCTCACAGATTTTCTTCGCTTCTCGATGGCGCGCGGCGCTCAATCGGGCGTGTTGCGCACGTCGACCTCCGTGCCGTCGGCGAACACGACCTTGCTCGTCCACATCGAGTACCTGTCCGCACGGCGGTCGGGGTTGCCGATGATCGTGATCCGGTCACCCGCCTGAAAGGTGTCTTTGTTCCAGCTGAAGAAGCGATACAGATCTTGGACACTCTGGAACTCGCCCGACCATTCGGTGACGTTTCCCTGCTCGTCGGTCACGTCGAGCCATATTCCCGCATGCGGATTGATGAATTGCCAGCGTGTGACGATTCCCGTGACGGTCACGGTTTGGGATCTGTCGTAGGCCGAGTTGGCGTGATGCGCGGCAACAGGCATCGCTGTCACAGCCATCGCCAGCAAGGCGGCGGGACCCAGTCTCCAAAGAAACGTGCGAAAGCTCATGAAGTTCCCCCTCGAGCCACCCTGCCAGACGGGATCAATCGGGAGCGCTGCGAACGTCGACCTCCGTGCCGTCGGCGAAGATCACGATGCGCGCCCCCATCGTCGAACTGCCGTCTCGAGCCGGGTAGCCCATTATCGTAACTCGGTCGCCGGGCTTGAACGTATCCTTGTTCCAGCTGAAGTGCCGATAGAGGTCGAGCGTCCCCTGAAACTCGCCGGCCCACACTTGGACGTTGCCGTTTTCGTCGGCCACCTCCAGCCAAAGGCCCGAGTGCGGATTGATGAATTGCCACATCGTCACGACACCCGAGACGGTCACGCTGCTCTCCCGGTCGAAAGCCGAGTTGGCATGATGGCCGAATGCAGTCGTCACACCGAGACCGAGGGCGGTGCACGCTGCGGCAACAACAGCGAGAATGACTCTCGATCTCATCGGCTCCCTCATAGTTGGTCTTCGGTGTGTGTTGCTGAGCGGTATCGTCTACACCGGTTGTTGAAATGTCAATTCTCCGCCGGCATTGCACGGATGCACGCGCGGGATAGCGACAGAAAAAATACCGCCGCTATGGAACATGCTTCCATCGACCGGGGCGAATGCGCCTATAATGCCTGCCGCCGAACAAGAAGGAGGGGGCGGCATGGGAGACACGGACAAGGGGCTTAGCGATCTTCGGCTTGCCTATGTGCTGTTCCGGATAACGCTCGGCGTGAATATTTTCGGGCACGGCGCGATGCGGCTCGTCACAGGCTTGAGCGAATGGGTCATGGTGCAGGGCGCCGAATTTGCCGACGCGCTGCTGCCGATGTGGTCCGTGCATGCATTCCTCTACGTGCTGCCTTTCATCGAGGTCGTGCTCGGGGCATTGACGGCGTTGGGGCTCATGACGCGATGGGCGCTCATAGGCGGTACGCTGATGATGTTCGTGCTGATATTCGGCAACCTCACGCGCCAGGCCTGGGGAACGGTCGGCAACAATATGGTCTACGTGCTGTATTACTGCCTCATGATCGCGGCAGTGCGCTTCAACAGCTTCTCCCTCGACACCCGCAACCGCGCCGGCTAGCCTGCGCACGAAGAGCGTGCGATGGTGCACGCGCACGGCGCGGAGGCGGGGGGACATTGGCCCTCTCAGTCGGAGCTTCGCACTCCTTCGAGGACCAATGTCCCCCCGTCTCCGCGCCCGACAAACGGCAGCAGCGCTCAAGGGACGCGGGAGCGGGGATGCAGGTCCTCGAAGGAATGTGAAACTCTGACTGAGAGGGCCTGCATCCCCGCTCCCGCGTCGTGCGACGACGCAAGCCGCGCAGCTGATCAGCAGCTAGCTGCCGTCATTCGCGAAGGCGACGATCAGGTGCGCGGCATTCGAGGTTCCGTCGCCCCATTCCCGACCGATCTCCGGATGCAGCGGCCACGGGTTCCTGACCACGATCTCGTGCCAGCCGGGCTCTTGCAGCAGGCTTGCGTCGATCGTGACCCGAAGCTCGGATCCGCTTACGGCTTCGTGAGGAACGGGAACGCCCTTGAACAACACCTGGGAGCGACGCACGAAATTGAATCCGGTCAGCGTCACCGTAGTCGTCGGGCTGCCGGCCTCGACCCCTAGAGGCGAGATGGTCTCGATCGCAGGTTGCGGGGATTCGACGGGATTCGGCAGCGCTTGTCCCGGCCCGACCGGAGGCCTGCCGTTGAAACGGCCGCCGCTGCCGCCGAAAGCGACCGGCCTGAAAGCATCGACCCACAAGAGCCTCGAGACCGGCGGGTTGAGCTCCGACTCGACGCGGAACACGGGGTTGTACCCGGCCGTGTAGCCGAGCTCCACGCGTCTGCCGTCGAAGACCACGCTGTCGAGATCGCGGAGGTTCTCGATGTTTTGGAGCGGATCGGAGCTCACGATGATGATGTCGGCGATCTTGCCGGCTTCGACGGTGCCGAGCTCATCTTCCATGTCCAACAACTGCGCCGACCATTTGGTCGCGCCTTGGATGATCTGCATCGGCGTGACGCCGGCCTCGAGGAAGATCATCATCTCGTGAAACAAATTGATTCCCGGCACCTTTACGGGATTGCTGTCGGAGCCCGGGATCAGCATGCCGCCGGCGTCGACGAACATCTTGTGAAAGCGCAGCGAATTCCTGAAGCCGCGCATGCGGCGCTCCCAGACCTCACCGGTAGGCCGCGGCGCGCGGAACTGCTCGAGCGCCGTTTCCATGCGCTCACGCGGGTAGTAGGCCAAGAGATTCGGATCCACGGTATCGAAGAAACTGCGCGCGTCCTCACCGAAGCGCTCCCAGTCGCGCGGCATGCGCAGCCACGAGTTCCTGTACGTCGGATCGAGCGCCACCTCGGCTCTGACGAGCATGTCGATGAGCTCGCGCGCCTTGGCGTCGTCCATCTCGGAGAAAAGCTCGGCTTCGTTGCGGCTGTCTCCCGGGCCCGGGGGATTTCTCGTGATCAGACGGCCGATCCCGGCCGAATGCGGCAGCATGTTGCTGCCGAGCTCGGCGGCCTCACGCGGGCCGAAGATGGGACCATAGGCTCGTGTGGAGACGGGCATGCCAGCCTTGCGGGCTTCGTCGAAACCCGCCTCGTAGTATTCCAGCGGCAAAGTGCCGTCTTGAAACATGACGATATCGGCACCGCCGGCGATGAAGGCACGCACGAGCTCGCGCGCTTCCTCAACCGAGCCCGGGGTGCGGCCCGGCGTCAATACGGTCTCGAGCCCGGTGCCGCCGGCCGGCTCCGTCGTAAGCCGAGAGATCCCGGAGAACGGCCGCGGCGCGCGGATTTTGCCCATCAGCACGCCGTCGCGAAACGCGGCGCCGACCTCGCCCGCGATGCCGACGTCGATCGTCGACGTAATACCGTGATTGAGCATGATCTCGCCGTAGAACCACTGGTAGCTGACCATCGCGTCCCACAGGCCGGGCAGCACGTACTTGCCGCTCGCATCGATCACTAGCGAACCGGCGGGATAAGACACTTCCCGGGCCGTGCCGACACCGGTGATGCGATTACCCTCGATGACGATCACGGCATCGTTCAAGGGCTCCCCGCCGTTGCCGTCTATGAGCGTTCCGCCCTCGATCACCAGCGGCTGTGCGGTGGCGAGCGGGCCGACAACTGAAATGCCGAGACCTAGGCTCAGAGCGGCGCAAAAATATCGATAGCGAGACATCGTTCCCCCCATTGTCCAGTATTCACTATCTAGTTTGTTTGTTCCGACGCTCACTCGGAAATCGTGCAGTCGTAAGGCCTTACCTCGTCGTTCGGCCGATAGACCCAAGCCTTGGTCAGCACCACCGGCTCGGTGAAGGTCGCGGGATCGGTCACGGTCATCTGATAGTCGAGCCGGCTGCCGTCGTCGCTGAGCGTAAAGCGCTCCTCGGTTCGCACCGCTGCGCTCTGTCGAATACCCGTCTTGTCGAAATGCAGATAGTCGATATCCGTAGTGTCCACGACGAGCACACCGTCCTCCCAGCGCCCGACGGAGTTGCCGAGCAGGCTCGAAGACCGGTTGCGCGCTTGTGCCTGTACGCCGTCGGCCATCGCGACGCGACGCACGGTGTCGTATTCCTCGAGGTGCATCACGATCTCATCGCCCTCGTCGACGATCTCCATCGGGTAAGGCTGCTCCATGATCAGCGGCATGCCCTTCGGCACGCAGTTCAGCGTCGGCGCATCGGTGATCGGATTGAAGCCGGCGCGCACGGCGGCCGCCTCCGGCGTCAGAGGATAGCTCTCGTTCCACAGCGCCGAGCCACCGCCGAGACTCGTCCATACGCGAAAAATCCCCAGCGAGCCCGTGAGATCGGCCGTGATCGCGCCGCGCACGTCCTCAGCGCCGAGCGTGACCTCCGACCAGCGAGGCGGATAGTTCGCGCCGAAAAGAATCTCGCGGCCGTCGCCCAAGAGCACGTTCGTGAGCCACAGCGCGTTGTCGACGCGTCTTCCCGGGTTGCCCGCGACCCGCACCTGCGTGCCGGGCTCGATCAGGCCGGCGCTCAGGCCGAAGCGGCTGACGATGCTCACGGAGTTCGTCTCTATGTCCCAGAATTCCGCGTCGGCGGCATCCGCGGCTTGCATCCTGAAGCGTATGTGCGGATTCTGCCAATGCACCTCGGTGATCTCGCCTTCGATTTCGATGACCCGGCTCTGGTCGAAGGTCGGCGCGGTGGCATGGTGTGCCGATATCGCGACCGGCAGCAGACAGGAGCCCAAAGCGAACAGCGTCTTGGAGAGCTTGATCGACTGCGTCATGACGGACCGCCCTTCTGATTTGACCTGCGACGAGTCTACCCTACGATCAACGTGGCGATAAGACTCCGCCGACGGCGGAAGAGCCGACGCGCCCGGCAACGGCATGCCGCGCCGCGGCGCGTTGAGGTAGAATCGGACGCAGAACGACCAGCCGAAGAGTGTGGGGGGAGAACGCCATGCTGATTCGCGGACTGTCTTGCTTGAGCATCTTCTGGCTGCCGATGTTCGCCGCCGCGCATCATGCGATCGGCGGAAACTACGATCCCAACGCGATCATCGAAGTCGAAGGCGAGGTCAGCAACGTCTTGTGGCGCAATCCGCACGTTCAGGTCTCGATGCGCGTGACCGGCGCCGACGGCAGGGTCGAGGACTGGGACATGGCGACGACCGCGCTAAGCAACATCCGGCGCTGGCAGATCGATCCGAGCTTCATCGCCGTCGGCGACACCATCCGGGTCGCCGGAAACCCGGCGATTCGCGCCGAACGCGGGCTGTATATCCGCAACGTCTTGACGGTCAGCGGCGAGGAGGTGCTGCTCGGCTCGAATATCGAGCCGCGCTGGTCCGACCGCCTCGTCGAGATGGCCGAAAGCCGGCGGGTGGGCATTGGCGATACGTCGGCGCCGGAGCTCGGAATATTCAGGATCTGGAGCACGCCCGACAACATCCCGATGCTGATTCCGCGGAACTTCGGACGGCTGCCGGAGTATCGCCCGAAGCTCACGGAGGCGGCAAGACAAGCCGTCGATGCTTTCGTCTGGGAGCGCGACAACCCCCTCGGCAACTGCCGCGCCAAGGGCATGCCGACGATCATGGAGGCGCCCTACCCGTTCGAGTTCACGCGGGACGGCGACGACATCCTCTGGCACAACGAGGAATACGACACCGTTCGCACCATCCACACGGCGCCGGACGCCTCCGCCGAGGGGCAGCCCGACTCGCTGCTGGGCTACTCGATCGGCCGCTGGGAAAACGATCGCTCCTTGGTCGTGACCACCGTCCATATGAACTGGGGCCATTTCGACGGGCTCGGCGTGCCGATCACGGCGTCGACAGAGATGGTCGAGCGCTTCACCGTCAGCCCGCAGGGCGACAGGCTCGACTACAGCGTGACGTTTACGGACCCGGCCGTGTTCACCGAGCCGGTTACGTTGGGCAAGCACTGGGTCTGGTACCCCGACGCGGTCGTCGGCACCTATAACTGTCTAAGGGCGGCTGAAGACTAACGCCTAGTCCGGAACGAGCGTACCGAGAACGTCGAGGCGGCCGTCCGCGCCGCGTCGAACGACGACGATCTCGCCCTCCTCTGGATAGGCGCGGAGCAGCGCGCCTATGTTGATCTGATGTGTCACGAGGATCGTGGGACGGTTCAGGTCCTGCGCCAGGATCCACTCCCGCAAGCGGCCCGTCATCTCGCCGGTCTGCCCGGGATACGAGACCAGCGAGTTCAGATCCGCAAGGTCCAGCAAGCGCGCGGTATCGAGGCAGCGGCACCACTGGCTCGAGACGAGCCGCGCCGCGTCGATTCCGGCCGTTCGCAGCCGTACGCCGATCGCTGCGGCCTGGCCGCGGCCGCCTTGCGAAAGATTGCGCTGCGTGGCGCAATCCGACCGGCATGAACGAATTCATGCAGGCCGATGACCCCGAACGGCGACCGCTCAGCCCATGACTAACGCTGGCACGCCGCCGGAAGGACGCGGGAGCGGGGATGCAGGTTCTCGAAGGAGTAACTAGCCCGACTGAGAGGGCCTGCATCCTCGATCCTGCGTCGTGCGACCGCGCACGGCACCGATGGTAGAGTAGCCGCGACTCAGGACTCAGGATCCGACGATGACCGAAGAGCACAAACGGCCCGGCTTTCCCAGCGCCGGCGAGGACGTCGGCACGGGCCGCCGGCAGGCGCTCACGCCCCAAACCGCGTCGCCGAGCTACCGGCTCGCGTTCGCGGACGACGAGTTCCTCGTCAGCGACGAGCTTCGCGGCGTTCGCCTGATGCTCGAATATCTCAAGCCGCAGACCGTCATGAGCGCCGAAGGCATCGAGGAGACGGTCGTCGTCTTCGGCAGCGCCCGCGTGGCGGACACCGGCGCCGCGACCGGCGAGAGATCCGCGAGCTGCACGCTCGATTCCTTCTACTATCGCGAAGCTCGGCGGCTGGCCGGCCTCGTCTCGAGCAGCGGCTCGGCGAATCCCCGGCCGAGCCTGGTCATCATGACGGGCGGGGGACCCGGGATCATGGAAGCCGCCAATCGCGGCGCCCAAGACGTCGGGGCCCGATCGGTCGGCTTGAACGTCGTGCTGCCGAAAGAGCAGACGCCGAACCCCTACATCACGCCGGAGCTGAGCTTCCAATTCCACTACTTCGCCGTTCGCAAGCTGCACTTTCTGCTGCGCGCACGCGCGCTGGTGTTCTTCCCCGGGGGCTTCGGAACCCTTGATGAGCTATTCGAGGCGCTTACGCTCGTGCAAACGGGACGCATGCGGCCGCTGCCGGTGCTGCTGTTCGGCGAGGAATTCTGGCGCCGCGTGGTCGATTTCTCGGCCATGGTCGATATCGGCGTCATCGGCGCCGGGGACCTCGATTGCCTGCGCTTCGTCAAATCGGCCGAGGAGGCGCTCGCAATCATCGAAGCCGCGAGCTAGCGCCGCGGCTCAAGGCGCAAGCAAGGAGATTCCGTCCGCGGGCGGCAGCCGAGCCTGAAGAAAAGCATGGATGTCGGCGACCGCTTGGTCGGGCAGCACGCCGGCCGTATAGGGAGGCATCTGGCCGCTCGGATGCCGCAGATACCAGCCGAAGCGCGTCAATGGAATCGGGTTCGGGCCGATCCGCGGCCCTTGCGTGCCGCCCTGACCCTGATTCGAGTGACACGAGTAACATCCCGTGCTCTCGTACAGAGCGGCCCCGACATCCACGCGCCCCGCCGGGAAACTCGGCGCGCTCAGCCTGCCGAGCTCGGTATGGAGCTCGCCGAGCGTTTCGTCCGAAACCGCCTCGGGTCCAAAGGCCGGCATAGCGCCCCGCGGGCTCCTCACGGCGGCAACGAACGCGGCGGCCGATAACGTCGCTCCGGTGATCGCAGGCCCGGCCGCAGTGCCGCGACCGTCACTGCCATGGCAAGCCGCGCAGCCGGCCGCCGTCAGCCCCGCAACAACGACGTCCTGCGCGGCTGCTTGCGGCCAAGCCCGCGCCGCGATTCCCAAGCTCAGCGACAACATCAAGATGAGCTTGTGACGATTCAAGGCGCCCGGCATGACGACGTTCTCAGCGCACTTGAGTAACGACGTCGATCAACGCAGGCTCGCCGCGCTTGACCACGGCGATCGCGCGGCGCAACGCGGGCCCGAGATCGGCGGGATCGGTGATCGGGCCCTCGGCAAAGATTCCCATGCTCTGCGCGAGCTTGGCGTAGTCGATGTTCGGGTCCGTCAACTCGCTGCCGATCCTGGCGCGCTCGATGCCTCGATTGCGCGCGTTGCACATGCGCTGCACGTGCATGACCTCCATGTGATAGGCGCGATTGTTGTTCATGACGCTCAAGAGCGGAATCTGATGATGGGCGGCGGTCCAAAGGACGCCCGGCGCGTACATGAGATCGCCGTCGGTTTGAATCGCGACCGAGAAACGCCCGTGACCTCGGTTGGCGAGCGCCGCGCCGACCGCCGCGGGCGCGCCATAGCCGATACCACCGCCGCCGGCATGGCCCAACCACCGATACGGCCGGTCGAAATCCCACAGGCGCCGGGGCCAGCCCCCGCCGTCACTGTAATAGCTCGAGACCAGGGACCAGTCCTCATCACGAATTTGATTCCAGATCTCGGCGCATAAGCGGGCCGTGCTGACCGGGCTTGCATCCCAGGCGTAGGCCGCCGCGGAGCGCGCGTTCTCGGCCGAGATGCGGCGCCGCTCGGCGAGCCGCTTGCCGCGCGCCGCGAAATCCCGGCTGCGCGCGCGCGTCGTGTGCCGCTTGACCGCCTCGATCAGACTCGGCAGCGTGGCCTCGCCGTCCGCGGCGATCGCCAGATCGACTTCCTGCATGCGGCGGAAATCCTGATAGTTGGCGCGGATGTAGAGATCGCCCGCGGTGATCGAGATCAGCTTGGCGGACGGCTTCGCGATGCGGCGGACCGAGCGATGCAACTGATCGCGAAGCGCATTGACCGTCGCCCAAAAATCCGTCACTTCTAGAGCCAGGATGACGTCGGCCTCGGCGATCGCGGTGCCTGCACGCTCGCTCTGATTCAGCGGGTGCCGGGACGGGAAGTTCATTCGACTCCCTTGGTCGATGACGGACGCCTGCAAGGACTCGGCGAGCTCGATGAGCAACTGCATCCCCGCGGGCGTGCGTGCGAGCCGATCCGTGACGATCACGGGCTGCTCCGCCTCCACCAGCAGGCGTGCGGTTTCGTCGACCGCTCCGCTGTCACCTTGCGGCGCGGACGGGATGGTCAGGCGTGGAACCGACAGTCCCGAGCTCTTGCTGATCGGCTCTTCTTGGAGGTGCCCGTCGAGCACCAGCACCACCGGCGCCATCGGCGGCGTCATCGCGACGCGATAGCCGCGAACCGCGGACTCCGCAAAGTGAGTCAACGACCAAGGCGTATCATCCCACTTGGTGTAGTCGCGGACCATGTGCGCCGCGTCCTGCACGCCGTGATACCACTCCGCCGCCCTGCGCAGCGCGGCGTCGCTATGATTGCCGAGGATCAAGTACACGGGCACGCGATCGCACCAGGCGTTGTAGATCGCCATTGCCGCGTGCTGCAAACCCACGGTCCCGTGCGCCATGACGGCCAGCGGTTTCCCGGCCGCCTTGAAGTAACCGTGCGCCATCGCGACCGAGGACTCCTCGTGGCAGCACGTGATCAGCTCGGGCGCCCGATTGCCCCCGTAGTTGATGATCGATTCGTGCAGGCCGCGAAAGCTCGAGCCCGGATTCGCGCAGATGTATTCGAAATCCAGCGACTTGATGACATCGACCATGAAATCGGAGCCGCAGCGCTCGTCGCCGCCGATCACCTGCACGTCCGCGGGCGGCGCCGCTTCCGCTTCGGCCGTCATCAGGGGCATGCGGGCCGGGTCCCGCGCCGCGGGCTGCGCTTCCGCCTCACGCGCCGGCGCAGCAACCAACGCCGCCCCGGCGAGCGCCGCGCCGGTTTGCAGAAATGCGCGACGCGGCACGGAAGCGAGCTCGGTCATTGCCGAAGCCGCCGTCGAATCGGCCTTGTGTCCCTGTTCGTCATCGCTCATGTTGTTCGTACGGCCGTTGCCGCCCCCCGATGAACAGTGGAGTCAAAGCGATTCTAGCAGCTCGCCCCGGCATTCCGCAGCCGCAGGGAGGTCGCGATTTGCCCACAGCGATGGGCAAGACACGAGTAATGGGCGACAATAGCGCGCGCCTCGAACCGCCGTTTTGCCATGCAACCCATCATCTCAATTCAAGGACTCAGCAAGACCTATCGCTCCGGCTTTCAGGCCTTGAAGAACATCAATCTCGATATTTCTCGCGGCGAGATCTTCGCCCTGCTCGGCCCGAACGGCGCCGGCAAGACGACCCTGATCAGCAGCATCTGCGGCATCATCAATCCGAGCGAAGGCATGGTCCTCGTGGACGGCCACGACATCCTGCGGGATTTTCGGAAGACACGCACCTTGATCGGGCTCGTGCCGCAGGAGCTGACCACGGACGCCTTCGAAACCGCCTGGACGACCGTGAACTTCAGCCGCGGCCTCTGGGGCAAGCCAAGAGATCACGCCTACGTCGAAAAGACCCTCAGGGCGTTGTCGCTCTGGGACAAACGGCACGACAAGATCATGACGCTTTCCGGCGGAATGAAGCGGCGTCTGCTCATCGCCAAGGCGCTGTCCCACGAGCCGATGATCCTTTTCTTGGACGAGCCGACCGCCGGGGTCGACGTGGAATTGCGGCAGGAGATGTGGAACAGCGTTCGGTCGCTTCGCGCCGCGGGCGTGACGATCATTCTGACGACTCACTATATCGAAGAGGCGGAGGAAATGGCGGACCGGGTCGGCGTCATCGATCATGGCGAGCTCATCCTCGTTCAGGAGAAGAAGGAACTCATGAGAAAGCTGGGCCGAAAACAGCTCAACCTGGAGCTACACGAGCCGCTGGCCGATATCCCCCCGAAGCTGGCGCCCTACAAGCTCGAGCTCGCACAGGACGGCCGCGAGCTGATCTATACCTACGATACGCAAGCGGAGCGAACCGGAATCACTCCGCTGCTGCAGGAGCTCAACGATGCCGGCATTCGATTCCGGGATATTCATACGACGCAAAGTTCCCTGGAAGAGATATTCGTGAGCTTGGTCAGGAAACCGCGATGAATCTACACGCAATCAGAGCCATTTACCGCTTCGAGATGGCGCGCACCTGGCGCACGTTGTTTCAGAGCATTTTCTCGCCGGTGATGTCGACATGCCTGTACTTCATCGTATTCGGATCGGCGATCGGCTCTCGAATCAACGCCATCGACGGAATCAGCTATGGATCGTTCATTGTCCCCGGGTTGATCATGCTTTCACTACTGACGGAAAGCATCTCCAACGCCTCTTTCGGAATCTATTTGCCGCGCTTCACGGGAACGATCTATGAGATCCTGACCGCGCCAATCTCGCACGTTGAGATCACACTGGGCTTCGTAGGGGCGGCCGCAAGCAAGTCGGTCATCATCGGCGTCATCATCTTGGCCACCGCCGGCCTGTTCGTGCCGTTGGAAATCGCCCATCCCTTCTGGATGTTCGGATTCCTAGTCCTGACTTCCGTGACGTTCAGCTTGTTCGGTTTCATCATCGGCGTCTGGGCCGACGGTTTCGAGCGACTCCAGATCATCCCCCTGCTGATCGTCACGCCGCTGACTTTTCTCGGTGGCAGTTTTTATTCCATCGACATGCTTCCACCGATCTGGCGCACGATAACCCTGTTCAATCCCGTCGTTTATCTCGTGAGCGGCTTCCGCTGGAGCTTCTACGAGCACGCGGACGTCGACGTGGGCTTGAGCCTCGGAATCATCGTGCTGTTCCTGCTGGCCTGCATGATCTGCGTCTCCTGGATATTCAAAACCGGCTATCGGCTCAAGGCGTAGAGCCTATCCAAGCAAACATCCGTGGGGCCGGGCCCCGAGACGCGAGTAATGCTCAGTCCTGCACGAGCGGCGGCTGCGGGCCCAGAACTTCGGTCAAGGCATGATGGGCACAACGCTCGTCGAAGCCGCCTCGCGCCCCGCCGACACCGATCGCGCCGATGATCTGATTGTCGACGACGATCGGCAACCCGCCTGAAACCAGATACCAATCCAGCTTAACGCGTGTGATGCGACCCAGAGGATCATTGAAGCGGTTCGAGACCTCATGCGTCGATGTGCGCATATACAGAGCCGTTTCCGCTTTCATCAAAGCGGTATCGACGCCGATCGGCATCTGACCGTCCATGCGGTGCGCGTGCACGATGTCGCCGGACGGGCTCAGCACGAAGACGCTCACCGTGACGTCGTTTTCCTCGGCGAGCGCGCGGCAAGCATCCACGATACGCTCGGCCGTGTCGGCGGATATCTCGGTCCGAGTCTTTATCGCCTCGGCCGCCGCGCCGGAGACGACGAATTGCTCGAGGTTCTGCGCCGAGACCGCAGTCGCGAGACCGATACCAAGCAAACAAACTGCCGTGCTGAAGACGGCTCGAATGGATCTCATAGCGTTGCTCATGACACTCCTCCATTGTCCTTCGCGAGCGGAATGTATAAGGCGCGCGGGGAATTTACAACGCCGCGACGGTGTGCCTAAATAACCACACGAGGGGGACAGCCACATGCAAGACCGTAGACGCTTCTTGAAAACATTCGCGGGCGCCGCCGGCGGCGCCTTTATCGCCGGCAAGCTGGGCACGGCCTTCGGTCAGTCGCCGCGTCGGCAGGTCTCGATCGGCGGCCGGCGGGTGCAAGTGATCGATATTCACGCGCACGGCGCCGTCGAGGCCGTGTATCCCCTGACCCGCGGAACCCCTCTCGAGCGCAACTTTCCCGGTAACCGCGTTCTCGAGGGACGCATCGACTATATGAATGAGCGCGGCATCGACATTTCGGCGATCTCGGTCAACGGCTATTGGTGGTACGAGGCGGACCGGGCCCTGGCCGCGGATCTGATCCGGGCACAGGACGAAGGGCTGTCGGCGTGGTGCGCGCGGCATCCCGACAGATTCGTCGCGCTGTCCTCGGTGGCGCTTCAGTTTCCGGAGCTCGCCGCCGAGCAGCTCGAATACGCGGTGACGGCGCTCGGCTTGCGCGGCGCTTCGATAGGCGGCCACGTCAGCGGCGAGGTTCCGTCATCGGAGCGCTTCGACCCGTTCTGGGCGAAAGCCGAGGAGCTCGACGTGCCGGTCTTCATGCATCCCGACGGCGCCGAGAATGCCGTGCGCGAGGGTGGCCTCGACGGACGAGGCGACCTCGGCAACATCATCGGCAACCCCCTCGAAACGACCATCTTTCTCTCTCACCTGATCTTCGACGGCACCTTCGATCGCTTCCCGGGCTTGAAGGTCTGTGGCGCGCACGGCGGCGGTTACCTGCCCTCCTATCTCGGGCGGACCGAGGTCGCCTGCGAGGTGAGAAACGACGTCGACTGCGCCAACCGCAAACGCCCGAGCGAATACCTTCGAACGCAGATCTTCGCCGACACCATGGTGTTCTCCGAGGAGGGCCTGCGGCATCTCGTCGCCGAGATGGGCGCGAGCCAGGTCGTCTACGGCACGGACCAGCCGCTCAATTGGCCGCACACTTTGGATCTCATCATCGACTCGCCGTCCCTGACCGACGAGGAGAAGATCGCGATTCTCGGCGGCAATCTCGCCCGCCTGCTGCGCATCACCTCTTGAACGACGCGCCGTCCCTGATGCGGGATCGCATGGCGCGAAGCCGAAGACATCGGTGCTCGAAGGAGTAGATGTTTGGCCGACTGAGAGCGCCGATGTCTTCGGCTTCGCGCCTTAACGCTGGCAGCGGGCCGGAAGGACGCGCGTGACGCCGGCCATGTAGGGATGCAGCACCTCGGGCACGTCGACGCCGCCGTCGGCGCGCTGGTAGTTCTCGAGCACCGCGATCAGCGCCCTGCCCGCCGCGACCCCGGAGCCGTTCAAGGTGTGCACGGGCTCCGGCTTGCCGGTGTCGGGATTGCGCCAGCGCGCCTGCATGCGCCGAGCCTGGAACGCCTCGCAATTGCTGCAAGACGAAATCTCGCGGTAGCGATCCTGTCCCGGCAGCCAGACTTCGAGATCATATGTCTTCGCCGCGGCGAAAGACGTATCGCCGCCGCACAGCGTCACCACACGATAGGCCAATCCCAGACGCTGCAGAATGACCTCCGCATGCGAGACCAGCTCCTCCAATGCGGCATATGAATCCTCGGGCTTGACGATGTGCACGAGCTCGACCTTCTCGAATTGATGCTGCCGAATCATGCCGCGAGTATCGGCGCCGTACGACCCTGCTTCCAACCTGAAGCACGGCGTGTGCGCGGTCAAGCGTAGCGGCAAGTCGCCGGCCTCGAGGATCGTTTCGCGAACGAGATTGCTGAGCGGCACTTCGGCAGTCGGAATCAAGCTCAACGGATGCTCGCCCTCGATACGAAACAAGTCCGCTGCAAATTTCGGCAACTGGCCCGTGCCGAACAGCGTGCCGTCGTTGACGAGATACGGCACGTAGGTTTCCGTATAGCCGTGCTCGCGTGTGTGCACGTCGAGCATGAACTGAATCAGAGCACGCTGCAGCTGCGCGACGGCCCCGCGCAGCACGACGAAACGGCTGCCCGCAAGCCGCGTCGCGCGCTCGAAATCGATGAGCCCGAGGCCTTCGCCCAAGGCAACGTGATCCTTGGCGTCGAAATCGAATCGCGGCGGCTCTCCCCAACGGCGCTGCTCGACGTTGGAGGTCTCGTCGGCGCCGTCCGGGACGGAGTCGTGCAACAGATTGGGGATCTCCGCCAGCACGCCCGTCAACGCCGACTGAACGTCCTGCAGCCGACCTTCGGCATCATCCAGCGCTCGACCGACTTCGCCGACCTCGGTGGCGAGCGGCGCTATGTCTTCACCGGCTGCTTTCGCCCTGCCGATGACCTTGGAACGCTCGTTGCGCTGCATGCGCAGCGCCTCGACCTGAACTTGGAGCTGTTTGCGTTTGGCTTCCAGCTCCAAGAAGCGCTCGCGATCGAGCACGAAATCGCGGCGCGCAAGATTGCGTGCCATGCCGTCGAGATCGCTGCGCAAGACTCTGATGTCCAGCATTTCGTGGCCCTCACGCCCGTCCGACACACCGGCGCGCCGATGCAAGATATTGATCAATCATCGAAAAGCAGGCGTTTCTCCAGGCGTTGGCACCATCCTTCGAGGACGAAGAACGAAACCACGAAGCCCGCCGCCACGCCGACCGCGTTGGCGAGCATATCCGTCAAATCGAACATTCTATAGGAGGTCCGATGCTGGAGGATCTCCAATACGAGGCCCAGCATCAGCAAGACGGCGGCAATGAGGACATGCCTGCGCCGCGCATAGAGTCCGGCGAACCAGATCATCAGCAGGCAGTAGGAGCCCGCGTGCATCAGCTTGTCCGAAAGGGATATTCCCCGGATCAAGCCGCTGGGTACGAGGCTGCCGACGGTCACGGCCGCTACGAGCCCCCAGCCGAACGCCATCCACAGCCAAGGATACCGCAGTGGTAACAAGAGGAGACGACCTAACCTCTGCCGCCGATGACGTCGACGCCAGGCGGCGGCGTGAATTCGAACGCGGAGTCGTCGAGCTCCCGGTTGAGCTCTACGTTCATGAACTCTATCGAAGTCACCTGATTGAGGCTGTCGAGCAGGCGCAAGCTTGCGAGCATCCCCACTCGGAACCCGATGAGCACTTCCTGAAAGTCCGTATCCTGCGTCTTGGGTACGAGCCGCACCCAGCTCAAATCGTCGGCGTCGAAGCTTTCGAGGATCTCGAACCCATCCTCGAGCGGCTTGTTGCCGCTCAAGAGCATGGCCGGGGTTACCGACACCGTATCGTCCAGGGGAGTCACTGTCGCTTGAGCCAACTCGACGTCGTAGATCCACAGATCGCTGCCGTCTGCAACGACCAGCTGCTCGACCGGCGCGTCGTAGCTCCACAGGAAGCGGTTGGGGCGCTTGAGGGATAAGGTGCCCGTCGCGCGCTCGATGACTTCGCGACCGGGGCCTAAGAGCTGTTGCTCGAACGTGGCTTGAAAGGTGAGGGTCTCATCGAGGAATCTCCGCAGGTGGTCGGCGCCGGCCGCCGGCACGGCGGGCTCGAGCGCTTGCGCCGCGGTGCCGCCCGAGGTGAGCATCGGTCCGCATAACAGCAGCGCCAAAAAACAATTCTCAATCGCTGGGCGGAGGAGGAGCAAGAACCTCTCTGAATCCATTCGTTTGCAAGCTACCAACGATGCCAGCCTCCTCCATGGTCTCCACCATTCTTGCCGCGCGGTTATACCCGACCTTGAGGCGGCGCTGAATGTTGGATATCGACGCTTTGCGGCTTTCCGTCACGATCCGGACGGCCTCATCGTAAAGGGGATCTTGTTCTGCGTCCAATTCCCCGCCCGTCATGATGACGCCCGCGGAGAAATCCCCGCTGGGACCGGACAAGATCTCCTCGATGAACTTCGGCGACCCGGCGCCGCGAAGATTCTTGACGACCGCATGCACCTCGTTGTCGGAAACGAAAGCTCCATGGACGCGTGTCGGCGTCGACGTGCCCGGCGGCAAGAACAGCATATCGCCGTGTCCGAGCAGCTGCTCCGCGCCCATCTGATCGAGAATCGTGCGCGAGTCCACTTTGGCGGATACTTGAAACGCGATGCGGCAGGGAATGTTCGCTTTGATGAGGCCCGTGATCACGTCGACGGAGGGCCGCTGCGTGGCGATGATCATATGGATGCCCGAAGCACGGGCCTTTTGCGCCAGCCGCGCAATCAGCTCCTCGACCTTCTTCCCGACCATCATCATCATGTCGGCCAGCTCGTCGATGATGACCACGATATACGGCAAGGGCTGCAACGCCGGCGCCTCCCCTTCGTCCGGCGAACCCTCGAAGCTGGGGTCCGGCAACGGCGAGCCTCTTTCGATGGCTTCGATCACTTTGCGGTTGTAGGTCGACAGATGCCGAACCCCCAATGCGGCCATGAGCGAATACCGCCGTTCCATCTCCGCGACGCACCAGCGCAAAGCGTTCGCCGCCTCCTTCATGTTGGTGACGACCGGGGCCAGCAGATGCGGGATTCCCTCGTAGACGGAAAGCTCGAGCATCTTGGGGTCGATCATGATCAGGCGCACATGCTCGGGCGTCGCCTTGTAGAGCAAACTCAAAACCATCGCATTGATGGCGACGGATTTCCCCGAACCCGTCGTCCCTGCGATCATCAAGTGCGGCATCTTGGCGAGATCGGCCACGACGGCGTGCCCGGCAATGTCCTTTCCAAGCGCGAGCGTCAATGGAGACGCCATATCGTCGTAGACGCGCGACTTGACGATCTCTCCGAGCGCGACCAGCTCTCGAACCTCGTTCGGTATCTCCAGACCGACATAGGGCTTGCCGGGTATCACCTCCACGACGCGAACGCTGACGGTCGACAGCGAGCGCGCCAGATCCTTCGCGAGATTGCTGATTTGGCTGACCTTGACGCCCGCGGCGGGCTTGAGCTCGAACCGCGTGACCACCGGACCCGGATGCACGGCGACGACCTCGACTTCGACCCCGAAATCCGCGAGCTTGAGCTCCACCAGCCGCGACATCGCCTCGAGCGCTTCCTGCGAGTAGCCGCCTTCGCGCGGCGGCGGATCGTCGAGCAGCGCCAGCGCCGGTAACTCGGACGACTTAGGCGGCTCGAACAGCGGTACCTGGCGCTCACGCTCGAATCGCGAGCTCGACTCCACCGCCTCGAAGAACGGCTCGATTCGCGGCGGTTCCTCCTTCGACTTCGAGCGGCTCTTGGACACGAGCTCCTGGCGCTCCCGCCGGGCGCGGCGGCCTTCGATCCACACGGAAACCCGTGCGACCGCGAGCTCGACGACCGCGACCGCCAAGAGAACCGCGCGGCCCACGCGATCCATGACCGATAGCCAGGATATCCCGGTCGCCAAAGACACGGCCGCCAACCAGAGCACCAGCAGGAAAACCGTGGCGCCCAAGCGGCTCAGCACGACGGCCAAGCCGTCGCCGACCAGCCGGCCGACCACACCGCCCGCCGTTTCGCGCAGCTCCGGCGCGGCGAAATGCAGCGTTGCAAGGCCGCAGCTCGTGAGCAGGATCAGCACGAAACCGCCGCTACGCCATAGCACAGTCCGGCGGCTCGCCGGCGCCAACGTCTCTCGGCCGCGGAAATAGAGCACGCCCGCGAGCAGCACCAGCAACGGGAAAAGGTAAGCGGGCCGACCGAACAACAGGTACGCGATGTCCGCGAACCATGCTCCCGCCGGACCCATGCGGTTGGCGAGGTCTCGGCTGCCGCCGGCGACGCTGAACGCCGGATCCGAGGGGTCGTAGCTGGCCAGCGCGACGAACAGGATCACGGCCAGGCCCCCGGACAACCACAATGCAGACTCTTTGAGACCCCGAATCCTTGGGACTATGAACGGTGGCGTAGCCGTTGTGGACTTGGATCTGTTCAAGCGCTGCCAGAAAGTCACGTTAAGATCCTGATTATACAAATACCAAGCGCGGATCAAAAACCGCGTGGCGGAGGCGGCCAGCGCCCCCGTACTCCGCCTCCGGCATGTGCCTGCCCGAGGTGGCCGCGCTATGCTGTAGTCGACCCAACTGAGCAGATCATAAAACCAAGTGCGACTGAGTTACGCGTCGAATCTCCGGGATGTCGATGCCGCCGCGTGGAACCGACTCGCCGGCGACGCGCCGCTGGTCCGCCACGAGTTCCTCGCGGCGCTCGAAAGCTCGGGCTGCGTCGGCGCCGGCACCGCCTGGGAGCCGCAACACGTCCTCGCGTTCAACGAGGCGAATCAGATGATCGGCGCCCTACCCCTTTATATCAAGCACGATTCGCGCGGCGAGTTCGTGTTCGATTGGGGATGGGCCCAGGCCTACGATCAAGCCGGTCTCTCCTATTACCCGAAGCTCGTCAGCGCCGTCCCGTTCACGCCCGCCGCAGGCCCCCGTCTGCTGGTCGCCTGCGATGAGCCGTTCTCTGCCGTTGCGTCCGCGCTCATGGAAGGCGCCAGGAATCTCGGAGAACGCATCGAAGCGTCCTCGCTGCACATCCTGTTTCCCGCCGACGAGCAGCATGCGTTTCTCACGGAGCACGGATTGCTGTCGCGAAAAGGCTATCAGTTTCACTGGCGAAACGACGCTTACGGCGATTTCGACGACTTTCTGGCGGGCTTCACGTCCGCGAAACGCAAAAAGGCACGCCGGGAACGCCGCCGCATAGGAGAAGCGGGCATTCGCTTCGAGCACTTACGCGGCGATGCGCTCAGCGATAGCGACTGGGATGCGGCGTTCGACTTCTACAGCCGCACGTTCCTGCGGCGCGGCCGGCTACCGTATCTCAATCGGGAATTCTTCGCCGAAATCTCGGCCACGATGCCGGAGAACGTCCTCGTCATCATGGCCAGCTTCAATGCCGATCCCATCGCGGCCGCGATTTGCTTTCGCGGCCCCGATTGTCTCTACGGCCGCTATTGGGGCAGCCTCGTGGATTTTCACAGCCTGCATTTCGAGGCTTGCTACTACCAGGGCATCGACTACTGCATACGCGAAGGGCTCTCGCGCTTCGAGCCGGGCACGCAGGGGGAGCACAAGATCAGCCGCGGATTCGTGCCTACGGCGACCTGGTCGAGCCACTGGCTGTCGAATCCACGCTTCAACGGGGCGCTGGCGGACTTGCTGCTGCGGGAGCAGCGCCATGTCGACGCCTACATGGAAGAGCTGGCGGCGCATCTTCCGTACCGCGCGGCCGGCGCATAAGGCAATGCAGGGGGCTTCCAGGCCTGTCTGGCTCTCGGCCGCCGAGGG
Organism: Gammaproteobacteria bacterium; assembly: GCA_036396795.1. Classification (GTDB taxonomy): domain Bacteria; phylum Pseudomonadota; class Gammaproteobacteria; order Steroidobacterales; family Rariloculaceae; genus JAHEEM01. The sequence goes on along the minus strand of DASWKF010000019.1, from coordinate 16,544 downwards.
GCCCGACGCGTTTCCGCCGGCTCGCGAGGCGCTCAGCGAGCCGAACGGCCTGCTCGCGGTCGGCGGAAGCCTGAGCAGCGACTGGCTCCTCAGCGCCTATCCAAAAGGGATCTTCCCCTGGTATGAAGAGGGCCAGCCGATACTGTGGTGGTCGCCGAATCCCCGCGCGATTCTGCGGCCGGAAGATTTGCATGTCTCCAGGCGGCTGCGACGCTCGCGCCGCCGCTCCCGGCTCCGAGTCACGGCCGACTGCGCGTTCGATGCCGTCATTCGAAGTTGCGCGGCGCCGCGACGCCACGCCAACGCCACCTGGATCACCCCCCAGATGTGCAGTGCATATCGCGAGATGCACGCACTGGGCTGGGCGCATTCGTTCGAAGCCTGGCGCGATGACGATCTCGTCGGCGGCCTCTACGGGCTCGCGATCGGCTCGGTGTTTTTCGGCGAGTCGATGTTCTCGAAATTCACGGATTCGTCAAAGCTCGCATTTGTCGATGCCGTGGAATACTTGCAGACTCGAAGCTACGAGCTCATCGACTGCCAAGTCTGGTCCGGCCACTTGAAAAGCCTGGGAGCCAAAATGATGCCTCGTGATGATTTTCTGGCCGAGCTCACCGCACTCTGCGAGCCGCGCCGAGCACCCGGCTCCTGGCGCGATGACTTCGAGCGATACCGGCACCGGCGCGGCACCCGCGAATCCGCCGGCGGCGCAGACAAATGAGGCGCGGCGTTGCGGTACCGCGACAGGATATGCAACAATCCCGCGCCCCCAGGATTCTAATGTGAACATGGCCAAAGAAGAAGCGATACAGATGGAGGGCGTCGTGGTAGAAACGCTACCGAACACGACCTTCCGCGTCGAGCTTGAGAACGGCCATATCGTTACGGCGCACATATCCGGGAAGATGCGGAAAAACTACATTCGCATCCTCAAGGGTGATCAGGTCACTATCGAGCTCACGCCCTACGATCTGACGAAGGGCCGCATCATTTATCGAGCGCGTTGATGCGTTCGCGGCCGACGGCGATCGATCTCAGGCTTCCGGAAGCTGCTCGAGGGCGGGCTTCACCGGCTCGGGTATCAGGACCAGGCCGTCAGACGCCTGATTCAACCCAACCCGCACATGACCGCCGTCAACGAGCTTACCGAACAAGAGCTCCTCGGCCAGCGGACGTTTGATGTGCTCCTGAATGATCCTGGCCATGGGGCGGGCCCCCATCTTCCTATCGTAGCCGGCGGTCGCGATCCAGGTCCTGGCCGCGGGCTCGAGCTCGATCGTGACGTCGTTCTTCTCGAGCTGCGCTTCGAGCTCGACGATGAGCTTGTCCACGACCCGCGCGATCGAGAGCTCGTCCAGAGCGTCGAACTGAATGATTGCATCGAGACGATTGCGAAACTCGGGCGAAAACAGCCGCTTGATGACTTCCATCGCGTCGCTGCTGTGATCCTGGAGCGTAAAGCCGACCGACGCGCGGCTCATTTCCTGGGCTCCGGCGTTGGTCGTCATTATTAATGTGACGTTGCGGAAATCCGCCTTGCGGCCGTTGTTGTCCGTCAGGACTCCGTGATCCATGACTTGCAACAGCAAGTTGAAGACCTCCGGATGAGCCTTCTCGATCTCGTCGAGTAACACCACGCAATGGGGATTCTTGGTAACGGCCTCGGTCAACAAGCCGCCTTGATCGAAACCTACGTATCCCGGCGGCGCCCCGATCAGACGCGACACCGTGTGCCGCTCCATGTACTCCGACATATCGAAGCGGATGAGCTCCACGCCCAAGGTCATCGCGAGTTGGCGCGATACTTCCGTCTTGCCGACGCCGGTCGGCCCGGCGAACAGGAACGAGCCGATCGGCCTGCGCTCGTCGCCGAGACCGGATCGGGCCATCTTGATGGATGAGGCGAGGGCCGCTATCGCCTTGTCCTGCCCGAAGATGACCAGCTTGAGATCTCGCTCCAAGGACCGCAGAACGTCGCGATCCGACGCGGACACCGTCTTCGCGGGGATGCGGGCCATCTTGGCGACGATGTTCTGGATCAACTCGACGTCGACGGTTGCCCGGCGCCGGGCGGGCGGTTGCAGGCGCTGATAGGCTCCGGCTTCATCGATGACGTCGATCGCTTTGTCCGGCAGATAGCGGTCGTTGATGTGCTTGCTCGACAGCTCGGCGGCGGCCTTGAGCGCGTCGTCCTCGTAGACGACGTTGTGGTGTTCCTCGAAGCGGCTCTTCAGCCCCCTGAGAATCGCCACCGTCTCGTCGATCGTCGGCTCGATGATATCGATCTTTTGGAAGCGCCGCGCCAGCGCGTGGTCCTTCTCGAAGATTCCTCGGTATTCGGTATACGTCGTCGAACCAATGCAGCGCAGCTCGCCGTTCGCCAACACCGGCTTGATCAGATTGGAGGCATCCATCACGCCGCCCGAAGCCGCCCCCGCTCCGATCACGGTATGGATCTCGTCGATGAACAAGATAGCGCCGGGTTTCTTCTTCAGCTCCGCGACCACGCCTTTGAGGCGCTTCTCGAAATCACCGCGGTATTTGGTGCCCGCGATCAGAGATCCCATGTCCAAGGCGTAGATCGTGCCGTCCTTGAGGATCTCCGGAACCTGGCCCTCGACGATGCGCCGCGCCAGACCTTCCGCCAAAGCGGTCTTGCCGACCCCGGCTTCACCGACGAACAGCGGGTTGTTCTTGCGCCGCCGGCAGAGAATCTGGATCGTTCGCTCGATTTCGAGCTCGCGCCCGATCAGCGGATCGATACGCCCTTCGCGCGCCAACGCATTCAAGTTGCTCGTGAACCGCTCCAGAGCGCTGGGCTCGGGGCTTTCCCGGCCATCGTCGATGCCGGCGGTCGCGTCTCGCTCGCTCAAGCGACCGCCGTGGATCTTGGATACGCCGTGAGAAATGAAATTCACGACATCGAGGCGGGTGACGTCCTGAAGCTCGAGCAGATAGACGGCCTGAGACTGCTTCTCGCTGAAGATCGCAACCAGGACGTTCGCCGGCGTAACTTCTTTTCTGCCGCTGGATTGAACGTGAAAGACGGCGCGTTGCAGCACGCGCTGAAATCCCAGCGTCGGCTGCACGTCGGCCTCGTCGGCGGCTGCGTTCAGTCGCGGCGTCGACTTGCTGATGAATTCCGTAAGCTCGCGTCGAAGCCTTCCGACCTCTAAGCCGCAGGCTTTGAGTATGTCCAGCACCTGAGGCGTATCGAGCAGCGCGAGCAATAGATGCTCGACGGTGATGAACTCGTGCTGAGCATCCCGCGCGCGCTGGAAAGCCTCATTCAGACAGTATTCCAAATCTCCGGATAACATCAGGTTTCTTCCATGGTGCACAGCAAAGGATGCTGATGCTGCTCAGCAAGGCCCGAGACTTGTGCGACCTTAGTCTCGGCAATCTCGTACGTGTACACGCCGCAAACGCCTTTTCCTTTGGTGTGCACCTCCAGCATGATGCGGGTTGCCGTCTGCCTGTCCATCCCAAATATACTTTGCAACACCTGAACGACGAACTCCATCGGCGTAAAGTCGTCGTTGAGCAACACGACTTTATACAGCGGCGGAACCTTGAGGCGCGGCTTGGCCTCTTCGACCGCCACGCCGTGGCTACGGTCCTCTCCGCGATCATAAGGATCGTCCGGCATATAAGCATGATATCGGGCCTGCCGGGCGAGTAAAGTCACCCCGTCACGGGCGCGTGGGCGCGGTTTCGGCCGGGGGCGCTGCGAGGCGGGTTAAATCTCCGTGACACGCTTATGTTGTCCCTTGTCCGAGCCGCCCCGCCTCCCTATGATGAGCGGCTAGGCAAGCTGGCCAGGCCCGGGGCTCTAGACTGGACGATGGACCTCGCGACACGAATTCTCCAATGGAAGGAGCGACCGCTCAGCCGATGGGTGAGCGACGGCAACCGCTACCTGCCCGGAGGCGCCAGCGCCGTGCTCCTGGTCGGGATCGCCTATCAGCTCGCCAAGCTCACCTGGGCCGTCGTTCCGGGGCCGTCGCCCGAAGCGATCGCAGGCGACATCGTGGTGCCTTCCGGAGCGGCGGCGGCGAGCGCGTCGGCTTTCGACGTCTCCCCCATCGTCAACGCGCACTTGTTCGGTGAAGCATCGGGCGAGCCGACGCTGCTGGCCGAGACACCTGTCGACGCGCCGGACACGACGCTGAGCCTGCTGCTCCGCGGGATCGTCTCCAGCGACGACAATCAGAGCGGTTGGGCCATCATCGCCGCCAACCGCACGGCCGAAAAGACTTACTTCGTCAAGGAATCGATCGATAACACCAACGGCGCGTTGCTGCACGCCGTTTACGAGGACCGCGTGATTCTGAATCGTGGCGGCCGGCTGGAAACGCTGCGCCTCCCCAAGGAACCTTCGGCGACCTCGCCGCGCGCCGCCGCGCCGCTGCCCGTCGCGCAGCCCACGGACGAGGGCGCTTCGCTGCGGGACGTCATCAGCGAGAACGCCTCGCGCCTGTCGGACGTGCTCAGAGTGGCACCGTTCATCGATCAGGGGCAGATGATCGGATTCCGCGTGACGCCCGCGCAAAACCAGGCGGCTTTCGAGTCTCTCGGCCTGCAGGCGAACGACATCGTGACGGATATCAACGGCACGCCGCTCACCGATCCCGGCAGCGGTCTGCAGGTGTTCCAGGCGCTCGGCGAGGCGACGATGGCCAACGTCACGGTCGTTAGAGACGGCCAACCCGAGGTCCTGGTCATCGACACGAGCAGCCTTCAACAACTCGCCGAGGATCGGCAGTAGGGTCGGCGAGTGAGATTACGGCCTAGGATCCGCCGGCAGCCGCGGATGGAGTTTCCGATGCGCAACCATGTCATAACGATCCTTGCGTCTTCGCTGGTGCTGGGCATGGCCGCCGCAGGTGCTGCACGAGCCCAGGTGGCAGGCCAGCAGATCATGCCGAACTATCGCGAGGCCGACATCCGCCAGATCATCGAGGCGGTCGGCGCGGTCACCGGACGAAATTTCCTCGTCGACCCGAGAGTCAGAGCGCAAGTCACCTTGTTGTCGTTCTCGCCGATGACGCCCGAGGCGTTTTACGAAGCCTTCCTGGCCACCTTGCAGGTGCACGGCTACGCCGCGCTCGATTCGGGCGATGTCGTCAAGATCATCCCGGATGCGAACGCCCGGCAGCTGCCCACGGCCGGCCCCGGGGCGACGGGCGACGACATCGTCACCCAAACCGTGGTGCTCAGGAACGTCGGCGCCGCGCAGCTGGTGCCGATCCTGCGCCCGCTGATTCCGCAGTACGGCCACCTGGCCGCGCATCAGACCTCCAACATGCTGATCATCGCCGACCGCGCGGCGAACGTGACCCGCATGCTCGGCATCATCGCGCAAATGGACCGCGCGGCCACCGAGGATATCGAGGTCATACGCCTCGAGAACGCTTCGGCCTCCGAGGTCGTGCGGATGCTGACCGCGCTCAACCAGGCCACCGCAGCCGCCGGCGGCGCGCCGGCGGCACAGATCGCGGCCGACGAGCGCACCAACAGCGTCCTCATCAGTGGATCGGAATACAACCGGCTGCGCTACCGAGCGCTCGTGGCGCACCTCGACACGCCCTCGCAGAACGGCGGCGACACGATCGTTCGCTATTTGAACTATGCCGACGCCGAGGGGCTCGCGACCAATCTGCAGGCACAATTCGGCGCTGCCCCGACGACCGGCGAAGGCGCTGCGGGCCCGACCGGCGCTATCAGCATTTGGGCCGACGCCGGGACGAATTCCCTGGTGATCAATGCGCCGGCCAACACACAGCAAAACGTGAGAGCGCTCATCGACAGGCTCGATATTCCGCGCGCCCAGGTGCAGGTGGACGCGATCATCGTCGAGGTCTCCGAAGACCGGGCCGGCGAGCTCGGGATCACTTGGGCGCTCGAAGGCGCGGAGTCCGACGACGGCATCGGTCTGACGAATTTCGGCTCGACCACCCTCGGCATCGCTCAGCTCGCCACGGCCGGCGCCAGCGGCACCGCCAGCCCGTCACAGCTGCCCGACGGCATCACCTTTGCAATCGGCCGCATCCGCGACTCCGGCACCAGCTGGGCGGCGCTACTCACGGCTTTGCAAGGCGACGCCTCCACGAACATTATCGCCACGCCCACGATCGTAACGCTCGACAATGCCGAGGCCGAGATCCGCGTCGGCCAGGAAGTCCCGTTCCTCACCGGCCAATTTACCAACACCGGCGCCAATCAAGGCTCAGTAAATCCCTTCCAGACCATACAGCGCGAGGAGGTGGGTACGCGATTGAGAATCACGCCGCAGATCAACGAAGGCAGCGGCGTGAAGCTCGATATCGAGCAGGAGCAATCCAGCATCAGCGCAGGAGCGTCGGGGGCCGTGGATCTCATTACCAATAGCCGCACGATCACGACCTCCGTCTTCGTCCAAGATCGACAAATATTGGTGCTCGGCGGTCTCATCGACGATCAGCTCACCGAGAGCGAGCAGCGGGTGCCTTTTCTCGGCCGGATCCCGGGACTCGGCTGGTTGTTTCGGGCCCGCTCGACGGATCGCATCAAAACCAATCTGATGGTCTTCATTCGGCCGACGATTCTGCGGGACACGATTCAGGCGAGCTTCGAGACCAACACCAAGTACAACTACATTCGGGATCTGCAGCTCCAGCAGGCTCAGGAGCCGATACAACTCATGCGCGACGCGGAGCGGCCGTTGTTGCCCGGGATTTCGGAGCCGCCGCCCGCCGCCGAGCCTGAGCCGAGCGGCGCCGGCGGAGCACCGGATGGCGGCTAAGCCCGGCGAGCTCGGCCCTGTCGCCGTGGTCTCGGCCGGCGTGGCGCCGGCTCCAAGGCGGTTGCCGTTCGCGTTCGCCAAGCGTCACGGCGTGCTGATCCAGGCGCAGCACGACGGCCGCGTCGAGGCGATCTACCGCGAGGGCGCATCAACGCTGAGCCTCGCCGAGGTTCGTCGCTTCGTGCGAGCGCCGGTCGAGTATTCCCGCGTCGACGCCGAGACCTTCGACACGCGGCTGCAGCTCACCTACGAGAGCGGCGCCGCGATGACGATGATGGAGGGCTTGGATGGCGAGACCAATCTGTTCGAGGTAGCCCAACAGCTTCCGGAGCCGTCGGATCTGCTCGAGAGCGACGACGAGGCCCCGATCATTCGCCTGATCAACGCGGTCTTGACGGAAGCGGTCAAGAAACATGCCTCGGACATTCACATCGAGCCCTACGAGAACCGGCTCGCGGTTCGTTTTCGTATCGACGGCATATTGCAAGAGGTTCTGCAGTCACGGCGCGCCGTGGCGCCTTTGATCGTGTCGCGGGTCAAGGTCATGGCAAAGCTCGATATCGCCGAGAAGCGCTTGCCGCAGGACGGCCGAATCTCGCTGCGGATCGCGGGCAGGGCCGTCGACGTCCGCGTATCGACGATTCCGTCCGGTCACGGCGAGCGCGTGGTGCTGCGGCTGCTCGACAAGCAGGCCGGGCGCCTCGATCTCAGGCATCTGGGCATGGCCGAACGGGATCAGCGCATCGTCGATGAGCTGATCCACAGGCCGCACGGTATTCTGCTGGTCACCGGCCCGACGGGCTCGGGAAAGACCACGACGCTGTATGCCTCACTGGAGCGCATCAACGACCTGACGCGCAATATTCTCACCGTCGAGGATCCGATCGAGTATCACATCGACGGCGTCGGACAGACGCAGGTCAATACCAAAGTCGACATGACTTTCGCGCGAGGCCTGCGGGCGATCCTGCGTCAGGACCCCGACGTCGTCATGGTGGGCGAGATCAGAGACCTCGAGACAGCCGAGATCGCCGTGCAAGCGAGCCTGACCGGCCATCTCGTGCTGTCGACGCTGCACACGAATACGGCCGTCGGCGCGGTGACGCGGCTTCGCGACATGGGCGTCGAGCCGTTTTTATTGTCATCGAGCCTGATCGGCGTCCTCGCGCAGCGGCTCGTCAGAGTGCTCAATAAGGAGACACGGGTCGGCTATGTGGCCAGCGACTACGAATGCAAGCTGCTGGGCGTCGATCCCGGCGCGCCACCGCAGCTGTTTCGCGCCGCTGACGACGAACGCGGCTACCAGGGACGCACCGGCATCTATGAGCTCGTGACGATCGATGAGCCGATGCGGACGATGATCCATGATGGCGCCGGCGAGCATGCGCTGGAAGCCTACGCGCGCAAACGCGGACCCGGGATCCGTGACGACGGGATGCGCAGGGTGCTGGACGGCACGACCACCTTGGAGGAGGTACTTCGGGTCACGCGGGGCGACTGATGGGCGCATACCAATACGTCGCCGTTGACGAGCTCGGCAAGGAGCGCAGCGGCGTCCTCGAGGGCGACACGCCGCGGCAGGTGCGAAGCCTTTTGCGCGAACGGGCGCTGATTCCGCTCGAAGTGACCGAGGTCGAGGGTAAACGATCGACCACCCGGCGGCGCATCTCCGTGAGACGCGGCCTGTCGGCTCTCGATCTGGCGTTGCTGACGCGGCAGCTCGCGACCTTGGCGCGCGCCGGCCTGCCGCTGGAGGAAGCGCTCCAGGCTGTCAGCGAGCAGAGCGAGAAGGCGCGCATCAAGAGCATTCTGCTCGGCGTGAGGGCGAAAGTGCTCGAAGGGCATACTCTCGCCGCCGGTCTCGAAGAGTTCCCACAGGCCTTTCCTATCGTCTATCGAGCGACCGTGGCGGCCGGAGAGCAGGCCGGGCGGCTGGATACGGTCCTGGAGAGGCTCGCGGACTATACCGAGGCGCGCCATTCGTTACGGCAGAAAGTCGGTCATGCGCTGATCTACCCCATCGTGCTGACGACTCTCGCGCTCGCAATCATCACGCTCATGCTGGTCTACGTCGTGCCCAAGGTCGTCGGGGTGTTCGAAACCACCGGCCAGGAATTGCCCTTGCTCACACGCGGTCTGATCGCATTGTCGACCGCGCTGCAGACCTGGTGGCTGGCGGTCTTGGTCGCCGTGTCGCTGATCGCCTTCGGCCTCAACAGATACTTCGGCAACGCGGGACCCAGGCGCAAGCTCCACCGCTGGCTGCTTCGCGTCCCCGTGATCGGCCGCGTGACCCGGGGCCTGAACACGGCTCGCTTCACGAGAACGTTGAGCATTCTGAGCTCCAGCGGTGTTCCCGTGCTGGAGGCGTTGAGCATCAGCGGCACGGTGGTGACGAATCTGCCGATGCGCGATGCCGTCGAGGCAGCCACGGTTCGCGTGCGCGAGGGCGGCGCAATCGGCACCGCGCTCGCCCATTCCAAGCTATTCCCGCCGATGAGCATCCACCTGATTTCCAGCGGCGAATCCTCCGGAAAACTCGATTCAATGCTCGAGCGAGCAGCCAGCCATCAGGAAAACGAGATGGACAGCCTCTTGAGCACGATGCTCTCGATCCTCGAGCCCGCGCTGATCATCTTCATGGGCCTGATCGTCCTCGCAATCGTCATGGCGATTTTGTTGCCGATATTTCAGCTCAATCAGCTCATCGCGTGATCGTGCTGCGTAGCATTGGTCGCTGCTACCGCTCTGGGTCCGCGATACTCCGGATGTTTCCGAGGTCTGTGTCGTGTTTCACAAACTGCTCCAGAAGGGTATTGCCAAGGTTTCTCCTTCGGTTTATAACTGCGCGAAATTGACTTGGCGGCACGGACTCTAGTTCCTTGAAGCGGTCTGGCTCGAAATGCCCGGAGGGGGCTCATGGCAGTCGAAGAAACCGACATCGCTGATGAAGACGACGAGGTAGAAGAAGAGGAAGCGGAAGCGGAAGCGACCGATGACGGCGCGACCGATAACGTCGGAGATCCGTCAGTCGAGATCAATATCGAGGAGTTGATTCACGAGCTCGAGTCCGAGTCGGGGTGTGGAGGTCGTCTTGGCGGCCATGGTGCGAGGCATCGTTTGGAAGATCTCATGGAGAACCGGCGATCGAAACGGGATCTCGAAGACTTCGACGACTACAAGGTTTGATTCTTGCAGGACCTCCGACCGTACCGCCTAATGAAAATCCCGAGAGCGGGCTTCCAGCATACCGATCAAGCTACTGTGGTCGAAAAGCCGCTCGGCGATCACGTGGAGCACTTCTCCCTCCTTCTGCACCCGGCCGCTGACGCCTAGCAAGCGGGCGCCCAGCAGCGCATACCGCTGGCGCTCGGCCACATTTTCCCAGACGATCAGGTTGAGATAGCCGGTCTCGTCCTCGATAGTGATGAAAATGACGCCCGCGGCGCTCGACGGACGCTGACGCGTGATGACCAAGCCTGCGGCCCGAACCCGCTCGCCCGGAACGGCGGCGGCGACCTCACTCAGACTCATGATCCCCATGGCATCGAGGCGCGTCCTCAACAAGGCCAGCGGATGGCGTCCCAGCGTCATCCCCAAATGACGGTAATCAGCCGTCATATCTTGACGCTCCGTCGGCGCACGCAGCATCGGTATCCCCTCTGCGACGCGCATCTGCCGAAAAAGAGCCGTCGGCTGCTGCACGCCGGCGACGCCCCAAACGGCATCGTGTCTATGCCTCGCCAACGATTTGAGCGCACCGCTGACCGCCAGCGCGTTGAGATCCTTTTTACCGAGCGCGGCTCGTTCGGCGATACTTTGGATATCGCTAAAAGCAGCCTGGCGACGCGCGGCCAACAAACGATTCGCGCCCTCAGTGGACAAATCCTTGATCATACGCAGACCCAAGCGTAAGGCCGGGCTGCTCTCCTTGCCGCGCTCCAAGGTCGAATCCCAGTCGCTGTGATTGACATCGACGGCCCTAACCTCGACTCCATGCTCGCGCGCTGAACGTATGAGCTGGGCGGGGCGATAAAACCCCATGGGCTGGCTGTTCAGCAACGCACAGCAGAAAACCGCCGGCTCGTGGCACTTGAGCCACGCCGAGACATATACCAATAAAGCAAAGCTCGCTGCATGCGATTCCGGGAATCCGTATTCGCCGAATCCTTTGATCTGATTGAAAATACGTTGAGCGAAATCACCCGAATATCCACGTTCCGACATGCCCTGCATCAATCGTTGCTCAAAGGATTCGAGGCTGCCGCGGCGACGCCAGGCCGCCATTGCCCGGCGTAACTGATCGGCTTCGCCCGGAGTAAATCCGGCGGCAACGACAACGAGTCTCATGACCTGCTCCTGGAAAATGGGCACGCCCAGCGTGCGTTCCAGAACCTGCTTCACTTCCGTGCTCGGATAACTCACGTCTTCCTCGCCGCACCGCCGCCTGAGATACGGATGGACCATGTCGCCTTGAATGGGCCCGGGACGCACGATGGAAACTTCGATCACGAGATCGTAATAGCATCGGGGCTTAAGCCGCGGCAGCATCGCCATTTGAGCCCGCGATTCAATTTGGAAGACACCCATGGTATCCGCCTTGCAAATCATGTCGTAAACGGCGGCATCCTCGGCGGGCACGCTCGACATATCGAGCTCACCACCATAAAAGCTTCTCATGAGATCAAAGCTGCGGCGCAGCACGCTCAACATGCCCAGCGCGAGCACATCCACTTTCAATAAGCCGAGTGCTTCCAGATCATCCTTGTCCCATTGGATGATGCTGCGCTCCGGCATCGCGGTGTTCTCTATGGGCACGAGCCGTGTCAAAGGGCCCTGAGAAATGACGAAGCCGCCCACATGCTGAGAAAGATGCCGCGGAAATCCAGCCAGCTCCCTCGCCAATTCCAGCAATTTAAAGACCTTGGAATTCTCGGGGTCGAGACCGGCTTCCCTGGCTCTGCTCCGCTCTACCTTGCGGCTATCCCACCACTGTATCGACCGCGCCAACGCATCGGTTCGGGCTTCATCGATACTCAGAGCCTTGCCCAAGTCCCGTATGGCGCTGCGGGCTCTGTAGCGGATGACCGTTGCGGCCAAGGCGGCACGCTCGCGCGAGTACTTACGGTATATATATTGAATGACCTCCTCACGCCGATCGTGCTCGAAATCCACATCGATGTCGGGCGGCTCGTTCCGCTCCCTGGAGATGAACCTCTCCACGAGCGTCTCTACGCGGATCGGATCCACCTCGGTAACGCCTAAGCAATAACAAACGACGGAATTTGCCGCCGAGCCGCGCCCCTGACACAGGATGCCGCGGCTGCGGGCAAATCGAACGATATCGTGAACCGTTAAGAAATAGGGCTCGTACTTGAGCTCCGAGATCAGCTCGAGCTCGTGAGATACGAGCTCCTCCATTCGCGGCGGCACCCCCTGCGGCCATCGCCAGCGTTTACCCTCGACGACCAGCGCCCGCAACCAGCTCGCGGGCGTCTCGCCGGCCGGTACGAGCTCGTGGGGATACTCGTAGCGGAGCTCGTCGAGCGAAAAATCGATGCGCTCGGCGATGGCCAGGGTTTCTCTGAGAAGATCGGATGGATAAATCCGGGCGAGCTCTTCCAGGGGTCTGAGAAAACGTTCGCCATTCGCGTATAAGCCGAATCCGACCCGCTCCAATGGCATCTTGAGCCTGATGGCCGTCAATGCATCTTGAAGCTTGCGGCGATCGCGGCAATGCATGTGCACGTTGCCGCTTGCCACCATCGGAACACCGAGCCGACGCGCCGACTCGGTCCAGCGCTCGAGCAAACAGTGATCGAGGCCGCTCTTGAGAAGTTCCGCCGCCAGCCAGACACGCTCCGGAAAGACTTCCTTGAGCCAAGCGCCTTGGGCGCATTCGGGTTGCTCTCCCGGAAGCCATAAGAGGAGATTTTCCGATCCTTCGAGATACCTGCCGAAATCATCCTTGTCGAGACGATAGCCGCCCTTCGGGGCCGCCCGGCGAGCGTGACTGATCAATGCCGAAAGCGCGCCGTAGGCCTCGCGGCTCGATGCCAGCACCACGACGTCGATACCTTCCGCAAGTCTGAATTCCGCGCCGACGATGTATTTGAGCGGCAAGCCTTTGGCGGCGACATGGCCGCGCACGACACCGGCCAAAGAGCATTCGTCGGTCAACGCAAGCGCTGAATAGCCTAGACGGGCAGCCTGCTCCACTTGCTCTTCCGGGTGGGAGGCACCACGAAGAAACGTGAAATTGCTGAGACAGTGCAGCTCCGCATAACACACATTATTTAAATCGCTCATGAGCCACGCTAAGCAAAAAATCCGTGCAAATACCAGCCGCGGTTCATCGACGACCGGTCACGAAAAACCCACAACCTTTCATCGTGGTCGCTCAAAGCAATGTGATAGTCCCTCTCAATTCCGCCATCGTCCCACCAACCGCTTTCTATGCGCTCCGGGCCGCATTCGAGCCGCAGAGGCCGCCGGCTTTTATAGCAAGGCAAGCCATCGACGGTGCTCGATAAAGGCCGCGGTGCCGGCAATATCCACAAAGGCCGTCGCCGTGCCTGGCCGATCGCCAAAAGACCGTGTCGCTCGTGACGCAAATGCCTCGATCGGCTCCAGGCCGCCTCCGGCCTATGCTCATCGACGAGATCCATGCCATAGAGATTCTTCATGCCGAAACGCGCCTGCAGCCGTTCTATCAAGCTACTCCCCGCCGATCTCGGGTCATGCTCGCTCGAGCCTTCGAATAACGCTCCATGACTGACATGAGCGGGCTCGACGAGCCCCGTTTTGATGCTCAACGCAACGACGGGGGCGTGCACTCGCATTTGCTCCAATCGATCCATGAAAAGCCTTACAAATCGATCCTCGTCCCGAGTGGGCTCCGCGAGATTCATGCGCTCTATCGTGATCGAGCGGTCAGAATGACGAAAAACACACTCGAGACTCTGCGTTTGAGCCTGATGTTTTCGCAAGCTAACGACGAGATTCTCGATGAGGCGCTTACCCGGGCTCTCGAGCGCGGCCGTATCGGTGACCTCATTGGCAAATTCAAAGCTGGCGTCGAGCTCCAGAGGAGGCCTGAATTCAAGCCGTGGATCATGATCGCCGAGTGATTTATCGATCTCATTCAGATACTCGCGGCCAATGCGGCGCGCAAACCCATCGCGGGGCAATCTCATGCACTCTCCAAGAGTGCGCACACCCATGCTCTCAAGCAGCATCAGAACTTTCCGCGGCCATTCGGTAGCCTCGACCGGCAAACGTCCCAAACGTCCGGCCAGCTCCTGTCGGGAAAGGACATCGTTCTCTTTACTACGCGCCAGCCAAAGCGCGGCCAACGCCGTAGGTGCGGCGCATAAATGAGCCGTAACCTGCCGTTGCCGTAATCCAGCGGCCAACAAATCCTTTATGGCATCGATCCCGTCGAACAACTTGAGGCTTCCGCCAACCTCCATGAGGAGCGCGGACGGAGGCTCCAGGCTAACGATGGGCGTAAAGCGCTCCGCATGCCGGGCCAAGGACTGCAATTTGCCGCGCTCCGCCTCGTCGGCGGATATGCCCGCCAAAGATTCCAAGGCCAATTTCGGGAAATAAGCCGCGAGCCATAAATGATTCGAAGGCGCGTCACGAAATGAGACGTCGCGCCGCGGTTGGGAGGGGTCTCCGGTAAAAAGAGCCAGTGTCTCGAGCGCGCGTGACATGAGGGAATAAGTTCTAAGAGCACTCGGGATTCCCTGCATCATCGTGACGGATCTGCACGACTCCGGGGCGTCCGCCACGGCATTTCAATATCTCGACCCGGGTTACTTCTCCGAGCTTGCGGAGCCTCAGCCTGAGCGCCGCGGGTGATCTCTGCCGCAAAGCCGTGCCGGAACGGAAAAGCACGGTCCAACAGCGCGCGCGCTCGGCGGCCAATTGCAAGCGCCGTAATGCCGTCTGACCGGCGAACTGCGCCCACGCCAACACGGCGACGCAAGATCCCGCACGTAAAGCCTGCTCCACGGCCCAAAGGCTTCCGTATTGAGTCGCGGCTGCGTGCACCAATAACACCCGATTCAAATCGATGCCGTGCTTACTCAAGGCCGGAGCATAGGGAATGAAGGGCGGCGACACCCAGAATATCCAGCCGCAGGCGTGCTTGCCGACATCACGCCGGCATAGCCTCGCCATGGCGGGCATCAAAAGACTGAGCTCCCCGATACCATGATCTTCCAATATGATTTCGGTCAGAGCCGCCGCGGGCCAACCGCCTCCGGGCAAATGCGCGTCGAGCTCTTTGAAACCGGTCGCATACACGGCACCCGTAGAGTGCGTGCGGAGCCCTTGCCAAACATGGGGATGCTCTATGAGTGTTTTTATATCCACGGCAGCCGCCAGCGACGATGCGTTATCGTTTCCCGTCTACATGGCATCTCGCACGACACCGACAACCACCCCTTCTATGGTCAGCGTCTGCTCGCGCAGATCGACCTGGATCGGAGAAAACTCGGGATTGTCGGGCAATAACCAAACTTTGTGCCCTTCTTGCCGGTAACGCTTGACGGTGACCTCGTCTTCCAAACGGGCGACGACGATCTGTCGGTTTCTGACCTCCGTCGAGCGGTGCACCGCCACCAGATCTCCATCGAGGATGCCCGCATCCCGCATGCTCATGCCCTGCACGCGAAGTAGAAAATGTGGTGCCGAAGCAAACAATTTCGGATCGATCCGGTAGTGGCCCTCGATATGTTCTTCCGCAAGGATCGGATGACCCGCCGCTACTCTGCCGACCAAAGGCAGCCCCAGCTGCTCCCGCAAAGCATCCTTGAGCTGAATGCCGCGCGAGGTGCCCGGCAGTAACTGGATGACGCCTTTGCGCTCCAAGGCCCGTAAATGCTCCTCGGCGGCGTTAATGGAACGAAAGCCTATTTCCCTGGCGATCTCCGCGCGCGTCGGCGGCATCCCGGTTTCTCTTATAACCCTCTGAATCAACATTAAAATTTGCTTTTGTCTCGGTGTTAAATCGCGCATGGCCGGAAAACCTGTATACATAGACAGCTACTGATACTATATACAGTCCCCCGTCGAGATCAAGCACTGATTCATCGGCGCGTGGCGTGACGACCGTCGAGCCGAGTCGTATCCGACATCTTGTCGCCAGTTTGCGACGACTATCGTCGCGATACTTGCTTTGCGACCTTCCAGTAGCGAAAAACCGGCGAGGAAAAACCGATAAGCAAGCTTCTCAATTGCAGTGTGCTTCGCTTTAGGAAATAATTGCCGAGGTTTTGTCACTTCAGTCAGGGGAAACTCAATGACCAGGAAACTTCAGCTAGGCGCACTTTGTGCCGTTCTCGCGCTAACGGTCGGATGCGCAGCGCAAGTCACCCAGGAAGACCTCGATGCGGTTCGAGGTATCGCCGAAAGCGCACAAAGCGCTGCAGCTGACGCTCAACGCCAAGCCAGTGAGGCTCGACAAATGGCCTCCGGAGCGCAGAGCACGGCCAATCAGGCACTATCAGCCGCCAACGCCGCACAAGCTTGCTGTGACGCCACCAATGAGCGCGTCGACCGCATGTTCGAGCAGACTCAGCAAAAGTAAGATACATCCTGGACTGAATAACCGCCGCTGGCGCTCCTGCGCCGGCGGCTTTTTTTGCCCGCCGCAACACGCCTGCGCCCCTCTTCCTCGAATCTGGCACGCCGCTCTTCAATGCCGCTCATCGGCAGGGAGGGCGTGAAGGCGGGGCTATTGGTGCTCGAA
>DASWKF010000018.1:0-1531 GCA_036396795.1 Gammaproteobacteria bacterium | reverse complement strand
TCCTGCATGGCCCAGAAGCACATCGGGCACGGCTCGAGCGTCGAATAGAGCGTCGCGCCGGAGAGATCCAGCGTCCTGAGGCGCCGGCAGGCATCGCGCACCGCCGCGACTTCAGCGTGCGCGCTGGGGTCGAAGTCGCTGAACATCGTGTTGCGGCCCGTGCCGAGGATCTCCCCGTCGCGCGCGATGATGGACGCAATCGGCCGGTTTCCCTTGTTTCCCGCCTCGCGCGCGGCGCCGAGGGCCATGGACATGTAGCGTTCGTGGTCATTCATGCTCGTCTCATTCGCCCGTTAGCTCATTGCGGCGATCGTTCTCAGCCGCTGGAGCACGACCGGCGCGCGCGCTGCGGGACTGCCCTCGATGATAAGGCCGGGGAGAGCGTTGAGGAATCCCTCGTCGGCAACAAGTCCCGCGAAGACCTTGCCCACGTATCGGCGAAGCTCAGGCTCGGCCTGTGCAATTTCATCCACGATTTCAGGGCGGCCATCCACGACGGAAAGCACATCCTCCAAGTCGTGGCTCTCGAGGTAATCGCCCTTCCCTCGATCCTCGAATGCAATCAATAAGGCGGTAGCGCAACCGCCCAGGAAGACGAACCGCTCTCGCAATTCTCCGAGCGCCTCGGCGACTCCCGCGAGCAGTTCGATGTTCGAATCGGCCATTACCGACCGGAAGCCGCCAGGCGCGTTTCGAGTTCTTTGGCCGCCAGATTGCGCTCGCGCGCGCGCCCGTCGCGAATTGCGTCCACCAGCGCGAGCAGCTCATAGAGCTTGGGGTCGCGCGCCGCCGCCATCGGAACGGACGGGTACAACGGCGCGAATTTGTAGCCGCGCACTTTCCCCTCCGCATACGGCCATACCGGCGGCGGTTCGTCGGTCTGAGCGATCACCTTGTTGAGCGGCGGCGCAGCGTATCCAGTCGGCATCCCGCGGGTGAGTTCCCCACGCTCCGGCGGATAGGCATACCGGACACCATGAATGAGGAATTCCTTCAGCGCGGCAAGAATCGGCCGGCCGCTCGCGGTGGTGGAATCGCTCATCAAGCGCGCCGCGACCGCGCGACGCACCCCCGCGTGAGCCTCCGACTGGCTGATCGAAAGCTCCACGGCGAGCCGCTGGTAGGTCCAGGGCTCCGGGCCCAAGGCCACCAGTTTGAGCAATACCACAACGTCCTGAGGCTTTAGAATCATGGGCTTATTCTATTCGCGAATAGCGAATAGCGCAATTCCGCCACCGTAATCCGCCTTAAACGGGGCTGGCCGTAGGAATTGCGGCCAGAGCTTGTATCCGATCTGCCGCGGCAGGTTCCCACGCTGGCTGAACGCGTGTCGCGGCGCCGCGCCAACGAGCAACCGGTGGGGCAGATCGATATCACGATCTCCCGGGCTCTATAATCGCCGGCGTCCTGCCAACACGAGAGAAAGACGAGTCCAATCCGTGGTCTCCATTGGAAAATACAAAGTGCATTACGCCTGGGTCGTCCTGTTCTCGGCGTGCATGCTCAATATCGCGGCCCGCGCCGACCACGG